>NZ_AFWE01000178.1 GCF_000222585.1 Vibrio scophthalmi LMG 19158 | reverse complement strand
TTTTTTTTGAAATTCGCATTACAAAGAGTAATTACGCTTCCACTTTGTTGAGGTGTACATCCATTTGCGGAAATGGAATCTCGATGCCGTTCGCATCTAACGCCTCTTTGATTGCTTGGTTTGAATCAAAGTAAACATCCCAGTAATCCGCAGTCTTACACCAAGGGCGGACAACAAAGTTTACTGAAGAATCTGCCAGCGCCACAACACCAATGGTGATGTCGTGATCTTTCAGAATACGCTCGTCTTTTTCTAGCGCTTCTTGGATCACTTTCTTAGTCAGTTTAAGATCTGAGCTGTAAGAAACACCAATCGTTAAATCAACACGGCGTGTATCATGACGAGAGTAGTTGGTAATTGGCGAACCAATCACACCTGAGTTTGGTACAACAACCATTTTGTTGTCTGGTGTTTTTAGTACAGTTTGGAAAATTTGAATGGCTTCAACACTACCTGCAACACCACCAACTTCAACATAATCGCCTGATTTGAATGGACGGAAACCAACAATCAATACGCCAGCTGCAAAGTTAGAAAGTGACCCTTGCAGAGCAAGACCAATCGCTAAGCCGGCCGCACCGATGACAGCAACCACTGAAGCAGTTTGCACGCCAATACGGCTTAGTGCAGCAATCAGAACAATCACAAACAATGTGTAACGCACGATGCCATGGATAAATTCAACAACCGCCTTATCCATTTTTTTCTTATCAAGCATCTTAGCAACACTGTTCGCGACCATTTTCGCTACGATGTTACCAATAAATAGAATCAGTACCGCTGAAATGATGTTTACACCGTACTGAATCAAAAGATCCGAATTGCTGTTTAGCCAAGTTTCAGCTTTCGCCAGACTGTCAACCAATGGAGTTTGAACATCCATAGACTCACCTGCCATATTAATTTCCTCTCAAATATATGTGACTAATTAGTCATGCTACTTATAAAAATAACGACAATGTCCCTATCCATTTACTGAACGAACGCCAGTTTATCGGCAAGATAGCCCAGTTTATGAGTTTAGCAAAGTAAAGATTGTGCAAAGATAATCAAAACAAAGGGTTATCAAGACTCATCAGTGAGACCGTTAAAGCCTACGCATTAGCTTTACATTTCGCCACATTTTTTTATCAAAAATAGAACCTGTCTTAGTTTGATGACATAAAAAAACCCGCTCAATGAGC
>NZ_AFWE01000179.1 GCF_000222585.1 Vibrio scophthalmi LMG 19158 | reverse complement strand
CAAGCCTCACGTCGAACGTGGGGCTTTTTATCAATTAGCGCGGAGCAATTCGGTTTATTTTGGCTAAATAACGGGCTTTTACGTTTTGGTCTTATTTGCTCTATTGCTTCCGCTGATTGTTATCTCACTCAGCCGGTATTGTGGTGAGTATCGAGTCAATCTCGATGCTCTACCTATCTATCGTCAATACCGATTTATCCAGTGTACGAATTTTCTGACTTCCACGGCGCATCAAACCGCCGTGGGTACGCCATTAAGAGAGTCACTAGAACACTACAAAGAACACGCAACCCCGTACATGAAACATCATATCAACAAGATGCTTCGTGCTCTGGGGGCGGGTAAATCCAACATCGGTGACATTTTGGATTCAGGTCTTCTGGATGCAGAAGAACTCGATACCGTCAAACTGCTCAGTGATACCGGCGAAACAAACGCCATTTTGAAGAAAAGCGCTTTGATGCACAGTGACCAACTGCTGCTTGAAATCGACAGACTCAAAACATGGGGTAGCCGTGTTCTTTTCACTTTTTTAGCAACCGTAGGCGCATGGATGGCGCTTGGCGTTGGTTCGCTCGCCTTACAAATTGCGACCACATTTT
>NZ_AFWE01000180.1 GCF_000222585.1 Vibrio scophthalmi LMG 19158 | reverse complement strand
ATTGCCTAAGCAATAACTTATTGGATTATCATCAACGAGTGCCCACACAGATTGATAGGTTTATATTGTTAAAGAGCGTTCTTCTTTGTGACTCACATCACTTCGGAAGAGGCGGTCATTTTAGCGAGTTAAAGTTTAGTGTCAACCACTTTTTTCAAACTTTTTTTCAAGCAATTTGCTTGGCTAAGTAACCGTACCAACTCGACTCTCGTTTCTTTCGAACCGTCGCCGTGTCAGTGAGGTCGCATTATAGAGATCGGCGTCACGTTGGCAAGTCCTTTTTAGTGTTTTTTTTGTATTTTTTTGTTGTTTGGGTGTTTTCTAATCAAAGATGGCTATTTCTTCAACTCTTCTATGGCTAAAAGTGCCATATTTCTCTTTTAAGGAGTAACAATGACAGCATTACGTAGCTATAAAGGTATTGCTCCCGCTATCGGTGAGCGTGTTTATATAGATAGTAGCTCAGTTTTAGTCGGGGATATCTCGATTGGTGATGATTCCAGTATCTGGCCACTCGTGGCTGCGCGGGGCGATGTGAACCATATTCATATTGGCCAACGCACCAATGTACAAGATGGCAGCGTATTGCATGTTACCCATAAAAATAGTGAGAACCCGAATGGCTACCCTCTTATTATTGGTAACGATGTGACGATTGGTCATAAAGTAATGCTACATGGTTGTACGATTGAAGATCGCGTTCTCGTTGGGATGGGCGCAATTGTTCTTGATGGCGCAGTGATTCAAAAAGAAGTGATGATTGGTGCAGGAAGTTTGGTCCCTCCCGGCAAGATACTCGAGAGTGGTTACTTGTATGTTGGCAGCCCAGTAAAACAAGCGCGCCTTTTGCATGAGAAAGAACGCGCCTTTTTACAGAAGTCAGCGGACAACTATGTACAGAATAAAGAGGACTACCTTCATAACGTGGTAGAAATCAGTTAACCACTTCAATTTTCCCTTGAGGGTTAAATTCTTCCTCTTCTATTAATGCTTCAGCCAGCTCTTCAAGATCAAAACGGTATTGAGCAAAAACCTCTAATGCTTGCTGGCTGTTAGCAATACTCTGACCTGATAGTCGCTCTAACTCAACTTGGCTAATCAGACACTCAATCAATGCACCGGATTGCTGAGCAGGAAATACGATCGCTTGCTGCTCATCATCCCAAGCTTGCGTATCAGGGAAGAGAATGGATTGATTCATTATATACCTTCTAGGTTTTTTCTCAGTTCACGTAGGATTTGCTTTGTACCGGGTCTTAGCCCGCGCCACAACATAAAGCTTTCTGCCGCTTGGCCGACCAACATACCCAAACCATCATAGACACAAGTCGCACCTTGCTCGAGCGCCCACTGATTGAACGTCGTTTTGCCTTGGCCGTACATCATGTCATAGACACTGCTATGAGAAGCAAAGATTTGTGATGATATTGCTGGTAGCTCACCACTCAAGCTGGCTGATGTTGAATTGATGATCACATCAAAGGCTTGATCAATCTCTTCCATTGCGGTTGCGACTACATTGCCATAAGGCTGGAACATTTGCGCTAATTGCTCTGCTTTACTAAAAGTACGATTACTAATAACCAGCTGGCTTGGTTGTTGATCAAGTAATGGCTTAATCACACCGCGCGCCGCACCACCAGCACCAATAATAAGGATACGAGCGTCTTTTAGTGGCACTTGATATTGCAATAAGTCTTGGACTAGCCCTTCACCATCAGTATTGTCACCTAGGATAATGCCGTCATCTAACTTCTTAAGTGTATTAACCGCACCAGCTAGTTGAGCACGTTCCGTCAACCGGTCAGCAAACAAATAAGCCGCTTCCTTAAAAGGTACCGTCACGTTACAACCTCGCCCTCTGTCGGCAAAGAAGGCTTGTGCGCTCTCATTGAATCCATCGACGGGGGCAAGCTCGGCGGTATAGGTTAACGGTTGATTGGTTTGGCGAGCAAACAAGGTATGAATAAACGGTGATTTACTGTGGCCGATTGGGTTGCCGAAAACGGCATAGCGATCAATTTGCTGAGTCATGTCCTTACTACCAGAAATTAAAAAGGGTCTATCAAGACCCTATCACTATCTATATATAGAGGGAAGAACTACCACTGTCGTGGTTTGAGGTAGTGATCGTAGAGTTGTGCTTCTGGCGATCCCGCTTCCGGTTGGTAACCATATTCCCAACGCGCCAATGGCGGCATCGACATTAATATCGATTCAGCTCTTCCACCACTTTGTAAACCAAACAAAGTGCCACGATCGCACACAAGGTTAAACTCCACATAACGGCCACGACGATAAAGTTGGAACTGACGCTCACGCTCGCCATACCCGGTAGCCTTCCTACGTTCAACAATCGGCAGATAAGCTTGCGTATATCCCGCCCCAATGGTTTTCATGTAGTTAAAGCTGCGCTCGAACCCCCACTGATTCAAATCATCAAAAAACAGCCCGCCCACGCCACGTGTTTCATCACGATGTGGGAGATAGAAATACTTATCGCACCATTCCTTATGCTCAGCATAAACACCATCGCCAAATGGGGCGCAAAGATTTTTGGCACAAGCATGCCAATCAACGCAATCTTGCTCAAAAGGATAAAACGGCGTTAAGTCAAAGCCACCCCCAAACCACCAAATCGGCTCTTCGCCCTCTTTTTCAGCAATAAAGAAACGGACATTAGCATGCGATGTCGGCACATAAGGGTTATGCGGATGCATCACCAAAGAAACCCCCATCGCTTCAAAGCGACGACCAGCCAACTCCGGACGATGAGCCGTGGCGGACGCTGGCATCTGTTTTCCCATCACATGTGAGAAGTTAACCCCACCTTGTTCAAACACATTTCCGCTTGTCATGACTCGAGTTCGACCACCGCCACTAAGATGTTCACCCGGTTCGCGCTGCCAAGCATCTTCTTTAAAAATACCGGCACCATCCGCTCGTTCGAGCTGAAGGCAAATACTGTCTTGCAACGCCATTAGAAATTGTTTTACGGCTTGCTTATCAATTGAGCTTGGCATGTGACTTCCTTGATTCATTTTGAGCTTATTATTATGGCGCTTAGAGCATGACAGTTGCTATTTAGCCCTGTCGCAACACTTGTAGGGTTTTGGCGTCACGAATTTCACTTGGTTTATCACGACCACCCGTTGTACCACGTAAAATGGCCACCAGCTGATCGCCAAGTTGTTGTTCTACTTCTTCTGTGGTCATGCACGGTGCCAAACCCGATAAATTAGCACTGGTTGACGTGATTGGTTTGCCAAAGGCTAAACACATTTGCTGTACCAATGGGTGATCAGTAACGCGTACGGCGATCGAATCAAATTGTCCCGAAACCCAATCTGACACTTTATCGCTGATTGGCATAATCCAAGTATATGGCCCAGGCCAAGTAGCTTGGACAGTCTGCAGCTGCTGTTCCGTTAACTGTGACTCATCAATATACGGTACAAGCTGCTGATAATTAGCAGCAATCAGAATCAACCCTTTCTCTACTGGTCTTTGCTTTAGCGTGAGCAGTTTCTGAATAGCTTGCGGATTATCTGGATCACAACCGACGCCAAATACACCTTCTGTTGGGTAGGCAATCACTTCGCCCTGTTGCAAGGCGGTCAATGCCTGCTCAAAGTTGTCCACTTCGCGTTCCTTTCATATTTCTATTAACATTTTTGCTCAGTGTACTAACAATCCATCTTGGTGACTAAAGCAATTTATTTATAAATTATGTCTATTGTATTTCAACCCTGACGCAAACGTTTGCTTGAGAGAAAAATACTCGTATAATGCGCACAAAACACGTATTCACCTAATGGCAGCTTGAAGGAGTTTGAGATGAAAGTCGGTATTATCATGGGTTCAAAATCGGATTGGCCAACCATGAAGCTCGCAGCAGAAATGCTCGACACATTTGGTGTCAGTTATGAAACCAAAGTCGTTTCAGCGCACCGCACTCCTCAACTGCTTGCGGATTACGCTTCTAGCGCGAAAGAACGCGGTATTAAAGTTATTATTGCCGGCGCTGGCGGCGCTGCTCATCTTCCAGGTATGGCAGCGGCGTTTACCTCTGTCCCTGTCCTTGGTGTGCCAGTGCAATCACGCGCTTTAAAAGGAATGGATTCACTGCTCTCAATTGTACAGATGCCAAAAGGCATTGCCGTTGGCACGCTTGCCATTGGCGAAGCAGGCGCTGCCAACGCCGGTATTCTTGCAGCGCAAATTCTTGGTACGCATGATGAATCCATTATGGCCAAGGTTGAAGCCTTCCGCGCCGAGCAAACGGAAACTGTATTAGCCAATCCAAACCCAGCTGAGGACTAAGTGATGCGCGTATTGGTGTTAGGTGCCGGTCAATTGGCACGAATGATGTCTCTGGCGGGAGCCCCATTAAATATTGAGCTCACCGCTTATGATGTTAGCCAAGGCAAAGTGGTTCACCCACTCACTCAAGTTGAGATTAAACAAGATCTGGCCAGTGCGATCGCGCAAGCGGATGTCATTACCGCCGAATTTGAACATATCCCTCACGATATTCTCGACCTATGCCAACGCAGTGGTAAATTCCTTCCGTCCAGCCAAGCGTTCAAAGCTGGGGGGGATCGTCGCATTGAGAAGGCGCTGCTCGACAATGCGGGTGTACGCAATGCCAACTATGCCGTGATCAACACATACGAAGATTTCCTTGTCGCCATTGAGCATGTCGGTTTGCCGATGGTACTGAAAAGCGCCCTCGGGGGTTACGATGGCAAGGGTCAATGGCGCTTAAAAGACGCCAACAACATCGATGCTGTTTGGCAAGAGATGGCACAGTGTATCGCGAGCAGTGATAACCAAGCCATCGTCGCGGAAGAATTTGTGCCTTTTAGCCGTGAAGTATCTTTGGTTGGTGCTCGTGGTAAAGACGGATCTATCGCCGTTTATCCATTGGCGGAAAACGTCCATACCGATGGTGTACTGAGCCTTTCAACTGCAATCGCCGATCCCGCACTACAAGAACAAGCACAGCAGATGTTCACCGCCGTGGCACAAAGTTTAGATTATGTTGGGGTGTTAGCCCTGGAGTTCTTTGACGTGGATGGCAACTTGCTGGTCAATGAAATTGCGCCTCGAGTGCATAACTCAGGTCACTGGACTCAACAAGGCGCTGAAACCTGTCAGTTTGAAAACCATCTACGGGCAGTGTGTGGCTTACCACTTGGCAGCACTAAACTGGTGCGTGAAACCACTATGATCAACATATTGGGCGAAGACACTCTACCGCCAGCCCTACTGGCAATGGATGGCTGCCATATTCATTGGTACGGCAAAGAGAAACGAGCAGGTCGTAAAATGGGCCACATCAATGTATGTGGTGATTATAGCGGTGAACTGCAACGTCGTTTATGCGCCTTAGCCGAACAGCTCGATCAACAAGCCTTCCCAGCGATTCATAACTTTGCCGCTGGCTTTAATAAGTTCTCACTTTGAGTTCGGATTAGAAAATGAAGTCATAAAAAAACGGCGCCTTAATCAGCGCCGTTTTTATTGTGACTGCGTATGCTGACATTTTCGTTCCGCACACTGATATTTGATGCCACTCGCCAACTTCTTTTCGATCAGTAATGGAAAACCACACAACTCACAGCGCCCCTTTATTGGTGGCTGATTAACGGCAAACTTACACTTAGGATAGTTATCACACGCGTAAAAGAGTTTACCGAAACGAGTTTTGCGTTCAACCAAGTGACCTTTGCTGCACTCCGGACAGGCAATCATGTCAGTAGAGGCTTGCTCTTCCTGTTCTAAAGATTCGATGTGGTGACATTGCGGGTAAGCGCTGCAACCAATAAACATCCCATAACGACCTTGGCGTAACACCAACTCATTACCGCACTGCGGACATGGGACGCCCAACTCTTTGATGATATGACCATCGTTTTGGTGCAGAGGCTTGATAAAATCGCATTCTGGGTAGAGATTACATCCCAAGAATGGGCCATGTTTACCATGGCGAAGTTGTAACACGCCCTCACGTTGCTCATCTTGACACTTAGGACAAGCTTGATGCTCAAGAGCGTGTTCATGGGCAGAAAATAATTGCTGATCTATTTTACTACTCATAATTCCACTTACTGCCTTTCACTGACTGTGAAAACCAACTCAAACGCCATTAGGCTTCTTTTATGACAAGATAGATGAGTAAATCAATCTCGATCAAGCCGACTAATGGATTGGGTTGGGATTAATGAAGGATGCCTTGCTCTTTACTGTACAAAAGCTCTTCCATTAGCGTGTAGGCATTTTCGTTGCCTGGTACATTAAACAACACCATGAGTACGATCCATTTTAGATCGTCGAGCTCAAAATCATCGGTTTCCAAACCCATGATACGGTCAATGACCATCTCTCGTGTTTCCGTGGTCAACACATTAACTTGCTCAAGAAACATCAGAAAACCACGACACTCGACATCTAGGCGATCCATTTCTTGCGCAGTGTAAATGCGCGTCGACACCGCACCGCTCACCGAAATCGCTGCATGCTCTTCGCTTTGCTGTAGTGCTGCCAAATCTTCTAGCCAGATAAGGGCTTTATAAATGTCACTTTGTTCAAAACCAGCGCGAAGCAATTCATCTTCGAGCTCATCTTGATTAACTTGTAACTCAGCATCACTATGGATATAAGTTTCAAATAGATACATCAAGATATCCATCATCATAGCTTGCCCCTCCCCTTACGAATATAGCCACCGGAAACCGCAACAACATGCCCTGAAAGCTCAAGCTCTAAGAGCTGCATCATGACCTCTTGCACAGGGATATTGGTCCTTTGTGCCAGAATATCAACAGGTGTTACTTCGGCTCCTACGTTAGCTAACAGCTTGGCAAATGGCAATTGTTCTTTCTGCTCTTTTTCCAAGCTATGCTCAATTTGCATTAAAGGCTTATTAATATTAGACCAGCGCAACAGTGTATCTATTTCATTTAACACATCTTGTTCACTTTGTACTAAGCACGCCCCTTGCTGGATCAGGCTGTTACATCCTCTCGCTTGGGGCACTTGAATAGAGCCAGGAATAGCAAAAACGTCTCGACCTTGCTCTGCAGCATAGCGCGCGGTGATCAGAGAACCGCTTTTTTCCGCCGCTTCCACAACTAAGACACCCAGCGACAAACCACTAATAATGCGATTACGGCGCGGAAAGTTGCTCGCTTTCGGCAACGTTCGAGGGTGAAACTCCGATACCAAAGCGCCATTTTGCACCACTCGTGCTGCGAGTTTTCGATGGCGAGCGGGATAAACATGCTCAAGACCACAACCCAGTACTGCGATGGTTTTGCCTTTCGCCGTTAGAGCCCCATCATGCGCATAACCATCAATACCTAGCGCCAAGCCACTGGTGACCACCAAACCATGCTGAACCAATGCGGCAGCGAAGTGTTTGGCGTTGTTTAAACCATCAATCGAGGCATGACGACTGCCGACCAAGGCAATTTGTGGCTGATGTAATGCATTCAAATCACCTTTAACAAACAATACTGCCGGCGGTGCAGAAATCTGTTTCAATAGCGGCGGATAAGACTCCGACTGCAACGTGATAATATGGTGCTCTGTCGATGCATGCAGCCACTCTAAACATTGCATTAAATAAAGCTGATTCGGCTGTTGAATTGACCTCACTTGCGCTTCAGTTAAGCCGAGCGCCAAAAGTTGCGGCGAATCATAAGTGACTAACTGCGTTGCAGATGCCTTGCTAAGTAGCTTACTCATCCCTTTGGGCCCAAGCCTTGGGGTGAAGTAAAGCGTCAGCCACGCGATAAGGTCGAGATCAGGCTCATTACTCTCTACAATCATGATTTATCGCATCTCTCCGCCGCTGGCGATCGCTATTGGCGCGGTTAAAGAGTGAGTCGAATCGGCGGAGGATGACGATTGCACTACCGTATCAAACCCGATCGGTTGGCGGCTTTCTGTAACCAGCGCCAAACTAAAATACTGCTCCGCATCAATGACTCTTAGACGGCCAATGGACAAACTTGGCTGTTTTTCTATCACACGCTTTTCATCAGTCGCGAGGTGATCACTCAACTCACTCAATACTGGTGCTTGGTACAAATCAAACCAACTTCCTTGTACAACCCCTTCTTGCTGACCACGATTAAGCACCACTATTTGGTTTTTAACGACATAATCACGACCATCAATCGCACCTAATATCGTGGTGAGCCGGTTCTCGATTATGGGATGGAGTGAATAAGCAAAAGAATGAGCGTCACGGGTTTGGCTATCGAGCGGTAGCACCACATCATCTCGTAATATCTCTTGCTGTTGCTGGCGCACTTGCAAGGTTGAGAAGTGTTTCTCGCGGGATTGTAATTCAGCAATCGCCACGCGCTTTAAAACCACCACGGTTTGCTCATCGCGAACATAAGTATCAAGCGGGCGGTAAATCCCCCATAACCCTTGTGAATGTGAGCCTTGGATAATGAGCGCTTCGTTATCTGATAATAAGCGCCGCCCACTGCGTGCGCCGAGTACACGACTAGCACGATCCAACTCTAGCTTGGTCAATAACAGAGCAGGGAGAAAGGAAAAATCATGCCGATACGACGATGTAATTGAACGAGACTGATCTTGTGGTTGAGCTTGAGAAATTCGAATTTTTGGACTCAGTTTAACCAACAGCTTCACCTGTATCCCGGTTTCCGCCTGATCGGCACTCGATGTCAAATTCGCACTGGCTTGGGTAAGGGTAAGCAGAGACAAAATCAGCAAAACAATCGCAGGTAGTATTCGATACATACCTCAATCCTTGTGTTTTTGGCGCCAAACCACACAACAAAAATGGTTACTTTATCGGCACATTTGAAATTCAAAAAGCGTAATGATGCTGTCATTTGCCCTATAAAATGTCTAGAATTGAGCCAACGAGGTTTATCTCGATTCGGCACAAATCAATCTATCGAGTGTATATGTCTGTATTACAAGTATTAACATTCCCGGATGATCGCCTTCGCACAGTGGCAAAACCTGTCGAAGCCGTCACCCCTGAAATCCAAAAAATCGTCGATGACATGATCGAAACCATGTACGACGAAGAAGGCATTGGCCTAGCAGCAACACAAGTTGACATCCACCAACGTATCGTCGTGATCGACATTTCTGAAACCCGTGATGAACCAATGGTTCTGATCAACCCAGAAATCATCGAAAAACGTGGTGAGGATGGTATTGAAGAAGGCTGTCTATCTGTCCCTGGTGCTCGCGCCCTTGTGCCACGCGCGGCAGAAGTGACGGTTAAAGCACTGAATCGTGACGGTGAAGCGTTTTCGTTTGAAGCAGATGACCTATTAGCGATCTGCGTACAACACGAACTTGATCACTTACAAGGCAAACTGTTTGTTGACTACTTATCGCCGCTAAAGCGTAAGCGCATTCAAGACAAACTGGCTAAGATCAAACGTTTTAACGAAAAACAATAAATTCAAAAGGAAGGTACCTTGAGCAAACCTTTACGTATTGTATTTGCTGGTACTCCGGATTTCGCCGCCCTTCATTTGGCGGCGTTGTTGTCTTCGGAGCACGAAGTTATTGCAGCATACACCAACCCTGACCGCCCAGCGGGTCGTGGTAAAAAACTGACCGCCAGCGCGGTGAAGAATGTTGCACTTGAACACAACATTCCTGTTTATCAACCGGAAAACTTCAAATCAGATGAAGCAAAGCAACAGCTAGCCGATCTGAATGCAGACATCATGGTTGTGGTCGCTTACGGCTTATTGCTGCCGCAAGTGGTACTTGATACACCAAAACTCGGTTGTATTAACGTGCACGGTTCAATCTTGCCCCGTTGGCGTGGTGCCGCGCCGATTCAACGTTCAATTTGGGCAGGCGATGCCGAAACTGGCGTAACGATCATGCAGATGGATATCGGTCTTGATACCGGTGACATGCTAAAAGTGGCAACACTACCGATTGAAGCAAGTGACACCAGCTCTTCGATGTACGCAAAGCTAGCAGAACTTGGCCCTGTTGCTCTGGTTGAATGCTTGAATGATATCGCAGCTGGAACGGCCGTTGCCGTTAAGCAAGACGATGAATTGGCGAATTACGCCAAAAAACTCAGCAAAGAAGAAGCGCGCATTGATTGGAATGACGATGCTGCGCACATCGAACGTTGTGTGCGAGCTTTCAATCCATGGCCAATGAGCCACTTTGAAGTGGCTGAAAACAGCATCAAAGTATGGCAAAGCCGTGTTGCAGATCAAAGTTGTGATCAGCCTGCTGGGACTATTATCCAAGCAGATAAAACGGGTATCTATGTTGCCACTGGCAACGGCGTGCTGGTATTGGAGCAGCTGCAAGTTCCAGGCAAGAAAGCCATGTCAGTTCAAGATATCTTGAACTCACGTGCCGCTTGGTTTGAAGTGGGTAGCCAACTGAATTAATCCGTGGCGCACGAATAACATTGTGCACTAATAATATCGTGCACTCGCTTCACCATGACAAACACGTAACCACAGTCGCATGACTGTCAGTACATTTTAGGGGACAGAGATGTCCCCATCTAATTTAAGGTATTCACCATGAATGTTCGCGCTGCTGCTGCCAACGTCCTATTTCAAGTGGTAGACAAAGGTCACTCACTATCACACGCACTTCCTGCGGCTCAAAAAACCATTCGCCCACGCGACCACGCACTGCTTCAAGAAATCTGTTACGGCGCATTACGCTACCTACCGCGTCTTGAATCCATTGCCAACGAGCTAATGGAGAACCCATTAAAAGGTAAAAAGCGTGTATTCCACCACTTGATCTTGGTGGGCATTTATCAGCTGAGCTTCATGCGCATTCCTTCACACGCAGCCGTTGCTGAAACGGTAGAAGGTACAGAGACACTCCGTGGCCCAAGCCTACGCGGTCTAATTAACGCGGTATTACGTAACTACCTACGTAATCAAGAAGAGCTTGATGCGATTGCCGTTAGCCACAATGCGGGTAAATACGGTCACCCTAGCTGGTTACTAAAACTGCTGCAAGAGCACTACCCACAACAGTGGGAAAATATCGTTGAAGCCAACAACAGCAAAGCGCCGATGTGGCTGCGCGTTAACCGCCAACACCACACGCGTGATGAATACTTAGCTCTGATGCAAGAAGCTGAGATCGGTTGTAGCGTACACGCTTATGCGGCAGACGCGATCAAACTAGATTCCCCTTGCGATGTCACTCTGCTTCCGGGCTTTGACAAAGGCTGGGTATCGGTACAAGACGCGGCAGCGCAGCTTTCCGTTGATTACCTAACACCAAAAGATGGCGAGTTGATCCTAGATTGTTGTGCCGCGCCTGGTGGTAAAACTGCACATATTCTTGAGCACACCGTTGATACGGAAGTGGTAGCAATTGATAGTGATGCGACTCGTCTAAACCGCGTCTATGACAACCTTGAGCGTCTACAACTGCGTGCCGATGTTATTTGTGGTGATGCACGCTACCCTCAAGAGTGGTGGCAAGGTGAGCAATTCGATCGCATCCTACTGGATGCGCCATGTTCAGCAACAGGCGTAATTCGTCGCCACCCTGACATCAAGTGGCTACGTCGCGCCAACGATATTGAAGCGCTGGCAGCACTACAAAGTGAAATCTTAGATGCAATGTGGCAACAGCTTAAAGTTGGCGGCACACTGGTCTACGCAACCTGTTCTATCACACCGCAAGAGAACAAAAATCAGGTTAAAGCCTTCCTTGCTCGTACTGCCAATGCAGAGCTGCAAGGTTCTGATATCGAGAACCCTGGCCGTCAAATTCTGCCAGGTGAAGAAGATATGGATGGCTTCTACTACGCGGTGATGACTAAGCGCGCATAACGTTACATCACACTGAGTAATCAAAGTGAAGCTTGCGCTTTGCCGGCTTCACTATTATTTTCAATGCATTGAAAAAAGCTCTATACCGAATATGCTCGGCAAATAACGTTTGAAAGCCACATATTATGACGGTATATCAGCAGTTAAATGAGATAAGAATATGAAAATCATCATTCTTGGTGCAGGTCAGGTTGGCGGCACACTAGCTGAAAACCTTGTTGGCGAAAACAACGACATCACCATTGTCGATAAAGACAGCGATCGCCTGCGCGAGCTACAAGATAAATATGATTTACGGGTAATCAATGGCCATGCAAGCCATCCGGATGTACTCAGAGAAGCTGGGGCACAAGATGCCGACATGCTGGTCGCGGTAACCAATACCGACGAAACCAACATGGCTGCCTGCCAAGTCGCATTCTCTTTGTTTAATACTCCTAACCGCATCGCCCGCATACGCTCCCCTCAATACCTCGCTGAAAAAGAAGCTTTATTCCAATCAGGTGCCGTTCCGGTCGATCACCTTATCGCCCCTGAAGAATTGGTTACCAGCTACATCGAACGCTTAATTCAATATCCTGGCGCACTGCAAGTGGTGAGTTTTGCCGAGCAGAAAGTCAGCCTAGTCGCGGTCAAAGCCTATTACGGTGGCCCACTGGTGGGTAATGCCCTATCTGCTTTGCGTGAACACATGCCGCACATTGATACTCGTGTGGCGGCGATTTTCCGCCAAGGCCGTCCAATTCGCCCACAAGGCACCACCATAATTGAAGCCGATGACGAAGTCTTTTTCGTTGCTGCCAGTAACCATATTCGCTCGGTAATGAGTGAACTACAACGCCTAGAAAAACCTTACCGCCGCATCATGATTGTGGGTGGGGGTAACATCGGTGCTAGCCTTGCAAGACGTTTAGAACAAAACTACAGCGTGAAGTTGATTGAACGTAGCTATCAACGTGCCGAGCGCCTATCTGAAGAGTTAGAAAATACCATCGTCTTCTGTGGCGACGCCGCTGACCAAGAATTGCTAGCGGAAGAAAACATCGACCAAGTTGATGTGTTCATCGCTCTCACTAACGAAGACGAAACCAATATCATGTCAGCCATGCTAGCCAAACGCATGGGCGCTAAGAAAGTCATGGTACTGATCCAACGTGGTGCTTACGTTGACTTAGTCCAAGGCGGCGCGATTGATGTTGCTATTTCACCGCAACAAGCGACGATTTCTGCTTTGCTAACTCACGTACGTCGTGCCGATATTGTTAACGTATCCTCACTACGTCGCGGGGCCGCAGAAGCGATTGAAGCCATTGCCCACGGCGATGAAACCACCTCAAAAGTGGTTGGCCGCGCGATCGGTGAAATTCGCTTACCATCAGGCACCACCATTGGCGCAATTGTGCGTGGTGATGAAGTCTTAATTGCCCATGACCGCACCGTGATTGAACAGGATGACCACGTGGTGATGTTCTTAGTAGATAAGAAGTATGTTCCGGATGTAGAAGCACTCTTCCAGCCGAGCCCGTTCTTCCTCTAAGGCATGATATACCATGGTTAACTTTCGTCCCGTACTATTCGTGATAGGGTTAGTGCTGTCTAAGCTCGCCCTATTCATGTACGTCCCCACTCTTGTGGCATTCTTTTCTGGCACCTCTGGTTTTATCGAGTTTGGCCAGTCACTAATCATCACCCATGTGGCTGCGTTTTTATGCCTATCGATTGGCCGAACGGCCAATTTTAAACTCAGCGTGCGTGACATGTTCCTCATCACCAGTTTGGTGTGGACCATTGCCAGCGCCTTTGCAGCACTGCCATTTGTCTTTATCAACCACATCAGCTTTACCGATGCTTACTTTGAGACCATGTCTGGTATCACCACAACCGGCTCAACCGTACTAAGTGGACTCGACAACATGGCGCCAAGTATCTTGCTGTGGCGCTCGATATTGCAATGGCTCGGCGGGATTGGCTTTATCGTAATGGCGGTAGCGGTACTACCAATGCTTAACGTTGGTGGTATGAAGCTGTTCCAAACTGAATCATCCGATTGGTCAGACAAAAGTAGCCCACGGGCGAAAACCGTCGCGAAGAACATCGTACTGGTGTATCTGATCCTCACCGGTCTATGCATGATTGGTTTCTTACTCTCTGGCATGACGGTATTCGAAGCCATCAACCACTCTTTTACCACGCTATCAACCGGCGGTTACTCCACCTCTGATGGCTCAATGAACCACTTCTCACACAGTGCTCATTGGAATGCGACGCTGTTTATGTTCTTGGGTGGACTACCCTTCTTGCTCTTTGTTTCCGCTCTCACCAAGCGTCATCCGAGCATTTTGCTTAAAGATGCCCAGGTGCGTGGCTTTACCTATCTGTTCTTAGGCAGTAGCTTGATCGTCAGTGCATGGTTGGTAATTCATAACGACTACGCGGTACTCGATGCATTGCGGGTTTCGATGTTCAATATCGTTTCTGTTGTGACGACGACGGGTTTTGGTTTGGAAGATTTCACCGCTTGGGGCGCATTGCCTACCACGGTATTTGCTTTTCTACTGATGGTGGGAGCTTGCTCTGGCTCGACATCTGGCGGGATTAAAATATTCCGTATCCAAATCGCCATGACCTTGTTGCACAAGCAGATGATGAAACTAGTCCATCCATCGGGCGTGTTTGTTCAACGCTATAATCAGCGCCCAGTGAACGACGACATCGTGCGTTCGGTGGTGGCCTTCTGTCTGGTTTATTTTCTCACTATCATCTTTGTTGCGGGTTGCTTAAGCTCACTTGGCCTTGACCCAACCACCAGTATTTCTGGTGCGGTAACGGCCGTCGCCAACGTCGGTCCTGGCATGGGGGCGCATATCGGCCCAACAGGGAACTTTGCTTCACTGCCTGATACAGCGAAATGGATATTGAGTTTCGGTATGTTGATGGGAAGGCTAGAAATCTTAACCATCTTGGTGCTGTTCTTCCCAGCCTTCTGGCGTCGTTAAACCGGCGTCACATAGTAATAAATCGCACAAAAGTGACAAGCGCATCCTGCTAACACAAAACCATGCCATATAGCATGATTGTAGGGGATGCGCTTCGCGACATAAAAAATCACCCCGAGCGAATAAATCACCCCACCCAAGCCAAGCAGAATCAAGCCACCCAATTGAACATGCAGCGCTAATTGATAAATCACCACCAGTGATAACCAGCCCATCAACAGATAAGTCACCAAAGATAAGCGCTTAAAGCGATAGACAAAAGCGACCTTCATAATGATGCCGACAAGCGCAATGCTCCAAATCACCACCATCAAGCCAATCGCCAAAGGGGTGCGTAAGCTCACCAGTAAAAATGGGGTATAGCTGCCAGCAATCAGCAAATAAATCGCGCAATGGTCAAAGGTTTTGAGTGCGCGTTTGGCTCGTGGTGAGGGAATGGCATGATAGAGCGTTGAGGCAAGAAACAGCACAATAATACTGGCGCCGTAAATGGTGTAGCTAGCAATAGTCAGCGCATCGGCATGGTAAGCATGGGCTTTAAGCAACAGCATTACCAAACCGATAATACCCAGTACCATTCCGATCGCATGAGTAATCGTATTCGCGAGCTCTTCTTTAGCGCTGTACGCTGCGTTGCTGGTTTCAGACATAACGTTTACTCAGGTGTTTGAACATTTCCACCTGAGTATGCCACATTTAGCTTACACGTGTAAGCTCAAGTTATTGTAAATACTGTTAACAGGTCGACTCGAGGTACTCGATCACCTGTTGGCCGGCTTCAGTCGGCGTTGCATTCAATGGAATGGTGAGCTCACGCTTTAATTGCCCCACGCCCAACAAACTGGCCAGCATACCTTTGGCCCCTTCACGATGGCGATCAACTTCAAACCACAACGTCAATTGTTCAGTATCACGATGAGCGACGAGCTCTAACTCGCGCCAACGACCATGATAGGGCCCGGTAGTCGGCACAAACTCAAACTCTTGTACAAACGGCAATTCAAAGCCATCCACCGCTTCACATTCCACTTGGCGAATCCGCATGCCTTGCGCTTCTAGCGCAGACAACACCCCATCCAACAAGGGATCAGGACGCACTGTGACAATATCGGTATCACTCGGATCTTTGGCCATTGAGATATCAAGCCCCGTTTCGAGCCACACTTTGGCATCGCCAATGGTCACCGGAGTATTCCACGGCACATCCAACTCCACTTCGAATTCACGGGACTCTCCCGGATGAATCGTGAAGGCATAAGGCAGACTCCACGTCGCGAGTGGGTAGTTTTGTGGCATGCGGCGCATGCGGTTTGTGTTTTGCTGGTTCTTATTGTGATCAGCCGGCACTTCTTTGATGTAGCGGCAGTAAAGTTTGAGATCGATATTATCAATCTCCTGCTCTGTCGCACCACCATAAACATGAATGGTAATATTGACCTTCTGTCCGGGATAGAGCACTTCTTGCTGAAGTACCGAATCCACCTGTGCTGAGCCAATACCAAAACTGGCTAGGGTCTTCTTAAAAAATGACATCTTAATCCTCCATGAAACGCTCCCGACAGACATACAATCGTACGCTGATGGTGCGAAAAGAGTTCTCTCTTTTTTATCTCTATAGACGATCGCACAGAAATTGCCTGATAACCAGTCACGCTTTGTCATAGCAAGATCTCGCTTACATCACACATTGTTTAATTTAGCACTTTAAATCATGTATTAAGCGCAAAAATTAGGTGACAGCGCTATCTTTTAAAGTGATTAGATATCGACCAATATATCGCTTGGTGCTAACCTATCTTTGATATGTTTTGCATATCATTAACCCTACTCGGGCATTTGGATTGGCGAGAGCCAGAAAGAGCCAAACTTCAGTAATGAAGCTCAACTCATGCCCCCGTAGGCCATTACATCGGCAATGGATATGCCTGACAGTTCGGTAAATAGATGCGCCCAACTACCGTCAGGTTTTCGCACACTAACCGTAGTGCAATGCGTCGTCGTAGTGGTTTTGCCGCTGCGCCTGTCGCGAAAAAACTTTCGCCTAGCATGACTCTTGTGGAGAAGAACACCATTTTGGCTCCGACTCCTGCAGAGCATATCAAGGCGGCATAATTAAAAAGCGCAGATCTCTGCGCTTTTTTCTTTGTCGATCCAACACCATCACTCATCCTGCTTTTACTGACCTTGTTAGCGACAAAATCTTCGCGACAATGTGTTAATCAGATTGCTATTTCCCTCGAGCATTTGTTACCTTTATCGACAAATCATTATAATTATTGTGGAGAAAGTTGATGAATTGCCATCGAATTGAAGAGCTGCTCGAGCTTCTAGGCCCTGAGTGGCAAAAAGACCAAGAAATGAACATGCTGCAGTTCTTGGTTAAGCTAGCCAAAGAGGCCGGTTACCAAGGCCCGCTAGAGGAGCTCACTGATGATGTGCTTATCTACCATCTTAAAATGCGCAACAGCAGCAAAGATGAGATGATACCGGGCCTGAAAAAAGACCAAGAAGATGACTTTAAAACCGCCATTCTTCGCGCTCGTGGCATCATTAAGTAATCGAAACAAATTGTTCAAGGCAGCTCAGGCTGCCTTTTTTAATGCCTAGAGATCGACTTACGCCCTATTCCTGAAAAATAACCCAAGGATTATTGTTAATAGTTAATGATGTCAAAGAAATAGAATTGTTATTAATTGTATACTTTGCCACCTAAACTAAAAGCAGCAATACCAGAAGTCATCAGAGCTTAATCCACCATCTTAACTGCCTTTTATTAAGCCTGACTTCACCAAGAACCAGAGTGTGATCAAAAGAAATCGCACCGACACCGTCCAAAAGGAAGCACAATGAGTCAGGACAAAATTGATATTAAAGATGTAACGCCCAAAACGTTTAATCCCAAAACACATAAAACCCAAGGCGATCGCTTTAATCCCAGCAATCGAATCTACGTCCGTGAAAGCAAAGGCACTTATCAACTGCTGCGTCGTTATGGCGGGTGGTTTTTACTGCTGCTATTTGCGCTAATCCCATGGATTCATTTTGGTGAACGCCAAGCAATTTTGCTTGATATCGGTAATCAACAATTCAACTTCTTTGGCACCACTCTGTACCCTCAGGACTTAACTCTACTGGCAACCTTGCTGGTGATCGCCGCCTTTGGCCTGTTTTTTATTACCACCTTCTTGGGCCGTGTCTGGTGTGGCTACTTATGTCCGCAAACGGTGTGGACTTTCATCTATATCTGGTTTGAAGAGAAGCTGGAAGGCAACGCCAATAAGCGTCGTAAACAAGATTCAGGCAAGCTGACTCGTTCACTGGTATTGCGTAAAAGCCTCAAGCATCTTGCGTGGTTTGCTATCGCCCTCGCGACCGGTTTCACCTTTACCGGTTACTTCGTACCGATCCGTGAATTAGTGGTGGAGTTCTTTACCTTTGAGTCCAGCTTTTGGCCGGTATTCTGGGTGATGTTTTTTGCCATTTGTACTTACGGTAATGCTGGGTGGATGCGCTCCATTATGTGTATTCACATGTGTCCGTATGCGCGTTTCCAATCAGCCATGTTTGATAAAGATACCTTTATTGTCGGCTACGACAGCAAGCGTGGGGAAGCGCGTGGCCCTCGCTCACGCAAAGCCGATCACAAAGCGCTGGGATTAGGCGATTGCATCGACTGTAACTTGTGTGTGCAAGTTTGCCCGACCGGTATCGATATTCGTGACGGCTTGCAATATGAATGCATTAACTGCGGCGCCTGTATTGATGCTTGTGACCAAACCATGGATAAAATGGGCTATGAGAAAGGACTGATCAGCTATACCACCGAGCACCGCCTATCAGGCAAGTCCACCAAGGTGATGCGGCCAAAACTGCTCGGTTACGGCGCGGTATTGCTGTTGATTACCGGATTGTTTTTCATCCAGATAGCCAGCGTCGACCCTGCTGGGATGAATGTGCTGCGAGATCGCAGCCAGCTTTATCGTGAAAACAGCTCAGGTGAGATTGAAAATACCTATACACTAAAAATCATCAATAAAACCCAACAGACTCAACAGTATCAACTGAGTGTCACAGGGCTAGAAGATGTCTCTTGGTACGGAAAAAATACCGTGACAGTAGCACCTGGTGAAGTGTTAACACTGCCAATGAGTTTGGGCATGCAAGCCGATAATCTCAGCTCTCCTGTTTCAACAATACAGTTTATACTGTCTGACAGTGAACAATTTACCCTCTCGGTAGAAAGCAGATTTATCAAAAAGTTATAAGCCTGCCCTCGCCCCCAATTACGGTAAGGGCTCAGTAATGAGCCCTTTATTTTATGTCAGAAACAGCATTTAACTTTGATGCGCTCACCCCAGATTTTATGTGGTACGCACTCGAAAGCATCGGCATTCGTGCTGAATCCGGTTTTTTACCGCTCAATAGCTATGAGAATCGCGTTTATCAGTTTACCGATGAAGAGCGCCAACGTTATGTAGTTAAGTTCTACCGCCCTGAACGTTGGAGCAGTGAGCAAATTCAAGAAGAGCACGACTTTACCCTAGAACTGATCGAAGCCGACATCCCAGTCGCGCCGCCGTGCCGCATCGAAGGTAAAACCCTGCATTTCTATCAAGGCTACCTTTTTGCTCTGTTTGCCAGTGTTGGCGGACGCCAGTTTGAAGTCGACAATTTAGAGCAGTTAGAAGGTGTGGGCCGCTTTCTTGGGCGTATCCACAAGGTTGGATCACGCACGCCATTCGTGCACCGACCAACGCTGAGCTTAGAGGAATACCTCTACCAACCTCGCCAGTTGCTCCAGCAGTCAACCTTTATCCCCATGCATCTTGAAAATGCTTTCTTTAATGATCTTGATTTGCTGATCAAACGCTTAGAAGATCATTGGCAAACCCCTTCGCAAATCATTCGTCTCCACGGTGACTGTCATCCGGGCAATATCTTGTGGCGTGACGGCCCGATGTTTGTCGATTTGGATGATTCACGCAATGGCCCAGCCGTCCAAGACTTGTGGATGTTGCTTAACGGTGATCGCGCCGACAAAACCATGCAGCTCGATATTTTGCTAGAGGCTTACCAAGAATTTAGTGATTTCAATATGAATGAGTTGAAACTAATTGAGCCATTGCGCGGTCTACGTATGGTGCATTATATGGCATGGCTGGCAAAAAGATGGCAGGATCCCGCCTTCCCAATTGCTTTCCCTTGGTTTGATGATCCAAAATATTGGGAAAGTCAGGTATTGGCATTTAAAGAACAAATTGCGGCGTTAAACGAAGCACCTTTGACCCTAATGCCGCAATGGTAACGTCTAAAAAAACAATAAAATGGAGATAATAATGAAAAAGCTGTTTGCACTTGTGACCACCCTTCTGCTGAGCCTATCTGCTCACGCAGCGCAATTTTCTGAAGGGGAGCACTACAAGGTTCTTGATCTTGAAGCATCAAAAAAACCAACGGTCACTGAGTTTTTCTCATTTTACTGCCCACACTGTAAAACTTTCGACCCAATCATTCGCCAACTAAAAGCGCAACTACCAGAAGGCGTGAAGCTAAACAAAGCACACGTATCCCTAATGGGTGGCGCAATGGGCAAAGAGTTAAATAAAGCTTTCGCTACCATGGTGGTACTGAAAGTAGAAGACAAGATGGCTCCAGTGATGTTTAACCGCATCCAGACAATGCGTAAAGCACCAAACAGCGCAGAAGAAGTGCGTCAAATCTTCCTTGATGAAGGTATTGATGCGAAGAAATTTGATGCGGCTTACAACGGTTTTACGGTTGACTCAATGGCACGTCGTTACGACAAGCAATTCCAAGATGCTGGTTTAACCGGTGTTCCTGCTGTTGTGGTAAATAACAAATACCTTGTTCAAGCACAATCAATTGAAAGCCTTGACCAATACTTTGCACTGGTGAATTACCTAACCACGTTGAAATAGTGGCCTTGAAGTAATCACATTTTTCGCCATTCATTTGGCCACATTCAATAAGGGAGCTTCGGCTCCCTTATTATTTTTTACTTTCCAACCGATACGACTCAACATTATTGCCTACCCATTAGTCCTATTAATACCCGACAAAAAAACATTGTAGCAATCAATCCCCCCCTTGAAGAAAGCACACCACGGCAACTTCTATTCGGCTACGATTACGACAACCATCTATGCTTTTGTTGCACTTTTGTGCAAAAAGACAACAAAAACGGTCGACAGAATAAACAATGTAAAAAAAACAGAGTCATACAGGTGATCAATAAGTAGCAACAGAAATAAATAACAACTCATGATGCATTTTTAGAAAATAATAGATTCGCCCAGCGAATAAAAAAGAGTAAAATCCGCGCCGAATAAAATAATCATATGCAATTGTACAAACCCACTCGCAGTTTGGAATATCGAGCAGATTGATCAGATTTGTTGCACTACACTCTTTTTTTGATCACTTTTTTATCCAAGCGAAGCCATGCTGGTTAGGTAAGTTGCGCGGAGATATACATAAATGAAATTACAATACAGCTTACTAGCACTTGCCATCGTAAGTGGCTCAAGCTTTGCTCAACTGTCTGATACAGCAGGTTTTAGTGGTGAAGTATCAATCAGTACTGGTTTTTACTCAACTGAATCAAACCTAAACACCAACGATGACAACAAGAAAATTGATGACCTAGGCGCGCCTAGTGACTCAGTTTCTGGTGCGCTAATTCTGCCACTAGGTAACGTTGCTTATACATTTGGTAACGGCTTAAACCAACAGTTCTACGCGGGTACGTCTCGTGAAGATATCGCCACTGGTACACTAGCGTTTGAACTCGGTTACAAATACCAACTAGCGTCAGGCATGATCATCAATGCGTCTATGCTGCCAACCATCATGTCTGGTGAAGTTTGGGCTGACCCATTCGTAACAGGTACTGATCGTAAAACCACCGATGAAGATGGCAACGCCTACCGCCTAAAAGTGGAAAACATTGCTGGCTCTAAATTCTCAGTAGACATGGCGTACGCAATTAAAGATATTGAAAATGAGCAATCAGGTGTTAGCCACCCAGACTTAAGCTCAGCTGAACTGAATAGCCTACGTCGCGACTCAAAAGGCTTCATATTCAAGACCGATTACAAACTGGCACTGGATCAAACACACCATCTTAACGCCACGTCTGTCTTACACCAATATTGATGCTGATGGTGATGTAAACTCATTCACGGGTTACGGTGTTGAGCTAAGCTACTTCAAGTTGATGGAGCGTCACCAACTAGCCCTAACTGGTGGCTTCAAAACGCGTGACTACGATGCGAACTTCCCTGGCACAGGTAAAGCTCGCCAAGATGATGAATTCAGCCTATTCGCTGCTTATGAATACGCAAACATCATGGATTGGCAAGATTGGTCTCTGATTTCACTTGTTGGTTTCACTAACAGCGATTCAAACATCGACTTCTACGACCGCACCGATTACATCATGTCAGTGGGTATGAACTACCACTTCTAATCTGACTGATTATCAATTTAAGCCCACCGAACTTGGTGGGCTTTTTTATATCGTTATTTCCCCCTCAGATGTCAGCTATACCGCTTGTGCGTGCAAATGGCGCATTAATCGATCCATTGCGCGATAACCTAGCGCTTCAGATAAATGTGCTCGTGAAATCTGCGCTTCACCAGCCAAGTCAGCAATGGTGCGCGCCACTTTAATGATGCGATGATAGGCGCGAACCGATAAGCCTAAACGATGCAACGCTTGCTCTAAAAATTGCGCGTCACTTCTATCAAGGTGGCAGTATTGCTCGATCTCTCGACTGCCCAATAGAGCATTGGCTTTACCACTCCGAGCAAGCATCTCCTCGCGAGCTTTTTCCACGCGGGCTTTCACCACCTCAGTCGCTTCTCCTCGCTCACCACCTTCGGCCAATGTCCCTTGTGGCAAGGCTGGGATTTCTAACGACATATCAAAACGATCCAACAACGGCCCTGACAAACGACTTAAATAACGCAGTGCCGCTTGGGAGTTGCCATGACTTTGCTTGGCATCATAATGACCACTTGGGCTAGGATTAAGCGCTCCGACTAACTGAAAGCGCGCAGGAAAACGGGTTTTGCCCTGCGCACGGGAAATAATAATCTCGCCAGATTCCAGCGGCTCACGTAATGCATCCAGCACTTTACGTTCAAACTCAGGCATCTCATCGAGAAATAACAGCCCATTATGCGCCAAAGAAATCTCCCCCGGCCTAGGAACCGAGCCACCACCGACCAGTGCAGCCATTGAACTGGAGTGGTGCGGCGAGCGAAATGGCCGACATTTCCAGTTAAATTGATTGATTTCTTGCTGGGTCAGCGAAGCCACCGAGGCTGACTCTAACGCTTCATCATCCGACATTTCTGGCAGCAAATCGCGCAGGCGTGAAGCGAGCATGGTTTTACCGGTGCCCGGAGGGCCAAGAAACAACAAGTTATGATGACCCGCGGCAGCGATTTCCAGCGCACGCTTACCCTGCTGCTGACCAATGATGTCACGCAGATCTCGCGCATGAGTGGCGATATGTGGCTGCGTATCGGTTTGGTGCAAGGCTAATGCTTGTTGACCACACAGGTCGGCGCACACCTCAAGCAAGCTTTGTGCTGATTTATGTTTTTCTTTACCCACCAATGCGGCTTGGTCACCATTGCAATGGGGGACCACCAAACGGCGTCCTTGTTGCTGCGCGATCAGTGCCGCGGGCAACACGCCTTTCACCGCTCGCAATTCCCCTGATAATGCCAGTTCACCAATAAACTCACTTTGAGTGAGTGGATTGAGTGGAATTTGCTGTGAAGCCGCTAAGATGCCTAACGCAATTGGCAAATCAAAACGGCCACCTTCTTTGGGTAAATCGGCGGGCGCTAAATTGACCGTAATCCGCTTGGCCGGAAACTCAAAACGCGAGTTAATGATCGCGCTG
Organism: Vibrio scophthalmi LMG 19158; assembly: GCF_000222585.1. Taxonomy (GTDB): domain Bacteria; phylum Pseudomonadota; class Gammaproteobacteria; order Enterobacterales; family Vibrionaceae; genus Vibrio; species Vibrio scophthalmi. The sequence goes on along the minus strand of NZ_AFWE01000180.1, from coordinate 53,932 downwards.
CGCACGCGATCACGAGACTCCTTCACCGTTGTCTCTGGCAAACCCACCAGCGCAAAACCCGGCATGCCATTACTAATGTGCACCTCAACCGTCACCAACGGCGCTTCCACGCCCACCGATGCACGGCTGTATACCACAGCTAAACCCATACATTCCCTTATTATGTTCACTTTTAAGGCGGCTATTTCTATAGCACCTTTGTTATATAGCGTGGCGACTTGCTGAGATAATGTGAAAAAAGAATGAGTTTTTGCTTGTCATTTAACGGATATGTGTGATACCACTAGAGACGCAAACAATTACGTACCATATTACGCACACGCAACCATTAGATATTAATAATGACATTAAACGCCCGCTCACATGCACTGATTGCCCTGATTATCGTGGTCATTATTAGATTGCGCGGGGTCTAGTGGGCTAAAGAAAGCCAAGAATTAGATAAACCCCCGCACTGAAAAGTTCGGGGGTTTTTTTCAATCAATTAAGATAGAAATCAGACAGGCAAGACCAGCAAATTATAATCAACTCTCCGCACATCGCTCATGAACGAGCAGGATTACTTGGCGAGAGAGTACAGGAAGAATGGGAGCGCACATGAAGTGCAAACAACACAAGGACAGCTACCAAGGTAGCGCAGGAGGTGGTCAATGACCGGTGCAGAATTAGTTGTAGCCGCACTGGCACAACAAGGAATTAAAACCGTATTCGGTTACCCTGGCGGTGCCATCATGCCAATCTACGATGCGCTCTATGATGGTGGCGTGGAGCACATCCTCTGCCGCCACGAACAAGGCGCGGCTATGGCAGCAATTGGTATGGCGCGCGCAACGCAAGATGTCGCCGTGTGCATGGCAACCTCAGGCCCTGGCGCGACCAATCTGGTCACTGGCCTTGCTGATGCTTTCATGGACTCCATTCCTCTGGTTGCAATCACTGGTCAGGTCGCTAGCTCCCATATCGGTACCGATGCCTTCCAAGAAATGGATGTGATCGGCATGTCGCTTTCTTGTACCAAACACAGCTACCTCGTCACCGACATCCAAGAGTTAGCGCCAACGTTAGCCGAAGCATTTGAAGTGGCGAAAACCGGTCGACCTGGTCCGGTGATTGTGGATATCGCCAAAGATGTTCAGCTAGCCCAAGCTCCTACATCAATCTTACCCCCTTGCACGCCGCCGGATCACCCCGTGGTCAGCAGTGAAGCGCTAAGTCATGCTCAACAACTACTAAGTAGCAGTTCTCGCCCGGTTTTATACGTGGGTGGTGGGGTACAACTGAGTAATGCCACCGACACGGTTCGCGAGTTTTTGCGCATCAATCCTATGCCATCAGTAAGTACCCTCAAAGGCTTGGGCACCATCGAGCGCCATGATTCACATTACCTTGGCATGCTCGGTATGCACGGCACCAAAGCCGCTAACCTTATCGTCCAAGAATGCGATCTCTTATTAGCGGTTGGGGCGCGTTTTGATGACCGTGTGACAGGCAAGCTCGATACCTTTGCTCCTAATGCCAAGGTGATTCATATCGATGTGGATGCCGCTGAAATCAATAAACTCAGAACCGCCAACGCACCTCTGCGTGGGGATGTAAAAGCAGTATTGCCTCTACTGGAACTGACCCACGACATTACGCCATGGCTAAGCCACAGCGAGAGCCTGCGTACGGGCTTTACTTGGCGCTATGATCACCCAGGTGAACTTATTTTTGCTCCGGGCTTATTAAAACAACTCTCCGACATGATGCCAGATAGTTCGATTGTCTCGACCGATGTCGGCCAACATCAGATGTGGGCAGCACAACACATTCAGCCACGTGAACCGCAAAACTTCATCACCTCAGCTGGGCTTGGCACCATGGGTTTTGGCCTACCTGCCGCAATGGGCGCTTCGGTTGGTCGCCCTGACGATCAATCCATCCTTATCACTGGTGATGGCTCATTCATGATGAATGTCCAGGAACTTGGCACGCTGAAACGTCGCCAGATTCCAGTCAAGATCGTACTGCTCAACAACCAACGTTTAGGCATGGTGCGCCAATGGCAATCGCTGTTCTTTGATGGTCGCCATAGTGAAACCATTTTGGATGACAACCCTGACTTTGTGATGCTAGCAAAAGCGTTTGATATTCCGGGTAAGACCATCACTAAAAAAGAAGAAGTTGAACCGGCTCTAAAAGAGATGCTTGCAAGTAAAACTGCCTACTTACTTCATGTATTAATTGATGAGGAAGAAAACGTATGGCCACTCGTTCCACCGGGTGCGTCAAACAGTGAAATGCTGGAGAACACTTAACATGGAAAGATACTTACTTGATATCAAAGCGGACGATAAACCGGTTCTTCTTGAGCGTGTTCTTCGCGTGATTCGCCATCGTGGTTTCATCATCAAACAAGTGGCGGCAACACAAAACCATGAAAGCCATGTCGCCAGTGTGGAAATCATTGTCGACAGCGATCGTCCGATCACCTTTATTACCAATCAAATTGAAAAACTGTGGGATGTTCGCACTGTCGATGTAACCAAAATCGCTCGTGACCAACTACCAAATAACAACTTACAACAAAAAGTTTGTGCATAAGGAAGGCAATACAATGGCGACAAATACAGCAGATTATATTTGGTTTAACGGCGAAATGGTGCCTTGGGCTGAAGCGAACGTTCACGTACTCACGCATGCAATGCATTACGGCACATCCGTATTTGAAGGGGTACGTTGTTACAACACGCCTAAAGGCCCGATTGTTTTCCGTCACCGTGAGCACGCACAACGCCTGAAAGATTCAGCAAAAATCTACCGCTTCCCAATCCCTTATACGGTCGATGAAATCATGGAAGCAACTCGTGAAACCTTGCGTCAAAACAAACTCGAAAGCGCCTACATTCGCCCACTCGGCTTTGTTGGCAACGTCGGTTTAGGTGTTTGCCCACCGGCAGACACCGCAATGGAATTAATCATCGCCGCCTTCCCATGGGGTTCATACCTTGGTGAGGAAGCGTTAGAAAAAGGCGTCGATGCGATGATTTCCAGTTGGAACCGCGCCGCACCCAATACCATCCCAACCGCCGCAAAAGCGGGTGGTAACTATCTTTCATCACTGCTAGTTGGCGGTGAAGCGCGTCGTCATGGCTATGACGAAGGGATTGCACTGAGCGTTGATGGCTACCTGTCAGAAGGTGCCGGTGAGAACATCTTTGTCATTAAAGATGGCGTCATTTTGACCCCACCAACCACCAGCGCGATCCTACCGGGTATCACCCGTGATTCGATCATGATACTGGCGCGCGATATGGGTTACGAAGTTCGCGAAGCCAATATTGCCCGTGAAGCACTGTACCTTGCTGATGAAGTATTCATGACCGGAACCGCTGCAGAAGTGGTTCCCGTTAGCACTGTCGATAAAATTGAAGTTGGCTGTGGTAAACGAGGCCCAATAACCAAAGCGCTGCAAGCGGCGTATTTTGGTCTATTCAATGGCACCACTGAAGATAAGTGGGGTTGGTTAGATTACGTTTACTCACAAGAAGCCGCAAAGTAGTAGAGGAATAAGGATATGCCTAAATATAGATCTGCCACCACCACCCACGGTCGTAACATGGCAGGCGCACGCGCATTATGGCGTGCCACCGGTGTCAAAGAAGAAGATTTTGGTAAGCCGATTATCGCGGTAGTGAACTCTTTCACCCAGTTTGTTCCAGGCCACGTCCATCTTAAAGATATGGGCCAACTGGTTGCGGGCGAAATTGAAAAAGCTGGCGGCATCGCCAAAGAATTTAATACCATCGCCGTTGATGATGGAATCGCGATGGGCCATGGCGGCATGCTGTACTCGCTGCCTTCACGTGAGCTGATCGCTGATTCGGTTGAATACATGGTGAATGCCCACTGCGCCGATGCGATGGTGTGTATCTCTAACTGTGACAAAATCACTCCGGGGATGATGATGGCCGCGATGCGCCTAAATATCCCCGTAATCTTTGTATCTGGCGGCCCAATGGAAGCGGGCAAAACCAAACTTTCCGATCAAATAATCAAGCTAGATCTGGTTGATGCGATGATCCAAGGTGCCGATCCAACCATTTCCGATGAACAAAGTGAGCAAGTGGAACGCTCTGCCTGCCCAACTTGTGGTTCATGTTCTGGCATGTTTACCGCCAACTCGATGAACTGTTTGACCGAAGCGCTGGGTTTATCTCAGCCAGGCAATGGCTCAATGCTGGCAACGCACGCCGATCGTGAGCAACTGTTTATCAATGCCGGTAAACGTATTGTCGAATTGACTCGTCGTTACTACGAGCAGGATGACGCCTCTGCACTGCCACGCAATATCGCTGATCGCGCTGCATTTGAGAATGCGATGGCGCTGGATATCGCGATGGGCGGATCAAGCAACACCGTTCTGCACCTGCTCGCCTCAGCGCAAGAAGGTGAGATCGACTTTGATATGAATGACATCGACCAGATGTCTCGCCGCGTGCCGCATCTATGTAAAGTTGCACCTTCGACACCAAAATACCATATGGAAGATGTTCACCGCGCAGGTGGCGTGATGGCCATTCTCGGCGAACTTGATCGTGCTGGATTACTCAATAACCAAACTCGCACAGTGCTTGGTCTAACCATGCAAGAGCAGCTCGCTCAATACGACATCATGCAAACCGAAGATGAAGCGGTGTTGAAGTTCTTCCGCGCAGGTCCAGCTGGCATTCGCACCACCAAAGCTTTCTCGCAAGATTGTCGTTGGGATCGCCTTGATGATGACCGCGTTGAAGGCTGTATCCGCACCAAAGAAAACGCCTTTAGCCAAGAAGGCGGCTTAGCGGTGCTTTCGGGCAATATCGCGTTAGACGGTTGTATCGTTAAAACAGCTGGGGTTGATGAAGGCAGCCTTGTATTCCAAGGCCCTGCGGTGGTATTTGAAAGCCAAGATACCGCGGTTGACGGCATTTTAGGTGGCAAAGTCAAAGCAGGCGATGTGGTCGTGATCCGCTATGAAGGCCCGAAAGGTGGCCCAGGTATGCAAGAAATGCTTTACCCAACCACCTACCTAAAATCAATGGGGCTAGGTAAGTCTTGTGCCCTACTGACCGATGGCCGCTTCTCTGGCGGCACTTCAGGTTTATCGATCGGTCACGTTTCACCAGAAGCGGCGAGTGGCGGCACCATTGGTTTGGTGAACGATGGCGATATTATTGCCATTGATATCCCGAGCCGTTCAATCTCACTGCAAGTGAGCGAGTCAGAATTGGCAGAGCGCCGTGCTAAGCAAGATACTTTCGGTTGGAAACCAGTCGATCGCCAACGTACCGTGTCATTAGCGCTAAAAGCTTATGCCAGCTTAGCCACCAGTGCCGACAAAGGTGCGGTACGCGATAAAAGCAAATTAGAGGGCTAATCAATGGTCAATAATGGATTGGTAGAAGATCTATCGCCCGACCAAGCCTTGCCATCTGGCGCAGATTATCTGCGTCAGGTGCTGCGCGCGCCGGTATATGAAGTCGCAACAGTGACACCTTTGCAAGCGATGCCTCGCTTATCTGCCCGGCTCAACAATCAGGTACAGCTTAAACGCGAAGATCGCCAACCGGTACACTCGTTTAAACTGCGCGGCGCCTACAACATGGTCGCGAGCTTAACTGAAGAACAAAAAATCGCGGGTGTCATAGCCGCATCAGCTGGCAACCACGCTCAAGGAATGGCGTTATCTGGTACGAAACTTGGCATTAAAACCACCATCGTTATGCCAAAAACCACGCCAGATATCAAAGTAGACGCCGTACGCAGTTTTGGCGGCAAAGTGGTTCTACACGGCAACAACTTCGATGAAGCCAAAGCCGAAGCGGAGCGCTTATCAGCCAAGCATGGCTACACCTTCGTGCCCCCATTTGATCACCCACTGGTGATTGCAGGCCAAGGCACCATTGGTATGGAGATGCTACAGCAAAATGGGCACTTGGATTACATCTTCGTACCGGTCGGTGGTGGAGGTTTAGCCGCAGGGGTTGCCGTATTAGTCAAACAACTGATGCCTGAAATTAAAGTCATCGCCGTTGAACCGGAAGATTCAGCCTGCTTAAAAGCCGCACTGGATGCGGGTGAGCCAGTGGTTCTTGATCAAGTCAGCATGTTTGCCGATGGCGTAGCGGTAAAACGCATTGGTGACGAAACTTTCCGTTTATGCCAAAAATACATCGATGGTCACGTTACGGTATCAAGCGACGAAATTTGCTCGGCAGTGAAAGATATCTTTGAAGATACTCGCGCCATTGCGGAGCCATCTGGTGCTCTAGCACTCGCTGGCTTGAAGAAATATGTTGATAAACAACAACTGACGGGGAAGCGTTTAGGCACGATTTTGTCGGGCGCCAACACTAACTTCCACGGTTTACGCTACGTATCAGAACGTTGTGAGTTGGGTGAGAAGCGTGAAGGTTTATTAGCCGTCACGATTCCTGAACGCCAAGGCGCTTTCTTTGAATTTTGTAATTTGATTGGTGGCCGTGCCGTGACGGAGTTTAACTACCGTTATAACGACGATTCCTTAGCCAACATTTTTGTTGGTGTTCGCCTCAATGACGGCCAAAGTGAGTTAGATAACATCATCCAAGATCTGCGTGCCGGTGGCTATCCGGTTGTCGATCTCTCTGATGATGAGATGGCCAAACTGCACGTACGTTACATGATTGGTGGCAAACCATCGAAACAACTGAAAGAACGGTTATACAGCTTTGAGTTTCCAGAATATCCCGGCGCACTACTGAAATTTCTTAGCACTCTGGGTACCCATTGGAATATCAGCCTGTTCAACTACCGCAACCACGGCGCGGATTATGGTCGAGTATTGTGTGGTTTTGAATTAGATGAGCAAGATTTAGCCCGCTTCTCGCTGCATTTAAGGGAATTGGGCTATCAATGCAAAGATGAGACTAACAACCCGTCTTATCAATTCTTCTTATCGTAATACGTCAATCGTCAGCCGCTTTCTACGGCCTGATAGAAACCGCTCAACAAAGTCAGCCCTCTCGGCTGACTTTGTTCTATTCTAATCAAGTCAACGCACCTTAATCATGCGCAAAGCGCATAGACTCAATGCTAAAGTTTCATTTTCGTCATACCACATTCCAGACTACACTATCGTTAGTTAATTAATTGCTGTCCCTAAGTGGAGAAACCTATGTTTAACGCTCTGATTTTAAACCAAGAAGAAAAACGTACCATTGCTGCTATCGAGCAGATCGATGAATCACAACTGCCTGAAGGCGATGTATTGATCGAGGTGGATTACTCCTCTTTAAACTTTAAAGACGGCCTAGCGATCACTGGTAAAGGTAAGATCATTCGTAACTTCCCAATGGTACCGGGTATTGACCTTGCGGGTACGGTGATTAGCTCAGAAGACAACCGTTACCAAGCGGGTGACCATGTTGTACTGACCGGTTGGGGCGTAGGTGAAAATCATTGGGGCGGAATGGCGCAACGTGCTCGCCTAAAAGCAGATTGGTTAGTACCACTACCACAAGGCTTAGACAGCAAAAAAGCGATGATGGTGGGTACAGCTGGCTTTACCGCAATGCTTTGTGTACAAGCACTGCTGGATGCCGGTGTAAAACCTGAAGCGGGTGAAGTTCTCGTTACAGGCGCAAGTGGTGGCGTGGGCTCTGTCGCAGTAACACTGCTTGCTCAGCTAGGCTACAAAGTGGCAGCCGTGACGGGCCGTGTTGAACAAAATGGTCCACTACTAGAAAAACTAGGTGCTAGCCGTATTATCGATCGCAGCGAATTTGCTGAGCCAGCTCGCCCACTAGAAAAACAAATCTGGGCTGGTGCGGTAGACACCGTTGGTAGCAGCGTACTGGCCAAAGTACTGGCACAAATGGATTACAACAGCGCAGTAGCCGCTTGTGGCCTTGCGGGCGGCTTTGACCTTCCGACGACGGTTATGCCGTTTATCTTACGTAACGTACGCCTACAAGGGGTAGATTCAGTTTCATGCCCATTTGAAAAACGTATCGCAGCATGGGAAAAACTGGTTGAGCTACTACCAGACAGCTACTTTGAACAAGCATGTACTGAAGTAGAATTGGCTGAAGCGCCAAAATACGCTGAAGACATCACCAATGGTCAAGTGACTGGTCGTGTTGTGATCAAGCTATAAGCGCTTCTGAGTCATCCCTTAGAGTGAGGAACGAGCGAGTAAGGAGTCTCTATACGCTAGAGATTCCGGACATTTCGTTCCTCTATTCCGGAATGACATGTCTCATTCTTTTCGATCAATCTAAACCCATATCTTCAATACGCTTGGCAATCAAACGACTGCACTCTTCTTTAACAATCGCTCGTAACCACTCTTGGGCTGGTGAATGCTCACAGCGCGGATGCCAAATCAATGAATAGTCAAATGGCGTGAAGTGAAACGGCAACGGTTTCACCACCAAGTCATAACGCTCAGCAACCAAATAAGCCAAATCAGCGGGAACCGTAATGATCAACGGCATGGTATCCACAATCGCCAATGCTGCTTCCAAATGATAAGCCCGTAACACCATACGACGCTGTGGGTGACCAACCAAGGCTTGTTCTATTAGTGCTTTCACCCCATCACTCACTGCAATCATCGCGTGAGGATAGCTAAGATAATCGTCTAGACTCATCTCTTGCTCCGCCAGCGGATGCTGTTTAGAGAGCAAGCAAAATACGCCAACGCGGCCAATGACTTCACTACATAACGGGTCAACGGTCCCAATCGGACGACAAATCGCTAAATCTGCCCCTTCGTAGGTCAACTGATCGGCCAATCGGTCATGCTGCAATGGCAAGAAATTAAGCGACACCAGCGGCGCTTCTTGATAGATGCGGGGGAGTGCAAACGGCAAAATCGTTTGTAATGCATAATCGGTCGTCGCGATGGTAAAGGTTTGCTCGCAACGCTGTGGATCAAACTCACGAGGTGACAGCAGTTGACGTAACGACTCCAGCGGGTCCCCTAAACGCGCATTAATCTCTAACGCTTTTTCGGTTGGGATCAGTTGCTGTCCTTGACGAGTAAACAGTGGATCGTTGAGTAAGGTGCGTAAGCGACCTAGCACTCGGCTCATCGCCGACTGACTGAGGTTGAGTCGCGTCGCCGCTTTGCTGACACTGCTTTCTTCAATTAACACTCGCAGTGCGACCAATAAATTCAAATCACGACGATAGATATCTTCTAGTTCCACTTCACTCATCCAAGCTCGATTGATGCTCTAAGTGTACTATTAACAAGTGGAATTTATCGAGTCATCATCGCGATAACTGTCGGTCGCTCTCGATAAATGACTTGCAAAAAAATCCCGCCTTTCGGCGGGGAAGCCCAAGAAAACTGGGGATAGTGTCGGAATGTAGTCGTGTGGAAACAATACCGTGTGCTGATATACGATGTGATAAAGCAACGCTTGCCTCTGGACTCTTTAAGCCAAATCCCTACAATTATGACTTAAATGGCAAGCTACATCAGACGTCGCCTTATACAGATAGAGCCTTAAAGCGATGGGTTTATCGCGGCAGACGACAACTCAAACACGTTTAAAACTCCTTGGTCACAATTAATTGTTACCAACTTGTTAATTAAATTAAAACAAAATGATCACTTTGCCAAGTGATTATTGAATATTTTTTCTCCACGCGTATTATCTGCGCCTCGTAAAGCAAACAAGTGACGACCATGACATTCAATCCAGAACAGGCTACGCATACTCTAGAAGCAGAAGGACTACGCTGCCCAGAGCCAGTGATGATGGTCAGGAAGACAATCCGTAACATGCAAGAAGGGGATGTACTGCTCGTCAAAGCAGATGACCCATCAACCACTCGTGACATTCCGAGTTTTTGCCGCTTTATGGATCATCAATTAGTTGCTGCGCAAACCGAACAACTACCTTACCTGTATCTCATTAAGAAGGGGTTGAGCTAAACTTCGCTCAGTTCGTAGAGAGATAAAATGAAAAACGGCTGCCTAGGCAGCCGTTTGATTATTCGTCGTATTCTATGGTTCGAATTTCCGCTTGCAGCTTGTGAATCTGCTTTTGCATCACTCGCATCTCTTCATGCATCGGAATTATATGGGCGACACGAATCCATGATTCAACCGTTAATCCCGCCAAAATGATCGCACCTGCAACCATCGGCAACCACATGTCGGTCAGCATCATGCCAAGCAATGTCAGCACCAAACCAAAAGTAAATAGATAGCTTTGACTCTTTGGGGACATCCCCATATAACGTGTCAGCATACTGTCGCCCTCCACCACTATTGTTATGGTTAAAGTAGCATGACAATGATGACACTTATATGTCATCGGTCACGCATTTCACCGATTTTACCTTCAAACGATCACCGATCTCTAACAACATATTGAACGTACAGCTCAATGTAACAAGATAAAAAAAGGCCCTAACCAAAGGTTAGAGCCTGAATCGCGTGAGGTCACTTTAATCCGCAGATTATTAGCTACGTGGTTTTAGATCCAACACGTGCAGTAGACGCTCTGGTGTTCCTTCCCAAATCATAGGACGACCTTTCGGGTTGTCTTTTGTCCACCAGCCAGTAAAGCGCTTAGTGTTGTATTGGTAGAAGTTAGGACCAGACAATACCGGAACCGTCACTTGATTTTCTGCAATCAACGCTTGGATATTATTCGCAATTTGGCGCTGCTCTTGGCTATCCGCTGTTTTGTAGAAGCTGTCTAGCAACTTATCCAAATCAGCGTTTTTCCAGTGGTGCATCGCAAAGCGCGGCATACCTTCAGAGCCTTGTAGGCGCGAGTGGTAACCACTATCCCAGTAAGTATGCGGCGTTGGACCATGGAAATAGTTGGTGTAAGCGATGTCGTAATCCGCATTAATCATCGCATTGTTGTAGATAGAGAAGTCAGGAGTACGTGCTTTCACCTTAATACCCACTTCTGCCAACTGCTCCGTCGCCAACATAACGGTGTTGTTAAAGTCCGTCCAACCTTGCGGTGACTGAATGTTTAACTCAAACGTCTCACCTGATGGCGACTCAACAAAGCCATCGCCATTGATGTCTTTATAGCCTGCTTTCGCAAGAGCCGCTTTGGCTTTTTCGGCTGAGTAGGTCATAAACGGCTTGTACTTATTATGCGTTTTTTCATCTGACCACGTTTCAAACGCGTAGCCTAGACCCGATGCAAAGTCATTCAATACTGCGTTGCCATAGTTAGCAATATCAATCAGTGTTTGACGATCCAGAGCCATTGAGAAAGCACGGCGGAACTCAACATCGCTCAACACTTCATGCTTCACTTTATCTTTTGACTCATAGTTAAACACAAAGGCTTGTGTCCCTGCAGGTGGATACCAGTAACCATGATCCGAGGATGCCGCTAAATACGTCTGATCAATGTCTGGAACGAACGAACCCGCCCAGTCGATGTTGGAATTCATTAACTCACCCAACACTTGGTCATTGTGGTTCATTTGCGGTACGCGCAGACAGTCGACATCTAGGCTCGCGTTATCCCAGTAATTTGGGTTACGACACTGCAGGAACAAGGTTGAAGTAAATTGAGGCAGTTCGGTGAACGGACCAGTACCAATTGGGTTCGGGTTCATAAACGCAGCTGGATCTTCAACACTCTTCCACTGATGCTCAGGCACAACGGGTACTAAAGCAATCTCGTAGCTGATGTTGGTGTTCACTTCATTAAGGTGGAAACGCACTTGGTAAGGGCCTAATTTTTCCACTGACTTAATTTTAGTGTTGATACCGCGATCATCGATATTTGGGTTCGCTTGAACCAAGTTGAAGGTAAACACCACGTCATCGGCGTTGAATGTTTCACCATCAGACCATTTTACCCCTTCACGCAAATCAAAAGTGATGCTGAGAAGATCGTCACTCATTTGGTAACCCGTCGCAAGACGGAACTCAGGGATATTGCCCTTCAATTCATTGAAAACCACTAACGGTTCAAAAATGAAGTCACGCGCTGTATGCAAACGAGAAACAGCGTAAGGGTTAAAGTTACGAATCAATGACGCATTATGGTTTGGGATAATCGTCACTTTGGACAGACTATCCAGATCAGCAGCAACCACAGATTGCGCAGATAGAGTCAATGCAGAAGCAATCACTGCAGAGAGTAAAGTGGTTTTCATAGCAATACCTTATGAATGGATACGACCACAAAATAACCACTTTCCTCACAAGCAGCAATCCAACCAAAATCACCAAATAAAACATAAGGTTGCACACATGTTACATCCAACCTTCCATTTGACCGATGAGCGACGTCTTTTTTTCTTGCTTTGCGATATATTAGCGATTCAATTCAAATTTTATGTTTCAAAATGGTAGAAAATTACAACACTTCGAAATAAAAAGGGCGGCCTTAATCATCGGTGAGAAATGCGAGCTGATTAAAATTTCAACACCAACTCGCCGTCATTAATGCTCACTATTTAAGACGTTTCTATCATAACCCCCCATGCCAATCACCCCTGCGAGCACCAACAAACACCAATATTGCGAAGCACCCGCCCATACGATAGCAACCCTAGCGTCGTAACGAAAAATGCCCCTTTAAATTCGATTTAAGCCGTTTAAAGATAAATATGCGGAGAAATAGGCAAACTTAACCTTTCTGGCTATGAAATAAGCAACATTGCCTCTACTCCCATCTACAATATCTGGGTATACTTGATTGTTATTTTTTTTAAATCATTCAGAAGAATCGCGCGAACCTGACTATGCAAAAATACGATATCAAAACCTTCCAGGGAATGATCCTCGCGCTGCAGGATTATTGGGCTCAAAATGGTTGTACGATTGTTCAACCGCTAGATATGGAAGTAGGTGCTGGCACCTCTCACCCAATGACATGTCTACGTGCACTTGGCCCAGAGCCAATGGCAACAGCGTATGTTCAACCTTCACGTCGTCCGACCGATGGTCGCTACGGTGAAAACCCGAACCGTCTGCAGCACTACTATCAATTCCAAGTAGCACTAAAACCATCTCCAGATAACATTCAGGAGTTGTACCTAGGCTCACTTGAAGTTCTTGGTGTCGATCCGCTTGTTCACGATATTCGCTTTGTTGAAGACAACTGGGAAAACCCAACATTGGGTGCTTGGGGTCTTGGCTGGGAAGTTTGGCTAAACGGTATGGAAGTAACGCAGTTTACTTACTTCCAACAAGTTGGCGGCCTTGAGTGTAAACCAGTGACTGGCGAGATCACTTACGGTATTGAACGTCTAGCAATGTACATCCAAGAAGTTGACTCAGTGTACGACTTGGTATGGAACGTCGCACCAGACGGTTCAAACGTCACTTACGGTGATATCTTCCACCAAAATGAAGTTGAGCAATCAACTTACAACTTTGAACACGCAGACGTTGAATTCCTATTCGGCTTCTTCGAGCAGTGTGAGAAAGAGTGTAAAAAGCTACTTGAACTTGAGAAGCCATTACCTCTGCCAGCTTACGAGCGCATCCTAAAAGCAGGCCATGCTTTTAACTTGTTAGACGCCCGTAAAGCTATCTCAGTTACTGAGCGTCAACGTTACATCCTTCGTATCCGCGATCTGACTAAGTCTGTCGCAGAAGCGTACTACGCATCGCGTGAAGCACTGGGTTTCCCAATGTGCCGCTCAGCAGAACAAAAAGCGAATAACGAGGAGAAGTAACCCATGGCGCACAATTTTCTAATTGAACTAGGTACCGAAGAGCTGCCACCGAAAGCACTTCGCTCACTAGCAGAAGCGTTTGCCGCAAACTTTGCTGCAGAACTAAACAACGCTGAAATCGCATTTGACGATCTTAAGTGGTACGCGACCCCTCGTCGCCTTGCGCTTAAAGTGGCAAACCTAGCAGCAAGCCAAGCAGACAAAATCGTTGAAAAACGTGGCCCTGCCGTTGCTGCTGCGTTTGATGCAGAAGGCAACGCAACCAAAGCAGCTCAAGGTTGGGCGCGTGGTTGTGGCATCACTGTTGACCAAGCTGAGCGCATGGTGACAGACAAAGGTGAATGGCTACTGTTCAAACAAGAAGTGAAAGGTCAGCCAGTTAAAGAGCTTGTGGTCGATTTTGCGGCGAAAGCACTCGCAAACCTACCAATCCCTAAAGCAATGCGCTGGGGTAACTCTGACATTCAATTTATTCGCCCAGTAAAAACGCTAACGATTCTACTTGGTGATGAGCTGATCGAAGGTGAAATCCTTGGCGTGGCTTCTGCACGTACTCTACGTGGTCACCGCTTCATGGGTGAGCGCGAGTTCACGATTGATTCTGCCGATCAATACCCTGCGATTCTTGAAGAGCGCGGCAAGGTAATGGCCGATTATGATGCGCGTAAAGCCATCATCCTGGCTGATGCTCAAAAAGCAGCAGCAGCGGTAGGTGGTGTTGCGGATCTAGAAGATGACTTGGTTGAAGAAGTGACTTCATTGGTTGAATGGCCAGTTGTGCTAACCGCCAAATTTGAAGAAGAGTTCCTAAAAGTCCCTTCTGAAGCCTTGGTTTACACCATGAAAGGTGACCAAAAGTACTTCCCTGTCTACGATGACAACAAGAAGCTACTACCAAACTTCATCTTTGTATCAAACATTGAGTCGAAAGAACCTCGCTACGTTATCGAAGGTAACGAGAAAGTGGTTCGTCCACGTCTAGCGGACGCGGAATTCTTCTTCAATACTGACCGTAAGAGCCCGCTGATTGATCGCCTGCCGCAACTTGAAACGGCGATCTTCCAGAAGCAGCTTGGTACGATTAAAGACAAGACAGACCGCATCACTGAACTTGCTGGCTACATTGCTGAGCAAATCGGTGCTGACGTTGAGAAATCTCAGCGTGCTGGCCTGCTAGCGAAATGTGACCTAATGACCTCGATGGTATTCGAATTTACCGATACCCAAGGCGTTATGGGCATGCACTACGCCACACATGATGGTGAAGATGAGCAAGTTGCACTGGCACTTTACGAGCAATACATGCCTCGTTTCGCTGGTGATGACCTACCAAGCACGGGGATCTCTTCAGCCGTTGCGATGGCTGATAAGCTAGATACGATTGTGGGTATCTTCGGCATTGGCCAAGCACCAAAAGGTTCAGATCCATTCGCACTACGTCGTGCATCTCTTGGTGTACTACGTATCATCGTTGAAAACGGCTACAACCTAGATCTTGTTGATTTGATCGCGAAAGCGAAATCGCTACTTGGCGACAAGCTAACTAACGCGAACGTTGAAGCTGACGTACTTGAATTCATGCTAGGTCGTTTCCGCGCATGGTACCAAGATGCTGGCTTTAGCATCGATATCATTCAAGCGGTATTGGCACGTCGTCCAACGAAACCAGCTGATTTCGACCAACGTGTTAAAGCGGTATCTCACTTCCGTGAGCTAGACGCAGCAGAAGCACTGGCAGCCGCGAACAAGCGTGTGGGTAACATCCTAGCGAAATTCGATGGCGAACTTGCCTCTGAAATCAATCTAGCACTTCTGCAAGAAGATGCAGAGAAAGCGCTAGCTGAAAGCGTTGAAGTGATGACAGAAGCGCTAGAGCCTGCGTTCGCAACGGGTAACTACCAAGAAGCACTAAGCAAACTGGCAGACCTACGTGAGCCAGTAGATGCATTCTTCGACAACGTAATGGTTATGGCTGATGATGAAGCACTGAAGACGAACCGTCTGACGCTACTGAACAACCTACGTAACCTATTCCTACAGATTGCCGATATTTCTCTACTGCAAAAGTAGTCGGCTAGATAAAACGTTCAATCTGTGCGGATAAACGCTAGTGTAAAAAGCCCAGCTCATCGAGTTGGGCTTTTTTTATTGAATTGCGATTTTGTGCTTTGCGTCTCTTATCCATTACGGTATGTTCAAGGATTACTCGATTCGTCAGCAATGTACTGGCGCCACGCACATGAAAGCAAACACAATGTATTAGGTTTAACAGCACATGCAGTTCTCTAAATTTGGTGAAAAATTCAATCAATACTCTGGGATAACCCAGTTAATGGACGATTTAAATGATGGCCTACGCACGCCAGGTGCCATCATGCTTGGAGGAGGCAATCCTGCCGCCATTCCTACCATGCTCGATTACTTTCACCAAGCCAGTGACGAGATGCTCGCCAATGGAGAGCTCATAGCTGCGCTTGCCAACTATGATGGACCACAAGGTAAAGATGCTTTTGTAAAAGCATTGGCACGACTGTTCCGCGAAACCTACGGTTGGGATATCTGTGAGAAGAACATCAGCCTAACCAATGGCAGCCAAAGTGGCTTCTTCTACTTATTTAACTTATTGGCAGGTAAACAAGCTGATGGGTCACATAAGAAAGTCTTACTGCCACTGGCACCTGAATACATCGGCTATGGTGATGCAGGCATCGATGAAGATATTTTTATCTCCTACCAACCAGACATTGAGCTACTGGATAACGGTTTATTCAAATACCACGTCGATTTTGAACAACTGACGGTGGATGATTCCATTGCTGCGATCTGCGCATCACGTCCAACCAATCCAACAGGTAATGTGCTGACTGACGAAGAAATCCATAAACTGGATAAACTGGCTCGCCAACACAACATCCCACTGATCATTGATAATGCTTACGGCTTGCCGTTCCCAAATATCATCTTTGCTGACGTTCAGCCTTTTTGGAATGACAACACCATCTTGTGTATGAGCCTATCGAAACTCGGCTTACCTGGTGTGCGCTGTGGCATTGTGATCGCCAATGAAGCAATCACTACGGCGATGACGAATATGAATGGCATCATTAGTTTAGCGCCAAGCAGTGTCGGCCCAGCCTATGCTAACCATATGATCGAAAAAGGCGATTTGCTCAAACTCAGCACCGAAGTAATCAAGCCTTTTTATCAACAGAAAGCCCTGCGCGCAGTCGAGTTATTACAACAAGCGATCACCGATGAGCGCTTTCGTATTCACAAACCTGAAGGGGCGATTTTTCTTTGGTTGTGGTTTGATGAGCTGCCTATCACCACCATGGAACTATATGCGCGCTTGAAAGCACGTGGTGTTTTGATTGTACCGGGTGAATACTTCTTTATTGGTCAGGAAGAAGGTTGGGATCATGCCCATCAATGCTTGCGTATGAACTATGTTCAAGATGATGAGATGATGCAAAAAGGCATTACTATTATTGCAGAGGAAGTGGCAAAAGCTTACGCGGGTTAAGCAGGTCTATCCAACTCTGCCTATAAATAAAAAGAGCGCCCTTTCCTTGATGGAACGGCGCTCTTTCTCATTCTATAACGTTCGCGGTGAGTTGCGAACGATAGTCACAATAATTAGTTGTTATCAATCAACTGGCTGCCACCAATGGCAATCTTACGTGGTTTCATTGCTTCTGGAATTTCACGAACCAAATCAATATGCAATAAACCATTTTCCATTGAAGCGCCGGCCACCTTAACATAATCCGCTAATTGGAATTTACGTTCAAAATCACGCTCTGCGATACCTTGATAAACGTAGTTTTTGCCTTCTTCAGCTTTACGTTCACCCTTCACGATCAGCATATTTTCATT
This sequence comes from Vibrio scophthalmi LMG 19158, assembly GCF_000222585.1. GTDB lineage: Bacteria > Pseudomonadota > Gammaproteobacteria > Enterobacterales > Vibrionaceae > Vibrio > Vibrio scophthalmi. Next base: position 36,370 of record NZ_AFWE01000180.1, on the reverse strand, counting down.
CTGAGTCAGATCAAGCTGCTCTTCAGCAAAACCAGCAACCGCCATAGTGATACGGAAGTTATGCTCATCTTTTTGCTCAATGTTATACGGAGGGTAACCGCCAGATGTGTTTTTCGCTGTTTGGTTTTCCATCAAGTTGAACAGACGGTCAAAACCAATCGCATTACGGTATAGTGGTGAGAAATCTACATTACGCATAATCCTATCCTCTTTTTAAGCAATAGTCTCAGCCCGGATGAAGGTCATCCATATGGCGCATTTATGCAAGACAGCGCCGAGCTAAGGGATTCAATCATTCATTCCTCTGACCTACTCTTTAGGTACGTGGACATGATGTCGAATCGAGAGTTAAGTTGTGAGCTAACACTGAGTATCCTCTCCTGAGCGATCTCGTTTAGCGATTTCAGAGGTGCCAATCTTCTCTTGTTGAGCAAGCTAGCTTTCCCTCTTCATTAATAGATATATGACCCGATCCGGCCACTTTCAAGCGATCTGCTGAAACTTTTATATTTATAGTCCAAGATCCCGACTCATTCGTTCCTCGCTCTCGAGGATGACGCGCTAATATGCGGAGAATGAAAAACGCCAATCCACTTTTTCTGTAAACGTCGTGCTCTCAAAACCAAGCGTTACCGCAGCCATATCTCGTTTCTCAACTCTCGGCTCGTTTATTTCACGCAATAAAAAACGCAGACATTACTGTCTGCGTTTTTAAATTTAGACGACAAATCAGCGTCTACACATCCAAGTTAGCAACCTTCAACGCGTTCTCTTCGATGAAGTTACGACGCGGCTCTACTTGGTCACCCATCAGAGTCGTAAACAATTGGTCTGCGCCTACCGCATCTTCAATCGTTACTTGCATCATGCGACGCGTTTCTGGGTCCATGGTGGTTTCCCAAAGTTGATCTGGGTTCATCTCACCTAGACCTTTGTAGCGCTGTAGGCTTAGACCACGACGCGACTCTTTGATTAACCACTCAAGTGCTGCAGCAAAGCTTGCTACTGGCTGAGTACGCTCACCACGTTTAATGTACGCGCCATCTTCAATCAAGCCATCTAACGCTTCAGAAAGAGAGGCTAGTTTGCCGTATTCTTTTGAATTCAGTAGATCTGCGCTCAACGGATAGTAATGCGTCACACCGTGAGTACGAACAACGATCTTAGGTAAGAAGATACCCAGTTCTTCGTTTGCTTCCACTTCAAAGCTGTATTGGCTTGCGCCCACTTCTTTGGCATTTAGCTGATCAACGAGGTTTTGAGTCCACGCTTGAACTGCCGCGGTCTCTTTACATTGTTCAACCGTAATACGCGGGATGTAAAGCAACTCATGAATCATTGCACGAGGGTAACGACGGCTCATACGATCAACTAATTTAATCGTTGCGTTGTACTGTTGTACTAGTTTCTCTAACGCTTCACCACCTAATGCTGGCGCTTCTGCGTTAACGTGTAGAGAAGCATTATCCAATGCCAAAGCAACTTGGTATTGGTTCATTGCATCTTCATCTTTGATGTACTGCTCTTGCTTACCTTTCTTCACTTTGTAAAGTGGTGGCTGAGCGATGTAGATGTAACCACGCTCAATTAGCTCTGGCATTTGACGGTAGAAGAAGGTCAACAATAGCGTACGGATGTGCGAACCATCGACGTCAGCATCCGTCATGATGATGATGTTGTGGTAACGCAGTTTATCTGGGTTGTACTCGTCACGACCGATACCACAGCCTAGTGCTGTGATAAGCGTTGCCACTTCTTGAGAAGAGAGCATTTTATCGAAACGTGCTTTCTCTACATTTAGGATTTTACCTTTTAGTGGCAGAATCGCTTGGTTCTTACGGTTACGCCCCTGCTTGGCTGAGCCGCCAGCAGAGTCCCCTTCCACAATGTAGAGTTCAGAAAGCGCAGGGTCTTTCTCTTGGCAGTCTGCCAGTTTACCTGGGAGACCGGCTAAATCTAATGCGCCTTTACGACGAGTCATTTCACGCGCACGACGCGCAGCTTCACGAGCACGCGCTGCATCGATGATTTTTGAACAAACCATCTTCGCTTCGGTTGGGTTCTCAATTAGGAACTCAGCTAATTTCTCACCCATTGCCGATTCAACGGCTGATTTCACTTCAGATGAAACCAGTTTGTCTTTAGTTTGGCTTGAGAATTTTGGATCAGGCACTTTCACCGAAACAACAGCCGTTAGACCTTCACGTGCATCATCACCTGAAGTGGCCGTTTTCGCTTTCTTAGAGAAGCCTTCTTTATCCATGAATGAGTTTAACGTACGCGTTAGTGCCGCGCGGAAACCAGCAAGGTGAGTACCACCATCGCGTTGAGGGATGTTGTTAGTGAAACAGTAGATGTTCTCTTGGAAACCATCGTTCCACTGCATCGCCACTTCAACCGTGATGCCATCTTCACGTTCGAAATCGAAATGGAAAATTTTCTCAATGATAGGCGTTTTGTTGGTGTTTAAATGCTCAACGAAAGCTTGGATACCACCTTCAAACTCAAAGTGGTCGCTCTTATCTTCTTCACGCTCATCGATCAATTTAATTGATACGCCAGAGTTCAAGAAAGAGAGTTCGCGTAGACGCTTGGCAAGAATATCGTAATGGAATTCAAGAACGTTCGTAAACGTTTGATCACTTGGCCAAAAACGAATTTTTGTACCCGTCTTTTCAGTATCGGCAATCACCGCAAGAGGCGCTTGAGGCTCACCGTGGCAGTAAGTCTGTGTATGTACATGACCACCACGCCAGATCGTTAGCTCTACTTTTTCTGATAGTGCGTTTACTACTGAAACACCTACGCCGTGTAGACCACCCGATACTTTGTACGAGTTATCATCAAACTTACCACCAGCATGAAGAACCGTCATGATAACTTCAGCTGCTGAAACGTTCTCTTCTGGGTGTAATTCGGTTGGAATGCCACGACCATCATCACTGACTGAAACTGAGTTGTCCTCATGGATTGTCACAACGATGTCTTTACAGTGACCAGCCAACGCTTCATCAATTGAGTTATCTACCACCTCAAAAACCATGTGGTGAAGACCGGTGCCATCATCCGTGTCGCCGATGTACATACCTGGACGCTTACGTACCGCATCCAGACCCTTCAGTACTTTAATACTCGATGAATCGTAATTTTCAGACATGAATTATCTTCCGCTATTTATCGTTGCTCTATTGTGCCATGTTCCACATGGAACATCTTGCCATTCTCACCGCGCATGTCGGCAATATGGCTTTCGGTTATAGAACTTACAAAAACTTGAGCCCCCGTCTCTTTTAAGCAGTCTGCGAGACGCTTACGACGTTGACTATCTAATTCCGATGCAAAGTCATCAATAAGGTAAATGCATTGCTTTCCGGTCATTTCCGTTAAGTGTTGTCCTTGCGCGACGCGCAATGCACACACCATCAACTTAAGTTGACCACGTGATAGCACATCTTCAACTGGTGTTGCGTTTACCTTGATGCGTAAATCCGCTTTGTTTGGCCCACTAAAGGTGTAGCCTAACGATTGGTCACGCTCGAAGTTTTTCTCGAGGATTTCCTGATAAGGAGTGTCCTTATCCCAGCCTCTATAATACTTCAATTGAATATCAAATTCTGGCAAAAATAGCTTACATAGTTGCTCAGCTTTGGCGCTCATCTGCTCGATATACAGAGCGCGCCATTGGCTTATATTCTCAGCCAAACGCGCCATTTCTTGATCCCAATAACTGAGCTCTCGATAACTGCGCGCCGTTTTCAATAACGCATTACGTTGCTTGTTTAATCGCTTAAAGCGACCCCAAGCATCAAAAAATGCATTTTCGGTGTGAAACACACCCCAATCAATAAATGCACGACGATGTTTTGGCCCATCCGTCAACAAATCAAACCCTTCAGGGTGAATAAGTTGCAGTGGTAACACCTGCGCCAATTGAGCCAATTTTTGCCCAGATTGACCGCCTATTTTAACCTCTGTCGTGCCATCACGCTGCTTATTAATGCCAATTGGTAGCTCAAATTGATCCGAGTTCAAAAAACGGCCATGTACAAACAGCTCGTCACACTCATTTTGGATCACGCGTCCAGTTAGCGAACTCTTAAAAGAGCGACCATGTCCGAGCAAATAGATCGCTTCTAAGACACTGGTTTTGCCGCTGCCATTTGGGCCAATAAGAAAGTTAAAGCCTGCTGATAGGTCAATATCACAGGCTTTAATGTTTCGAAATTGCTGAATAATTAGACGAGAAAGCGGCATGCTAGAGTCGAATTGGCATCACCACGTAGAGTGCGCTGTCATCATCAGCGTTTTCAATCAACGCACTGGCGTTGGCATCTGACATTGATAAGCGTACTTTTTCGCAACGAAGCGTATTAAGCACATCCAGAACATAACTCACGTTAAAACCGATTTCGATCGCGTCACCTTCAAAGGTCACGTCTAACATTTCTTCGGCTTCTTCTTGCTCTGGGTTATTAGCGGTAATGCGCATTTCGTTATCAGCAAGATTAACGCGCACACCACGGAATTTTTCATTCGATAGAATCGCTGCACGTGAAAAGGCTTGGCGCAACTCATCACAACCCGCTTCTAGGGTTTTGGTCGTTGTTTGCGGCATTACGCGACGATAATCAGGGAAACGCCCATCCACCAGCTTAGAGGTGAAAACAAAGTTGTTCACTTCAGCACGAACGTTTGAACTACCAATTTGCAAAACAACCGGCTGCTCAGGTGCATCCAGTAGTTTCACCAATTCTTGTACGCCTTTACGCGGAACGATGATCTGCTTAGTTGCAAAATCAGCGCCTAGAGACACTAAAGAAACCGCCATACGGTGGCCATCAGTCGCCACGCTACGCAGTGTGGTGCCGTCGATTTCAAATAGCATGCCGTTAAGGTAGTAACGCACATCTTGGTTCGCCATAGAGAATTGTGTTTTCTCAATCAAACCGCGCAGTTCTGCTTGGGTCAGTGACACTTCAACTTCACTTTGCCAATCTTCAATATTAGGGAAATCATTAGCTGGCAATGTCGCCAATGAGAAACGGCTACGGCCAGAACGCACTTGAACGCGATCGCCTTCGAGAATAAAGGTGATCACAGAGTCATCAGGCAGGCCACGACAAATATCGAGGAACTTACGTGATGGCACAGTAATGCTACCAGCTTCAAAATCCCCTTCGAGCGTGACACGGCTGATCAACTCTACTTCTAAATCGGTGGCCGTCATGGATAAGGTATTTTCTTCAACCTTAAGCAAGAGGTTACCTAAGATAGGCAGTGTTGGACGCCCACCTAAAGCACCCGACACTTGTTGCAGGGGTTTAAGTAGATGACTACGTTCGATGGAAAATTTCATAATGCGCTCTTGTTTGAATTCGTTATGGCTTTACGTTTGGCTACGATTCTTTAGCCAATATTAGCAACTGTCTAGAATACCGCGAATTACGATGAAAGGGTACGAATCAAGTTAGAGTAATCTTCTTTGATATCGTGGCTTTCTTCACGCAGTTGAGCAATCTTACGACAAGCATGCAATACCGTCGTATGGTCACGACCACCAAATGCATCACCGATTTCCGGCAAGCTGTGGTTGGTCAATTCTTTCGATAGTGCCATCGCTAACTGGCGAGGACGCGCAACGGAACGAGAACGGCGTTTTGACAATAAGTCAGCCACTTTAATCTTGTAGTATTCCGCCACGGTTTTTTGAATATTGTCGATGGTCACCAGCTTCTCTTGTAGAGCCAGCAAGTCACGCAATGCTTCACGCACAAAATCAATCGTAATTGGACGACCGGTAAAGTTGGCATTGGCAATCACGCGGTTCAATGCGCCTTCCAGCTCACGAACGTTCGAACGTAGACGCTTCGCAATAAAGAACGCCACTTCATCCGCAAGGTGAATTTGGTGATCCTCGGCTTTCTTCATCAAGATCGCCACGCGCGTTTCAAGCTCAGGTGGCTCGATCGCAACGGTCAGACCCCAACCAAAGCGAGATTTTAAACGATCTTCTACGCCGTTGATCTCTTTGGGATAACGGTCAGAAGTAAGAATGATCTGTTGATTGCCTTCCAATAACGCATTGAAGGTATGGAAGAATTCTTCTTGAGAACGCTCTTTATTCGCAAAGAATTGAATATCATCGATAAGTAACGCGTCAACACTGCGGTAGTAACGTTTGAATTCTTCAATCGCGTTGTTTTGCAGTGCTTTCACCATATCTTGCACGAAGCGCTCTGAGTGCATGTAGATAACTTTCGCGTTCGGCTTGTTATCAATAATAGCGTTACCAACCGCATGCAAAAGGTGGGTTTTACCCAAACCCGTACCACCGTACAAAAACAGTGGGTTATACGCTGTGCCCGGGTTATCAGAAACCTGGCGAGCCGCAGCTAAACCAAGCTGGTTAGATTTACCTTCAACAAAGTTATTAAACTTATGCTTTGGATTGACGTTTGAGCGGTGGTTAATATCCGCCAACGCTTTATCGTCATCCCAGGTTTTATGTACTGGCTTGCGCGCTTGCAACTGTGCTGGCGCTGATGATTCAGCGGCTACATCTGCTGGTGTGCGTTTAGTCGGCGCCGGTTTTGGCGCAGCAACTGGGCGACTACCTACTTCAAAACGTAAGTTCGGGATATCGTTACCACAGTACTCTTGCAGTAGACGATTAATACTATTGAGATACTTATCGCGTACCCAATCCAACACAAAACGGTTAGGTGCAAATAAGGTAAGTGTATTATCACTGAGCTCCGCTTGTAGCGGACGTACCCACATACTGAATTCTGTAGCTGGTAGCTCTTCTTGAAGCTGTTGCAAACATTGCAACCAAAGCGAAGATGACACAGTGCCCCCACTCGAAGTAAATAGATCGGAAAAGATTAGCGATTTTACCTGTTGATAACCAAGATCACCAGCGATTGATCGGTGATCCAGTGAATAAGATCCAAGTTATTCACAATTATTTTGTGATTATTCGCTGGATCATCACACCTCACCCCAGCCTTACCCACAATTTGATCCACATTTGCCTACTTTTACTCAGATCATCACTTTGGTGATAACTCTGTGAATGAATGTTTTTTTGATCACGTTATCCACAACGTCATCTTTCATTATTGGGCAACGTATTACCCGTCATCAACGCGATGTGAATAAACTACTATCAACAAACTTATTACTAACCTGTCTAGGTTATCGCTCTTGGTTATTTATCGAATCAAGTCACCAGACAGTAGTATTTACTCCCATAATTAGATGGAGTCTCAATATGAAAAACTGGATTAAAGCAGCCGTTGCTGCAATCGCACTATCCGCTGCCACCGTACAAGCCGCAGATGCCGCTATCACTGAGGTAAAAGTGGGGATGTCAGGTCGCTACTTCCCATTTACTTTTGTGGAAAAAGATAAATTACAGGGGTTTGAAGTCGATTTATGGGATGAGATAGGTCAACGTAACGGCTACCAAGTGGAATACGTGACCGCGAGCTTTTCTGGTTTATTCGGCTTACTGGAAACAGGTCGTATCGACACCATCTCCAATCAAATCACCATCACCGAAGCGCGCCAAGCCAAATTCCTGTTTGCGGATCCTTATGTGGTTGATGGCGCACAAATTACCGTTCGTAAGGGGAATGACAGCATCCAATCCGTGACCGATCTGGCCGGAAAAACCGTGGCGGTCAATTTAGGATCGAATTTTGAGCAACTATTGCGCAGCTACGATAAAGACAACCAAATTACGATCAAAACTTACGATACCGGTATTGAGCATGATGTCGCGTTAGGTCGCGCCGATGCATTTGTGATGGATCGCCTTTCTGCACTAGAGTTAATTAAAAAGACTGGGCTTCCGTTACAGCTGGCAGGTGAACCGTTTGAAACCATCGAAAACGCCTGGCCATTTTTAAACAACGCTCGTGGCCAGCAACTGCAAAGCGAAGTCAACCAAGCACTCGCCGCTATGCGCGCCGATGGCACATTAGCCACAATTTCTGAGAAATGGTTTGGAGCGGACATTACGCACTAAAGCGTTGTATTACTCGCCACACCAATGGCTCGTCAAACAAAGGTGGATTTATTCCACCTTTTCTTTCTTTTTTAGGTAAACATTTATGGGATTCGATTTTCACTACATGCTGGAACTGATGCCGATCTTGCTTAAATATCTCGGCACCACAATGGAAATGGCCACGTTAGGGTTGGTTTTCGCGCTCACTTTAGCGGTCATTTTGGCCAATATTCGCGTGTTTCGCATCCCGATGCTTGATCAACTCAGCCAGCTCTACATTAGCTTTTTCCGCGGTACACCGCTGTTAGTACAACTATTTTTACTCTATTACGGTTTACCGCAAATCTTTCCGATCATGGTCGGTGTCGATGCGTTTAGTGCTGCCGTAATCGGCCTTACTTTGCATTTTGCCGCCTACATGGCTGAAACGATTCGAGCCGCCATTATCGGTATCGATCGCAGCCAAATGGAAGCCAGTTTGTCTGTTGGAATGACCACTACTCAAGCGATGCGCCGCATTATTTTGCCGCAAGCAACCAGAGTCGCTCTCCCTTCATTGATGAACTATTTCATCGATATGATCAAATCAACTTCGTTAGCTTTTACCTTAGGCGTAGCCGAAATTATGGCGAAAGCGCAGATGGAAGCCTCTTCGAGTTTCCGCTTTTTTGAAGCATTTTTAGCCGTTGCATTAATTTATTGGGGCGTAGTACTGATTTTGACCCGAGTGCAAACATGGGCAGAAGTAAAATTAAATAGGGCCTATTTACGATGATCCGACTAAATAACATTCACAAACACTTTGGCGATACCGAGATATTAAAAGGTATTGACCTTGAAATTAATCAGGGAGAGATCATCGTTATTATCGGTTCAAGTGGCACCGGTAAATCGACACTATTACGCTGCGTAAACTTTTTAGAGCAAGCCGATCAAGGCTCGATTCAAATTGATGATGTCATCGTCGATACCGCGAAACACAGCAAGGCAGAAGTACTCGCGCTACGAAGGAAAACTGCTTTTGTGTTTCAAAATTACGCTCTGTTTGCTCATATGACAGCACAACAAAACATTGCTGAAGGCCTGATTACTGTGCGCGGTTGGACAAAAAAGGCCGCATTAGAAAAGGCACAGCAAATACTTGATAATATTGGACTTAGCGACAAAGGTGACAGCTATCCCGCCGCCCTTTCTGGTGGTCAACAGCAACGTGTAGGCATTGGCCGAGCGATGGCCCTTCAGCCCGAACTGCTGTTATTTGATGAACCAACTTCGGCACTCGATCCAGAATGGGTAGGTGAAGTATTACAGTTGATGAAACAGCTCGCGATCCAGCATCAAACCATGCTGGTGGTCACTCATGAAATGCAATTTGCCAAAGAAGTTGCCGATCGTGTGATCTTCATGGCGGATGGGCATATTGTTGAACAAGGATCGCCACAAGAGTTGTTCGATAATCCCCAAGATCCAAGATTGCAAAAATTTCTCAATCAGGTGTCGGCAAAATAAAGATCAAGATAAGGATCGTTTGATCCTTGAGATTTTGCTCACACTACGTATAATCGCCCGACGCGGAATTTCACACACATGAGTCGTTGACACAATTTGTGAGTGTGATTACAATTCCGCCTCTTTGTTGAGAGGCGTCGGTTGTCCTCTATATATATAAAGAAGACTACATGCCCACGCCGGGTTAACTAAAGAACCTAAAACTACTGATCAGTAAGGTAATTATCATGAAACGCACTTTTCAACCTACAGTTCTAAAGCGCAAGCGTACTCACGGCTTCCGTGCACGCATGGCTACTAAGAACGGCCGTAAGGTTATCAATGCACGTCGTGCAAAAGGCCGTGCGCGCCTGTCAAAATAATAATTAATTTATTTTGAATACGTACGCGTTCAATCGGGAGTTACGCTTGTTAACTCCCGAGCATTATCAAAACGTCTTCCAGCAAGCTCATCGAGCAGGCTCACCTCATTTCACCATCATTGCACGCAATAATAACCTATCTCATCCTCGACTAGGTTTGGCTGTTCCTAAGAAGCAAATCAAAACTGCTGTTGGTCGCAACCGCTTTAAACGTCTATCTCGTGAAAGTTTCCGTAATCATCAACATCAACTTCCAAACAAAGATTTTGTTGTAATTGCCAAGAAATCTGCGCAAGATTTAAGCAATGACGAAATGTTTAACCTATTTGAAAAGCTATGGCAGCGTCTGTCTCGCCCATCACGTGGCTAGCCATCGGCGTCGTCCGACTCTATCAAGGCCTCATTAGTCCTCTAATCGGACCACGCTGTCGTTTCCATCCAACTTGTTCAAGTTACGCTGTAGAAGCGCTGAAAGCTCACGGTTTTGTAAAAGGATGTTGGTTATCCAGCAAACGTCTATTAAAATGCCACCCTCTAAGTGAAGGGGGCTTTGACCCCGTTCCACCAATTCAAAAACAAGACAGAGATAAATAACGATGGATTCTCAACGTAATATCCTGTTAATCGCTCTAGCTTTGGTGTCCTTTCTACTTTACCAGCAATGGAATGTAGCTAAGAATCCAGCGCCGCAAGCGATTGAACAGGCTCAATCAAGCAGCTCCCTACCTGCACCATCTTTTGCCGATGAGCTTGACCCAGCGCCATCTCAACAGGCAGCTGCAAAAATCATTACTGTAACAACGGATGTATTAACTCTGTCTATTGATGCGGTTGGTGGTGATGTTGTTCAAGCTGATTTAAACCAATACTCAGCAGAATTGGATTCTCCAGAACGTTTTGAACTACTGAAAAACGAACCTGGCCATCAATTTATTGCTCAAAGTGGTCTTGTTGGCCCACAAGGCATCGATTTAAGCAGCACTAACCGTCCTGCTTACACAGTCAGCGCAGATAGCTTTAAACTAACTGATGGTGTTGATGAACTTCGCATCCCTATGACTTTCTCTGCTAATGGCCTTGATTACGTCAAAACCTATGTATTAGAACGTGGCAGCTATGCGGTTAACGTTGAGTACGATGTGGTCAACAACTCAGGCAACAATGCGACTTTCGGTATGTACGCCCACCTACGTCAAAACGTAATGGATGACGGCGGCAGCATCACTATGCCAACTTACCGTGGCGGTGCTTACTCGACTCAAGACGTTAACTACAAGAAATACAGCTTCGATGATATGCAAGATCGCAACCTGTCTCTTAACCTGACTGACGGTCAAGGTTGGGCAGCAATGATCCAGCACTACTTCGCAACAGCATGGATTCCTCGTGACGAACCAGGCACAAACTTGTACACCCGTGTAATTGGCAACCTTGCTGATATCGGTGTACGCATGCCAAACAAAACCATCGCAACGGGTGACACTGCAAACTTCACCGCAACGCTATGGGTAGGTCCTAAACTGCAAAATCAAATGGCAGAAGTCGCACCGCACCTAGACCTAGTAGTCGATTACGGTTGGTTATGGTTCATCGCGAAGCCACTACACTCACTATTGTCGTTTATTCACGGTTTCGTGGGTAACTGGGGTGTGGCAATCATCTGTTTGACCTTTATCGTTCGTGGTGCCATGTACCCACTAACGAAAGCACAATACACTTCTATGGCGAAAATGCGCATGCTACAACCTAAGTTGGCAGCAATGCGTGAGCGTATCGGCGATGACCGTCAACGCATGAGCCAAGAAATGATGGAATTGTATAAGAAAGAGAAAGTGAACCCGTTAGGCGGCTGTTTACCTCTAATTCTACAAATGCCTATCTTCATTGCGCTTTACTGGGCACTAATGGAATCGGTTGAGCTTCGTCACTCACCATTCTTCGGTTGGATTCACGATCTATCAGCGCAAGACCCATACTACATCTTGCCATTGTTGATGGGTGCGTCGATGTTCATGATTCAAAAAATGAGCCCAACAACCGTTACCGATCCAATGCAGCAGAAGATCATGACCTTTATGCCGGTTATGTTTACCTTCTTCTTCCTGTTCTTCCCATCAGGCCTAGTACTGTACTGGTTGGTATCGAACATCGTAACGCTTATCCAGCAATCGCTAATCTACAAAGCGCTGGAAAAGAAAGGCTTACATACTAAGTAAGCAATAAATCAAAGACAAAGGCGGCCAAAAGGTCGCCTTTTTTATTTGAGCTGATTACAATTCAGCTAATTATGTTTTTATCGCGCCAATACGGCACATTCAATCACAGGCACTCTTTATGACTACAGATACCATTGTCGCTCAAGCTACCGCACCGGGTCGTGGCGGTGTCGGTATTATTCGCGTCTCAGGCCCTTTAGCTGAGAAAGTGGCACTTGAAGTGGCAGGCAAGGCGCTACGCCCTCGTTACGCGGAATACCTGCCATTTTGCGACGAAGCAGGCAAACAACTCGATCAAGGCATTGCACTCTTCTTCCCTAACCCTCACTCCTTTACTGGTGAAGATGTTTTAGAGCTGCAAGGCCACGGTGGTCCCGTAGTCATGGATATGCTGATTAAACGCATTCTAAAAATTGACGGCATCCGTACCGCACGTCCTGGCGAATTCTCAGAGCGCGCTTTCCTGAACGATAAGTTGGATTTGGCGCAAGCAGAAGCGATTGCAGACCTTATTGATGCCAGCTCAGAAGAAGCGGCGAAATCCGCGCTGCAATCACTGCAAGGCGCTTTCTCACAACGTATTAATACCTTGGTCGATTCTCTTATCTATCTGCGTATCTATGTTGAAGCGGCGATTGATTTTCCAGAAGAAGAAATTGATTTCTTGGCCGATGGTAAAGTCTCTGCGGATTTACAAGCCATCATTGATAATTTGGCAGCGGTGCGCAAAGAAGCCAACCAAGGTTCGATTATGCGCGAAGGGATGAAAGTGGTGATCGCTGGACGCCCGAATGCGGGTAAATCCAGTCTATTGAATGCATTGTCAGGTAAAGAGTCAGCCATTGTGACCGATATTGCCGGCACAACACGTGATGTTTTACGTGAACATATCCATATTGATGGCATGCCACTGCACATTATTGATACCGCTGGCCTTCGTGAAGCATCCGACGAAGTTGAAAAAATTGGTATCGAACGCGCTTGGGATGAAATAAAACAAGCCGATCGCGTATTATTTATGGTTGATGGCACCACCACTGATGCCACCGATCCAAAAGAAATTTGGCCTGATTTTGTTGATCGTTTACCAGATAACATCGGTATGACGGTTATTCGCAACAAAGCGGATCAAACAGGTGAAGATCTTGGTATTTGCCATGTTAATTCTCCAACATTAATCCGTTTATCGGCTAAGACTGGCCAAGGGGTCGATGCACTGCGTAATCACCTAAAAGAGTGTATGGGCTTTGCTGGCGGCCACGAAGGCGGCTTTATGGCACGTCGTCGCCATTTAGAGGCACTAGAGAAAGCAGCAGATCATCTCGATATTGGTCAACAGCAGCTTGAAGGCTATATGGCTGGAGAGATTTTGGCTGAGGAGCTACGTATTGCTCAGCAACACCTAAATGAAATCACCGGTGAGTTTAGCTCAGACGACTTACTTGGACGCATCTTCTCTTCATTCTGTATCGGTAAATAATGCAAAAACGCGCCCTTGAGGCGCGTTTTTTAATTCAATCTCGCTAACGTTTTTCCTAACGAAGCATTGGTAATAAGGAAATCAAATGATTCATATCATTACTGGCAGCACCTTAGGGGGTGCAGAGTATGTCGGTGATCATCTTAGTGATCTGCTGATAGAAAAGGGCTTTGAAACAACGATCCATAATCAACCTAATTTGGATGAGATCAAGAACGATGGCGCTTGGTTGATCATCACTTCAACCCATGGTGCTGGGGATTACCCAGACAACATTCGCCCTTTTATTCAAGCGCTACAGACAACACCACCTAAAATGTCAGAGGTGAAATTTGCAGTATTAGCGATTGGAGATTCAAGCTATGACACCTTCTGTGCGGCAGGTAAACACGCTCATGATTTGCTGCTAGATATCGGCGCAAATGCCATTTCTGATTGTTTTACCATCGATATATTGGCTCATTCTGTCCCAGAAGACGCCGCTGAAGCTTGGTTAAGTGACAATATTAACCAGTTATAGGTCCAATTTTGCTTAACAAGGTCAGCTCTCGCTGGCCTTTTTTTACGTCTGTGGATAGAAACAGACAGCTTGGTTCGATTCAAGCGAACAAAAAACAACCGAACGGACTGTGTATAACTAGTACGTTATCCGGTGATTAACCTATAGTTATCCCAATAACAACTTTGATCATCACGACCCCCTGTGTATAACTACCCTTTTTGATCCCAGCTAATCCTCATCATGATCAAAGTAAGATCACATGATATGATCCATAAAAGATCCATGATCTTGTTGATCATTTTTCACTTATCCACAGAGATCGTCGATCCTAATAATAGATCTAATAAAAGATCATATATATAGATCTTATATATATTAACTTCGCCCACTAAACTTAAAAAACACAAAAGCCTTTTTCTCTCTACACGAAAGCAGGTAGAATATCGCTCTTTTATCTGTCCGAATTATCTGAATACCAGAGGTCAGTTCATGCTTTATCACGAAAACTTTGACGTCATTGTTGTTGGTGGCGGTCACGCAGGAACGGAAGCCGCACTCGCATCAGCGCGTACAGGGCAAAAAACCCTCTTACTCACCCATAACATTGACACTTTAGGGCAAATGTCTTGTAACCCTGCCATTGGTGGTATTGGTAAAGGTCATCTTGTCAAAGAAGTCGATGCTATGGGCGGATTAATGGCACAAGCCATTGATCATGCTGGTATTCAATTTCGCACTCTCAATGCATCAAAAGGTCCAGCGGTACGTGCTACTCGCGCTCAAGCGGATCGAGCGTTGTACAAAGCGTACGTTCGCGATGCTTTAGAAAATGCGCCAAACCTCACCTTGTTCCAACAATCAGTCGATGATCTTATTGTTGAAAACGATCAAGTGATGGGTGTTGTAACCCAAATGGGCCTTAAATTCCGCGCTAAAGCTGTTGTATTGACCGTTGGCACCTTCCTTGGTGGTAAGATCCATATCGGTATGGAAAACAGCGCAGGTGGCCGCGCAGGCGATCCTCCTTCGATCGCTCTTGCCGATCGTCTACGTGAAATGCCATTCCGTGTTGATCGTCTAAAAACCGGTACTCCACCACGTATCGATGCTCGTAGTGTCGATTTCTCAGTGTTGGAAGCGCAACACGGTGATAACCCAACGCCTGTATTTTCGTTTATGGGTTCACGTACTCATCATCCACGACAGATTCCATGTTTTATCACTCATACCAATGAGCGTACGCATGATGTTATTCGTAACAACCTTGACCGCAGCCCGATGTATGCTGGTGTGATTGAGGGTATTGGCCCACGTTACTGTCCGTCGATTGAAGACAAAGTGATGCGTTTTGCGGATAAGAACAGTCACCAAATTTTCATTGAACCTGAAGGTTTAACCACACACGAACTCTATCCAAATGGTATTTCCACCAGCTTACCGTTTGATGTTCAAGTACAAATTGTTCGTTCGATGAAAGGCTTTGAAAACGCCCATATCGTGCGTCCAGGTTACGCAATTGAGTATGATTTCTTTGATCCTCGCGATCTGAAACATACCTACGAAACCAAATTTATTAGTGGTTTATTCTTTGCTGGTCAAATCAACGGTACCACCGGCTACGAAGAAGCGGCGGCACAAGGTTTGATGGCCGGTTTGAATGCGAGTCTCTTCAGTCAAGACAAAGAAGGTTGGAGTCCACGCCGTGATGAAGCTTACGTTGGCGTATTGATTGACGATTTGTCGACCATGGGTACCAAAGAACCATACCGCATGTTTACCTCACGTGCTGAATACCGTTTGTTGCTGCGTGAAGATAATGCCGACCTACGTTTGACGGAAAAAGCCCGTGAACTTGGCTTGATTGATGATGCTCGTTGGGCACGCTTCAACGAGAAAGTGGAGAACATGACGACAGAGCGCCAACGTTTGAAAGAAACGTGGATGAATCCAAATTCTGTCGGTATTGATGCGCTAAACAGTGTGCTGAAAACGCCAATGGCGCGTGAAGCTAGCGGTGAAGATCTTTTGCGTCGTCCTGAAATGACGTATGCACAATTGACTCAGCTTGATGCATTTTCTCCAGCACTGGAAGATCAGCAAGCGGCTGAGCAAGTTGAAATTCAAGTCAAATACGACGGTTACATTAAGCGTCAACAAGAAGAAGTGGAGAAATCACTTCGTCATGAGAACACGAAACTGCCCGTTGATCTTGAATACAGCGATGTGAAAGGTTTATCGAATGAAGTGGTGCTTAAGCTAAACGACGCCAAACCAGAAAGTATTGGTATTGCATCGCGTATCTCCGGTATCACGCCAGCTGCGATCTCTATTTTGCTCGTGCATCTAAAAAAACACGGCTTATTGAAAAAAGGCGAGGAAGCTTAATGTCGCTATTACGCCAAAAGCTTGATCAATTAATTGATCAAACAGATTTATCCGTGACGGATCATCAACGTGACCAGTTAATTGGTTACGTTGAAATGCTCAATAAGTGGAATAAAGCCTACAACCTGACTTCAGTACGCAATCCAGAAGAAATGTTGGTGAAACATATTCTAGATAGCATCATTGTCAGCACTCATTTAGAAGGTGAGCGCTTTATCGATGTCGGTACCGGCCCTGGTTTACCTGGTATTCCATTGTCGATCATGTGCCCAGAGAAAGAGTTCCATTTATTGGATAGCTTGGGTAAGCGTATTCGCTTTATCAAGCAGGTTGTGCATGAGTTAAAAATCGAAAACGTGACGCCGATTCAAAGTCGAGTGGAAGAGTATCTACCTGAAGAGAAGTTTGATGGTGTACTAAGCCGAGCCTTTGCTTCAATGTTAGATATGGTTGAGTGGTGTCATCATTTACCGAAAGAAAACACCGGTCGCTTTTTAGCATTGAAAGGCCAATTATCACAGGATGAGATTTCAGAGCTCCCAGAGTGGTGTTATGTGACCGATGTCAAAGCTTTGCAAGTTCCTCAATTGGAAGGTGAGCGTCATCTAGTAATCTTATCGCGCAAGGAATAATAGCGAGGTAGATCGTGGGAAAAATTGTAGCCATTGCCAACCAAAAAGGCGGTGTTGGAAAAACAACGACTTGTATAAACTTAGCCGCATCTATGGCCGCGACTAAGCGCAAGGTATTGGTTATCGATCTTGACCCTCAAGGCAACGCGACTATGGCCAGTGGTGTCGATAAGTATCAAGTTGACGCCACTGCTTATGAGTTGCTTGTTGAAGATGTGCCGTTTGAAGAAGTCGTGGTGACGAAAACGTCTGGCCACTACGATCTTATCGCTGCAAATGGCGATGTGACGGCCGCTGAAATTCGATTGATGGAAGTGTTTGCGCGCGAAGTTCGCCTAAAGCAAGCGCTTGCGTCGGTTCGCGATAACTATGATTTCATCTTTATCGATTGTCCTCCTTCTCTAAACCTTCTTACAATCAATGCGATGGCGGCTGCAGATTCTGTGCTAGTGCCAATGCAGTGTGAGTACTTCGCACTAGAGGGTTTAACCGCGTTAATGGATACCATTAGTAAACTCGCAGCTGTTGTAAATGAGAATCTCAAAATCGAAGGGCTACTACGAACGATGTATGACCCTCGTAACAGACTGTCTAATGAAGTATCTGATCAATTGAAAAAACACTTTGGTGACAAAGTGTACCGCACCGTTATTCCTCGCAATGTTCGTCTCGCAGAAGCGCCAAGCCATGGTAAGCCTGCGATGTATTACGACAAATATTCTGCTGGAGCCAAAGCCTATTTAGCGCTGGCTGGCGAAATGTTACGTCGCGAAGAAGTACCTGCATAAATCATCATAATTTAAGGAACGTAAACTCATGTCTAAACGTGGTTTAGGTAAAGGGCTTGATGCTCTTCTTTCGACCAGTTCATTGGCGCGCGAAAGACAGCAAACAGCCATCAATAGCCAAGCTTTGTCTAGCAATGGTGAGTTAACGGAACTTAGCGTAACCAGCTTACGCCCAGGCGTGTATCAGCCACGCAAAGATATACAGCCAGAAGCGTTAGAAGAGTTGGCTGCCTCTATTGAGTCACAAGGCATTATCCAGCCAATAGTGGTTCGTATGGTGGAAGGTGGCCGTTATGAGATCATTGCCGGTGAAAGACGTTGGCGTGCGGCGAAAAAAGCCGGCCTTAGCCAAGTACCGTGTTTGATCAAACGCGTCGAGGATCGTGCTGCGATCGCGATGGCATTGATCGAAAATATTCAGCGTGAAGATCTGAATGTCATCGAAGAAGCGCAAGCATTAGAGCGCTTACAAAATGAATTTTCACTGACACATCAACAAGTCGCTGATGTGATTGGTAAATCTCGAGCTGCTGTGAGTAACATATTACGTCTAAATCAGCTCGAAAATGATGTAAAGAGTTTAGTCTCTGGTAATCAGCTTGATATGGGGCATGCTAGAGCTCTATTGGCCTTAGAAGGTGCTCAGCAGATTGAAATTGCTCAGCATGTCGCGCACAAAAATCTGACCGTTCGCCAAACCGAGCAGTTAGTGAAAAAGTGTCTACAGCCTCAGGTTGAAGTAAAAAGCGTGTCACACGACGAAGAAACCCAACATATGTCACAAAAATTGAGTGAAATGCTGGGTGCAAAAGTGTCGATTGTCCGTTCTAATAACGGCAAAGCAAAAGTCACCATTAGTGTGGAAGAGCCCGAAAAGCTGGCACAATTGATTGCCAAGTTAGAGAGCTAGATGAGATAATTGATCTCAATCAATTTATGCAAAAAACGAATTTTTGTGTAAAAGTTGTCGGTTTGTAAACAAAATTGTAACTTTTTGCTGTGTTTTCATTGCATTCAGTTCGACTCACCGTATAATTTTTGCAAATTTCCTCAGCGTCTAAGGATGTCTCGCTGTGGATTTTACTAGAGGTACGAATACATGGTAGCTGCGTTGGCTAGACCAGGACGAGAGCTTGCTAAGCAATTGTTAATGATCCAGCTTGGCGCGGTTACATTAGTGGCGGCGGGAATGGCTGCGACTGTGAATGTTGAATGGGGTCTTTCTGCACTTATTGGCGGCGGCATTTTTGTCATTGCTAATGCGGTGTTTGCTTTATGTGCTTTTGCATTTAGCGGCGCGCGGGCAGCAAAGAAAGTTGCAGCATCTTTTTTTACAGGTGAAGCGCTAAAAATCCTTATCACAGTAGCTCTCTTCTCTCTTGTCTACATGTATATACAGGTGGAACTTGTTCCCCTAAAACTAACCTATTTACTGGCACTAGGTATTAATATCTGTGCGCCAGTGCTATTCATTAACAACAATAAATAGGATGAGTTATGGCTGCGCCAGGTGAAGCGCTAACACAATCCGGATATATTGCCCACCACCTCTCTAACCTCTCTTTAGCTAAGTTAGGTTTAGTAGCGGAAGAAGCAAGCTTCTGGAATGTACATATCGATAGCCTGTTATTTTCTTGGTTTACTGGTTTAATTTTCTTAGGAATTTTTTACAAGGTCGCGAAGAAAGCAACAGTCGGTGTACCAGGTAAGCTTCAGTGTGCTGTAGAAATGATCGTTGAATTTGTCGCGGAAAACGTCAAAGACACGTTCCATGGACGCAACCCTCTGATAGCGCCTTTAGCACTAACTATCTTTTGTTGGGTATTTTTAATGAACGTGATGGACTTAGTTCCTATCGATTTCTTACCTTACCCAGCAGAGCATTGGCTCGGAATCCCTTACTTGAAAGTGGTACCGTCAGCTGATGTGAACATCACCATGGCTATGGCACTAGGCGTATTCGCTCTGATGATTTACTACAGCATCAAAGTGAAAGGTCTGGGCGGCTTTGCAAAGGAATTGGCTTTACATCCATTCAATCACCCAATCATGATCCCGTTTAACCTGCTGATTGAAGTGGTATCGCTACTGGCGAAACCTCTATCACTTGGTATGCGTCTATTCGGTAACATGTTTGCTGGTGAGGTTGTATTCATCCTTTGTGCGGCAATGCTACCATGGTACTTACAATGGATGGGCTCACTACCATGGGCAATTTTCCATATTTTGGTAATTACGATTCAAGCATTCGTGTTCATGATGTTAACTATTGTTTATCTATCAATGGCACACGAAGATAGTGATCATTAATTTTTTTAAGCTTTTTATTTGGGCACATAAGCCAACAACTATAAATTGGAGATAGTAATGGAAACTTTACTGAGCTTTTCTGCAATCGCCGTAGGTATTATCGTCGGTCTTGCTTCTCTTGGTACAGCGATTGGTTTCGCACTTCTTGGTGGTAAATTCCTTGAAGGTGCAGCACGTCAACCAGAAATGGCTCCTATGCTACAAGTTAAGATGTTCATCATCGCTGGTCTACTTGATGCGGTTCCAATGATCGGTATCGTAATCGCGCTACTGTTCACTTTCGCAAACCCATTTGTGGGTCAACTAGCAGGCTAATTAACAACTCTGTTAATTGTATTTTTGTAGTTGATTCTTAAAAGGGAGTAGCTGTTGTGAATATAAACGCAACTCTGCTAGGTCAAGCAATCTCGTTCGCACTGTTTGTGTGGTTCTGCATGAAATATGTATGGCCGCCACTAATGAGTGCGATTGAAGAACGTCAGAAAAAAATCGCTGACGGTCTACAAGCGGCAGAACGAGCTTCTAAAGACTTGGACCTAGCACAAGCCAACGCTTCTGATCAATTGAAAGAAGCGAAGCGCACAGCAACTGAGATCATTGAGCAAGCGAACAAGCGTAAAGCTCAAATTCTAGATGAAGCTCGTGAAGAAGCTCAGGCAGAACGCCAGAACATTCTTAATCAAGCTGAAGCGGAACTTGAAGCTGAACGCAACCGTGCGCGCGATGACCTGCGTAAACAAGTTGCGACTCTGGCTGTCGCTGGTGCTGAGAAAATCCTTGAGCGTTCTATCGATATCGATGCGCAAAAAGATATTCTCGACAACATTACTGCAAAACTTTAAGTCTGGGGGCGCATATGTCTGATTTGACTACTATCGCACGCCCCTATGCTAAAGCAGCTTTCGACTTTGCAGTGGAAAAAGATCAACTAGACCAATGGGGTCAGATGTTGTCTTTTGCTGCTGAAGTTGCCAAGAACCAACAAGTAAAAGAGCTGTTAACCAGCTCTATGTCTGCCGATAAATTGGCAGAAATATTTGTTGCTGTTTGCGGTGAACAAGTTGATGCACACGGTCAAAACCTATTGCAGGTAATGGCTGAGAATGGTCGTTTAACGGCCCTTCCTGATGTAAGTGAGCAATTCTTCGCATTGAAGAAAGAACATGAGAAAGAAATCGATGTTGATGTTATTTCAGCATTTGAACTTTCAAGTGAACAGCTAGCAAACATCAGCAGCAAACTTGAAGTGCGTTTAGCGCGCAAAGTGAAGCTGACTTGCAGTGTAGATCAGGCCCTACTTGGTGGGGTAATAATTCGAGCCGGAGACCTAGTCATCGATGACTCAGCGCGTGGTCGTTTGAACCGCCTGAGCGATGCATTGCAGTCTTAATGGGGATTGGAGCATGCAACTTAATTCCACTGAAATTAGCGATCTAATCAAACAACGTATCGAATCTTTCGAAGTTGTTAGTGAAGCTCGCAACGAAGGTACTATCGTATCGGTAAGCGATGGTATCATCCGCATTCACGGCCTAGCGGACGTGATGCAAGGTGAAATGATTGAATTACCGGGTGGCCGTTATGCACTAGCACTTAACCTTGAGCGTGACTCGGTTGGTGCGGTTGTAATGGGCCCATTTGCTGACCTTAAGGAAGGCATGAAAGTTACAGGTACTGGCCGCATTCTTGAAGTGCCAGTTGGTCCAGAATTGCTAGGTCGCGTAGTGAACACACTAGGTGAACCTATCGATGGTAAAGGTCCAATCGAAGCGAAACTAACTTCACCTGTAGAAGTGATTGCACCAGGCGTAATCGACCGTAAATCGGTAGATCAACCTGTGCAAACTGGTTACAAGTCAGTTGACTCAATGATCCCAATCGGTCGTGGTCAGCGTGAACTTGTTATCGGTGACCGTCAAACTGGTAAAACAGCGATGGCGATCGATGCAATCATCAACCAGAAAAACTCTGGTATTTTCTCAATCTACGTAGCTATCGGTCAGAAAGCATCGACTATCGCTAACGTGGTTCGCAAACTAGAAGAGCACGGCGCACTAGCAAACACTATCGTGGTTGTGGCATCGGCTTCTGAATCTGCTGCGCTACAATACCTAGCGCCATACGCAGGTTGTGCGATGGGTGAATACTTCCGTGATCGCGGCGAAGACGCACTGATTGTTTACGATGATCTATCTAAACAAGCTGTTGCTTACCGTCAGATCTCTCTACTACTAAAACGACCACCTGGCCGTGAGGCATTCCCTGGTGACGTTTTCTACCTTCACTCGCGTCTACTTGAGCGTGCAGCTCGTGTAAACGAAGAGTATGTAGAGCGTTTCACTAATGGTGAAGTGAAAGGTAAGACCGGTTCTTTGACTGCGCTTCCTATCATCGAAACTCAAGCTGGTGACGTTTCAGCATTCGTACCGACTAACGTAATCTCGATTACCGATGGTCAGATCTTCCTACAAACTGAGCTATTCAACGCGGGCGTACGTCCAGCAGTTGACCCAGGTATCTCAGTATCTCGTGTAGGTGGTTCAGCGCAAACGAAAATCATCAAGAAGCTATCTGGCGGTATCCGTACAGCACTAGCTCAGTATCGTGAACTAGCGGCATTCGCACAGTTCTCGTCTGATCTTGATGACGCAACGAAGAAGCAGCTAGACCATGGTCAAAAAGTTACAGAGCTAATGAAGCAGAAACAATATGCTCCTATGTCTGTATTTGACCAAGCGCTAGTTATCTTTGCGGCAGAGCGTGGCTACTTGGCAGATGTTGAAATCAACAAACTGCTCGATTTTGAAGCTGCTCTACTATCGTATGCTCGCAGTCAATACGCTGAATTTGCAGCTGAGATCGACAAGACGGGTGCTTACAACGATGAAGTTGAAGCTCAGTTGAAAACACTGACTGACGACTTCAAAGCAACCCAAACTTGGTAATAGGTCGGTGGCAGTAATGCCACCAACTAATGGAGAGTAACGATGGCCGGCGCAAAAGAGATACGTAATAAAATCGGTAGTGTTAAAAGCACGCAGAAAATTACGAAAGCTATGGAAATGGTAGCCGCTTCAAAAATGCGTCGTTCTCAAGACGCAATGGAAGCATCTCGTCCATATGCTGAAACAATGCGTAAAGTGATCGGTCATGTGGCTAATGCAAATCTAGAGTACCGTCATCCGTACCTAGAAGAGCGTGAAGCCAAGCGTGTTGGTTACATCATCGTTTCGACAGACCGTGGTCTGTGTGGTGGTTTGAACATTAACGTGTTCAAAAAAGCCCTAACAGACATGCAAACTTGGAAAGAGCAAGGTGCTGAAGTAGAACTGGCTGTTGTCGGTTCGAAAGCAACGGCTTTCTTCAAGAGTAGCGGCGCGAAAGTGGCTGCTCAGGTTTCTGGTTTGGGCGATAGCCCAAGTCTTGAAGACCTTATCGGTTCTGTTAGCGTTATGCTTAAGAAATACGATGAAGGTGAACTGGATCGCCTGTATGTGGTTTACAACAAGTTTGTGAACACCATGATTCAGCAACCAACGATCGATCAATTGCTACCTTTGCCTAAATCGGACAGCGAAGAGATGCAGCGTGAGCACTCATGGGACTACATCTATGAGCCTGAACCAAAGCCTCTATTAGACACACTTCTAGTGCGTTACGTAGAGTCTCAGGTTTATCAGGGTGTCGTCGAGAACCTTGCTTGTGAGCAAGCGGCTCGAATGATTGCGATGAAAGCTGCAACGGATAACGCGAGTGACCTGATTGAAGATTTAGAACTTGTGTACAACAAAGCCCGTCAGGCTGCGATTACACAAGAACTGTCTGAAATCGTATCAGGCGCAGCAGCGGTTTAAGCTTAGGTTAAACGAAATAGTTTAGAGGATTAACGATGGCTACAGGTAAGATCGTACAGATCATCGGTGCGGTAGTCGACGTAGAGTTCCCACAGAGCGATGTACCTAGTGTATATGACGCTCTAAACGTTACGGACTCAAAAGAGCGTTTAGTTCTTGAAGTTCAGCAACAGCTAGGCGGTGGCATAGTTCGTTGTATCGTTATGGGTAGCTCAGATGGTTTACGTCGCGGAGTTGAAGTTGTAAACACTGGCGCTCCAATTTCAGTACCAGTAGGTACTAAAACCCTAGGTCGTATCATGAACGTTCTAGGTGACGCGATTGATGAGCGTGGTGAGATCGGTGCGGAAGAGCTTTACTCTATCCACCGTGAAGCACCAAGCTACGAAGAGCAATCAAACGAAACAGCACTTCTAGAAACCGGTGTTAAAGTAATCGACTTGATTTGTCCATTCGCTAAGGGTGGTAAAATCGGTCTATTCGGTGGTGCAGGTGTAGGTAAGACCGTTAACATGATGGAACTTATCAACAACATTGCATTACAACACTCAGGTCTATCTGTGTTTGCGGGTGTTGGTGAACGTACTCGTGAAGGTAACGATTTCTACTACGAGATGCAGGAAGCAGGTGTTGTAAACATCGAAAAACCTGAAGAATCAAAAGTAGCGATGGTTTACGGTCAGATGAACGAGCCACCAGGTAACCGTCTACGTGTTGCACTGACGGGTCTAACGATGGCAGAACGTTTCCGTGACGAAGGTCGTGACGTACTACTGTTTATCGATAACATCTACCGTTACACACTTGCAGGTACAGAAGTATCAGCACTACTAGGTCGTATGCCATCAGCAGTAGGTTACCAGCCTACACTTGCTGAAGAAATGGGTGTACTACAGGAGCGTATCACGTCAACTCGTCAAGGTTCTATCACGTCTGTACAGGCGGTATACGTACCAGCGGATGACTTGACTGACCCGTCTCCAGCAACAACGTTCGCGCACTTGGATGCAACGGTTGTACTTAACCGTAACATCGCAGCGATGGGTCTATACCCTGCGATCGACCCACTAGATTCTACATCTCGTATGCTAGATCCATTGGTTGTTGGTCAAGATCACTACGACACTGCTCGTGGCGTTCAGCAGACACTTCAGCGCTATAAAGAGCTGAAAGACATCATTGCTATCCTAGGTATGGACGAGCTATCTGAAGCTGATAAGCAAGTTGTATCTCGTGCACGTAAGATTGAGCGTTTCCTAACTCAGCCTTACCACGTAGCAGAAGTATTTACAGGTGACCCAGGCGTATACGTATCTCTTAAAGAGACTCTACGTGGCTTTAAAGGTCTACTAGCTGGTGAATACGATGACATTCCAGAGCAAGCGTTCATGTACTGCGGTACGATTGACGATGCAATTGAGAATGCTAAGAAGCTATAAGGCTAACTAGGAGGCGATATGGCAGCAATCCCTTTTCATCTAGACGTTGTTAGTGCAGAGAAAAAACTTTTCTCTGGCCTAATTGAAACGTTTCAGGTGACCGGTAGCGAAGGTGAACTTGGTATTTTCCATGGTCACACTCCGCTGTTGACCGCTATCAAGCCTGGTATGGTGCGTATAGTTTTACAAAACGGCCATGAAGAAATTATTTATGTTTCTGGTGGTATGATAGAAGTACAACCAAGTACAGCAACTGTACTGGCTGATACGGCTATCCGTGGTGAAGAGCTAGACGCAGCGAAGGCAGAAGAAGCCAAACGTCGCGCTGAAGAGAATATTCAGAATCAGCATGGCGATATGGACTTCGCACAAGCGGCCAGTGAACTGGCTAAAGCCATTGCTCAGCTACGAGTTATCGAGTTGACGAAAAAACGCCGTTAATTTGCATTAAAGGTGTTTTATAAATGATAAAGGCGGTCATTAGACCGCCTTTTTGTTTATCTGTTGGCAAATTTTTAAATGTGGCATTAACTATTACCAGTGACATGTTTACAATAAGCCCCTAATTATAAATCGACGTCTACGGGTTAAATAATGAAATTCAGTGCTGTAATTCTTGCCGCGGGTAAAGGTACCCGTATGTACTCCAATATGCCAAAGGTTCTGCATACATTGGCAGGCAAACCGATGGCAAAGCATGTGATTGATACTTGTGCCGGACTGGGTGCGCAAAACATCCATCTAGTGTATGGCCACGGCGGCGATCAAATGCAAGCGACCTTGACGGATGAGTCGGTTAACTGGGTATTGCAAGCTGAGCAACTGGGTACTGGCCACGCTGTGGATCAGGCCTCTTCTGAATTTGCCGACGACGAAAAAATTCTGGTGCTTTACGGTGATGTACCACTGATCTCTTCAGAAACGGTTGAGAACTTATTGGATGCGCAACCAACGGGCGGTATTGCACTGCTTACGGTGGTATTAGACAACCCAATGGGCTATGGCCGTATTGTGCGTAAAAATGGCCCTGTAGTGGCGATCGTGGAGCAAAAAGATGCGACCGATGAGCAGAAATTAATTAAAGAGATTAACACGGGTGTGATGGTTGCAACCGGTGGTGATCTAAAACGTTGGTTGGCGGGCTTAAACAACAATAACGCTCAAGGTGAATACTACCTAACCGACGTGATTGCGGCAGCGCATGAGGAAGGTCGTGCAGTTGAAGCGGTTCATCCGGTCAACCCGATTGAAGTAGAAGGCGTTAACGATCGTGCTCAGCTTGCTCGTTTAGAGCGTGCCTTCCAATCGATGCAGGCGCAGAAACTACTTGAGCAAGGAGTGATGTTACGTGACCCAGCTCGCTTTGATTTACGTGGCCAACTGCAATGCGGTATGGACGTTGAAATTGATGTTAACGTGATCATTGAAGGTTCCGTCTCCATTGGTGATAACGTAGTGATTGGTGCCGGTTGTGTACTGAAAGATTGTGAAATCGATGACAATACTATTATTCGCCCATACAGCGTGATTGAAGGCGCGACGATTGGTGAAGAGTGTACCGTCGGTCCATTTACTCGTCTTCGCCCTGGTGCCGAGCTGCGTAAAGATGCGCATGTGGGTAACTTTGTTGAAGTTAAGAATACTCGCTTAGGTGAAGGTTCAAAAGCTAACCATCTTACTTACCTTGGTGATGCTGAAATCGGTCAACGAGTGAATGTTGGTGCCGGTGTGATTACCTGTAATTATGATGGTGTGAACAAGTTTAAGACCATTATTGGCGACGATGTATTCGTTGGTTCTGATAGTCAGCTTATTGCTCCTGTGACGGTTGCAAATGGCGCAACTATTGGTGCTGGTACCACATTAACCAAAGATGTCGCTGACGGTGAGTTAGTGATCACTCGCGCGAAAGAGCGTAAGATCACTGGCTGGCAACGTCCGGTAAAGAAAAAGTAATCGTGCTGGCTGCGCCACTCATTTACTAGATACGAAAAAGCCGCTCACTGAGCGGCTTTTTTATTTGTATGGATTATACCGTGCAGATTATTTTTCGTCACTGACAACACGAGAGTTGTCTGGTGCGGTGAAATGGTTGGCAAGTTCACGGTTAGAAACGACATATCCAATCCACATGCCACCCATACAAATCACGATTGCAATACCCGTCACCACGAGCGCTTGGCTTGCCATTGATGCAACAAGCGCACTCGCTAGACTGCTTACACAGATTTGTAAGCTATTCTGCAAACCCGCTGCGGTTGCTGGGCTCTGTTTTGCACTGCCTAGAGCGCGGCTTACTACGATTGGGTACATAGCACCGTTTGCCACCGCGATTAAACAGAACGGCGCTAGGATTGGCCAGATAGAGCTTAGCTGCCACTGTGAAGCAACAAAAATCATAATGGCTGAAGTACTGAACAGCGCAATCAATTGACGAAGAATCTTTTCATCACCGTATTTCGCAACGGCACGCTTACCGAAGTAACCACCGACCATAAACGCGATGGTTTGTGGAATGAAGCTAAGACCAATATCTTTTGCTTCGTAGCCCAGCTTTGCCATGATTTCTGGCATACCGGTTAGGTAAGCAAAGAAAGCAGCAGAAGCAGTAGCAAACATCATTACGTTACCAAGATAGGTCTTTGAGCTCAGTAGCGCTTTAATGTCACCTTTAATTGAGGTTTGTTTCACTTCAACGTGTTCTTTTGGCTGCATCAGTGTTGCCGCTGCCAGTAATACACCGATCAAGGTTAGGCAGACAAAAATCGAGTGCCAACCAAAGTTGTCAGCCAGCAGTACCCCTAGCTGAGGTGCTAAAGCTGGCGAAAGTGCGACCAAAGGCATAATGGTGGCAAAGACTTGTTGGCTAGTACTCGCTTCATAGCGTTTGATGACCATTGCTTGCCAAATAACCGCAGGGGCACACACACCAATCGCTTGAACAAAGCGTAGGCTCAGTAACTGCCATACTTGCTCACTAAACGCTAAACCGAGTGATGCGAGAGTAAAGACAATCATACCGGCGAATAGTGTATTACGGTGGCCATATTTATCGGACGCTAAGCCCCACAGTAACTGACCACTTGCCATGCCAACCAAGAAAATGGTTAACGATAGTGCAATTTGCTCTGGACCGGTCGCAAAGTCGATTTCCATCGCTTTGAATGCTGGAAGATACATATCGGTCGCAACAAAGCCCAACATGGACAGTGCAGCAAGGTAAAAAAGTTGTAGTTTGGATACTGTCATAATTATATTCAAAAAAATTGATTGATTAACGACCTTGCTAGTGTCGTTTTAATAAGGGTTATTATTCTATTTTTGATTGTATTGAATTAGAAACGTTAAAAATTGCGGTTATCAATCAAAAAATTTGAAAGCTAACTAGGCTCGGGCTAGGCTAGGTGATGGATTATTTCGGTTTGTTGGTATAGAAGTATGTTTTCAAAGTCGTCATTAGAAATGCTCGACACCGTCGCGCGTTTAGGTAGTTTTACCGCCGCAGCTGAAGCGCTCCATAAAGTGCCTTCGGCGATCAGCTATGGTGTGCGTCAGATTGAGCGAGATCTCGGTGTGGTGCTGTTTCGCCGCTTACCACGTAAAGTGGAATTAACCACTGCTGGGGAATTGTTTATTGTCGAAGCACGCAGCATGTTGAGACAGATGGAGGAACTGACAGCGCAAACTCGTCGTGCAGCTCATGGCTGGCAAAAAACACTGCGTCTTACACTCGATAATGTCGTTAAGCTGGATAAGATGAAGCCTTTGATTGAAGACTTTTATCAGACCTTTCAACATGCAGAACTGCAGATCAATATGGAAGTGTATAACGGCTCTTGGGAAGCGATCTCCCAAGGTCGTGCCGATATTGTCATTGGTGCTACTTCAGCCGTCCCTGTTGGTGGTGATTTTGAAGTTCGAGATATGGGCCGACTTGAGTGGGCCTTTGTGATGTCGCCTTTGCATCCTTGTGCTACCGCGGAGAATTTAGAAGAAAGCTTCGTCAGTCAATTTCCCTCAATTTGTTTAGATGATACGTCTAATGTTTTACCGAAACGCCACAATGTCCATTACGCTCAGCAACGTCGCTTACTATTACCGAATTGGCATAGTGCAATAGAGTGTTTAAGAAATGGTGTCGGTGTTGGCTTTATGCCACGCCATATCGCTCAGCCTTTGATTAAAGAAGGGATGCTGGTGGAACGAGAATTGGCTGAACAGAACCCATTGAGCCAATGTTGTATGGTGTGGCGCAAGGATGATAATCACCGCATGATTGCGTGGATGGTGGATTATTTAGGTTCAAGTGAGCAACTTTATCGTGATTGGTTGCAATCAACATAGAACAATAGCCGAGTGAGCTATTGTTCTATTGCTGGTGTTGTTGCTGTTACGGGCGCTCAAAAATAGTAGCAATACCTTGGCCTAAGCCAATACACATAGTAGCAAGCCCATATTTCGCTTCCTTTGCTTCCATCAAATTGATCAAAGTGGTTGAGATCCTTGTGCCGGAACAGCCAAGTGGGTGACCCAATGCGATCGCGCCGCCATTCAAGTTGATCTTCTGATCCATGACATCGAGCAAACCAAGATCTTTGGCAACAGGTAGTGCTTGTGCAGCAAAGGCTTCGTTAAGTTCAACCACATCGATATCTGCAATGGTTAACCCCGCTCGCTTAAGGGCTTTTTGGGTTGCGGGTACTGGCCCATAGCCCATGATGGAAGGATCACAGCCAGCGATAGCCATCGATTTCACTCGAGCGCGAATGGGTAAATCGAGCTCTTTGGCTTTTTCTTCACTCATGATCAGCATAGCCGAAGCTCCATCTGATAGTGCTGAGGAGGTGCCAGCGGTGACGGTACCATTGACAGGATCAAACACCGGGCGAAGCTTTGCTAATCCTTCTACTGAGGTTTCTGGCCGGATCACCTCATCAAATTCTAAGCTAAACAAGCTACCATCTTCAGCATGACCTTCAGTGGCTAGAATTTCATTATTAAAACGGCCTTCAATCGTTGCTGCATAAGCTCGAGCGTGTGAGCGGGCGGCAAATTCATCTTGCTGATCGCGGCTTATTCCATGTAGCTTGCCCAGCATCTCTGCTGTTAAGCCCATCATACCTGCCGCTTTTGCCACGGTTTTTGACATGCCAGGATGAAAATCGACCCCATGATTCATTGGGACATGGCCCATGTGTTCAACACCTCCGACTAAACATATGTCGGCATCACCTGTCATAATGGCGCGGCTAGCATCGTGTAATGCTTGCATTGATGAACCACATAAACGATTGACGGTGACCGCGCCAATTTCTATCGGTAAACCGGCCAATAGAGCGGCGTTACGTGCAATATTGAAACCTTGCTCTAGTGTTTGCTGTACACACCCCCAGTAAATATCTTCGATTTGATGTGGATTTACGGTCGGATTACGTTTCAGCAATCCTTTCATTAAGTGCGCGGACAGATCTTCTGCACGAACATGGCGATAAGCGCCGCCTTTTGAACGACCCATTGGTGTGCGTAAGCAGTCAACAACGACGACGTTTCTTGTCTGTATAGTCATTTCGAATCCTTCCTAAATCGAACCTTGTTGTTGGCTGTCATAAAAACACTCACCTTTAGCTGCCATATCGACTAGCAGCTGTGGCACCTGATACATAGCACCAAGGTGTTGATGTTGTTTCGCTTGCTCTATGAACGTGTCGATACCCAGTGTGTCTAAGTAACGGAATACACCGCCCCTAAATGGTGGGAAACCTAAGCCATACACTAATGCCATATCGGCTTCTTGAGGTGAGGCGATGATGCCCTGTTCAAGGCACAGCACGACCTCGTTGATCATCGGAATCATCATGCGTTGAATAATGATGTCTTGTTCAAAATTTTGTTGGCTTGCACACACGTCGGCCAATATTGGAATAATCTCCTCAGAGAAGGCTTTGTTAGGTCTTCCTCTTCTATCAACACTGTATTGATAGAATCCATGACCATTTTTTTGCCCGTAACGATTGGCTGCAAATAATGCATCAATCGCGTCATTATCTTGTTTCGCCATACGTTCAGGGAAACCCTGCGCCATTACCGCTTGGGCATGGTGGGCGGTATCAATCCCAACGACATCCAGTAGATAAGCAGGGCCCATCGGCCAACCGAATTGACGCTCCATGATTTTATCAATGTGGGTAAAGTCTGCTCCGTCACGTAGCAATAAGCTAAAGCCAGCGAAGTAAGGGAAGAGGACTCGATTGACGAAGAAGCCTGGGCAATCATTAACGACAATCGGAGATTTACCCATTTTTGCCGCGTAAGCCACGACACGGTTGATGGTTTCTTCTGAGGTGTGTTCACCGCGGATGATTTCCACCAAAGGCATACGATGAACAGGGTTGAAAAAGTGCATGCCACAGAATTTATCTGGGCGTTGTAGCGATTTTGCTAATAGATTGATGGGAATGGTCGACGTATTTGAGGTGATGACACTATCGTCACTGACATACTGTTCAACTTCACTCAATACCGCGGCTTTGATTTTGGGATTCTCAACGACCGCTTCCACAACGATATCTACGTCATCAATACCAGCATAATGGAGAGAGGGGGTGATTGAGGCGAGAATACCTGCCATCTTGAAGCCATCAATACGACCGCGGGATAATCGTTTATTCAGCAGCTTAGAAGCTTCGCTCATGCCGAGATCAAGTGAAGATTGGGCGATGTCTTTCATTAAGACGGGAACCCCTTTTAAGGCAGATTGATAAGCAATACCTCCACCCATAATACCAGCACCCAGCACGGCAGCGCGTTGTGTTTCTTTGTTAGCAACTTTGGCAGACTGTTTTGCCAAGCTCTTAATATATTGATCATTGAGAAATAGGCCAACTAGGGCTTTGGCTTCTTCTGACTTTGCGAGTTTAACGAAGTGCTTACGCTCTATATCGAGCGCGTCATTGCGTTCCGCGCGAGCTCCTTCTTCTATCGCGGTCACGGCAGTCATGGGAGCGGGGTAGTGAGGCCCCGCTTTTTGTGCGACAAGACCTTTTGCAGTGGTAAAGCTCATCATGGCTTCTAGCTTACTCAACGTCAGCGCAGATGTTTTTTGTCGACGTCGTGCTTGCCAATCAATCTTTTCATTGATCGCTTGTTTGAGCGTAGTGAGTGCTGACTCGTGCAGTTGTTCGCTATCAACAATCGCATCCAAAAGGCCTACTTTAAGAGCTTCTTCAGCGCGGCAAGCTTTACCTTGGGTGATTATTTCCATAGCGCTATCAGCACCGATTACTCTAGGTAAGCGAACACAACCGCCAAATCCCGGCATGATGCCTAGCTTTGTTTCAGGCAACCCAATGCTGGTGGTGTTGTCTCCAATGCGGATATCGGTAGCGAGTACGCACTCACATCCCCCACCAAGCACATGACCTTTCAAAGCCGCCAGTGTGGGAAAAGGGAGATCTTCTAATTTGCTGAATATTTGATTTGCAAATTGTAACCACTGATCGAGTTCATCTTCTGGTTTCGCGAACAAACTTAAAAATTCAGTGATATCGGCACCGACGATAAAGGATGCTTTGTTAGACGTGAGCAGCAGTCCATCGATTCCCGCGGTTTGTTTAATGACATCCAGTGCGGCATCAAGTGATTCTAAAGTGGCAAGATCGAGTTTGTTCACCGAGTTGCTTGAGTTGAAGCAGATCTCGACGATACCAGATTGCACTTCCTTTACATGTAGAGTATTGGCTTGGTAAATCATGTCTATCTCCGTGACATACAATCTACGATTGGATTTATAGTTATTCTGGTAAGACCAGTTATTTTAGTGTGGACTGGAGGTAACGTTAATTCAACACAAAGATTAAACAAAATATTAACATTGTGATTTGTGTATTCCTTCTCTTCTATTGTTAAAGGCGCGTGATAGACTTGCCGCTATTGATTTACACTCCGGCAAATTATGAACACTCAGCCTTATTTAATACCAGCGCAGGCCGTTGTCTTTGAAGAAGAGATCAAAAAGAGCCATTTCATTACCTATTTAGCCCACACTCCAAGTATAGAAACCGCCAAAGCCTTCGTTGAACAAATCAAAACGAAACATGCGGATGCACGTCATAATTGCTGGGGGTTTGTCGCTGGTCGTCCTGACGATTCGATGAGGTGGGGATTTAGTGATGATGGCGAACCTTCTGGGACAGCGGGTAAACCTATTTTGGCGCAATTATCAGGTTCAGGCGTAGGAGAAATCTCTGCGGTAGTGACTCGATATTATGGTGGGATTCGCCTTGGTACTGGTGGGCTTGTTAAGGCATATGGTGGTGGCGTTCAACAAGCATTAAAGCTGCTTCAAACTATCGAGAAAAAAATCACCACATTAATCACGCTCCAGTTAGACTATGGTTTTATGCCTGTCGCACAATCATTGTTTAGTCAGTTCGGTGTGCAAGAAGTTGAGGCACAATATAGTGATGAAGTTACGCTTACCCTTGAAGTTGAAGTGCGCCAGTTAGAGGCGTTTAGCCAGGCGATAATCAATAAAAGTGGCGCTAAAGCCGTAATAACCCCAATTAACGGGAAATAACAGGAACTCAGAAGCCTAGCTTCACACGTCAATAATCAATGCAATTTCGATCTATTATCCGAATCGTAGGGCTATTGCTTGCCCTTTTTAGTGTCTCAATGTTGGCTCCCGCCTTGGTTGCTCTTATTTACCGAGATGGCGCAGGGGTTCCCTTTGTCACTACTTTCTTTGTGCTGCTATTTTTTGGCTTTGTTTCTTGGTTTCCTAACCGAAGGCATAAGCATGAATTAAAGGCGCGAGATGGCTTTCTGATTGTGGTGCTATTTTGGACCGTAATCGGTAGTGCCGGATCATTACCTTTTTTATTATCCGATAACCCTAACGTATCAGTGACAGACGCCTTTTTTGAATCATTTTCGGCACTGACAACAACCGGGGCGACCGTTATCGTCGGTCTTGATCATTTACCTAAAGCGATTTTGTTCTACCGCCAGTTCTTACAGTGGTTTGGTGGTATGGGGATCATCGTACTCGCTGTGGCTATTCTGCCTGTGCTGGGCATTGGGGGAATGCAGCTTTATCGCGCTGAAATTCCAGGCCCAGTTAAAGACAGTAAAATGACGCCACGTATTGCCGAAACAGCAAAAGCATTGTGGTACATCTACTTAAGCCTGACTATCGCCTGTGCTTTGGCGTTTTGGCTTGCCGGGATGACGCCATTCGATGCGATTGGGCATAGTTTCTCAACCATTGCGATTGGTGGTTTCTCTACCCACGATGCAAGCATGGGCTATTTCGATAGTTACGCCATTAATATGATTACCGTCGTGTTCTTATTAATATCGGCTTGTAACTACTCTCTACACTTTGCTGCGTTTGCTTCTGGTGGTGTGCACCCTAAATACTATTGGAAAGACCCTGAATTTCGCGCTTTTGTCTT
This sequence comes from Vibrio scophthalmi LMG 19158, assembly GCF_000222585.1. Taxonomy (GTDB): domain Bacteria; phylum Pseudomonadota; class Gammaproteobacteria; order Enterobacterales; family Vibrionaceae; genus Vibrio; species Vibrio scophthalmi. Next base: position 1,424 of record NZ_AFWE01000180.1, on the reverse strand, counting down.
TATTCAGATACTACTGTTCTTAGTTTGTTTTCTGATGTTGCTTAATCATTTGGCGGCAGATTCAATTTACGAAGTGTTTGACCAAGCGTTATTCCAGACGGTTTCTATTTCGACAACTGCAGGTTTTACCACGACCGGATTTGCTGACTGGCCACTGTTTTTACCAGTGCTACTGCTTTTTTCCTCCTTTATAGGTGGCTGTGCTGGGTCGACGGGGGGCGGCATGAAAGTGATCCGCATTCTATTGCTGACCTTACAAGGTGCGCGTGAACTAAAACGTTTGGTTCACCCTAGAGCGGTTTACACCATTAAAGTGGGCGGTAGTGCATTGCCACAACGTGTCGTTGATGCGGTATGGGGATTTTTCTCGGCTTATGCACTCGTATTTGTCGTTTGTATGCTGGCGTTGATCGCTACCGGCATGGATGAGCTTAGCGCTTTTTCTGCTGTTGCAGCGACGCTGAATAACCTCGGCCCAGGTTTAGGAGAAGTCTCCCTACACTTTGGTGATGTAAATGATAAGGCGAAATGGGTTTTAGTGGTGTCTATGTTGTTTGGTCGACTAGAGATCTTTACTCTATTAATACTACTAACACCGACATTTTGGCGTAGTTAAGGATATCTCTTGAAAAAAGCACTCTTTCTTTATTCTTCCCGTGAAGGACAGACGATTAAAATTCTCCACTATATAGAGGAGCAATTGGCGGGGTATCAGTGTGAACTCGTCGATCTACACCAAGTTGATACCGTGGACTTATCGCTTTATGACCGAGTGTTGATTGGTGCCTCGATTCGTTATGGACACCTCAATAAAAAGCTCTATCAATTTATCGAGCGTCATCAGAAACAACTGGATAGTCATAAGGTCGCCTTTTTTTGTGTCAACTTGACTGCGCGTAAAGAAGACCAAGGTAAAGATACGCCAGAAGGTAGTGTCTATATTAAGAAGTTCCAGCGACTCTCTGTTTGGCAACCGAGCCTTATTGGTGTGTTTGCTGGCGCCCTCTATTATCCTCGTTACAATCTGTTTGACCGCACAATGATTAAATTGATCATGAAAATGACCGGTGGAGAGACGGATACCAGTAAGGAAGTTGAATACACCAACTGGAATAAAGTGGCCGTTTTTGCGGAAAAATTTAAAAATATCTAAAGAAACTCTCTATTTTAGCCTTTTTAGTTCGATTTTTAGTCGAACAGTTTAAAAAGGCTAAAAAACTTAACTTTGGGGGTTGCCAAGCTGATCACAATCCCTATAATGCGCACTCACTGACACGGCAAGGCTTCGAAAGAAACGAAAGCCGAGTTAGCAAGGTTATTTAGCCAAGCAAGTTGCTTGAAAGAAGTTTGAAAAAAGTGGTTGACACTAAACTTCAAATCGCTAAAATGGCCGTCCGCTTGAGAGAACACATTCAAGCGATGCT
>NZ_AFWE01000181.1 GCF_000222585.1 Vibrio scophthalmi LMG 19158 | reverse complement strand
AATCACCGGTATTTTATTGGTGATCGAAATGACCAATAACTACTATTTGATCCTCCCCTTGATCATCACCAGTTTAGGCGCGGTGATTTTTGCCCAAATGCTTGGTGGCCAACCGATTTATAGCCAGTTACTCCACCGTACACTGAAAAATGAGAAGCTAAGACAAGCTGACTTACCGCGCGACGGGAATTGAGAATTGCATCACTAGCACCGAGCTTGATATTATCTGCGCCTATCGATTGGGCTATCTACGCTGCCTATCATTTTGACGATCAAGTACAGTAAATAGCTGTGCAAAATATATATCTTAGGAGCTCGGCTTGAACTGGAGAAGGCTGACACAATTTCAAAACGTTCCCCCTTCTTGTAATTAGTAAGAAGGAATAAAAAATAGTGAGATTTTCAGATATTTTCAGAGATTTCGTGAGAATCGAATAGAGGTAATGATAGCAAGGCTTTGAGCGCGACGATAATGATAGCATCGAGAGCGCCCGAATATTTTCAAATAAAAATTAACGATAGCACGTTAAAACAAATCAAAGTCTCATTTCAGCGATAAACACATCCATGTAACTGATAAATGAATCAATAAAGCATTATCTTGTGTTAGTGTTTGCTAATAAATAACTGCACACGGTTGCTGTATGTTTGTATCTGAATTTCAACCGCCACACTCCCATCGTTCGTGTTACTCCATATCTCAAGCCCCTTAACATCCATCAATAAGCTAAGCGCAAGGTGCTACCTTACGCTTGCTTTTTCTTTTCTATATCTAAATCTGAATTTATAGCAGCTGGATCAACTTTGTATCCGGCTAGGAGAGCGTATTTCGCTTTACGAATGAAAGCGAAAATCTCTTTGAACTCTTCATCGTCACAATCTGCAACTAAATCAAGCATTCTCTTATCTCGCTCATTGACGTAAAGGCTTTCCATGCCCTTATGTACAACTTGTTTGTGTATGGCTTCGATTAGTGAATCGTCAGACTCTAATATTAATGCCATGAGGATTTGTTTCGCATTACGCGCACGAAAAGCAGATGGTTCTGGCATTTCACTGTTGCCAGGGGATAGATCTTCCAAAGCTTCCCTAGGTATCGAATCTATATGATATTCATACGCTCTTCCTTTGATGCCTTCGGGTTTTCTTTTTAACCAGTTCTCTACTTTTGCTTTGTGATTAATCCCTCGTATTGTGCCAGGTAAGCCAGCGAGCCCTACTAGTTCTTTTGTTTGATACCACTCTTTCATACTTCCGTTTAGCCTCCAAGATAAAGGAAGCAACTTCCTTTTAAGGTTCATTGCTTCTTTAAAATAAAACATACTTAACAATCAATGGCTTACTAAAAATAAGCGAAATTACTTTAAATTTTTAAAGGAAAAGGTTTGACCTTTTAATTTCCTTTAACGTAATATACCCATAACGGAGCGTGTAACGGGTAAGAGTTACACGGACGGTTAACTTTTAATGGTGGCATAAGATGAAAGAAAAAGAAACGATCGCCAGTGATTGGCATCAAGCTGACATAAAAGCTGAGTTGGAAAAAAAAGGTCTAAATATGACAGAGTTATCCAGAACAGCTGGATTGGCTGAAGGGACTTTGAGAAACGTATTTAGAGTTAGATACCCTAAAGCTCAAAAAATTATAGCTGGTGCTTTAGGTGTTTCACCAGAAACGATCTGGCCTAGTAGATATTAAGGTGTTGCTATGTGGTTCTTAAGTAAGGAATTAATGGGCACCCCTGGTCTTCCAACTACATCTAGGGGGATTACTTGTAAAGCCACCAACGAAAACTGGCTGAAAAGAAAACCAGAGGGCGTTAAAGGTCGAGCATTTGAATACCATATCGACAGCTTGCCGATTGAAACTCAAAGGCACCTTCGTAAAGAGCAAGCCAGCAAAGCATTAAAAGACATTGTTGAGAAGTTCGAACTCGAAGAGCCAATTGCAGAGCGACAAGCAAAAGAAAAAGCAAAGCGTGAATCGCTTGCAAAAGAGCTGATGCATATCAGCCAAGAGCATAGAGAAAAAGCCCTAGTCCGTGCTGAGTTAGTCAGCTTGTACCACAGCTTTATCAATGCTCAGTCATTATCAAGGGGCGACCGAGCTATCGATCTCTTTTTGAAAGCGGTCAATACCTTAGAGTTGCCGTTTGCCAGAGACAACAAAGACGTGATCGATATGACGCGTATTGGATCTCAAATGCTCTACCGATGGGTGCGAGTTTTCCGTCAAGAAGGTGTGATAGGACTAGCGCTTGAGTTTAACAAAGCCAAATCGCGTAAGGGCCGCTCGCTAATTTCAGAGCAACCCGATATGGCTGAGTTCATTATCGCGACGATGATTGAGTATCCAACCACTAACGATCGCAAAATGCTGACATTGTTAGAGGCTCGGTACGGTGAAAGTACCTTTCAATTGCCCTCTCAAAGTTCATTGCGGATTTGGATGAGCAGTTGGAAAGAGAAGAACGCAAGTTCATTCACTTACATGACCAACCCAGACAAGTGGCGAAACGAGTTTATGAGCGCCTTTGGTGATGCCAGTGAGATTGCTCAAGCCCTTAATGATTTGTGGGAGCTCGATGCAACGCCAGGCGATATCGAGTGTGTTTGGGAAGGTAATCGTAAGCGTGTGCATATTTCAGGTGTGATTGATGTTTGGTCTCGCCGCGCAAGATTCT
>NZ_AFWE01000182.1 GCF_000222585.1 Vibrio scophthalmi LMG 19158 | reverse complement strand
CCGCGTTTTTTTATATATATTCTATGGTCGCTATTTTAGGCTTTGGCTGATTCGAATTCATCGTTTTCAGTGGAAGCGAAAAACAGTTTGGTTTCTTCAACGACGACTTGGCGAAGGGCAATCAGACCAATGAGGTTTGGTATTGCCATCAGACCGTTAACGATATCGGCAATAATCCAAATCATATCAAGGTGAAGGAACGCACCAGAGGCAACCAAACAAACGAAGATGATTTTATACGGTAGCACCGCTTTTGTGCCCATAAGGAATACAACACAACGCTCACCGTAGTAGTTCCAACCCAAAATCGTGGTAAAGGCAAAGAAGATCAAGCCAATCGAAACCAGCATTGGACCGAAAGTATCCATGTTCAGACCAACGGCAAATGCGTGAGTTGTCATCGCGGCACCTGCCAGATCACCCTGCCATGCACCAGTTAGAATCAGAGCCAAGCCCGTCATGGTACAAATGATGATGGTATCGATGAAGGTGCCCGTCATTGAGATCAAGCCTTGCTTCACACATGAATCTGTCTTGGCTGCTGCTGCCGCCATTGGCGCACTGCCTAGACCTGATTCATTTGAGAAGACACCACGAGCAATACCCGATTGAATGGCGAGCATGATACTGGCACCTAAGAAGCCACCCGTTGCTGCGGTTGAGGTAAAGGCTGAAACGAGAACGAGCTCTACCGCATCCAACAATTTGTCGGCGTTCATAATGATAACGCTTAGACAAGCCAGCACATAGAACAGCGCCATGGTAGGAACGACTTTACCCGCAACTTTGGCAATAGATTGAATCCCACCAAGGGTAACAAAGGCGACTAATAGCGTCAGAATGCTGGCTGAGATTTCACGTGATACGCCAAATGAAATTTCTGTAGCATCAAGAATGGCGTTGACTTGTGGGAACGTACCAATACCAAAGCATGCAACCCCAAGAGCAAATACAGCAAACATGATCGCTAATGCTTTTGAGCCCACACCATATTGTAGGTAGTACATCGGGCCGCCAACCATTTGGCCTTTGTCGTCGACGCGGCGATATTTCACTGCAAGTAGACATTCAGCGTATTTGGTTGCCATACCGAATAAAGCCGCAAGCCACATCCAAAATAGTGCGCCAGGGCCACCCAGTTTGATTGCGGTTGCAACACCAACAATGTTACCAGTACCGATGGTTGCAGAGAGAGCTGTACAAAGTGCAGCAAAGCTAGAAACGTCGCCTTGCTTATCAGAATCATCTTTACTAAAGATCATTTTGAATGCAGTTGGTAAGTACCTAAACTGCAAAAGACCCAAACGGAAAGTGAAGTAGACGCCTGTGCCCACCAAAAGAATCAGTAGTGGTGGTCCCCAGACAAAGTTGTCGATTGTTTTTAGTAAAGATTGGAAGTTATCCATGGTTTCCCCTTAATTAAAAAAACTTTTAAGGAGAAGAGGGAAAGGTATGACGACATGAAGCATATCATCAAAAAATGAGTAGCATACTCGGCATATGAATACGCCAAGCTACGGATATAGTCTTTCCACTCCTCTGTCCTTTTGCCTGAGAGTTTCACCCTGCATTGTTGAAACAATGTAGGACTTGCTCCTTCGGCGACCGATTTAACGGTTCTCTCCAGAGGTTCCTCCAACTACAGTCCTCGCTACCCTAAGGTGGCACCTGAAAGATTTACTTCTTCGGTAGGTTATTATGCTCAAATGTTACCATTTGGTTAATAACCGCTCTCCTGCAGTCTTCATCGGAACAATTACTCAATTGTTGAGTAAATGTAAGTCAATAGTGCTGGTCACTTTTGACCAGAGAACTTTATCACTTTTTTTGATCAATTCAACAAGTTTTTAAATCAAATGACGAAAAGATTTGACAGAGGTTTCGATCAGTCTAGCGAAGAGGATTTTTAGGCGAGAAAGGAGGGCGGTTACTTAAAAAGCGAGAATAAAAAACGCCCCAAAAAGGAGCGTCTTAGCAATATAGAACTAAGCTACATAAAACTAAGCTACCGCGTTTAACCTTACTACGCTGTTATATTCGCGAGCGGCATCTGGCGGTGGATTAGTGATATCGATTAGTAGAAGTAGTTCGCGTCAACTAATTCGCTAGCGATCAGTTCACTGACTTCTTCACGAGCGTCTAGCCAAGCCATTACTTGAGCTTTCTGCTCTTCAGTTACGCTTAGGTAGCGCTCCGATGCACAGATAAAACCTTCGAACAGTTCAAGACCGCCGCCGCCAAAGCAAAGGCCTAGGCTATCGATATAGTCGATGAAGTCGTCTACAAACACATCATAACGATCGAAATCTGCAATGTTTGTTTTGCAGCTTACTTCAAAACCCATCATAGCGAATTCGCCTAGGTAAAGTTTTTTCAGGATACGACGTTTTTTGTTTTGCTGATTTAATGGTTTCATTTCTTTGCCTCGAATAAAAGGAACGGTTCTTTATACCCTAAATCTTGGTATTGCCCAAACTTAATGCCAGATTTATTATTTTATAGTACGGTAATCCACCAACTCTTTAGCTGCGAACGTCGATGATCTACATTTAAAGTAATAAAACGACATCGTTCTGACCTATTTTAGGTAAAAAATGGTATAAATGAGGCAGTTAAATTGGTGAGATTAGCCTAAGGAGAGGGTATGACAAGACTGATTGCAATCGTGTTTTTAATTGCGCTAGCTTATGTACTAGTTCGATATCGCACCAATGAAAAATTACAGAAATACGTGGTAATCACTCTGCTCTCAGGGTTTGTCGTGTACGTTACCACATTGATGATCACCGAACTTATGCGCTGAGCCAGTAGGAGCGAAGAGTGAATAACCAAACTGATATTGAAAGCACCGATGATGATGTTGTCGTGATAGAGGAGCGTGATAAACGCACTTATCTTTATATCGTGGTCGCTGGTGTATTGGGGTTAGCAATCGGTGGATTGATTGGATCTTCATTCACGGCCAAGCAATGGCAAAGTACGTATCTTGAGCTTCAAGAACAATACAAATCTCTAGAGCAAGATAGAGAGACCTTGGTGGTCACTGTAGAAAAACGCGTTGCTAAAGTGGATGACGAAGTTGAGCAAAAGCTGAAAGCAGCGATGGTTGAGCAGCAAGCGAAGTTTGATCAACAGTTGCAAGCGATGAATACCCAAGTGGCCGAATTGGAAAAAGCCAACCTTTCGCTCGAAGAGCAACTTAATGGTCAGAAGCAGCAATTGGCGGATGCGAACAAAGCCAACAATAAACTTAACTATCAAGCCAATATGCAAGTTACTTTATTGGAACGTTCTCGTGAATTGTTCCAACGAGAACTACAAGTTAAACAGGAATTAGAAGCCTTGATGCAAGAGCGTCAAGAACTTGAACCTAAACTCGAAGCGTTAAAAACAGAGTGTGATACGTATTTAGATGGCACATCTTGGGATGCTAAATCGGACTCTTGTGATAAACAAGATGAAGCGAGCTCGAGAATTAGCCAAATCAATCAAATGATTCGAGTACATCAGATGGATTTGGAGCAGATCAAGACAATAGCCGAACAGCTGGGAATGGAATAGGCTAGCTATTTAATATCATTGTATTAAGAAAAATCCCGCCATTCCTGGCGGGATTTTTTATTCTTGCCAAATTACTTCTTGGCTAATATCGCTAAACTTAGAAACGGAAACGAGTGGTGAACATCACTTGGTCACCATAGAATTCGTTGATGCGAGCTTCTGCACCTAGAGAGAATAGTTCAGTCGCATGGAAGCGAGCATACGCAGAGCCCATCCAATCTTCATTCTCATCGATTGATACGTAACCCAATTTGCCACCAACCTCAAGTTGTGGACCCAGCCATTGGCGTACGCCTAGGTTCAGTTCCATACCAGTATCGGTGCTAATTGCTTTTGTATCTACCATACGGAATAGGATCTCACCAGTTAGATCCGCCCAGTTGTTAATTGGCGCATGGAAACCAACACCCGTTGACAAATCGTAGTCACCAGAAAACTCAGAATCAAGGCGAGCAACGGCGTGCGCATTAGGGTGGATAGACTTGCTAATACCTGCACCGAACGTACCAGGGCTTGCGCCGATACGTGCTTCAACGTAATCGTAGCTAAAGTTGCTCATAACCGTTGGGCTGTTTGGATCGTCCATCGCAAGTGACTGACCAGATACCAGCACTAGCGCCGCAGCTAAGATTGTTTTGCGCATAAGTAGATTAACCTATAATAATTAAATTCTGTGTTAGGGCGATTTGCCCGCAAAGCAGTGCGTATAATACTGGTTCATAAGCTCTGCTCACAAGGCAAAATGTCATTGTTTTGGCGTTATTTTTCCAATGCTGAAACTCGCAGCAAGTGTTATGCCAGTTGCACTGGTTAAAATGTGACTATTCTCCAAAACTCAAGCGATTTTCCGCAATGGCGTTAAAAATCTGTTCGGTGTTGAGTACGGCAGCCCATGGCATCAGTTCTGGCTCGTTGTCGATCATAAATTGAGTGAGTTGATCTTTGATTACTTGACGGATTTGTTCACCATCCCATGGTTTCGCTAAATAAAAATCGAGGCTTGCATGATTAATCGCTTCTACCGTGTCTTCTAAACCTGCTTGTCCTGTTAATAACAATTTTCTAGCTTTGTTGGTTTCACGGTCTTCGCTTAGTTCAATCAAAAAACTAATTCCGGTTTGTTCTGGCATGATGTGGTCACACAAAATTAACGCAAGCTGTGTATCTTCGCTTTGTGCTTCTTGAATGATTTCCTTTGCTTCAGCGACAGATTCTGCCCCTTCCAATACAAAGTGCTCTTCAAAACAGTCGAGATCTTGAATAACGCTATCTAATACTTCTCGTTCGTCATCGACACATAGGATCAGGTATTTATTCATGGTTTCTTCCTCGCTGAATTAAGCTTGTGCCTCTATCGGTAGCCATACCGACATTTGCGTGAATTGGTTTTCGACAGATTCGACTTCAATCGTACCGCCGTGCTGTTGAATTATCTGTTGGCATACCGATAAGCCAATACCGAGTCCAAAGTTGCCTTCACGTTTTGTTGTGAAATTGAGTTCGAAAATCTTCTCTTGCAGTGCTTTGGAAATGCCACAACCATTATCTTTTATTGCGATCACGGCCCACATTTTTCCGTAACGGGTCGTCGCTCTCGTGGTCACCGTCAGGCTTCCTTTCTCTGGAAAGACATCAATCGCGTTGGAAATGAGATTGGTCCACACTTGTTGTAGCGCAATAGGTAAACAACGAATTGGTGGCAGTTCGGCGTAGTGCTTTTCGACGTTGTGGCGTTTTAGTTTGTTTTCAAAGATCACTAACGTATCTTCAATGCCTTCATGAATATCGACGTAGTGAAAGGTCTCATCATCAGGACGCGCATAGCCTTTTAAGCTTTTAACCATGTCAGCAATACGCTGAGCACAGACATTGATCGACCGTAGAGTTGCACCCGCAAGGTGGAAATTTTCCAGCTCTACTAAGTCGTAGGTCGCCTGCTGCTGATCGCGCTTGACGCGTTGTGCCCAGTAGGCATCATTTTCTAACCCTAACTTAACCAACTTTTTGGCTATACGACGGTCGCCTACTTTTTGCTCGGTCTCTTTAGTGCGCTTTCGCTCATCGGCGGTAGAGCTGGGTCGTGAGGAAAGAGCACGAGTTAAAATCTCGTCACCTAGCTGCTTATTTACAGGGTTTTGATTGGCGACAAGCTGATGGATATTATCGGTAAGGGTATCGGTGCCTCGTAAAATGGCGGCAATTGGGTTGTTGAGTTCATGTGCCACTCCGGCAACGAGTTGACCAAGCATTGCCATTTTTTCACGTTCGATGAGTTGCTGGTGGGCGGATTCGAGTGATTCAATGGTCTTTTGCAGTTGTAATTTCGTATTGATACTGCGTTGCAGACGGCGGTTAAAGTGCCGTAAGAGTAAGTTGGTAAACAAAGGCAGTAGAGCGGTGTTGGATTGCATGACTTTACTAAATTCATCACGATCGAGTTTGATGACATCAGTATCGGTCAAGGTTACCGCGGTGGAAAAGGATGGTTCGCCCGTTACAAATGACATTCCGCCGATTAAGTTGCCTTTGCTGTGGCGAACCACTTCACGTTGCATGCCTAATTCATCTTTTTTGTACAGTGCCACTTCACCATTGGTGATGAACCACAAGAAGCGGTTTTCTTCACCTTCTACGGTTAATAAATGGTCGCTTGAATAGTGTCGCATCGCTTGGTTTTCATCATGATCAGCAAAAAAGTCCGACAGGGCATCAATCACTTGTTCAGCTAATTGTGAATCGGATAAGCGGTGATGGTCAGAAATAAACCCTGCTTGGTAGTTGGCCATTTTCTGGTCGATATGTGCACGCAAGAGCTTTTGCTGTTCGAGAATTAGACTGTATGAGAGCAGGTTTTCTTTGTCATTCTCCACCACAAAAGTAGTGAGTTCTTTTTGTATGGTTTTGTAGACGAGGTTGTCTTGCAACGGTTTGGTTAAACAGTGGTCCAATCGACCTTCGTTAACGGCAGAAAGGATGGCTTGAATATCTTGTCCGCAACTAACCAAAATCCTACGTGCGTTTTGTGTTAGTGGGGATTTATCAAGTTGGTTGAGAAAGTTCGCCCCGTCGAAATTTTCGTGGTGGCTGGCGATAACCAGCGCAACAGGTTGATCGTTATCCATGCAATACTGCAACGCGCAATGCGCATCTTCAATGCTGTCAGCGCAATGCACATCAAATTTTGATGTGAATGCATTCAGCTCGCCACGTAGCTGTTCAATGCTAATAGGGTTGTTATCAAGACACAGTAGGGCATATTGGTTCAATTCGTTTCGCAACCTGTATTTCGTTGGTTTAGACAAGTTACCGTAGCAAGAAACAAGCGTGGCTGCTGAGAGCTAAGTTATAGAAATCTTGCATCAATAAGAATTCAGTCAATACTCTGATTTATCTCAATGTTTTTTGGTGTAAACTGTAACGATTGTTCGCCATGTTTGGCACAGCCGAATGGGCGAGATGGTTCACGCTATAATTGAAACTACGGATACTTTAAATCATGAGTGACATGCAGCAATTAAAAAAATACGCCGCGATTGGTGGTGCTATCGCCCTCGCATTTTGTTGGCCTTTAGCCGTTGGTCAAATTGGGCAGAATGTCATTCAAGATGGTGTGACTCAGATGAATAACGACGCAATCACTGCGGAAATTGTTCAATACGATCGTGGCTATCTTTCTTCTACCGTTCAAACTCGCTATACCATTACTGATCCACTTCTTGTTGCTCAATTGGAGGCGGATGGTATTCCAGCGCAGATCATGGTTGATAGCCAAATCACACACGGCTTATTGAGCATCAGTGCTGATTCAGAAATGACGAATTGGCCTGATTTACCGTTAACCTTGCATACGGTGACTCAGCTAAACGGTAACACCGACTTTGAGTTTAAATTGGATAATTGGCATCAAGTGAGTGAAGGAGAGCAGGGCGCGATGTTGTCTGTGACTCCGTCAACGCTAAAAGGCCACGTCACGGTGTTGGGCGAAGTGAGCTACCAACTTGATATTCCATCGATTGAAGTTGACTTTAACAGTGGTGAAAAATTACTGGTCTCTGGCATTACTGGTGATGGAGAAGGTAAGCAGGTTAATAGTTTCTGGATTGGTGATCAGCAAATTTCACTGGCCGATATGGCGGTATTAGATGGTGATCAAACACCACTGTTTGCGTTGAAAAAAGCCAAGTATGCTTATTCTTCATTTATGGATGAGCAATCAAAACGTGTGACCACTAAGCACAATGTCACGATGGCTGATCTATTAATGGAACAAGAGAAAGTCAGTAATTTTGAAGTTGATTTCGCCTTGGGTGATCTTGATGCTGTTGCGTTTGAACAGCTTGTATTAGCGTATCAAAATGCTCCAATGATGAATGCTGACGATATGCAAAACATTATCCCGCATGTTGATAGTTTGTTCTCGAATGGTTTTTATCTTTCAATGGATAAACTTGCCCTAACAATCGGCCAAGGCGAGTTTACTTCTGAGTGGAAGTTAACGGTTCCGCAAGGGACGAATGATGTATCGCGTAACCCAATGAGCATTATGCCTGCACTGCAAGGCCATATTGATACCTTCGTGTCGAATGGCTTGGTTGAACAATATCCAGCGTTACAGCAGGGTGTTGATGAAGGCATGATCATGGAGTTTGTTAAGCAAACAGACAATGGTTACCGTGCAAAAGCAGAGCTTAAAGAAGGCAATTTTGTCTTTGAAAATGGCCAGAAAGTGCCATTAATGAGCTTGCTATTACCTTTGATGATGTAGCTTTTACTTTGGAATAAAGTAAAAAGAGATACGATTAAAATCAAAAGAGGTCTAAAGACCTCTTTTGTCACTTTTTTACTCGTTAAAAAAGTGGTATTAATGTGAACAGTCTTACATAAAGCATGAGCAAGGAAAGAATCCGTGGACAACGTATTTAATTTTAGCGCCGGACCAGCGGCTTTACCGAAAGCGGTAATGGAGCAAGCCCAGTCTGAATTGGTGAACTGGAATAATCTTGGTACATCGGTGATGGAAATCAGCCACCGCAGCAAAGAGTTCATCCAAGTTGCTGAAGAAGCAGAGCAAGATCTGCGTGATCTATTAAACATCCCAAACAACTACAAAGTATTGTTTTGCCAAGGTGGTGCACGTGCACAGTTTGCTGCCGTGCCTTTAAACCTATTGGGTCAGAACAATAAAGCGACGTATATTGATGCAGGCTTCTGGGCAGAAAGTGCCATTGATGAAGCTCAGAAGTATTGTGAAGTTGACTCGTACGTCGCTAAGACAGAAATTGATGGCAAGATTGCCGTTACGCCTGCTAGCGATTGGATTGTGGCGGAAGACTCAGCCTATGTGCATTTTTGCCCGAACGAGACCATTGATGGGGTAGAAATTTACGATCTACCGCAAACGGATAAGCCTATCGTGGCAGATATGTCCTCGAACATTCTTTCACAACGCATTGATGTGTCAAAATATGGCGTGATCTATGCGGGCGCGCAGAAAAATATTGGCCCATCAGGATTGTGCATTGCGATTGTACGTGATGACTTATTAGATTTAGCAAGCCAAGTTGTACCTAGTTTCTTGAACTATAAGGTATTAGCTGAAAAAGACTCAATGTTTAATACGCCACCTACGTTTGCATGGTACCTATCTGGCCTCGTTTTCAAATGGTTGAAAGCGCAAGGTGGGGTAGAGGCGATGGAGCAAATAAACCGTGAAAAAGCAGCGTTGCTTTACAACTACATTGATAGCTCTGATTTCTACCGTAATTCAGTTCATTCTGCTAACCGTTCACGTATGAATGTGCCATTCCAATTAGCGAAACCGGAATTGGATGAAGCATTTCTTGCTCAAGCAAAAGCACGTGGTTTAGTCGCACTGAAAGGCCACCGAGCTGTAGGTGGTATGCGCGCTTCAATCTACAATGCGATGCCATTAGAAGGTGTACAAGTACTGGTAGACTTTATGCGCGAGTTTGAGGCCGCTAACGCTTGAACTGCTCCTCTTAGTTTCTTTTAAGCTGAGAGTGCGTTTATCGCGATAATATAGAAAAGCCGACGTGGTGAACGTCGGCTTTTTTGATCTTGAAACTTAGCGAAATCTCTTAACGATGTTTCGGCTTGCGGTTACCCGAAGAGGCAGGTCGGTTACCTTGCGCACCTTTGCCCGATGAACCTTTCCCTTGTGAACCATTTGTCCCGCGGCTTTGGCTATTACCATTACCTTGGTTATTGTTTCCACGTTGGTTTGGTTTAGCGAAACCACCTTTTGATTGGTTTTGACCATTGCCTTGTGGTTTTTGCCCAGAGCGTTGCGGGTTGCCATCATTATTGCGTTGGCGATTGTCTCCGCTTTGCTTGCTGCCTTGTTTAGCATCACGATTCCCTTCACCGCGTAAGCTGCCAAAACCAGGTTGGTTTTTGGTGTGTTTGGTAGCAAAGCGCTGCGAACCATGACGACCAGACTTACGACGCTGAGCGGGTGTCAGTACATCATCGTTGGTTTCTGGCACCAGACAATTTGGTTTATCACCGATTAGGTGTTTTTTACCCATGTTGGTGAGTGCTTCACGAATCAATGGCCAGTTATCTGGATCGTGGTAGCGAAGCAGTGCTTTATGTAAACGACGTTGGCGTTCACCTTTCGCAACGGGAACATCTTCACGCTTTTTGTATTTCACGCGTTTAAGTGGGTTCGTCTCTGAGTAATACATCGAGGTTGCATTACACATCGGTGATGGGTAGAAGTTCTGCACTTGGTCAGTTTCAAAGTTGTTCTTTTTCAGCCACAGTGCAAGGTTCACCATGTCTTCATCTTCAGTACCTGGGTGAGCTGAGATGAAGTAAGGGATCAAGTATTGCTTCTTGCCTGCTTCTTGGCTGTATTTTTCAAACATCTCTTTGAAGCGATCGTAAGTGCCCATTCCCGGTTTCATCATCAGATCCAGAGGGCCTTTTTCAGTATGCTCTGGTGCAATCTTCAGATAGCCACCCACGTGATGAGTTACGAGTTCGCGCACATATTCTGGTGATTCGATTGCCAGATCATAACGAACACCTGAGGCAATCATGACCTTCTTGACGCCATTGACGCGACGAGCTGCGCGATACAGGTCGATAGTGTGTTGGTGATCAGTATTGAGTTTGTTACAGATCCCCGGGAACACACAAGACGGACGACGACAGTTTGCTTCTGCTTTAGGATCGCTACAGCCAAGACGATACATGTTCGCCGTTGGGCCACCTAAATCGGAAATTGTGCCAGTAAAACCGGGTACTTTATCGCGGATCTCTTCCAGTTCTCCAATGATTGATTCTTGAGAACGGTTTTGGATGATTCGACCTTCATGCTCTGTAATTGAACAGAATGAACAGCCGCCAAAACAGCCGCGCATGATGTTAACCGAGGTCTTGATCATGTCGTAAGCTGGAATTTTTGCTTTGCCGTACATTGGATGAGGTACACGCGCAAAACTAAGACCAAATACATAGTCCATTTCTTCGGTGCTTAGTGGAATCGGCGCTTGGTTTACCCAAAGTTCACGATCGCCATGGCGCTGAATCAGTGCACGACCAGAATATGGGTTGGTTTCCAAATGCATCACACGACTTGCATGTGCATATAAGATACGGTCGTTATTAAGTTTTTCAAACGGCGGTAAGCGTACTGCGGTCGTTGCCGCATCATGACGAGAAGGACGAATCGTGATCGCTTTCGCTTCAGGCTCTGCTTTTTTAGTTTCACATTGCTCTTCCACCGCGTATGGGTTTAGCGGTACAAAAGCCTCTTTACGCGGTTTTTCAATGCGCGAAGAGTCAATGATAGTGAAGTGCTCTGGCTCTGCCGCTAAGTTAACCGCGGTACCACGAATGTTGGTCAGCGTTGAAATGTCTTCACCATCGGCAAGGCGATGTGCCACTTCAACGAGTGCGCGTTCTGCGTTACCAAATAACAAGATGTCTGCTTTGGCATCAAATAGTACAGAGCGGCGTACTTTGTCTGACCAGTAATCGTAGTGGGCTAGGCGACGTAGGCTCGCTTCAATACCACCCAATACAATTGGGATGCCTTTGTAGGCTTCACGACAGCGTTGAGAATAGACTAAGGTTGCACGGTCTGGGCGTTTGCCACCTTCGTTATTTGGGGTGTAAGCATCGTCATGACGTAACTTTTTATCCGCGGTATAACGGTTGATCATCGAGTCCATGTTGCCTGCAGTAATACCAAAGAAGAGGTTTGGTTTACCTAACGTCATGAACGCGTCTTTATTATTCCATTCTGGTTGAGCAATAATACCAACGCGGAAACCTTGCGCTTCAAGCAGACGACCAATGATCGCCATACCGAAACTTGGGTGGTCCACATACGCATCACCAGTGACGATGATGATGTCACAACTATCCCATCCTAGGGCGTCCATTTCCTTACGGCTAGTCGGTAAAAAAGGAGCCGTACCAAAGCATTCCGCCCAGTATTTTTTATGCTCGTGAATTGGAGTGATGTCGTTGTACATATTTTGCTCTTAGTTCCAGTGAGGGCGAATTATAGCGGCTAATTACAATGGTATCTAGCCTTCTATTTGCAGATAACTCAATTGGGCGAAGGCCTTATATTAATTAGGGTTAAGCCTGTTACCGCATGCTTGCGTTGTGTCGCTAAATCCAATTTTAAAAGGCGTAACAATCTAGCGAAAAACCACCAGTTTGCTATTATCCGCGACAAATTATTATTCTCGTGAGCTATTCACATATGATTCAGCAATTGTTAGCAACGTTTGCACCTATGCTATTGGGTGCGCAACTCATCTTAACACTCGTGTTGGTCAAGGGCGAAATTTGCCCGGGACAACGCGGCCGCGTGCATAAAATGCTGACCCCTTTGGTCGTGTTATGGCTGGCTGTCGCTTCTTTAAAAATCGAAGCTTTCATGGTGGCAGCCGCAATCGGTTATTTTTATTCTCAGGTGCAAACCGGAAAAACGCGAGAAAAAGGCCCGTTATGGCTGTTGTATCTCGCTAACGGTCTCGCAGTTGCTTACGTTGGAATTATGATTGGTGAGCAAACGAGTATCGCATCAGGGGCGAATATCTTGGTGCAAGTCTTGCTTCTTGGCGGCTGTTTTGGCCAGCTGTTGCTCGTGGTCGCGCGTTCACGTCTGCAAGCTTTTCAGCGTATTTTACCAGTTGTCGGCGTATTAGCGGCGATGTTGACGGCGATTACTTTAGTCTTTCAAGCGTACAGTTTGAGCGAAGAAGCCCTACTGGCGATCAGCTTACCCACCATCCTAGGCATGATTTTACTTATTTCAGCCGTGGTCGTGTGGTGCTTCCATCTATTTACTACCAAAGCAGTCAGCAAAGGCCAATTGGGCTTCGCTCTGGTTATTTTAGTGGTAGTGACGGTCGTCAATCAGCCTATGTTTGATCAAGTCTTTAGCCAGCCACTCGTCGGCTAACAGACGCTTAAACGAAATTCGATCTGCCTCACTTTTAATTTCGCTAATCAGAGCTAGGCTTTTAAATATGAGCTTGGCAACAAGTCTGTTGGTAGGCAATGCCTTGAAATGATAGGGAGTGGAGTTATGGATTTAAGCGACGTTCGTGGTTTTGATAGCATTATCCTTCTCGGTATCGTCAATGAGAAGTTGCGCCTAGAGTGCGATAGCTTCGATGATCTGGTCAGTATGTATGAGATGGATGTAGAGCAGGTCGTTGGTAAGTTGGATGTTTTAGGCTATCAATATGATCCGCTCACCAATCAATTCAAAGCCTACCAGCGCTAATGTAATCGTGGCAGGTATGATAACCACCAATAAAAAGAGGCATTGATTGCCTCTTTTTTATATTTAGAGCGTCATACCCACGACGATTAGGCGAGGGTAATTCCTTCTAAATGGCTTTTACACTGCTGTTTCGCTGTCGTGAAGAAGGCTTGTAGATAGCGTTTTTCTTTCTCTGAATTACGTGTTGCTGCAAATAGACGCCGAGATAGACCATCACCTAGTGGTACGCTGCTGATCAAGCCTTGGCGTGAAAATTCACTGATTGCCCAATTGGGTAATGCCGCCACACCCAATCCCGCTGACACCATTTGCACCAGCATTAAGGTATTATCGCACTGCTTCCATTTTGCGGGCTCAACGCCTGCCGGTTGTAAGAAGTGCTTAACCACATCTAAGCGCTGCTTTTGCACAGGGTAGGAGATCATGGTTTGATCGGCTAAGTCTTGTGGCTCAATCTGGGTTTTATTAGCGAGTGGATGATTGACTGCAGTGATCAGGCGCATCTCAAAATCAAAGAGCGGTTCAAAATGCACTTCCGAACGTGGTTGAATATCGGAGGTGATCACCAAATCTAATTCTCCGCTCATTAAGGCAGGTAAAGGCTCAAAGCCAAAACCAGAAGAAAAATCGAGCGTGACACTGGGCCAAGTAATTTGATACTCCTTCAGCGCTGGCATCAACCATTGAAAGCAAGAGTGGCATTCAATCGCCATATGCAGTCGGCCGTTCACATCTTCTTTTAAACTTGCTAGCTCATTTTCTGCTTTTGCTAGTCGCGGCATGATGTCATCAGCAAGGCGCAACAAAATTTCACCTTCTGAGGTAAATTTGACCGGCCGTGTTTTGCGTAGAAACAACTGGCCACCAAGGCGTGATTCAAGATCTTTGATCTGGTGTGATAACGCTGATTGAGTTAAATGGAGCGAGGTTGCGGTGGCCGTCAACGAACCTGTCTCTCGCAAAGAGGCCAGTGTTCTTAAATGTTTTAATTCGATCATGAATTCCCTTCAGCTGCATTTCCTTTGCATGAATAGAGTTAACCTACCTGTTTTAATGCCACAAGTAAACGTCTAGACGTCTATTTGTGTTTCCTTTACGTCCCAATTGTAAACTCCTTGTTGTAACACCATGAATTTTACTCATAAACAAGTTGAATAATTGTCGGTTGTTCATAGTGAAAAGAAATTGGATAGTTTGGACATCCAGACATCTTATTCGCACCTTTAATGCACAAGATGCTCTGTCACAGAATTGATACTTTGGCTTGGTAAAGGAATTAAAGAT
The DNA here is from genome assembly GCF_000222585.1 of Vibrio scophthalmi LMG 19158. Lineage (GTDB taxonomy): Bacteria > Pseudomonadota > Gammaproteobacteria > Enterobacterales > Vibrionaceae > Vibrio > Vibrio scophthalmi. The sequence goes on along the minus strand of NZ_AFWE01000182.1, from coordinate 160,865 downwards.
ATGACAACGACAACGCACATTTTAGGCTACCCAAGAATCGGCGAAAAACGTGAATTAAAATTCGCATTAGAGAAGTACTGGCGCGGTGAAATCGAACAGGCTGAGCTAAAACAAGTCGGGGCAGATCTACGATCTAAAAACTGGCAAACTCAAGCGGACGCGGATTTGAGTTTCGTAGCAGCAGGTGATTTTGCTTGGTATGATCATGTGTTAACCACAACATTGCTGCTTGGTCATGCACCGAAACGTCATAGCGATGGCTTCCCTGATTTGGATACTCTATTCCGTGTTGGTCGCGGGCAATCACAAGCAAACTGTGGCTGCTCTGGCAGTGCCGCATCCGACATGACCAAGTGGTTTAACACCAATTATCACTATATCGTGCCTGAGTTTAGCAAAGACGACAGTTTTGAAGTGAGCTGGCCACAGCTCTTTGAGGAAGTGAACGAAGCGGTCAAAGCCGGTCATAATGTAAAGCCCGTTCTGCTTGGTCCTCTTAGTTATCTCTACTTAGGTAAAGAAGTGGAAGAAGGGTTTGACCGCTTAACACTATTACCTCGTTTACTCAGTGCATACCAAGCTATATTGGCTAAATTGGCCAAGCAAGGTGTTGAATGGGTGCAAATTGATGAGCCAATTCTTTCGCTAGAGCTCGAAAAGCCTTGGTTAGATTCGTTTAAGCTGGCATACCAAGTGATTCGTAGTGACGTAAAAGTGCTTCTAACCACTTACTTTGATTCAGTAGAAGATACCTTAGATCGTATTGTCGCTTTGGAAGTGGATGGTTTACACATTGATGCCTCGGCGGCGCCAGCGCAATTGAACACGGTTGCTGAAAAGCTGCCTCAAGGTTGGGTGCTTTCAGCGGGTGTGGTTAATGGCCGTAACGTATGGCGAGCGGATCTGGCAAGCCAACTAGAGACCTTGCAACCGCTTAAAGAAAAACTGGGTGACAAGCTATGGGTTGCAAGTTCATGTTCGCTTTTGCATAGCCCGGTGGATCTTGAATTAGAAACCAATTTATCAGAAGAGGTTCGCAGCTGGTTTGCTTTTGCTAAACAGAAAGTTTCGGAAGTCGCTCTACTTGGTAAGGCGCTCGATGGTGACCAAGCCGCCATCGCTGCGTGTGAGACTTACAGCGCGCCAATCAAAGCGCGTAAGAGCGCAACACATGTAAATAAACCGCAAGTACAACAACGTCTAAGTGGCATCACCAAAGCTTTGGCTGAGCGAAGTGCGCCGTATAAAGAGCGTGCAGCTCACCAAGCTGAGGTCCTCGGTTTACCGCTGTTTCCAACCACGACGATTGGCTCGTTCCCTCAAACTAGTGAGATTCGTTTGCAACGTAGCGCGTTTAGAACGGGAAAATTGTCTCAGGCAGAATACGATGTTGCATTGAAAGGCCATATTGAAGATGCCGTTAAGCGCCAAGAAGCGCTTGATCTTGATGTTCTGGTTCATGGTGAAGCGGAACGTAACGACATGGTGGAGTACTTTGCTGAGAATCTGGCCGGTTTCCAAACCACGAAATTTGGTTGGGTACAAAGTTACGGCTCTCGCTGCGTGAAACCTGCGATTGTGGTCGCGGACATTGAGCGTGAGCAACCAATGACGGTGGGTTGGTCTACTTATGCGCAATCTTTAACCAGTAAGCAGATGAAAGGCATGCTTACTGGCCCTGTGACGATTCTATGTTGGACATTCCCTCGAGAAGATATCACCCGTGAGGAGATTGCGAACCAATTGGCACTCGCCCTACGTGATGAGGTATCGGACTTACAAGATGCAGGCATTAATATTATTCAGATTGATGAACCTGCTATTCGTGAAGGGTTACCGCTGAAGAAACGCGATCACAAGGCGTACTTGGAGTGGGCCGTCGATGCCTTTAAGATTTCCGCTGCCAGTGCAAAACCAGAGACGCAAATCCATACCCATATGTGTTATTCGGAGTTCAATGAAATCATTGATTCAGTTGCCGCGCTAGATGCTGACGTGATTACCATTGAAACCTCACGTTCAAATATGGAACTGTTGAAAGCATTTGAGGAGTTCAATTACCCGAATGAAATTGGCCCTGGTGTTTATGATATTCACTCACCAAACATTCCATCAGAAGAGTGGATTGAGGGTTTGATTAACAAAGCCGCAGAGCAGATCCCAGCACAGCGTTTGTGGGTGAATCCAGATTGTGGTCTCAAAACCCGTAACTGGGCGGAAACGGAAGTCTCGCTAGCAAACATGGTTTCAGCGGCGAAGAAGCTGCGTAAAGAATTTTCCTAATCTCTAGTTAGGCATCGCTTAAACGAACAAGACCCACTCAATGAGTGGGTCTTGTGGTTAGCAGAGTGATTAAATTCGCTTAGGTGTTAACTGAGGATAATCAGCAGCGTACCGCCAAGCGTCATTAAGATATTGGCGATAGCGTAGGTGCCTGCGTAACCTAGTGCGGGAATGGTCGATTTTGCGTGTTCATTAACAATGTCCATTGCTGGTCCACAAGTACGAGCACCGATGATGGCACCAAACAACAGCGCGCGGTTCATCTTCAATACATAAGCACCAACCAAGTAAGCAAAAACAACGGGTACAACGCTGACCAAGAAAGCCAAGCCAATCACTTGTGGGCCGGTATGAGTGAGATGCTCAAACATTTTTCCACCCGCACTTAAACCAATCCCCACCATAAAGAACATTAAACCGAGGTCTTTGACCATGTTCAGCGCCCCTTGTGGTACATAACCAAAAGTCGGGTGGTTGGCACGTAAGAAACCTAGCGTAATCCCTGACAACAATAGGCCAACGGCGTTACCAAGGCCGAATGAGACTTGACCGAAAGTCATGGTGATCAAGCCAAATAGAATGCCTAGGATAAAGAAGCTACAGAAGGCGAGTAGATCGGCCATCTGGCTATGAATCGAGATGAAACCGATTTTTTCCGCTAAGCCATGTACGCGACTCTTTTCACCACTGACCTGCAATACATCACCTTTCGCCAGGACGATATCAAGATCCATTGGCATTTCAATTTGTGCACGTACTACACGGTTTAGGAAACAACCGTATTCCGATAAATTCAAATCAGAAAGGCGCTTGCCTGCAATCGAATCGCTTTTTACCACGATCTCTTCTTCTGCGATACGCAGGTCGAGCAGGTTACGGTCGAAAACTTCTTTACCATTACGGAAGCTCGGATCAAGACGGGCATGGCTATCAGGGAAACCCACTAGCGCAATTTCATCGCCCTCTTGCAAAATCGCATCGCCATCAGGGTGAGCAAGAATGCCACCACGGCGAATACGTTCAATATAACAACCCGTTTGGCGATAGATGCCTAACTCACGTAAGTTCTTACCGTCAGTCCAGTCGATCAGCTCTTGACCCACGCGATAAGCACGAATGATCGGCAAATAGACTTTTCGTTGACCAGATGTACCAAGACCGCGCTCTTGGGCGATCTTCTGTGCTGAGTCAGACAGATTCTCTTTTTGCAGTTTTGGCAGTAATTTGGCAAACATAATCATACTGATCAGGCCAATCAAGTATGCCATTGCGTAACCTACGGATAGGTTTTCCAGAACTAGACCGAAATCCATATTGCGCGGAATAGTGGCAAGCCCAGAGTTCAGCGCATCTTGCGCGCCTACCAGCACGGGTGTCGACGTCAAGGCGCCAGCCATCATACCGGCAGCTAAGCCAAAATCGAGGCCAAGATATTGACTGCTATAGTGGGTGATTAGCAATGCAGTCGAAAGTACCACCATACTTAAAATAAAGTAATGCTTCCCATCGCGGAAAAAGATACCGAAAAAGTTAGGGCCAGCTTCAATGCCGACACAGTAAATAAACAACATGAAGCCGATGGTGAGTGCATCTGTATCAAACGTAAAACCAAGGTGGCCCATAATCAGCGATGTGATTAAGACACCAATAGAATTACCGAGTTGGAGATTGCCAAAGCGAATTTTGCCAATAGCTAGGCCAATCGCAAGCACTACGAAAATCAATAGGATAGGGTTTTGTTCAAGCAAGAGTACGACGTCAATGTTCACAGGGGCAATTCTTGTGCTGTGCCAGTAAAAACTCACTTACGTGAGCGGAAAGGATTTGTGCAAATTGTAGCTGAATAAATAAAAAATATAAGTAGAAACTACTATTATTTTTATTAGGGAGAAACGATTATCTGGAGTAATGCTAACGTTTTGTCAGATATGAAAAAACCGCTGCAAGCAGCGGTTTTAGGAAGGGGGAAGAGGAGTATTTACTCGTCAAATAGACCCAAGTGCTCTTTCGCGTATGCTTCAAATTCAGTACAGCCACCAATGTGATCTTGGTCGATGAAAATTTGAGGAACCGTCTCAACAGGTTTACCAACGGTTTTTTCTAGGTCAGCTTTTGAAATGCCTTCAGCTTGAATGTCAACGTAACGGTAGTTAAAGTCGTCACGTTTTGCTTTTAGAGTTTCTGCGTGTTCTTTTGCACGAACACAAAATGGGCATGCTGGGCGACCAAAAATAACGACGAACATAGATTCTTTCTCCTGTATTTTGTTACATGTCACTATGCCTCAATCAATGGGGAAAATAAAGATCGATTTACCTCTTGATTCGATAGGTAAAATCTATTGCTAGAAAAATAAACACAACACACGATTTGGCTCTCGAAAGTCCTAAAAAAAGTAAGGTTATTTGTCACAAAGTGGGCTACGTCAATTTATTTTGTTTCGTCACGAGGCAAGCTAGTTTTAGTTCAATTTAGCCTAAGGAGTGTACTTGGCATGTTCCAATTTATGACCTCCACACGCATCATATTTGGTGAAGGTGCGTTGCAATCCTCCCTCTCGGTTTTTAACCAATTTGGCTACAGCGTATTATTGGTTACCGGGCAGAAAATCGAGCGAGCCTCGCCGATCATCAATTACCTCAAAATGCAGAACATGCGCTATCAACACGTCGCCATACGTGGTGAACCCAATATCACCATGGTAGAAGAGACGGCGCTCGCAGGACGCAAGTTTAAACCTGATATGGTGGTGGCGATTGGTGGTGGCAGTGTGATTGATATGGGTAAGGCCCTATCTGCGATTATTCCCAACCAAGGTGATGTGTACGATTATGTTGAAGTAGTGGGGCGTAATGTTCCGCTAAAAACTAAACCCCTTCCTTTTATTGCGATTCCAACCACCGCAAGTACTGGCGCCGAAGTGACACGCAATGCTGTGTTGCGTTCAGGGCAAGATCGAGTCAAAGTCAGTCTACGTAGCCCGGAAATGTTGGCCGATGTGGCGATTGTTGATCCGACATTGACTTATGGTACCGATGCCTATACTTCGGGTCGCGGTGCGATGGATGCCTTTACCCATTTGATGGAAGCCTATGTGTGTGGTGAACCCAATCCATTGACCGATATGGTGTGTGAAGAGGGGTTGCGCCGCTTAAGCGCATCGATAGTTGCCGGATGTTTAAGGGATGACTTTAAAGCGCGTTCCGATCTTTCCTTCGCCGCAATGCTTGGCGGCATGGCGATCACCAATGCTAAATTGGGAGCCGCGCACGGCTTAGCTTCAGCATTGGGCGGAAAGCTTGCTGCACCGCATAGTGTGATCACTGCGCGCCTTGCGCCATACGTGATGAAAGAAAATATCGACGCGGCCACAGTCGCGGGTAGATCGGACATATTGGCACGCTACAGAAAGATGGCGCAAATACTCACAGGGCGAACCAATGCGAGCCGAGATGATTGCGTGCTGTGGGTGAATATGATGCTGGAAAAACTTGAGCTTCCAAAACTGAATGAGTTTGGTGTGTGTAACACTTCATTTGAAAAAGTCGCCGAAGATGCGATGAAATCAATGGCGATCAAGGGCAATCCGATCCCACTGACGGAAGAGCGTTTACTGTTTATTCTTCAACAGGTGTGTAATTGTGATGGCAGTTGCGGTGATGAGGTCTCATTTGATAAACAAGCCAAAGCCCAATTGATGGCAGAGTGGGGAGAGAGCGGCGGCGTCACGCCAAGCCATCAAACATAATGACTAGAATAGAGATAAGCTTGCAGTAACAAGCAAGCATAAAAAACGGAGCCACTTGGCTCCGTTTTTATTTTCCGGTAACGATTTAGAAGTGAGACAACTTATCGTAACGTGAATCTTTTAGTGCATCTTTAACGCGCTTGAGGTTTTCGCGGAAACCAGAGCCACGACGTAGTGTAAAGCCAGTCGCGAGAACGTCGATCACCGTCATTTGTACTACGCGGCTTGCCATTGGCATGTACACGTCAGTATCTTCAGGAACGTCCAAGCAAATTGACAAGGAGCTTGCTTTATCCAGTGGCGAGTCCTTTGCGGTGATCGCAATCACGGTTGCGCCGTTTTCACGGGCAAGGTTAGCGATTTCAACTTGGCTCTTGGTGCGACCTGTATGCGAGATCAGCACAATTACGTCGTTATCTGTGCAGTTAATGCAACTCATGCGTTGCATGACGATATCTTCAAAACAAGTGATCGGAATATTAAAACGAATAAATTTGTTTTGTGCATCTTTGGCTACTGCTGACGAAGCACCCAAGCCAAAAAATGAAATGCGTTTTGCTTGAGTTAGCAGATCAACGGCACGGTTAACTTGCACAGGATCAAGACTGTTTTTAGCCACATCTAAACACGCCATGGTCGATTCGAAAATCTTGTGCGTGTAGGCATCTGGGCCATCGTCTTCTTCAACGTTACGGTTCACATAAGGGGTACCGTTGGCTAAGCTTTGTGCTAAATGCAGTTTGAAATCTGGAAAACCTTTGGTGTCCAAGCGGCGACAAAAACGGTTAACAGTAGGCTCACTCACATCAGCCATTTTAGCTAATGTTGCAATGCTAGAATGAATAGCAGTTTGCGGTGACGCCATGATCACTTCTGCGACCTTGCGTTCAGACTTACTGAAATTCTCTAGATTTTTCTGTATTTTTTCTAATGTATTCATAGTGTTCACAAGGGTATAGAGAACAACTCGCTGGGCGAAGTTATCATTGTATTTAAGCTAGAAACGGTGTTTTCTAACAACGTAATTTTTCGCCAGCGCCATTGAGCCAGTATAAACCTAACCCTAAGTATTACAGTAATTTTTCTACGGACCAATTCCTTAGAATATGACAAGCCTCAAACAATATTTTGTGAAAACTACACAAATTCGATCGAATAAGGCTCATATTGCACATTAATTAGCCTGTGATGATGCCAAGTTACATAAATCAGAAAGAAAATTTCAGTTTACTCAGAGTTTACTGGCAAGCGACTCAATTTTCTCTAATAGGCTTGGCGCACCATGTAGGGCGATTTCACGCTGCTCTTCTAAGACACTTTGTAGAATGTCACAAGTAGTGAGTGGGTTTGCAAGTACTACACGGAAGACGATGGTGTTTAAGTCGTCCCAATGAACTGGGTTTAAGCGCGTACGGGAAACAAATGAACGACCATTTTCACGTTGGCGCTTTTGCACAAACTTGGTGAGTTCATTCAATAGACCGTTAAGTTCGGTGCGTTGTGCCGGGGTTGCTTTTTCGAGAGCTGCACGAACATGACGTGGCAGATAGCGATAGGTTAGCAGACATAGTTCCGGCTGTGAAACCAGTTCAAAGTCTTCTTGCTGCTCGATGAGATCGGCAAAGTATCGCGCTTTTTCGATGCTTTGGTTGATCAGCAGTTCGTAGCCAGGTCGGCTAATAATATGCATTGCAGCATACACCAACATAGCCATGCCAGAGCGTGAACCCTCTAATGTATGGCTGCCGAGATCTTTTGAGCCTTTACGCAAAATATATTGCGCATGGTGCTCGATTGATTTCATTGAGCTTGGGTCTTTGAACAAGACCATACCGGCACCCATTGGAATATAAAGCTGTTTGTGTGCATCGATGGTGACGGAGTCGGCCAATTCGATACCATCCAATAGATGACGGTAACGGTTAGACATCAAAGTGGCACCGCCCCAAGCGGCATCAACGTGGAAGTGACATCCTTCTGCTTGGCAGATTGCCGCCATGGCTTTTAGCGGATCGATATTACCCGTTTCAGTTGTACCAGCGACGCCAATGACAGCGAATGGTTTAATCTTTTTGTCTTTCAGCTCTTTGATTTTGAGCTTGAGATCATCAGGGCAGATGCGGTTGTTGCTGTCTGTTTTTACCGCAACAAGGCCATCTTGACCAATCCCTAATACATCGGCTGCTTTTTTCAATGAGTAGTGGCCGCGTTCAGAGACTAAGATAGCCAAACCTTCATAACCATAGTGTTTCATGGCTTTGAAGAGGCCTTCTTTTTCTACGCCGCGGAAATGGCCTTGTGCGCGCAACGCATTATTACGAGCAACCCATAGTGCAGTGATGTTAGCAATAGTCCCACCAGAGCAAAATGCGCCCAGTGAGTGGTTGGCACTGTGCATCCATTGCTGATAGAAACCGTGATCTTGTGAATAAATGAGACGATGAAGCATACCCAACACTTGACGTTCAAGTGGGGTAAAGGCTTTCGATGTTTCAATTTTAACCAGGTTTTGGTTAAGTGCGATCATGATCTTTGACAATGGCATTAAGAAATAAGGTAATGCGGATGTCATATGACCAATAAAACTTGGTGCAGAAGTATGAACGGAATGCGACACCAGTGTATCAAGCAGGTGTTGGGTATGTTCGGAAACAAACTCGGGCTGCTCGGGGATCACCGCGCAGGAGAAATCTTTCTCAATTTCTCGTAAGGGCTTTTCTTCAGCCACAATATGCTCTCGTAGAAACTTATTTAAGTTACGAGACAGTTCTTCTTCAATTTGAGTCAGTGTTGAGTCTGGGCCTTCTGGGACGGTAAAGATTCGAAGTAAACTTTCGAAACTTACGTCAGCCATTCTTTGTTCCGATACCATGCAATTACGTTGCTCTTATCTTTTTATTGCAGCGCAACAATCTAAACGAAAAATAAAGCAATGTCCCGTCTTAATTAAAGAAACTTAAGTTACAGATTAAATGCATGTGGATGGGAAAGGCAAAGGTGCCGACTAAATAAGCAAATTGATGTCAACTTGCCCATTTAGTCGTAGATAGTTTACTTGCAGCAGATAAATAGATCAGTTACAGCTCATTAATTCTACTTGTGCAATCGCACTATTGTAGCGTTGTAGAGCCGTATCGATTTTGGTTGGATGACTCAGCAAGTCGGCAAACGCTGAGCGTAATTCGTAGTTTTGTTTATGTGGAACGGCTTGACGGTCGGCAAATGTTTTTGCCGCAATTTGACCTAATTCATCGTCACGGTTCGCCAACGCTTTAATCTCTTGCTGTTCTAGTTGCAACCAACCTTCAACCGGTTTTTGGGTTGCCACTTTAGATGGGTCGTTGGCTAAATAATATTTTACAGCGGCGGCATTGAGATCGAAGTGATTGCGGCGCGCATCCAAATACCATTGGCTGACTTCTTTAAGATCGGGATATTGTTCTGCAGTGAGTTGCGACAGATCTTCATACCAATGCATTGACGCTTCTATGTAAGCATCATATTTCTGAGATAGACAGTCATTGTCTGCTGAAAATGCAGCGCTTGAGCTAACGCTGAGCAACAATGCAATCATGACTCGATTCATAGTTAACATCCTAGTTGTCGTTATTGTGAGTATAAGAACGAATTCATTGGCCATAGTGTAGGGAAATTCTGCAAAAATTCCCGCGATCTAACCCGCAAGTGAGACAAAGAACAGCATCATTACTGGGACCAATAAACTCAAAATAAAGCCGCTAACAATCGCAACTGGCACGCAGCGTACACCGCCTGTGGTTTGGATAACGGGTAGGGTAAAATCCATTGCGGTTGCGCCAGCGTAGCCAATAGCAGTACATGGGCGAGAGCGGATCAGTAATGGGATAAGCACCAGCGCAACGAGTTCACGGAGTAGCTCAATCATAAATGACACACCGCCATATACGGGTCCAAATGCATCACCCATTAAAATACCGGCCAATGAATACCAGCCAAAGCCTGACGCCATAGCAAAGCCACGATAAAGGTCGATATCAAGGATGGTCGCGGCAATTGCCCCACCGACTAGTGAGCTACCAATGACCAAAGCGGCAATGCACATGCCTTGCTTATTGATCAAAATTTGTTTGAGGGTTAAGCCACTGTTGCGCAGTTGAATGCCAATAAAAAACAGTAGGACAAATAGAATCCACTCGCTGGCAGTCTCAACCCATGAAAGGTCAATTGGCAATAATAAACCGGCCGCGAGGCCACCCCCGACCACAAAAATCAGTTTGACCGATTCAAGCGCCATACTAGAAAGAGGCAGGTGAGTTTGTTTAGCGTCAGCTTCGAGCGGTAAAAATTTGTCGACCAAAGGAAGCACCGCGATATTGCATAAGCCTAAACAGATAAAGAAGGTTGCCGTGTAGCTGACAATGGTTTGTAGATTTTCGCCAAGATTATCCAGCGCCGCTAGGCTTAAGCCCATCAAGGCCAAAATAACCAAGACAAGTCGAGCTGTTGTGGCATTGATTTGGTCGAGCAGACGCTGATTTGAAACCGCAATTAAATACCCCACCACAAGTGGGGTGAAGATGAATAACATCCCTGTGAACATACAAATTCCTGAAGTGCTATAAACCGCTAGCGCAGATGAGTTCGTTGATTTTTAGACGAAACTCACTATCTCCCAAATTGGTTAATTTGTACAGAATATCTGCGCCCGTCACATCGATTTCAATTTCGTGTTCATCGAGGCGGTCGTCTTTACGGCGGAACATCAAAATATGGTTGGCGATTCGTGCAATCTCTAAGTAGCTGACGTCGAAATCCAGTTGCTGGTTATCTTGGTTAGTCGCGACATCAATAAAGTCTTTATCGAACCCCCATTTACTCAGTACCAATTTACTCGCGGCAGGGCAGATTGAACTGAATATGCGCAGTGCCAATTCAGGTTCAAGATAATTGCCTCGTTCTAAATAAAGGTAGTACTCATTTAAGATGCAGAATAGGCCAATATCGGCTAGTAAACCGGTGAGAAGAGCTTTGTCAGAGTCGAGATGTTGATAGTTTGCAGGTTCGGCTAGCTTAAACTCTTTGGTGACCATGACCATGGTGGCCGAGAGCTCTTTTGAGGTTCGAGCACTTTTACGTAAAAGTGCATTACATTCGTCGCTAAGGTTAACAGAATTTTTCAGCTGTTCGATCGATTGGGCGGTGACGATATCACGTACACGCAAGATACCAAGGCGGGAAACGGCGGTAACAATGTCGGTGCATTCAATATTTCGTCGATTAAAAATAACCGAGTTTGCGACACGAATAACGACCGCCGCAAGACCAGGGTCTTCCGTCAAACTATCGGCGATATCGAAGATGGTCGTGGTATCTAGGTTACAAAGTCGTTGAATGTTTAGAACGACTTCAGGAATAGGGGGTAAGGTGATTTTTCCAGAGTCAATTGAGCTTTCAAGGAAGTGGGTGAACTCACTTTCGATACCTTGCTCAATCAATTGTCGGTTTTCTGGCAGCCAATAAAAAGATAAATGAGTCATAGTAATTTTATTATGTATTTTGGGTGGAGTTTACCGTTTATCTAAGCAAACAAGCAATGGGAAATCTTATTCATTGATATTTCACTAAGTTATTCTACCTTACTCGCAGAGTGGTTTTTTTGACGCATGCGAATAACGGAATTCCGGCACTGTGATTTTTGTCTCATTTTTAAGCAATTCGACTCTTATTGATGTGAAGTATGACCAGACTTAATTCGTTTCGTTAACTATCATTTTAGGTATCAAATAAAGGGTCAAGCTTTTGATAATAAATACACTATATGACCCTAAAAAATAATTTTTTCGCTAAAACGCTGCTATCTGGTGATCACAAGTAATCGGGGTTAATGATTAAAAGGATCAATGGATATGACAGAGCAATTGTTTATTGAGTATGTTGGCAAATTTGGTGACTTCCAAAAGCGTTCAATGTTCGGAGGAACGGGTCTATTCAAAGACGATGCAATGTTCGCATTAATCAGTAGTGATCATATATTTATTCGCGGTGGAGATGGTTTGGATGAAGAACTCATCGCGTTAGGTTGTGAAAAGTATCGTCATATTAAGAAACAAACGACAGCAACTGTAAATTACTACGATATCACTGAACATTTTAATACGAAGAGCGCTGAGCTAGATAAGGTTGTAAAACAATCTATCGACCATTCAGTGTCTCAGCGTAAATACAAGCGTTCTTCAGCTAACCGTCGTCTAAGAGATTTGCCAAATATGCAATTGACCTTAGAGCGCATGGTTAAGAAAGCGGGCATCGATGATGTTGAAGAGTTTATTGAATTAGGGGCGGCACAGGTCTTTTCTCGTGTTAAGCAAACCTATGGTAGCGACGTTGACGTAAAGTTGTTATGGAAATTTGCCGGTGCAATCGAAGGTATTCACTGGAAACTTATCCAAGAACCGCGTAAGCGTCAGCTACTCGCGAATTGCCACTAAAGTAGCCGCAGTAATGTAATTGCATTAGAAAATAAAAACACCGAACTTGTTTCGGTGTTTTTTTATTGGTTTTGAATTAGAGTAGCATCATTGAATTTTTGAACCTGTTGCTATGTCTGATTCGCTGATTACTATCGCATTACCCTCTCTTATTCACCGAATTGGTCGAACTTCTATGTCGACGGCAAGAGAGCTTGCCTTGCAATACGAATGTGAGTTGAAACGGGTTAGACGCTCGCGCCATTGGCAGTTGGTGGGAGAGTTCGCTCAAATTGAGCTGTTTAAGCAGGCGCTTATTGATAGTGATGTCATTGTCTATCAATTTATGCTTTCTAAGATCACGACAGCTTTGGTCAATGTTGAACCGCCACTGACGCTAGAGCAGCAATTAGCTCAATTGATCCTCAATAATCCTACTATCACAATTGCTGAGCTGGTTAGTTTGACGCATTGTAGCGAGGCGGAAGCGCGTGTGGCTCGCTTTAATAACGAGACACTGTAACCTTTTTATTATTCTCTTTTTTACTGTCCACCCTTCTTCAATATTAATTATCAAACTCGACGAATATATTCGAACAATAATGATCATAAAAGTCTTTACCTCAAGTTAACTTGGGGCATTAAGGTGTTTGCAACGACAGAACGAAATTTGCCATCACTTAAAGGACTAAGAGTATGAAAAGTTATCTAGAACACGCCAATATATCCGTTGTCGATCCACGTCAAACTATCGAGTTTCTACTTTCTGCATTGCCTGATTGGCAAATCCGGGGGCAAGGGCGCTATGTTAATGATCGCGACGAACAGATTGAGTGGTTCCACATTGGCGATGAACAATTTTATATTGCCATCGATTCACTGGGCGAAGGTTCTGCCCCATATTGGACTGAGCGTTTTACCGGCTTAAATCATCTGGGCTTTGCGGTACCAAACGTTGAGGAATTGATTGAACGTTTAAAGCAAGCAGGATATGAACTCGATCATTGGGGCGCGGAACATCCTCATCGCAAGAATGTGTATTATATGGATCAGCATAAGATGCAGTTTGAGTTTGTCGAATACTTGTCGCAGCACAATGACGAGCGTAACGATTACCAGTTGTAAGTCTTTAAATTAGAGATGCCCACCGCGGGATAGATCTTCATCCGCGGTGGGCTTGTTCATGACAAGCCGCTATAAGTTGCTTGTCTGATTTTAGGTTAATTGATCATGAGTGATTTACTGTGTTGCTGGTGGCCTTTGATGTTACAGGCGATCTCAACGTGTTTGTCACCATGAAAATGCCAGGTAAACTGACGCGCCTTTTTCGGTGCAATGATGATAGAACTACTGGTGTCATGCTCCATGCCGGCCATTTGCGTCATCATCTTGTTATGGCGACTTAACTCATCTTTGGAGCCAATAGCAAATTCATGGCTTTTAGTCCCGGTATTCATTACCACAAACTGAACGACATCGTTCTCTTCTATATTGACATCTTTTTTGAACTGGATCGGTTTATCGTCACTTAGGATTACGTGGATGACCTTATCGGCTTTTGCACCTTGCGCGGGCATGCCGACTTGAGTCATGCCGGGCATGGACTGCATTTGGCCGTGGCTCATGTTGCTGTGATCGGTGTTGCTATGGTCTACATCGTCATGATTCATATGACTTTCCATGTTGTCGTGACTCATCGTTTTATGATCCATATTGGCATATGCAAAAGAGGCACTAAGCATTAAGCTGATTAATATTACGAGTTTCATGATGTCTTCCTTATTTCATTTCGTTGAGCTTACGTTGTGATTGTTTGAGTTGTTGCTGTTTCCATAATTTGAAAATGGCGGGTAAAACTAATAGCGTCAGTAATAATGCCGAGGCCATACCGCCAATCATCGGCGCGGCGATACGCTGCATCACTTCAGAACCTGTACCATGGCCATACATGATTGGAATGAGGCCGATGATCACGGTGCTAACGGTCATCATCACAGGTCGAACCCGCAGGCCTGCACCTTGGCTAATGGCATCATTGAGTTGTTGGCCTGTCAGTGGCTGCTGAGTTGTTTGTGCGGCTGTGAGTCGCTCATCCCATGCTTGGTTGAGATAGACCAACATAATTACGCCAATCTCAACCGCAACGCCGGCAAGGGCAATAAAACCGACGCCAACCGCAATAGAGAAGTTAAAGCCGAGTAGGTACATCAACCATAAGCCGCCAACCATCGCGAGAGGTAGCGTGGCCATGATGATCAATACTTCTCCGACACGGCGGAAACTCAAATAGAGCAGCAGCACGATGATGGCCAAAGTCACAGGTACAACGACACTCAAACGTTCTTTGGCGCGTTCCATGTATTCGTATTGGCCTGACCATGTCAGTGAATAACCGGCAGGAAGCGTGAGTTGTTCGGTGACGGTTTGTTGCGCTTCTTTAACGTAGGAACCTAAATCTCGGCCCTCGATATCAACAAATACCCAGCCGTTTGGCCGTGCATTCTCGGTCTTAATCATTGGTGGGCCGTCTTCGTAACGAATATCAGCCACATCAGCAAGGGCAATGCGCGCGCCATTTGGGGTGACGAGTGGTAAATTCTGCAGTTTGACCACCGAATCACGATAATCTTGCGGGTAGCGGACATTAATTGGGTAGCGCTCTAATCCTTCTACTGTTTCTCCAACCTTCATTCCACCGACCGCAGTTGCAATCACTTGCTGTATATCGCGGATGTTAAGACCGTAACGGGCCGCTTGACGGCGATTGATATCAATCGTGACGTAACGACCGCCAGCGACTCGCTCCGCATAAACAGAGGTTGTGCCTGCAATCGGAGCGAGTATTGGCTCCAGTTTTGCGCCGAGTTGCTCTATCACCTTGAGATCGGGGCCTGCGATCTTAATGCCAATCGGGGTTTTGATCCCCGTCGCTAACATGTCGATACGAGTCTTGATTGGCATTACCCAAGCGTTGGTTAAGCCGGGAAATTGCACCAAATCATCAAACTCTTTGCGTAGCGACTCGGTGGTGACACCTTCACGCCACTCTTCGCGTGGTTTGAGTTGAATGGTGGTTTCGATCATCGTAAGAGGCGCCGGATCGGTGGCGGTTTCGGCGCGGCCAATCTTGCCCCACACGGTTTCAACTTCAGGAACCGTTTTAATTAATTTGTTGGTTTGTTGCAGTAACTCGCGAGCTTTACCAATCGAGATTCCTGGGTAGGTCGTTGGCATGTACATCAGATCGCCTTCATCCAACGGAGGAATGAACTCACTGCCAAGTTGTTTGGTTGGATAGCAGGCTGATGCTAATAACACCAACGCAAAACAAATCATGCTTTTCGGATAGCGCAAGCTGAGGTTTAGCATGGGGCGATAGAGAGCAACCAAACCACGATTGATAGGATTTTTATGCTCAGGAAGAATTCGGCCTCGCACGAAATAGCCCATCAAAACGGGCACTAGCGTGATGGCCAAACCTGCCGAGGCCGCCATTGCATAAGTCTTAGTAAATGCCAACGGAGAGAACATTTTGCCTTCTTGACCTTCAAGGGCAAAGACGGGCACAAAGCTCAACGTAATGATCAACAGCGAGAAAAACAGTGGCGCGCCGACTTCTTCAGCGGCTTTACTGATTACCTGCCAACGATTCTCATCCGTTAGCGGCGTTTTTTCGATGTGCTTATGCACGTTTTCAATCATCACTATCGCGCCATCAACCATGGCGCCAATCGCAATGGCGATGCCACCTAATGACATAATATTGGCATTGATACCTTGCCAGTGCATCACAATAAAGGCGGATAGAATACCGATGGGTAAGCTAATGGCTATGACTAATGATGAGCGAATATGGAATAGAAACAGTGCGCAAACGACGGCGACAACTAAGAACTCTTCGGCCAGTTTTTGCCAAAGATTATCAACGGCTGAATTGATTAACGTTGAGCGATCATAGGTGGTGACGATTTCAACGCCTTCAGGCAGTCCCGCCTGAAGTTCAGCCAGTTTGATTTTGACATTATCAATCACTTGGCTGGCATTTTCGCCAAAACGCATCACGATAACGCCGCCAACTGCTTCACCCTCGCCATTAAGCTCTGAAATACCTCGGCGCATTTGTGGCCCTAAGCTAATATCTGCCACATCACCAAGCAGCAGTGGTGTGCCTTTTGGTGTTACTTTTAATGGCAATGCTTGTAAGTCATCAATGCTTGAGAGATACCCCGATGAGCGCACCATATGTTCCGCTTCAGCGACCTCAATCACTGAGGCGCCACTCTCTTGGTTGCCGTTACTAATGGCTGAGTTGACTTGTTGTAATGTCAGATCGTAAGCACGCAATTTGGCCGGATCGATTTGTACTTGGTACTGCTTAACCATACCACCCACAGTCGCAACCTCAGAGACGCCCGAGACGGTTTGCAGCTCATATTTTAAGAACCAATCTTGCAGGCTGCGTAATTGAGCTAGATCGTGTTGGCCAGTTTTGTCTTGCAGCACATAGCTGTAAACCCAGCCCACGCCGGTTGCATCCGGGCCAAGGGTCGGCTTTGCTTGAGAGGGCAAGTTAGGGGCAACTTGGCTTAAATACTCTAACACTCGTGAGCGAGCCCAATACATGTCGGTATCATCGTTAAAAATGATGTAGACATAAGAATCGCCAAAAAATGAGTAGCCGCGCACTGTTTCCGCTCCAGGCACCGCGAGCATAGCCGTAGTGAGGGGATAGGTGACCTGATCCTCGACCACTTGCGGCGCTTGGCCGGGATAGCTAGTTTTTATGATCACCTGTACGTCAGAGAGATCTGGGATCGCATCGACAGGGGTATTTTTAACGCTGTATAGCCCTGCAAATGTCAGCAATATGGCGGCAACTAACACCAAAAAGCGATTGTTGATAGACCAACGAATAATGGCTCCAATCATTGTTGGTCTCCTGCTACTGGATGTTGTTCAGTGGAGGGAATAATCTGTTTCAGCTGCCATTCACCCATTTGATTAGCGACTAGAAATCGAACCCTTTGGCCCTCGCTAAAGGGGGATAAATCGAAGTTATCAGTCACTTCAAAGTTTTGCTCTCCCGCTGACCATTTGAGTGATTCAACATTTTGATGCGAAAGTGTCACCATATTGAAGTCACTCATTAACATGGTGATCTGACCGTCGATCCATACTTGGTCTGCAGGGCTTTGCGCAGGTTTGATTTGTGTAATTAGGTAATCCCCTTGAGCGGTTTTCTCCATCTCAAAGTCGATCGACTGACCCTGCTTGAGCGCTGTAATATCCAGTGAAGGATGGAGTGTAAAATTCATCACCATGCCAGGCCAATTCCAGGCTTCGACAGGTTGGTGATTAATTGTCACCATACGGTGATTTGCCATGATGTCGGTGATTTGTCCATTTGCCCACGCCGTCACCGGTGAACTATCGGTACCATTAATTCGCGAGAGATCAGCGCTTTGGCTAGATTCTGAGTCCAACATAAATTGTGCTGAGATCACGACATAATCGGCGGCAGTTAAGCCAGATAATATTTCAATTCGGTCGGCGGCTTCTCGGCCTGTCTCGATTCGGGCTGAACGATATTTACCATCGCCTAGGGCAAGTACCACACGACTCATCGCTCCTGACCGGATAACGGCTGAGCGAGGAATGGTTAAGACTTGATCTTCGCTCACGAGGGTTAAGCGAATATTGGCGAACATGTTTGGCTTTAACTCACCTTGAGGGTTGTCGAACTTGAGTCTTACCCGCAAGGTACGCGTGGCCGGATCGAGGATCGGGTAGACATAATCGACCATGCCTTGCCAAGTTTGACCGGGAATCGCATCCAACGTCATATTGGCTTGGCTACCCGATTTAACCCAATGGCCTTGGCGTTCAAATAGTTCAACATCAACCCAAACATGGTCTAGTGGGCCAGCACTGATTGCCGTTTGCGCCGGCGTTAAATAGCCACCTTCACGCACGTTTAAATTGGCGATTACGCCATCAGCAATGGCTTTGATCTCAATGTGTTGTTTGGCCTTGCCACGGCGATAGATTTGTTGAATTTGCGCGTCATCAATACCGAGCGCACTTAGTCGCTGCTTTGCGGCGCTAATAATTGCTTTGCGTCCAGTACGGCTAGCATTAAGCAGTTCTTCTTGTGCTTTGACTAAGTCAGGTGAATAGAACGTAAATAACACGTCACCTTGTTTTACTTTTTCGCCGACTGCATCGACATAAAGTTTTTCCACCCAACCACTGGTGCGGACATTCGTTTGCCATAGCGTGCTTTCATCAAACGCAACATAGCCAACAGCATCGATTGTCGGACGCAGGGGCTGTAACTCGACTTGGGTTGTTTTTACCCCAAGATTGTTTTCTACCGCGGCGGAAATGGTGACGGTTCCTTTGGCTTGAGGTTGGTTTGAGTCTTCAGCGTAAACAGGGACCAAATCCATTCCCATAGGGGATTTGCCCGGTTTATCTCGCTGATAATTTGGGTCCATTGGCGCGACCCAATAAAGTGGTTCTTGCGAAGGTTCGTTGGTGCTGCTTAGTGATGTCGATGCAGTGGAGTGCGAAGCTGGCATCAACCATTGATTAGCGGAAAATCCAAGGGCACCACCCACGAGTAGGGCAACCGTAGCGATTTTTAAATTTTTCATGAAATACTCCTAGCGATGTTCGTCGGTTGTAAGCGTGAGTTGTGGCTCTATGTTGAAAGCGCCGACTAAATTGGCTAATTGATTGTTGATAATGTTCAAGTCGGTCAGTAAACGCTGGTATTCAAGTTCAATGGCTAACTGGTTAGTTGAGCTTGTGACAATGTCACTAAATGTGGCGCTGTTATTTTGATAACCTTGTTCAACTGCCTTACGCTGAGCATTGGCTTGTTTAAGCAGCGTCGAGCGGTAGCGCTCGATACGTTCGAGAGTGAACTGACGATTAGAGAGCAGAGCTGAGAGTTGGCTATTAAGCTTTGCTAACCACGCATCTTTTTGTGCTTGCGCCGAACCAACTTGGTATTGTGCTGCTGCGTGGGCTTTATCTTGTTTGTTCCCGGTAAAGAGCGGCACATCGAGGGTGAGATAAGCACTTACCATATCGGGGGCGGGCTCTCCTCGCATATTATTAGCTTGGCGATGCGCATACATAAGCTCAACACCGAACTGCGGTGAGTAAGCTTGTTCGGCGAGAGATACTTGCGATTTTGCCGCGAGAATGGACGCATCAAGTGATTGCAACATAGGATGTTGGCGTAATAGCGCATAGCGATCGTTTGGGCTCTGCAGTGTCGCTAATTTGCTGTTAAGCCTTGTCCAGTCGATTTGATTCGATGCTTTGATATGACTCAGGTCTAGCAACGACATCTCGACAGAGTGAGCTGAAATAGCAGGAAACCATTCAGAAAACTGCGCAACAATGCCTTGTTGCATCTGTTGATTAGAGAGCAGTTTTTGTTCCAATTGGCTGACGCGAAGTTGTGCGGTAATCACATCCTGTGATTCGCTTAACCCTAATGCGTAATTGCTATCAAGACTTGCTTCCAATTGAATCAACCAGCGTTTTTGCTCTTGTAATAACTGTGCTGCCGTTTGGTTATACCCAAGCTCTAACCAAAGCGTGGTGATTTGCATTGCGACTTCTTGCGCGCGCAAATTCGCTTGATTGAGCCCGACATTAGCTTGATTTTTGGCTTGTTCTGCTTGGTAGACGGTACTATCACCGCGGTCAAATTTTTGCATTATCCCTAAAGAGATGTTGCTCATTGGATCCTCGTCCAGCGCAAAACTATCGACAGGCACACCGCCAAAACCCACTTTGATGGTGGGATCGGCCAGCGTTGCTTTCGCAAGGCCACTATTTAGACTTGCTTGAGATTGACCGATTAACTGTTGACGCGTTGCGTCCCCAGCGATGGCAAGATTGATCAGTTGCTCAAGGTTAACCGAACCATCGACACTGTTAGCCTTGGCAGAGGTCGTTTCTGAGGCGGATGTTGGCCTATTTTGCTCTGCAGCCATGGCAGGGGTGAGTGAGCTCATTGCAGTTGCGAGCGCAAACGTCACCAAATTTAGATGAAATTTCACAATTCAATCCATTCATAGTAAATGCGCGTGGAGCGAATCCTCGGGCATTGAAAGTAGGGTGGTTACAGCGCGTGTTGCGATGTAAACAGTACTGAAATGAATAGAATTTAAGCGTTTGGCGGGCGATAGAGTGAACGAGCTATTTCAATAATATCTCGATGGGATTCAAGCGGAAAACTCACCGCGTGAGCGATGCGAATGTGTTCGGTTGGTTCAGCAAGTAACGCTGCTAAGACGGTAATACAAGTGGTATCACAGCATTCATGATAGAGAGAGTCGCTACTTGAACAATCTTCAGTAGCGCTAGATGACGGCATCATCTGATGATGACTCGTTGCGGATGCCATATCAGACATCATCTCCGGCGTGCATGAGCTTAAATTGTGTTGGCTCATTTGCAGCATTTGAATTGGCATTAGTGTTTTGCTCGACGCCATATTTGACGCGACAAGCGTCAATGCCGTAAGCAACACTAACCAAATTGTACGCAGAGATTTTGCGTGCATATTGAGACCAATTCAAAAAGAGAGGTGTTTAAAATAATCCTTCCCCCTAGGGGAAGGTCAAGAAAAAAGGCCTGATAAATTGCAATTTATCAGGCCTAAAGCGTTAATTTGTCGGTCACTAACCGGAAATGATTAGTGTGTTAAGTAGTGCTGCACAAACTCAGTGACTTTAACCATGTCATCAATAGCAATGAACTCTTCCGTGGTATGTACTTTAGACATACCGGTTGAGATGTTTACTGTCGTTAGACCCAGTTTGTTGAAGTTATTTGCGTCGCTACCACCACCCGTTGCTTTGGTGATTGGCTCTGCGCCAATGGCGCTGAAAGAGGCTTTTACTTGCTCGATATGTGGGTGATCATCTGCAATAACAAAACCATCGTAAGCTCGGGTTGATTCAATCTCTACCGTTGCGCCATGCTTATCTGCTGCTGCTTGGAAGGTATCAATCATGTGCTGAACTTGTTTTGCTAGTTTATCGTTATTCAGTGAGCGAGCTTCAGCGATGATGTTCAGTTCAGGCATAACGATGTTCGTCGCATTACCACCTTCAACGATACCGATGTTTGCGGTAGTTTCTGAATCAATGCGTAGCAAATTCATTTGGGTAATTGCATCGGCAGCAACACCAATCGCACTGATGCCTTCTTCAGGCGCAAGACCTGCGTGTGCAGGGCGACCAATAATTTTGGCAACGATTTTTTGTTGGCCAGGCGCTGCGTTAACGATGCTGCCAATTGGGCCACCGGTATCAAGTACAATCGCTTTATCCGATTTGATGAAGCTCATATCGAAGTGTTCAGAGCCGTGTAGACCACCTTCTTCATGGACAGTAAAGGCGATTTCTAGCGTTTTGTGCTCAAGGTTTTCAGCTTGGATACAACGGACTGCTTCCATAATCGCAGCAATGCCTGATTTATCATCGCCCCCCAGAATGGTATTGCCTTTAGAGCGAATGATGCCATCTTCAATGATAGGCTCAATGCCTTTGCCCGGAGTCACTGTATCCATATGGCAACTCATTACCACGCTGTCTGCAAGTGTGCCTTCTAAGCGTGCATAGATGTTGAAACCATTAGTGTACTGCTTTGGTACTGGTAGCTTATGAACGGTGAAGCCAAGCTCACCAAGTTGTTCTGCAAGCGCTTCAGCAATCTCTTTCTCAAAGCCTGTTTCACTGTCGATTTTAATTAGTTGGCAGAAATGCTCTACCAGGCGATCACGGTTAATTGGATTCATTGTTATATCTCATTAGGGAACAGAGGCAGTTAACATAGCCCTGATTTGCAGGGGTATACCCTGATGTAAATCAAAGTTTCTCCCTATCTGGCTGCAACAATTACACGATGTAAACCAATTGTTACGGGTGGCGGATTTTAATTGTCGATAAATCAACGCATTGTATTAAAAACAAGCAGTGGCAAGTTGGTTTTACATTTGTCAGGAAGTCTCTTTCCCATTCAAGTTTCCGTCTCAGTTTTCCATGTTTAGTTCCGTAGGCCAAAGTTAATTAAAGCAGTCATTCCTACGACCAATGACAACGGCTATAGACGGACAGCGAGGTTAAAATGAACAGTGAATACAATCCATTAGGGACAGATGGTTTTGAGTTTGTTGAGTACACCGCCGCGGATGAGCAAGGCATAGAACAGCTTAAATCTTTGTTTGCATCACTGGGTTTTGCTGAAATTGCAAAACATCGCTCGAAAGAAGCGTGGTTGTTTAGGCAAGGGGAGATTAATTTTATCGTCAATGCCGAGCCTTATAGCCAAGCCCATCGCTGCGCCAAGCAGCATGGCCCATCGGTCTGCGGTATGGCGTTTCGGGTGGCAAATAGTGGCGAGGCCATGCGCTATGCATTAACCAATGGCGCCACTGAATACCAGACGGAAATTGGCCCTATGGAGCTTTCAATTCCGGCTATTCATGGTATCGACGGCAGTTTGATCTACTTTGTCGATCGTTATGGTGAACAGAGTATTTATGATGTCGATTTTTGTTTTTATGCCGATGCTGAACAGCGCTGTCGTGAACAAAGTGTTGGCTTGTTTGAGGTCGATCATTTAACCCACAACGTTAAACAAGGCCATATGGACGTGTGGTCGGGATTCTATGAACGTATCGGCAATTTTCGTGAGATCCGCTATTTTGATATAGAGGGCAAACTCACCGGGTTAGTGAGCCGAGCGATGACATCACCTTGTGGGAAAATACGCATTCCAATCAATGAGTCATCAGATGACAAATCGCAGATTGAAGAGTTTATTCGCGAATACAACGGCGAAGGTATTCAGCATATTGCGCTGAGTACTGATGATATCTACCAGACCGTAATCGATCTTCGCGCACGAGGAATGCTGTTTATGCCAACCCCCGATACCTATTATCAGAAGGTGAATCAGAGAGTGGAAGGGCATCATGAAGATTTAGAACGATTAAAGCAGTTACGTATCTTGATTGATGGCGCGCCGATGAAAGATGGTATTTTGCTACAGATCTTCACTCAAACGGTTATCGGTCCAGTATTTTTCGAAATCATTCAACGAAAGGGCAATCAGGGCTTTGGCGAAGGTAACTTTAAAGCGCTGTTTGAGTCGATTGAAGAGGATCAAATACAGCGAGGAGTGCTAAAGGATGCGTAAAGGGATCACTTATCCGCACCGCGAAGGGATTTGCTCAAAACAAGCTCACGCTGATTTCCCTAAGCAAGCCATCTATGAAAGAGAAGCCGGCCGCTCTGGCTTTTTTGGCCCAGCGGCCCATTTTCACCATCAACACGCGCCAACAGGTTGGCAAGAGTGGCAGGGCGAACTGCGGCCACGTGCGTTTAACTTCAATCATGTCGAGCAAAGTAAGCAAACTTCGCCTTGGGATGTTCCGCCCTTATTGCATAACGCACAGTGCAAAGTTCGCGTGTGGCGGCTGAAGGAAAATATGCCTTTTATTGCCCGCAATGCCGACGGTGATGAACTGCTGTTTATTCATCAAGGCTCTGCAGAACTGTTTTGTGATTATGGCCATTTAAGTGTCGTGACCGGTGATTACGTTTTGATCCCGAGGTCAACCAATTGGCGCTTAGAACCCCACGAGCCAATGTTTCTGTTAATGATTGAGTGCAGTGATGGTAGCTATGGTTTGCCAGAGAAAGGCTTAGTCGGTCAACATGCGATATTTGACCCCGCAGCTTTGGATGTACCTCAAATCAACGCGGCTTTTCAAGCTCAGTACAGTGAAGCCACCACGCAGGTATTGGTTAAACGACATAATCAAGTCAGCACCATTACTTATCCCTTTAATCCGCTTGATGCCATTGGTTGGCATGGCGACTTGTCGGTCGTTAGACTCAATTGGCGCGATATTCGCCCACTGATGTCCCATCGTTATCATTTACCGCCGTCTGCCCACACGACGTTTGTCGGAGAAGGATTTGTGGTGTGTACGTTTGTGCCACGCCCAATAGAAAGCGATCCAGGCGCACTTAAAGTGCCGTTTTATCATAACAATGATGATTATGACGAAGTGCTGTTTTACCACGAAGGTGATTTTTTCAGTCGTGACAATATTGAAGCGGGCATGGTGACGTTTCATCCCGCAGGTTTTACTCATGGACCTCATCCTAAGGCCTTTGCCGCCAGTCAATCAAATCCGAAAAAACGCACTGATGAAGTTGCCGTGATGATTGATACCCGCCATGCACTTGAGTTTTCTTCCGCGGCGCAGGCGGTTGAATTACCGGACTATGTTTATAGTTGGCGATCTGCCTAACTGAGCCACTTTAGGGAGTGAAGAAGTATGAAACTTGCCACATTAAAAAATCAAACTCGAGATGGCTTGCTGGTGGTGGTCAATCGCGCGATGACACATTGCATTGCCGTGCCGAATATTGCCGATACGATGCAGCAATTGCTTGATAATTGGCATCAGTTAGAAACGCCTTTGCAAGCGGTGTATCACGCCCTTAATCAAGGAGAAATCGAAGGCATACCGTTTGAGCCACACCGTTGTGAATCGCCGCTGCCGCGCGCTTATCAATGGGCCGATGGGAGTGCTTACGTCAATCATGTTGAGTTGGTGCGTAGGGCCCGTGGTGCCGACATGCCGCAAAGCTTCTGGCATGATCCGCTGATGTACCAAGGTGGCTCGGATACGTTTATTGGTCCCTGTGACGACATCGTTTTTTCCTCTCAAGAGTGGGGAATTGATTTTGAAGCGGAAGTGGCGGTGATCACTGATGATGTGCCGATGGGTTGTAGCGTGGAGCAAAGTGAGCAGATGATCCGCTTGTTTATGCTGGTCAATGATGTTTCTTTACGCGGTTTGATTCCCGCAGAGCTCGGCAAAGGCTTTGGCTTTTATCAATCCAAGCCCTCTTCGGCATTTTCGCCGGTGGCCGTTACGCCGGATGAGTTGGGAGATGCGTGGCGTGAAGGAAAACTACATCTCGCGATGCGCAGTTATTACAACGACGAGTTGTTTGGCTGTCCAGATGCTGGATGCGATATGACGTTTAACTTTTACCAGTTGATCGCTCATGCGGCAAAAACGCGCGCGTTAGGGGCGGGGACAATTATCGGCTCGGGCACGGTCTCGAATAAGCAAGGTACAGAGCATGGTAGTGCAATCAGTGAAGGCGGGTTAGGCTACTCGTGTATTGCGGAGCTACGGATGATTGAGACGATCCGTGATGGCCAACCTACCACCTCTTTTATGCGCTTTGGTGACCGGGTAAAAATTGAAATGTTAGATTCACACGGTATCAGTTTATTCGGTGCAATTGAACAAAAGGTGGTGCAGAACTAATGCAATTATACGGTTACTGGCGATCCTCCGCAGCCTATCGGGTGAGGATTGCGCTCAACTTAAAGCGTATCCCATATCAGTATATTGCGGTTAACTTGCTTAAAAATGGCGGGGAGCAACATTCACCTGAATTTCATACCCTTAACTCGAATGAATTGGTTCCGGTGCTGGTACACGGTGGTTTGCGCTTGAACCAATCTTTGGTGATCTTAGATTATCTGGATGAGCAATTTCCCGAGCCCTTGTTAGTGCCACTCTCAGGTGAAAAGCGATATCTGATCAGAGCCTTAGCGAACGATATTGCGGTTGATATTCATCCGCTTAATAACCTACGTGTGCAACAATATTTAACTGCCCAAGCTAAGTTGAACCAACAGGCAAAGGAGAAATGGTTAAAACATTGGATTTATCGTGGTTTTTGTAGCTTGGAGAATAAGTTAGCCGACAGTGCAGGGAAATATTGTGTGGGTAGTGAGGTGTCGTTGGTTGATGTTTGTCTCGTACCTCAAGTTTATAATGCCTTGCGGCTGGAGATGGATCTTGGGCCGTTCCCAACCATTGAACGGCTGTATCACACGCTTAATCAGAAAGAAGCCTTTGCGATGGCACAGCCTGAAAGGCAGCCCGATGCGGTATTGAGCAAACCGTAAAGCAAAAGTTGATAGCATAAAAAAACCACCATTAGCTGGTGGTTTCTCGCGAGTCATTCTTTTTACAATGATGATGAATTATTGCATTACCTGCGCCTGACGGGCTCTTTGCTGTAATTCAGCAATATTAAATTGGCGCACGTCCAGCGCTGCCAAGTCGAAACACTCTTTACAAGAGTGGTGACATAAACCGTCAATATATTCATGTTTGGCA
The DNA here is from genome assembly GCF_000222585.1 of Vibrio scophthalmi LMG 19158. Lineage (GTDB taxonomy): Bacteria > Pseudomonadota > Gammaproteobacteria > Enterobacterales > Vibrionaceae > Vibrio > Vibrio scophthalmi. The sequence continues at coordinate 134,137 of NZ_AFWE01000182.1, read as the reverse complement.
AGTAAGCTTGGCTTCTTGCACCAATCGCATACGCCTTCGATAGTGTACATGTTAGGCTCCCGCCGTTATGACTAGGGGTTATCTTCGCGACGTATTATGACACATTTAGTTATTGCGGGTTAATATTTTGTTACTTGAACTGAGAGGGTGATCGATTGCTCAGGCATTGGTATGCCTAAGTTTTCACCGTAGGTAAGGTTTGCGTTTTTAATGTGTAACTATTTATTAACAGTGCTGAGAAGAAGTTTTAAACACGTGTTTAATCGTTTCATTTCTTCTTCGCTACCTTTTAGATCAGGATGATAGATTTTACTTAGCTGTTTGTAGCGTTGCTTAATCTGTTTTTCGTCAGGCAACTGCGCTGGCTTATAGCCAAACATTGCGCAAGCGAGATCCATATGGGGTGTTTGGCTGCTATTTGCAGTAGTGGATTGTATTGATTGTGCTTTTAGTGCCAATTGTTGTTTTTTCAACTGACTGTAAAGCAATTCTAACTGCTGCTTTTGCTTGCGCAGCGCTTTATCTTGCTGCTGAATTTGTTGTTTGAGCTCGTCGTTTTGCGACAAGTTTTGTGCTGAATGAGCATGAATTTGACCAATGGATTTTTTTTGTCTATGCCATAACCACACAAGGATCATCGACAATGCAGCTACGAGCGTGAGAAGGACAAAACTAAGCGGGTTGAGCAATGAACTTAGTGTATTGGTCGCACTGTGGGCACTTTGTTCTCGATGTTGATCATCAAGTTGTTCTATTGCTGCTAACTGTTTAGCTCTTTGAGCATTGAATTCTTGTTCCAAAATACTCGCTAAAGCTTCTTCTGCTTTAGGGTTACTGGCTGCTGCGATTTGATACCACAATTTAGCTTGGCCTAATGTATCCACCTTATCGCTATCAGTTTGGTACAGTTGCCCCAACTCAAATTGAGCTTGGTCGTCGCCAGAGATCGCCAATTTAGTTAGCCAATAAAAAGCCTGTTCTTGATTGGGCTTGCCTAAATCACCGTGGAGATAGTGGTCGATGAGTTCTCGTTGTGCGAGCTTATAACGATTGTTGGCCGCTTGTTCTAACCAATAGAGAGCTTCTTGTGATGATTGGGCAACTCCATCACCGGTCTTATAGGCTTGAGCTATTTGGTATTGAGCGCGAGGGTTGTTAAGTTCTGCTTGTGCCGTTAGTTCATCTATCGAAGTCGAGTTAGCGAAAGTGACGGAAGAAAACAATGCAAGTGAAGCAATGAATGTCTTTAGCGTATGCATGATAGTGGGACTTCCTATTCCGTGGCTATTCATTCGTTCGATGTCGGTATGGTTGTTTATTCGCTGCGCGGAGGTAGAACTATAACAACCATGCCGCAGGGCGCAAACCCATTGGCATGGTAAATAGTCAGTAAACTGATTATTTTAGAGGTAGGATCTGAATTTCTACGCGGCGGTTACATGCACGGCCACTGGTGGTTTCATTTGAACAAAGTGGGAAGCGTTCGCCGTAACCACGTGCGATTGCGCGGCCAGGGGCAACACCTTGTTGAACAAGGTAGCTACGTACTGATTCAGCACGGCGCTCAGACAGTGTTTGGTTCATTTGATCGTTACCAGTGCTATCAGTGTAGCCATTGATCACAAGGCTAGTATCTGGGTATTCAACCAAAATTGTAGCCACACCACCTAGAGTGCGGTGGATTGATGGATCAAGTTGGTATGAGCTAGACGCAAAGCCGATGCCGTTTTCTAGGCGTAGAATCAGTTGGTTTTCACCAACACGTTCAACCTGAACACCTGAATCAAGCAGCTGCTTACGCAGTGCCGCTTCTTGTTGGTCAAAGTAGTAACCCGCGCCACCACCAATTGCTGCGCCACCCGCTGCGCCAATCAGCGCATTTTTACGACGCTCTTTAGCATCATCGCCAGTCGCTAGACCAATCGCTACGCCTGCAATCGCACCAATAAGTGCGCCAGAGGTTGCCGAGTTAGTTTCGCTTTCGCCAGTAGTTGCGTTTTGACGTTGAGTTGCTTGACAGCCGGTAAGTGCAATAGTCAAAGCTAGTGCAAGAGTCAGTTTTTTCACAGTGAGTCTCTCCATGTGAGGAATACATACAGCAAATTGATGGGATGCAATTAACCTTATGATGTTCCTTATGTCAAATACACTTCACTATATTTGACAAAAGCTTAACGTGGCATGAATGAATTGTTCACTATGCCACCAGTTAGAGAGGGTTTGAGGCGAAATTAGTTGAGCAGTTTACGAGCAGGTGCACCGTCGATTGGGCGACTAACAGAGAGTGTACGGCCTTTTTTAAGGCCAACTTCATAATCATCGGTGAGGTTTTTCATCGCCTCACGCAGTTGCTGCTTAAAGGTCTCACGGTCGATATTTTTGAACTCTTTATCAATATAATCTTCGATTTTATTTGCCGACTCTTCATCAGGAGAAATTATCGGCAATTTCTCGAGTGCGCCTTCCACCCAGCCTGAAACATAAGAGTTAACGCGACGGGTAACTTCTAAGCTTGATGTACCACTGCCGGCAAAACTGTTGCGGAACTTACCAGTATGCTCATTAAGCTCGCGATAAACGATGTCAAAGGCAAAGGCGGCAAAGATTGCACGATCGGCTTCACCAATAAATTCAACACGTTTTAACCCTTTGTGGTTGAGCAGCACCGCTTCAACGCCAAATTTGGTATTAATACCACGAATGACACGCAGTAGGGTTGAGCTCACACTGGTTGGCAGTAGATGGGTTGATTGCGTTTTGCCCATCTTGATAAACTCAATATCGTCCTTATCCAAGCCATACTTGAGCATGAGGCGATGCGCCATTTTGATCGCATTCGCAGCTTCATTGACGTTGGCAGAGTTACCAAGTTCTAAACACTTGGCAATCTTTTTTAAGGCTTTTTGTTTATGCATAGATCGCGGCAAAACTCGTAAAAATAACAAAGTCGGCTATTTTAACGTGTTCTTGCAGTGGCTCGCAACTCTCGCAGCCATTATCGGCGGCAAATTTTGCTCGTGGGGTAGCCAGAAAGTAGCAAAGGCTCCTATCAGAGTATGATTAGGAGCCTTAAAAGTAACAAAGCTTCGTTTTTACGGCTGATGTTATAGCGAAATACTACAAGCCGAGTTCGCTAAGCAAATCATCGGCATCGCTATTGCTGCTTGTTTGGTTTTTCTTTTCATTTGCTTGCATTTGTTGACGAGCAGACTCAAGGATATCGTCTGGATTCTCATCTGCATCCACTTCAAATTCTTCTAGTTGGATAAATTCAGTTTTGTCCATCGCCAATTCAAGGTAGAAAATGTTGCCTTTCTCGGTAGAGAAGGTCACTCGACGCGCCTGTGGGCGGTCAAGATTAGTGTCTACAGACAAGATGACTTGCTTGTTCAGCGACAGCATTTTTGGTTGGTTTTGTGTGATGTGCGTTTGCAGCTCTTTACGGATCTTGTTGGTAAAGTCACCAACAAGTTGGTTCATAAGCTCACCCAAAACATCGCCCACTTCATCGGAGGTGTGAGCAATCGCGAGTTCTTCTGCAGGCATGCCCATGTTACGCATGTAGTTAGTGTAAATTTCTAATGCTGATTTTGCGGTAAAGTTAATGACGACAAGACCTGAGAAACCACCATCGAATAATACGAAACAGCCAAAATCAGGCTTTAGGCTGGTTTTATTGATCTTTTGCACCATGGCAGAGTAATTCACAGGGGAATTGGTGGCGGCAGTTAAGACACCAGTCACTGACTGACAAAGCTTGAGAAGGATATCTTCTGTGGTTACGATTTTATTTTTCTTCATTTTAATGCCAAACCCTGATGGTTAATTATGCACCAATTGTTCTCGATAAACTGCAGCAAATTTTGCCGCTGAGCCAATTGGTTAGATTGTATGAATGCGAGTGTCTACTAGCTTAATCTCGTTGATTCTTAGATACAAATTACATTTTGGCATTGCGAATCTGTTTTGATCACGCTTTTAAATGTTGTAAAGTGACCAAACTCAAAGAATAACAACCCAATGCTGAATGGATCAGCGTAGTAGGGGCAGGAAGCAATGTTACCAAGACTTCATTCTCAACCGGATGTTGATCATGTTGTGCTTAGTTTTCTAGAAGAACTAAAAGCGGCAGGATTCACCGGTGATATCGAAACGCAATACGCTAGCCGTTTAGCTGTAGCGACAGACAACAGTGTCTATCAATTACTACCACAAGCGATTGTTCACCCTAAATCCACTGAAGATGTGGCACTGATTGGTCAAATCAGTATCAAACCTGTTTATGAGCGAGTGAAGTTTTCTCCTCGTGGCGGCGGCACAGGTACCAACGGTCAATCATTGACTCAAGGCGTGGTGGTGGATCTTTCTCGCCACATGAATAAAGTGCTCGAGATTAATGAACAAGAAGGTTGGGTGCGTGTCCAAACTGGCGTTGTCAAAGATCAGCTAAATGATGCGGTTCGACCATTTGGTTACTTTTTCTCTCCCGATCTATCAACCAGTAATCGTGCCACGCTTGGCGGCATGATTAACACCGACGCGTCGGGACAAGGCTCATTAAAGTACGGTAAAACCTCTGATCACGTTCTATCATTGCAAGCCGTGTTTGCCGATGGCTCCATTTTAGAATCTGATTTATCTAACGGCCTACCGAATCAACATACTTATGCCGCTCATGCTCTACAAGTGACCGAGCAAGTATGCCGTGATAAACGCGCAGACATCGTGGCGAAATTCCCACCATTAAACCGTTTTTTAACCGGTTACGATTTAAAAAATGCTATCGATGAAAGTAGCGATCAATTTAATCTAACTCGCGTGCTGTGTGGCGCTGAAGGTTCGTTGGCCTTTATTACCGAAGCCAAGCTAAATCTTACCAAGATTCCTAAAGCGCGAATCTTAGTTAATGTGAAGTACAACAGCTTTGACTCTGCACTGCGTAATGCGCCATTTATGGTGGATGCGCAAGCGTTGTCGGTCGAAACGGTCGATTCAAAAGTCCTTAATCTGGCGAAAGAAGACATTGTTTGGCATACCGTCAGCGACTTAATTACTGATGTGCCAGATAAAGAGATGCTGGGCATCAATATGGTCGAATTTGCTGGCCAAGATATTGCGGAAGTAGAAGGGCAACTCAGTGCGCTAACGGCACGTCTGGACGAAATGTTAGTCAATGAGGAAGCGGGTATTATCGGCTACCAAGTGGTGAATGATGTCGCTAGCATTGGCAAAATTTACAATATGCGCAAAAAAGCCGTGGGCTTGCTTGGCGCAGCAAAAGGCCGAGCCAAACCAGTCGCTTTTGCCGAGGATACCTGTGTTCCACCAGAAAATCTGGCGGATTTTATCGACGAATTTCGCCAACTATTAGATGAAAAACAGCTTAACTACGGCATGTTTGGTCATGTTGATGCGGGGGTACTGCATGTTCGTCCAGCGCTCGATATGTGTGATCCATTGCAAGAGAAATTGATGCATGAGATCTCCGATCAAGTGGTTAAGCTGGTGGCCAAATATGGCGGTTTAATGTGGGGGGAGCACGGCAAGGGCTTCCGGTCTGAATATGGGCCAGAATTCTTTGGAGAAGCTCTATTCACTGAGCTTCGCCGGGTGAAATCTGCCTTTGACCCACATAATAAGATGAACCCAGGTAAGATCTGTACACCGCTTGAAAGCCACGAACAGTTGGTAAAAGTGTCTGACACCAAACGCGGTTTCTACGATCGCCAAATTGATGTCAAAGTGCGCGACAGCTTCAAACAGGCGATGGAGTGTAACGGTAACGGCTTGTGCTTTAACTACGATACCGCCTCGCCAATGTGCCCATCAATGAAAGTAACTGCGGATCGTCGTCATTCACCAAAAGGCCGAGCGGGTTTGGTACGTGAATGGCTGCGTCAATTGACAGAGCAAGGCATCGACATCCTTGATCTCGAAAAGCAATCACTTGAGTCAGCCAGTGTAAAAACGCTGCTTGATCGTGTACGTAATAGTTTTAATAAACGCCACCAATACGACTTCTCTCATGAAGTGTATGAAGCAATGAATGGTTGTTTAGCCTGTAAAGCGTGTGCAAGTCAGTGCCCAATAAAGGTAGATGTACCAAGCTTCCGTTCGCGTTTCTTAAACATCTATTACAGCCGCTACCAGCGACCAGCTAAAGATTATTTGGTCGCCAATATTGAAACCATGTTGCCTTTGATGGCGAAAGCACCAAAATTGGTCAACGGCGTACTCAAGCAAAAGTGGGTACAAAGTTTAACTGCTTCAACGGTTGGCTATGTTGATGCGCCACTTCTTTCTATTCCTACGCTGGCGAAACGAGTGACACAGTTAAAAGCGTTTGATATGCAGGCGTTGGCGGCGATGTCGAGTGAAGATAAAGCCAATCATGTGTTGATCGTGCAAGATCCATTTACCAGTTACTACGATGCAGATGTGGTGGATGACTTTGTTCAACTGGTGATTAAGCTGGGCAAAACGCCTGTGCTACTGCCATTCAAACCAAACGGTAAAGCGCAGCATATTAAGGGCTTCTTAGCTCAGTTTGCTCGCAATGCCAAAAGTACTGCGATGTTTTTAGAACAAGTGGCCGATTTGAGTATTCCAATGGTGGGTGTTGATCCGGCATTGGTGCTTTGTTATCGCGATGAATATAACGAAATTCTGGGTGATAAGCGTGGTGAGTTTGATGTTCTGACAGTGCATGAATGGATGTTGCCACGTTTGAATGAGTTTCATACTGGCTCAGGTGATGCCCAGCCTTGGCATTTATTGGCGCATTGTACTGAGAAAACAAAGCTGCCGAATGCTGAGAAAGAATGGGGCGCGATCTTTAACCACTTTGGGGCTAAGCTCAATACAGTGCCTGTTGGATGTTGTGGTATGGCAGGTACTTTTGGTCATGAAGTGGATAAGCTGGAAATGTCGAAGGATATTTTTGCTTTAAGTTGGAAACCTCGTTTGGAAGAGCTTCCAGCAGATCGTTGCTTGGTAACGGGTTACTCTTGTCGCAGCCAAGTAAAGCGCTTTGAACATGTGAAAACAAAACACCCATTGCAAGCCTTGTTAGAGATCGTTTAATGGAGATACTAGAGCGAAAAATTCCCCCAGTGGCACTGTTTATCCTATTTGTCATGGCGATGATTAGGTTAGACCAAGTGCTGCTGAGTTTCGCGCTTGCGCTGCCATTTACCAATGTGGTGTTGGTGGCGGCAGTGATTTTGGCTGGGGTTATCGGTATTGCGGGCGTTTATGAATTCCGCAAAGCCAAAACCACCGTTAACCCAGTCAAAGTCCACACTGCCACGAGCGTTGTTGATAGTGGCGTATTTGCTTATACACGCAATCCAATGTACTTGGCTCTGCTGATCTTATTGTTGGGTATTGGCTACTGGCAACAAAACCTCATCTGCTTATTTCTTCCGCTCGGCTTTGTATTCTATATGAACCGTTTCCAAATTCGCCCAGAAGAGAGGGCGTTGGAAAGTCTATTTGGCGCAGAATACTTAGACTACAAGCAAAAGGTTAGGCGCTGGATCTAAACAATTTGATTGGTCTACATATGGAAAAGGGAAGATAAACGACGTTTATCTTCCCTTTTTTTGTTTGCTATCTGCCATCAGGCCGCTTCAAAGGCGAGGGCTTTTTTCTCTAGTTGACGGAACAGTAGGGTTAATATGCCATTCACCATCAAATAGAATGCTCCAGCGATACCAAATACAGTCAGGGTGTCGTAGGTTTGTGCATTGATACGCTGCGCATAACCCATCAAATCCATAATCGTGATGGTACTAGCAAGCGATGTGCCTTTGAAAACTAAGATCACTTCGTTTGAATAAGCCGGTACAGCACGACGTAACGCATAAGGGAGCAATACGCGTAAACTGGTGGCTTTACCCATGCCAAGTGCTTTACAGGCTTGCCATTGTCCTTCTGGAATAGTGTTGAACGCACCTTTAAACAGCTGCGCACTGTAAGCGGCTGTATTGAGCGCCAGCGCGAACATGGCACAAAACCAAGGTTGGCTCAACCAGACCCAAAAAATGCTTTCACGAATCCATTCAAATTGTCCTGGCCCGTAGTAGACTAAGAAAATTTGTACTAACAAGGGTGTCCCAGTAAAGAGTGTGATTATAGCGCGGCTAAACCAGTGAATAACCGGAGTGCGCATGATCAACGTTACCGTCATCAGTAAAGACAAAATACAACCGACCAACAGTGACGCGATGGTCAGTTGAAAGCTGGTCATTAAGCCTTCAAGGAGTTGCCAAAGGTATTCTGCTTTCATGCTTTTGCTCCTTGAATACGACTCATGCCTTTGATAGCAAACTTGTTATCGAGAATTTTCACTAAGTATTGTGTGATCAGAGTGATCACCAGATAAATGGCCGCTGCCGTGGCATACCAAGTAAAGGCTTCATGGGTGGAAGCTGACGCTAACTGAGCTTGTTTAAGTAGATCCGTAACGCCAATCAATGAAACTAACGCCGTGTCTTTTAGCAGCACCAGCCATTGGTTGGTAAGGCCCGGTAAGGCATGACGAACGGCTTGTGGCAGTACTATCTTGAAAAAGATATGCAGACGCGACATACCAAGTGCTAATGCGGCTTCACGTTGACCACGATTTACTGCTTTCAACGCGCCACGAATGGTTTGAGAAGCGTAAGAGGCAAAAATCAGTGACAGAGCGACAACGCCGGAGATAAACGGGCTGATCTCAATAAATTCGCCTGTCAGTAAAAACAAAACTTGGGTTGAGCCAAAGTAGATAAACAGTACAACGAGTAGTTCTGGCAACCCCCTCACTAGGGTTACGAATGCGGTTGTTGGCCATCTTAGTGCAACCCGGCGCGACATCTCTCCACTAGCAAATAGAACGGCCAGTACAAGACCAACAAGTAGGCTGGTGCAAGCAAGTTGGATAGTCATCCAACTTGCTTGAACGAGCGACAATGTGTAACCCGTTAATGGCATATTATTTCCCGAAGTATTGGGTGTAGATTTCTTCGTACACGCCGTTTGCCATAACCACTTTTAGTGCGCTGTTTAACTTATCCGTTAGCGCTTGGTTATCTTTATTGACTGCGATACCAAAGCCATTGCCAAAGTATTTTGCATTCGTGATGTTGTCGCCAACATAGGTAAGGTTATCATCGCGCTTAAACCATTCTGCAACCACTGCGTTATCACCAAAGACTGAGTCGATACGACCATTTTTCATATCAAGAAACGCATCTTGATAGCTTGAATATGGTACTGCGGTTACGCCAGGCATCTGTTCAATAAGGTAGCTTTGGTGAGTTGAACCATTTTGCACACCAACACGCTTACCTTTTAGATCGGCTTGGTCAGCAACTTTACCTTGTAGCGAGATAAAAGCGGCAGAGTTGTCGTAGTATGCGTTAGAGAAGTTAACTTGCTCTAAGCGTGCTTCGGTAATATCCATTGCAGAGATAGCAGCGTCATAACGTTTGAACTTAAGAGCAGGGATTAGGCTATCGAATGCTTGGTTATGGAAAGTACAGTTGGCTTTCATTTCGTCACATAGAGCGTTAGCAAGATCGACGTCAAAACCTTGAATTTGGTTGTTCTCATCCATGAACTCAAACGGTGGGTAAGTTGCTTCCATAACGAACTTGATGTCTTGTTGTGCAAGTGCGTGAGATGAAACAACAGCGATTAACGAAGCAAGAAGAATTTTTTTCATTTTGTATAACTCCTAGATTACAAAAGCTGTCTCCGTCAATGAGCAGCGTCGTGAATAATTAGTGGTTTAAGTAGTCCGCGAACTTTTCAGTTTGTGGCTGGGTAAATACGTCATGAGTGCCGTGTTCAACAATGCGGCCTTGTTCCAGATAGAGCACGTGAGAGGCGATTTTTTTCGCAAAATCGACTTCGTGTGTTACGACTACCTGAGTAATGCCTGTCGCACTCAGCTGCTTGATGATCTCCACCACTTGATTGGTGATTTCAGGATCAAGCGCGGCGGTGGGTTCGTCAAATAGCAATACATCTGGCTTCATCATCAGTGCTCTAGCAATCGCCACACGTTGTTGCTGGCCGCCAGAGAGTTGCATTGGCCATGTGTCTGCTTTGTCGGCAAGCTTTAAAGTGGTAAGTGCTTCAAGTGCTTGTTGTTTTGCTTGTTCAGCAGGAATGCCAACGACTTTAACTGGGGCTTCAATTAGGTTTTCCATGACCGTCATGTGTGGCCACAAATTGTACTGTTGAAATACCATGCCGACTTTACGACGTAACTGACGCTCTTGTTTTTCTTCAATCGGCTGATTGAAATCAAAACTGTGATCGGCAATGGACAACTGACCATTGTCAGCGGTTTCAAGTAGGTTAAGTACTCTAAGAAGTGAACTTTTACCTGCACCACTTGGGCCAAGCAAAACAAGCGTTTCACCGTTGTGACATTCAAAGCTGACATCGTGAAGAACTTGCGTGTCACCGTATGATTTATTGATCTGCTTAACTTGAATACTCATGCTTAAATACTGCATTAATTACCACATGTCATTCATGCTACTACAAGTGAGATATTATGCAATATAAATGTATAAAAATTTGATTTGTTAATTTTTTGTATAATTATCGACCAGTGGTGCAGGATATATCGCTATGCAACAGTGGGGGTTATTTGAAAGCGAAGCAAAAGAAAAATTAGCAGTAGATAAATAGAAGCGAGGGGCGAGAATCTAGAGAAGAGAAGCGGCAACGAAAAAGCCCTCGCGATTAGGCGAGGGCTTGGGAAATCAGTTGAAGGCGCGAATTAAGCGGCTTGAGAGAATTCTGCTAGAAAACGATCTTTACGTTCGTTAAAACGATTAACTAAATCATCAATGTCTTCTTGGGTGTAGGGCTTTAGGCCGCTGGCAACCATGCGCTTAACGCCTTTACCGACCACTTCATCGTCTTGTTTGAAGTCGAAGTTAAGCGTGACGACACCACGTTTACCTTGTACATCGAAGGTGGCACCAGAGAAGATGACTTCAGGTGCTGAAATATCGAGGCGAGTGAATTCTACTTCCATGCTTTCATAGATAACCAAAGGACGTTGGCAGTTGATCATCATCTGCTTCTCTTCCATCAATGGGACCATGATATGCGGAAAGTTCATGCCCGAAAACTGCACGTAATTTCTAACGACATGTTCAATGAACGTTGCATCGTGGTTGACTTCGCCTTCACGCGACATACGTAAGTATTCTTTACCGTTGGCATCAATTACGGCCGCTTCTTTGCTACATTTATGCTCAACATGCAGCGCTACGCCATCATTCACCATGCCGGCAAAATCGAAACGCATTTTTTGGCTTACACCTTCTTTGCTTAATAAAACAGCAAACAATAAGTCACCCGGTACACAGAAGCGCTTGTTGTCTTCGTCGTGCAGTGGGTTGAAGTCGCCCGCTACTTTTTTAGCAAAATGACTTGCTTGTAAACGAGTGAATTGAAATTGATGATCTTGTGAAGAAAAGTACGGTGTTAGAGACATATCTTACGCTTAGTAGCCAAAACTGGGAGGGATTATATATGAGTAATCTCTTTGACTGGTCAATCCAGTTGCAGTAAGAGAAGAGTGCAATTGGTTGAATGGATGGGGCCAGAGGGCGTTGATGAGTTAGATGAATGGTAATTTTTGAACGTTGTTTGATAGAGAGTGCCATAAATTGTGAGGTAGTCTCTAATTGCAACCGTCAGATTTCTCCACCAATAACGGCCATGTTATCTTTATCCATAATTAAATAGGTAGGTTAAATATGAAATACCCTCAAACGAAAGCATTTGGTTTAATTGCTAACATGGTAGCAAATAAAAGTCGAATGGAGTTTAGCCGCGAACTTAAAAAACAAGGTGTATCTATTAAGCCAGAGCAATCTTACATGATTAGTTTGGCTGCTAAAAACAATGGTTCGGTGGCTATGTCAGAGTTTACAAAAGATGCTGACTTTTTGGGCGATAAATCCCGCGTTAGTAAAATGATTAAAGAGTTAATCGATAGTGGATATTGTATTAGACAAGAAGACCCTGACGACAGGCGATATATGATGCTGAAGTTGACTAACTTAGGGTTAGAAACTGAAAAAAAGATAGCAGAAGCCTATAAAATACGGTTTTCAGTAATTAGCAGTGAATTTTCAGATCACGAATTGGAGGAGTTTCGGGCGTACCTATTACGCTTTTTGAATATACTTTCGTGAAAAATAATTGTTTTACTTTTGTAACGTAATTTCCCTCATGTAATATTCTTGTTGATTTTATTTTGTATCTCATCAATTGCATCTCTAGTTAAGTTCATATCCCTGCTTGATTTGATTTTTATATGCAGCGGCTTTAATTAAATGGTTATTTTTTTGTAGTAGCAGATGTTTAAATTATGTTTTAGTTATGGTTTTTTAGTGATGCTGTTCTGAAAAAAATGTTGAATCGTATCAAAAACGAACAGTTGCATATCGAAACTGTCGCCATATACTACTTTTTGTTCATATGTGAATAGAAGGAAGTATTTGTGAAAACTATATTAGCAACCATGGCTCTTGTAGCATCAGTAAGTGTATCTGCCAATGACCGCGAAGGGTTTTATCTAGGAGCGAATTTAGGGCATACGGAAATTGACATTAATGATACGTCTATAGTGTCAGAAGATAATAATTATTATGCTATTCAGGTTGGTTACCAATTTCAGGCTGTTCCTGATTCTAATTTTTATATTGGAGTTGAGGCTGAATACCAAGATCTTGGTGATATTAAGATTGAAGGAAAAACTAACTCCAATAAGTCTTATAGCCTCAAGGCCGATTCTATTTCATTCGGTTTGAATGTAAAACCTAAATACTATGTGGATAATTTCTATATTTTAGGCATTGCAGGAATTCATTTCGCAAATGCGGATCATGATTTTTTTCTACAAGATAATAAATTGAATTACACATCAAGCGGGCCTTTGACGGGCATCGCAGTTACGTTCGGAGTCGAGGCCGGCTACGAATTTCGTAATTTCAATCTAGGTGTGGGTATTCGAGGTACTGCGGAGGACTATGAATACGACAATCATCACGTATCTCTAGACTTGGAACAAGATTCACAGCAAATTTATGCTAACCTTGGTTACCGATTTTAATCGTTAAGTAGCACCTGTATGAGAAAGTACCTGTTAATCCAGGTACTTTTTAGTTTAAAAATAAGATTAAATCTCTAGATGCTCATAAAGATGTTCGAAGGAATAAGATCATGATGAATGGCTTGTTTTAATAAGCGATTCGCGCGTTCAATGTCCGTTGCAAAATAGCGGTCTTTATCATAAAAGGCGACTTGTTCGCGTAGGCGGCGCTTGGCTTCTTCGATTCTTGGAGAGGATTTTAGCGGGGCTCTAAAGTCTAACCCTTGTGCGGCCGCAAGATATTCCACAGCTAAAATGCCACGGGTGTTTTCGGCCATATCACGCAAACGTCGGCCGGCGAATGTGGCCATTGAAACGTGATCTTCTTGGTTAGCCGAAGTTGGTAAGCTATCAATGGAGGCGGGGTGAGCTAGAGTTTTGTTTTCACTCGCTAATGCCGCGGCAGTGACTTGGGCAATCATAAAGCCAGAATTAACCCCGCCATTATCGACCAAAAACGGTGGTAACTTACTTAATGCACTGTCAATAAGTAGAGCCATGCGTCTTTCCGACAAGCTGCCGATTTCGGCAATCGCCAGCGCAAGGTTGTCCGCCGACATCGCGACAGGTTCTGCATGAAAATTACCGCCTGAAATAATATCACCATCATCGGCAAAAACCAGTGGGTTATCTGAAACAGAATTGGCTTCCACTTGTAGAGTTTCAGCGGCATGGCGAATTTGTTGCAGGCACGCCCCCATCACTTGAGGTTGGCAGCGTAAAGAGTAGGGATCTTGAACCTTTTCACATTGGTTGTGCGATGTACCGATGTCACTGTGGTTATCGAGTAAGTATCGATAAGCGGCGGCGGCATCCATTTGGGTGCGATGACCACGAACACGATGAATGCGAGGATCAAACGGTTTTCGGCTACCGAGTGCGGCCTCAACCGACATCGCACCGCAGACGGTTGCTGAGGCAAACAGATCTTCTGCAGCGAATAGCCCCTCTAACGCGAAGGCTGTCGATGCTTGGGTGCCATTCAATAACGCCAAACCTTCTTTGGGGGCGAGTGTAATCGGTTGTAAACCCGCTATATTGAGCGCTTCAGCGCCCGAGATAATTTTGCCATTGTGACGAGCTTGTCCTTCGCCCAATAATATGGTGCTCATATGGGCGAGTGGAGCAAGGTCCCCCGACGCGCCGACCGAGCCTTTTTGCGGCACGCAAGGGTAAACTTGAGTGTTAACTAATTCGATTAGAGCTTGAATCACCGATAAGCGAATACCGGAATAGCCCCGTGCAAGACTGTTAATTTTAAGCACCATCATCAAACGTACGGTTTCATCGGCCATCAATTGTCCAATACCGGCGGCGTGAGACAAGACAATGCTTTTTTGCAGAATTTCCAGATCTTGTGGTTCGATTCGCGTATTTGCTAGCAGGCCAAATCCGGTATTGATCCCATACACGGTGCGTCCTTGCGCAATGACTTGTTCTACTACTTGGGTACTTTGTTCAATATCGGCAACGCTGGCGTTATCAAGGCTTAAATTGACGGGGCTACGGCTGATTTGGCGTAGTTGGGATAAGCTTAAATGACCAGGATTAAGAACTAAGTTTAACATCACTATTCTCCTAGCTCGTGTGAGGAATGATTCATCATGGGTAAGTCCAACTGTTGCTCAGCGGCGCATTGTTTGGCGATATCATATCCAGCGTCAGCATGGCGCATGACGCCCGTTGCGGGATCATTGTGGAGCACACGAGCAATGCGGCGAGCTGCATCGTCGCTGCCATCACAACAAATCACCATTCCAGAATGTTGTGAGAAGCCCATACCCACACCACCACCATGATGCAGAGAAACCCAAGTTGCCCCGCTAGCGGTATTAAGTAGTGCATTTAACAGTGGCCAATCGGATACCGCATCGGAGCCGTCAAGCATTGATTCTGTTTCTCGATTGGGACTGGCGACGGAGCCCGAATCCAAATGATCTCGACCAATCACAATTGGTGCTTTTAGTTCACCGCTTTTTACCATGGCGTTAAAAGCTTGGCCTAAACGCTCGCGATCTTTAAGGCCAACCCAACATATACGAGCGGGTAGTCCTTGGAATTGAATCCGCTCACGCGCCATATCGAGCCAGTTATGCAAATGAGGATCGTCAGGAATCAGTTGTTTTACTTTTTGGTCAGTCTTGTAAATATCCTCAGGGTCACCGGAGAGCGCCGCCCAACGGAACGGGCCGATGCCTTGGCAAAAGAGTGGTCGAATATAAGCGGGGACAAAACCGGGGAAATCAAACGCATTCGCGACTCCTTGTTCGAGAGCCATTTGACGGATGTTGTTGCCATAATCAAGCGTTGCTGCGCCGCGAGATTGCAGTATCAGCATCGCTTTGACTTGTTCTGCCATCGACGCTTTAGCTGCGTTCACCACTTTTTCCTCATCTTGCAAACGCATTTTAGCTGCGTATTCCATGCTCCAACCTTGCGGTAAATAGCCGTTAAGTGGATCGTGCGCTGAGGTTTGGTCTGTCACCACATCTGGCGTGATATTGCGCTCAACCAATCGAGCGTAAACATCTGCAGCATTGCCGACTAAGCCGACTGAAATTGGCGCCGTAGCCTGCTCAATGATTCTCAGTGCTTCATCGAGCGTGGTGGCTTTCTTATCAACGTAGCCAGTGCGCAGACGATAGTCGATACGCGATTCGTCACATTCAACCGCCAACATCGAAAATCCTGCCATGGTTGCGGCAAGGGGTTGCGCACCGCCCATGCCACCTAAACCGCCAGTGAGAATCCAACGGCCTTCACTCGTTCCGGTAAAATGTTGTTTTGCAATCGCGACGAAGGTTTCATAAGTGCCTTGTACGATGCCCTGTGAACCGATGTAGATCCAACTTCCCGCCGTCATCTGGCCGTACATCATTAAACCTTGCTTATCGAGTTGATTGAAATGCTGCCAATTGGCCCAATGCGGAACCAGATTTGAGTTGGCGATCAGAACGCGAGGGGCATCTTTATGGGTGGGGAATACGCCAACAGGTTTACCCGATTGCACCAGCAGGGTTTGGTCTTCTTCGAGTCTCTCTAGCACTTCAACGATTTTGTCGTAGCAAGCCCAGTTACGAGCCGCGCGACCAATGCCACCATACACCACTAAAGCGTGGGGGTGTTCTGCCACATCTGGATCGAGATTATTCATCAGCATTCTCAACGGGGCTTCAGTCATCCATGAACGAGCACGGAGTTGTGTGCCATGCGGCGCGTGAATGGTTCGTTGAGTATCAAGACGCGTATCGCTTTGTTCCGGCATAACAAATTCCTTGTGGTGATCTATTTTTCAGAGAAAGCGTTGGCAATATCCCAGCATAACCTTGCGGCTAATCGGGCTGTTTGGCTGTCGATATCATAGGTCGGGTTATATTCAGCGATATCTGCAATCACCAACTTATCTTTGTAATGTAAGATGCGATCGAGAAATAGATTAAGTGTGTCTAGACTGATGCCTCGTGCGGCGGGGGCGCTGACGCCGGGTGCAATCGCCGCGGGGAAGACATCCAAATCGATGGTGAGATAGATAGCATCGCAATTATCGATAAAGTGCTGCAGTTGCGTTAGATGGTAAACATGATTGAGATGAGAGAGATCTTTGTCTTCGACATACCATACATTGAGCGCATCAGCGCGTTGAAACAAAGCTTTGGTATTGCAGGCCCGACTCACCCCTAAACAGGCATAATGAAACGGCCACTGTTTTTGCTGACAATAGTTGGCGATTTGCTGAAAAGGGGTGCCAGAACTGGGTTTTATCGCGGCGCTGGTGTGCTCAAAAGTGCGTAAATCGAAATGTGCATCAAAATTGATGATGCCAATTCTGGGGATTTGATTTGGCGTGTTTTTTTCAAAGTATCGGGCTAATCCTTGAAATGATGCCCAAGCGACTTCGTGCCCGCCACCTAAGGTGATCACAGGCGTTGTGCTCAGGGCTTTGGCAATAATATCTGCACAGTCAGATTGGGCTTTTTCAAGTAAGTCATCGTCACAGACAACATTGCCTAAATCGATCAGTTTTGTGGGTTGGTGCCAGGCCATATTGCCCAGTGCTCGGCGGATCAAATCAGGAGCTTTTCGCGCGCCAATACGGCCTTTATTACGCGCTACGCCTGCATCACAGGCAAATCCTAGTATGCTAACCGCCTTGCTGGTGGCAGGAAGGTCTTTGACCTGCATCGGTTCAATAATTTGATGAATGCGAAGGCCATCAGCGCCATCTTCTTCATCCATTCGGCCTTGCCAATGGAATTCTTGCTGAGTGCTGGGTGGATTAGGCATAGCTTATTGCTCCCTTGACTAATCGCGCGTACAAACGTGGTACGCCTTGCAAATAACTGAACTCGGCAGGATGCTCGACATCCCAAATAGCAATATCGGCGTCAAACCCAACTTGGATCTGTCCGCGAGACTGACTAACACCAAGCGCCTGTGCGGCATGCTGTGTGACACCACGTAGCGCTTCTTCTGGTGTTAAACCAAAAAGAGTACAGGCCATATTCATCATCATAGTTAAATCTGCGAAAGGTGAGGTGCCGGGGTTTAAATCGGTAGCCAGCGCGATCGGAATGTTATATTGACGCAGTAGTGCCACGGGTGGTTTTTGATTTTCGTTGAGGAAGTAGAACGCGCCGGGTAATAGCGTGGCGACTGTCCCTGCTTGAGCTATCGCTTGCACGCCGGTTTCATCGAGATATTCCAAATGATCGACTGACAAGCCATTGAACTTGGCGGTTAAGGCACTTCCTCCAAGATTGGACAGTTGCTCAGTATGGCCTTTGATGCCCAATTGATACTGGGATGCCGCCAAAAAAATACGTTCCGTTTGCGCTAAATTGAAGCCTATCGATTCGCAGAAGACATCAACGCTGGTGGCGAGCCCCAATTCGGCGACCGTGGGGATCATTTCCTCGCAAATCAGATCGACGTATCGCTCTGGCTGGTGTTTAAATTCGCTTGGTACGGTGTGAGCGGCTAATAACGTGGTGGAGATTCGAATCGCACGATGGTCTTGTAATTGTTTCGCTGCACGCAACATTTTAAGCTCATCGTTGAGCGCTAATCCGTAGCCGGATTTCACCTCAACCGTTGTCACGCCGCGACCAATCAAACCATCTAAACGGGGCAATGCTAAATCAACTAATTGTTGCTCGCTGGCTTGGCGAGTGGCGGCAACGGTGGAGAGGATGCCGCCACCTTGTTCGGCGATTTTTTGATACGGCATGCCTTGCAAGCGCATTTCAAATTCATCCGCGCGATTACCAGCGTAAACCAAATGGGTGTGACAATCGATAAAGCCGGGAGTGAGCAGTCTGTTTTGGCAATCAATGTATTGTTTTGCGTTTGCTGCGAGAGGCTGAGAGGTGAGTGCGGCGATTTTACCGTCGCGTAGATACAAATAAGCGTTAGAATTTATGGCGTAACCGTGTTTGCCGGGCTGCATAGAAACGATGCGCGCATTGAGGAATGCTACATCAAATTCGGTGGTCTTTGATGCCGATGCGATAGCCCTGTTTCGCGGTTGCCTATTCTTTTGCTTATCCATAACAAACCATAGATTGTAATGTATATACAAATAATGGTTTTGAACGGGTTATTGATCAAGTTGTGTTTGGTTAAATTGTGATCAAATACAAAGGGTAAGCGACTAAATCAAGTTAATTGTTGAGCTTAATTTGTAGCGAAATGCGGGATGATATAACAGAGCGCTGCTAACGAGTTGTTGCCCACTCCAAGTACGGCGATGGAGCAATAAGCAGGGTTCATGGTGTGCCATTTTTAGCTGTTCTAATATTTTTGAGTTAGCAATAATCGCTTCAACACTGTGTTCGATAGAGCTTAATGGGCATGATTTAAAAAGATACTCCGTCGGAGTGAATTGCTTGAAGTCTTGTTGCAAGTATTCAGGGGCGCACAGGGGGTTAACCCAACGCTTTTCGAGTTGGATTGGCTGATTATCCGCAAGGTGGAGGATCTCGCTGTAATAGACGTTCGCGCCTAGTTTTATACCCAGTTTGGTTGCTGTCGCTTCATCGGCAACAAGTTGCTTTTGCTGCAATATCTGATTGCTGTAGTGCTTGCCTCTAGCGATGATTTCATCGGCGATGTTACGAATGTCCGCCAAAGGGGATTCGGATTTTTCAGCGGGTTGACAGACGAAAGTGCCCAAACGAGGGGTACGCTCTAAGCGACCTTCGTTGACTAAATCACGAATGGCTTTGTTGACGGTCATCCGACTGACGTTAAATTGCTCAGTGAGCTCAAGTTCCGTCGCAATACGATCGCCAGTTGCCCAGTGACCAGAGTCAATTTGCTCGACAATGTAGGATTTAATTTGTTGATATAGCGGGCGTTGAGACATAGTAGATTCATTAAAAAATTGACTATACAAATGTAGTGCTCGCAACTAGATAAATGCAAGTGTTGGTTGGAAATTAGCCAAACGAATGAGACAAGGCTCAATCTAATGGTAAAGCACTTGCTTGACTCCAGCCAGATATGAGATACCCATTAATGAAAAACAGTCGAGATAAAAACAATCAATAAAGTCTCAAAGCAAAGTTTATTAAAGCAAAGTTTAGTAAAGGAAAGTTCATGTTTGGAAAGTTAAAAGCCTCTTTAGGTATTGGCGCAGCCAAAGTCGATACTGTTTTAGACAGTGCGTTTGTCTATCAGGGTGACATGCTAAAGGGGACGGTCCATATTCAAGGCGGTGAGGTTGATCAGCACATTGATGCTATCAGTCTAAAATTATGCACAGAAGTTAAAGTGGAATCCGACGAAGGAGTCAGTTATCAGGCGTTTTTGTTGGGCCGATTGCAAGCAGTGCAACCTTTCGTTATCGGTGCGAACCAACATAAGCAAGTGCTTTTTGAATTGAAACTGGATGACGAAACGCCAATCACCGCTTTAAATGCACGTAAGAATCAGTGTCATGTATGGCTTGAAACAACGTTGGATATCGATTTCGCAATTGACCCTAAAGATCGTGACTTTGTCGAAGTAAGACCGCTGGCTGTGGTCTCAAAAGTGATTGCGGCTATCGAGCAAGGCGGATTTTCAATGGTTAAAGCGGATGTTGAAAAAGGCTTTTTGCGAGGACAAAACTTCAGTTCTAAATCAGGTTGTTATCAAGAAATTGAATTTAGCAACAACGCCTTTATCAATAAAAAAGAGATCGAGTTGTCGTTTGTTTTGGAAGGAGCTTGGGTGCATTGTTTGGCAGAAGTGGATCGTTCACTTGGTATGCGTGGAGATCAATATCTCTCATTTAGCTTGGCAAAAACAGCATCAGATGATGAGGTGAGATCCGCTGTGGCGCGTGTTCTCGCGATCTAGCGACCCACGTTCAATGATGTGTGCTAAAACGGTACCGATAAGCGAGCGTAAAGGCGACGTCGGTACTGTTGTCAGCATTAATACCATTCTCAATAACAGAAAATTCGATTGCTGAGCTGCGCATTTGATAACGATAGCCGAGGGTAAATTCCGTCGCGATGTCGGCAAAGCTGCCATCGTCATCTACGATCCCCTCGTATAGTGAAACTTGCGCGACCACAAAATGATGCTCAAACCATTGATAACGGTAACTCATGCCCGTGCTCCAATTGTTCGAGCGATAGGGCATATGGGTAAAGTTGGTTGGCGTATCACGAAAAGTTTGGCTCAACGTTGCGTCAAAACCATGTTTGCCACGGCGATAACCATAGTTAACTTGAATGGCTTGCTCCCAATCACTATGGGCAAAGATCGCCTGCCCGATATCGCTGTAATAGAGACTTGCTCCGAGTGAAACCCCGTGATGTTGGCTTTGATACAGTTGATATTGTAAATAACCGAATAGGCCTTGGCTGAACACTTCGCCACGAAAGTCTCGTTGTTCAATTTGATATTCAGGCATATCGATTACGAAGCGGTGTTTAGCAACCTCATCCCGACCGTTTTGATCAATCGAAAACCAATCATGAAAATCCATGATAAAAGAGTCTAAATGATTATTGGCAGCGTAATTCCAGCGATAACCTAACTCTGCTTGCCATAGCGGTGAAAGCTGCCATTTCCCTCCGAGTTGGAGCTGATTTTGGTAGTAGTCGAGTTGGTATTTGTCATTATTTGCCCAAATGCTAGCGAGAGTGAACGAACCATGAAGTTCAACCTCTTGCTGAGGCAGCGAAAAGCCAGAGCGTAATTGCGGCGCTAATCCATTGGTGATAAACGGGGATTGCGCGTACGTCTGCAATGGGCCGTAATCAACATCTATATCTTCTAGAGCATGGCTGCATGCCGATCCAATCGCTAACACGATGAAGTAAATCGCTTTCACTCCAACCTCACACTTATTTTTATTGTTCTTGATAAAACTATAGTTTAAGAATGTGTATGCAGTGAAATTGATGGAAATAAAAACAGGCTGTTAAGACAGCCTGTTTAGAAGGAAGAGAATACTTAGTGGCTGATTAAGCAGCGCTTAAGCGTGTGGTTATATAGGGCTGCCAAGCGTCTTGGTAGAGTTGGCGAGATTGGCGACGCATATTGTCAATTTGTGCGGTTTCAAACTGGCTAAGTGCACGCTGCTGGTGGTCAGCATTACGTTCAATACGTTGGATTTGCTCATACAGTTTATGCTCAGGGCCTGATTTTACATCGGCGATGGCTTTAAGATGGAGCTGAACTTCGGCGATTAAGTTGGTTTTTGGTAGTTGAACCAACACATTTAGATCGCGGTAGCCTGATGCTGCTGGTTGTTTAAAGCGGTTTTTCACACGTACAATCGTTGTTTCACGATCCAGAACTTCAAAGACTTCCATTAGGCTAGCCACATCATCAGCAACGATGGTTGCGCGGGCTAAATCGGTAATACGGTTTACTTGGCCATCTAACTCTAAAGCGACTTTTTCTTTTGCTCTTTGAGATGATTTAACACCAGCAAAATAGGCTTCGGTGTTGGTTAATAGGGCTGTACTTTTACAGATGGTTTCAAGTTCGAATTGTGCCTGATGCGCTTTGCTATAGAGCACATCAAAGTCACTGTAGGGTTGATTTGGAGTTTGGTTAGTCGATTTGATGCCGTACAAGCCACTTAAATTGTGCTTGAAGGCTTTCGAACAGACTTGATTTTGATTCGCGCTGCGACTGCCGTCATTACTTGGCGCTGCCACTGGAATCGCGGCAAAAGCTGGGGCGCGGCTTAGCATCAATAGCATCAGTGCCGTCGTGCGCAGGAATAAGCTCATTCACTCTCCTCAGAATTGTCGTTACTTAGAAAAAAGGGCAACTAAAGGCATAGCTACTAAGTAAAACAGTCTGTATATCCAAGTTCATCACTTGGTATATACCCTTTATGGGGGCAAGTGTTTGGAACTCAATCTTAACAGATTGTTATCGTTCAAAAGTTTTAACTTGCTCTCATTTCTGTGTAATTTGAGTCGCTTAACCTCAGTTAGTTCAGCCAAAGAATGTAACTAAGTATATCGACTCTAGATGAACAGAATCTGAAGGGAATGTTTAAATTTGGTCAGCTTTTGGTTAGGCTTAGCGCTTAAAAGTCAGCTGAGAAAAATTATAATGAACGATCCAGAGTTTTGGCACAACAAATGGGCCTCTAATCAAATTGGTTTTCACCTTGATGATGTCAACCCGCTGCTTATTCAATACTGGCCAATGACCAATCCAAGCTCAAGCGATAGTGTCTTTGTTCCTTTGTGTGGTAAGTCTGAAGATTTGGTTTGGCTTGCGACAAAGCATCAGGATGTACAGGGGGTAGAGCTTAGCAATATTGCGGTTAGAGCTTTTTTCGCCGAGCATTTTTATACACCGATGGTAATGCCTGTTGGAGGGCAACATGAACTGTTTCAGTTTGATGAGCTGTCCATTTATATCGGTGATTACTTTACGGCGCCAATCAAACCGGTTGATATCATTTATGATCGTGCGGCATTAATTGCATTGCCTGAAACGATGAGAGATGAATACGTCGCTTGTTTGAAAACACGTTTGAAGTCAGGTGGTCGTATTTTGTTGGTGAGCCTTGATTACCCGCAAGAAGAAATGGCGGGTCCTCCGTTCTCAGTACCGGAGCAAGAAGTGCTGCGTCATTTTAGTGAATTTAAAGTCACTAAGCTGTATCGCGATGAAGCGGATGAGAATCACCCTAAAAGAGCTCAAAAAGGCTTGTCTCGTTTTGCTGAGGAAGTCTATTTAATCGAGAGTTGATTTCGGGTTGGATTAAAATGAATAACGCTTGCCACTCGGCAAGCGTTTTTTGTTTAAATCGTGGATGGGTGATGAATTAGTAGATCACCTTAACTTTACTGGCTGCCTCAACCGCATCTTCGATCGCTTGCTCGATACTATCACGACGCGTAATCGCCACACCTAAACGACGGCGGCCGTCGATATCAGGCTTACCAAACAGGCGCAGTTGCGTTTGCGGGGCAGAAAGTGCATCAGCCATGCCTTCAAAACGGAGGTTGTTTGACGTACCTTGACCAAGGATTACCGCAGAAGCAGCTGGGCCTAATTGAGCGATGGTTGAAATCGGCATACCCGTAAAGGCGCGTACATGTAGGGCAAATTCAGACATTTCTTGCGACATCAATGTGACTAAGCCTGTGTCGTGCGGGCGAGGAGAGACTTCATTAAAGATCACCGTATCGCCTTTGATAAACAGCTCAACACCAAAAATACCGTATCCGCCTAAAGCATCGACGACTTTACCTGCTGCATGTTGCGCTGCTTTTAATGCCGCAATCGACATCAATTGTGGTTGCCAGGATTCACGGTAATCGCCATCTTCTTGGCGATGACCTATCGGTGCACAAAAATGAATGCCATCAACAGCGCGAACCGTTAAAAGGGTGATTTCATAGTCAAAGTCGATAAAGCCTTCCACGATGACACGGCCAGCACCAGTGCGGCCACCTTCTTGGGCGTAATGCCATGCGGTTTCAACATCTGCGACCGTTTTAATAACGCTCTGGCCTTTGCCTGATGAACTCATTACGGGTTTGCAGACACACGGAATCCCAACCGCTTCAATTGCCGCCACGAAATCATCATAGTTATCAGCAAAACGATAAGGAGATGTGGTCAGTTGTAGCTCTTCAGCGGCAAGACGACGAATGCCTTCGCGGTTCATGGTCAGCTTGGTTGCCTTCGCCGTCGGTACCACGTTAAGACCTTGCGCTTCCAGTTCAACCAGTTTGTCAGTCGCAATGGCTTCAATTTCTGGAACGACATAAGCAGGTTGTTCTTTGGCAATAATCTCAGCCAGCGCGTCTCCATCCAGCATATCCAGCACATAACTACGATGAGCTACCTGCATCGCAGGGGCATTAGGGTAGCGATCACAGGCGATCACTTCTAATCCTAAACGGTGACATTCGATAGCGACTTCTTTACCTAGTTCACCAGAACCAAGCAGAAGAACACGGGTAGAGTTTTCACAAGTAGCGGTGCCAAACATACATAACCTTTCATCTAAAGATATCGAGAACTGGCACGAATCATACTGGATTAAACACAAAAAGCAACGTTGCTTTTGTTGTTGATTGCACGGCTAATTACTTGTAAAACAAGACATGAAGCACAGTTTTATGAGTAGGGTATTTTTGAATGAATATTCATTGATCTAAAGCTACGTTTCGCTGCAAAAACAAGCGGATGATACGGGTTCACTATTAAAATCTCAGGAAGAGTTGTGACGTTATGCGTTCTTATTTTAAATATATAATCCCGGTGGTGATCCCACTGTTGATTCTTTTAATGCCGTTAAGTGCGTTCCCGTTTGAAGGGATTACTATTCTCCAGCAGCGCGTGATTGCCATTTTCTTACTCGCAGCTTTATGTTGGGTACTAGAACCCATTCCAATCTATGCCACGTCAGTGCTGATTATTGTGCTTGAGCTATTGATGCTATCGGATAAAGGTTTAATCTTTTTCCGCCTTGCCCAAGACGCCCCCCAGTTTGGTGAACTGCTTAAATACAATGAAATAATGGCCACCTTTGCCAGCCCTATTATCATGCTATTTTTGGGTGGTTTTTTCCTTGCAATGGCGGCGACCAAATATCGTCTAGACGTCAACTTAGCACGTGTTCTTCTCAAACCATTTGGTCGTGACCCAAAATACGTCATGCTGGGTTTGATGCTCATCACCGCCATTTTCTCGATGTTTATGTCTAACACGGCAACGACGGCGATGATGCTCTCTATCTTAACGCCGGTGATTGCGGTTTTTGGTCCTAAAGATCCAGGAAGAATTGCATTTGCATTATGTATTCCAGTTGCCGCAAACATTGGTGGTATCGGTACGCCAATCGGCACGCCACCCAATGCGATTGCGTTAAAATACTTGGTCGGAGAGAACTACATTTCGTTCGGTGAATGGATGGCCTTTGGTGTGCCATTTGTCATCGTGATGATGGCGCTGGCTTGGTTCCTGATTAATCATCTTTACAGTGCGGAACAAAAGACGATTGATCTTGATATTAAAGGCAAATTCCTAAAAACGCCGAAAGCAATCGTGGTTTACATAACCTTCGGCCTAACGATTTTGTTGTGGCTGATGGGATCAAGTCATGGCATGAACTCTTATACAGTGGCGCTAATACCGGTCGCGGTGTTCTCATTGACGGGCATTATTAATAAAGAAGACTTGAAAAAAATATCGTGGGATGTGTTGTGGCTTGTTTCAGGCGGTATTGCTTTGGGTCTTGCGCTTGATAAAACCGGTCTTGCCCGTGAAGTGGTGCATAGCATCCCATTCGATGAATACTCGCCATATGTTGTGCTATTTGGTGCAGCCTTCTTGTGTTTGTTGATGGCAAACTTTATGTCCCACACTGCAACGGCCAACTTGCTGATGCCGATCATGGCAGCACTTGGTGCTTCAATGACCTCTTTGGCACCACTAGGTGGCGAAGTGACTCTCATTCTTGTGGTGACTTTTGCCGCATCATTAGGGATGTCGTTGCCAATCAGTACACCACCAAATGCTTTGGCTCATGCCACTGGTAATGTACAAAGCAATCAAATGGCACGTGTTGGCGTCGTATTGGGTGTTGTTGGCGTCGCATTGAGTTTTGTGTTGGTTTGGGTGCTTCACTTTGTCGGTCATATTGGCTAAGTGATGTATCAAGCAGATTTAAAGACTCTCATTGAACGCTATTTTAGCCAGCCTGAGCGTATCGTGCTGGTGGAAGCTGGGTGCACCCTGATTGAGCAAGACGGATCCAATGAACGTCTTTTCTATGTGTTAAATGGTGAGTTAGGCGGCTACTTTAGCGAAAATGGTGAAGATCTCACACAAGTTTTTTCTGCCGGACAGGGCGCTTTTATTGGTGTGCACAGTTTTTTCTCTGGTACGTGGACGGCCTCTTCAACGGTCATCGCGAAAAGTGATGTTGAACTGGCATGGATTGATCGAAATACCCAAGCGGTAGAAGAGGAGAACTATGGGCCTTTGACAGCTCAATTCACGCCAGTGATTGTCAACGAGTTATCGAGAAGGCAGCGAAGAGTGACACAAGAAGCATTGGCGAAAGAGAAGGCTTTGCAAAAGCTCAATTTGGCTGAGCAGATGACCACTCTAGGTCAATTAGCCGCAGGGATTGCTCATGAGCTAAACAATGCAATTGGTGTGGTGAGCAGCAAATCAGAGCGGCTAGAAAATGTCATCATGTCTCTATTAGAAGAGGTTCACCCAGAAGCAAGTCAGTTCTTTGATTACGGCTTAATGCACGGGCAAAAAGTGTCGTCAAGTGAAGCGCGAAGTCGAGGCAAGCAACTTGAACAACGCTATGGCTTGGACAAGCTTATAGCGAAAGAATTAGCGCGTGCGCTGCCGAATGAGTCGATTTCGTCGCATTGGTTAAAGAACCCTCATGAAGCGATAAAATACTGGCAAATGGGGCGTGATCTGCATGATTTACGCATTGCTTCGAAGCATACTGTTGGCATTGTAAAGTCGGTGAAGCAGTTAGGTAGAGCCGATGTTGAAACCGTTGAAGAGATCGATATAAACGAAAGCATTAACCGCGCAGTTTCATTATTGCAAAGTGATCTTCGTCGTGTCGCTGTGCGTATCCGGCCAGCCACATTGCCACTTTTTGTAGGTTCGCAAACGGAGTTGGTTCAAGTATGGGTAAACATTATTAAAAATGCCTGTGATGCAATGCTTGATGTTGATGAACCGGAAATAGAGATCCAAACAAGACACAGTAAAAATCGAATCTTAATCACCATTGCCAATAATGGCCCTGAAATAGATTCATCAACAAGACGCAAAATATTTGATCCAAACTTTACCACCAAGAAGGGCGGTTTATCGTTTGGTTTAGGGTTAGGGTTATCCATTGTGAGAAGAATTATTTCAGGCTACGGCGGAAGCATTGCGGTCAAGAGTGATGCAGACCTAACGATATTCAGAATTAAATTACCGATTGAGGATTAATATGGACAAGCTTAATGTAATTTGTGTTGATGACCAACGTGAGGTTCTTAGTGCCGTATTGCAAGATCTTGAGCCATTAACTGCTTGGTTAAATATCGAAGATTGTGAATCTGCTGACGAAGTGCTGCAGCTTATGGATGATCTCGATGCAGAAGGTGAGTACATTGCGCTGATTGTCTCTGATCATGTCATGCCGGGAAAAACGGGGGTTGAATTACTTTCAGAAGTGCAGCAAGACCGTCGTTTTGCTCATACTAAAAAGATATTGCTGACCGGGCAAGCGACACATACCGATACTATCAATGCCATTAATGCGGCGGGTATCAATCAGTATTTTGAAAAACCATGGCAAGCAGACGTATTGGTTGATGCAATTAAACGCTTGGTAACAATGTATATTTTTGATGTAGGTCTGGATTATACCGAATTGCATAGTCATCTTGATCAGCAAGTGGTATTGGAACGTTTAAGATAATAATGTGACCGCGTTAAATATTTTAACTTTGAAATGTAAAGTATGCTTTTTTAGGTGAATGTAGAAACCAAGGGCTTAGTAAGTCCTTGGTTTTATTGCGGGAATTGGAATGGTTTGTGATACACTTTCAATAATCTGCGCAACAGATTTTGTTGTTTTTGCGATATTTGCACAGAAAAGAACCAAATAGAAAATAAATTAAGGCAATGTTTGCGCGAGCGTAATATAATTCTCGCCGACTTATAATAATGATTTGAAGAATATTGTCTTGATGAAATACGATCCTAATAAATCAATTAAAATTTCAATAGACACCTTATCTATTGGCATGTTTGTAACAGCAATAGAGCACAGTAAGCGCGTTAATCTAGCTAACGCTGGACGTGTCGCAAGCGATAAGGCGATCGATCAATTAAGACAGGGTAACGTAAAGTTTGCTTGGGTTGACCGCGAGTTATCCGCTGAAGGGTGCGAGTTCAAGCCAGTAGACGTTTCAGCCTCCAATCCAATCCCAAATCAAATCGTCTCTCCTGCGGCTACGACACCGAAAAGAAGTAGCCGATTTTCTCAGCAGCAGCGCGCCTCAAAAATTATTCGTGAAGCGAAAGGGCTTGCCCATAAGCTGATTAATCAAACTTTTGAAGGCAAAGTGATTGATGTTGCTGACATCGATAACTGGGCAGATGACCTGATTGAATCGGTGCTAACCGATTCAGATGCCTTGCAGTGTGTTTCTGCCTTACGTAACAAAGACAAATATCTGCTTGAGCACTCGGTTAATGTGGCCTGCTTATTAGTCAGTTTCGGCCAACATTTGAAGTTGCCCAAAGAGACGTTAAAACATATGGCCATCGGCGGTATTATCCATGATGTTGGTAAAATAAAAGTTGACGATGAAGTGCTGCATAAACCAGCTCGCTTGACGCCTGAAGAGTTTGAGCACATGAAATTACATCAGGTTTACGCCAAGCAAATTATTACTAACGTTAAAGGACTGAGTGATATTTCTCGCGATGTTTGTTTGATGCACCATGAAAAATTAGATGGTAAGGGTTACCCTTCAGGTCTTGCTGGTGAGCAAATTCCAATACATGGTCGTATGAGTTGTATTGTCGATATATACGATGCACTCACATCAGATCGTTGTTATAAAAAGGGCATGAGTTCGGCAGAAGCATTTAAAATTTTGCTGAGTTTAACGCCTCATCATCTGGATAAAGATCTTGTCTATAAGTTTATTAACTGTATCGGCATCTATCCGGTAGGATCGATTGTAGAATTGAGTGATGGTCGTGTTGGGATTGTTTGGACATCCAATTTAGATGAACCGTTAAAACCCGAAGTAAAATGTTTCTATTCACGTAAGTATAAGCGCTATGTTGATGTGGCTTACATCGATCTTAAGCATGCACCGATTAAAATTGAACGAGCGATTGCGCCGCACAATTTAGAAGTCGATGCGACTCCCTTCTTTGATTTGTAACATCACTGTATTGCTGTAGGCATATAAAACGGTTGATACAGAAAAGGCGCATAATGCGCCTTTTTGTTGTTTGTTATCGAGGAGTGAACCTTCCTGAAAACAGTGCTTATACTGCTAGGTAAGCCAGTGGAATATCCGGATCAACCGCATCCAATGTTGCCTGAGTATAGGCAAGATGGCTGATGCTACCGTCAACCAATTCAGCTAATGCTGCCGATTCAATATCCGCTAGTTGTTGTTTGTCTAAAAGTAATTGAACCATCGCGACTTGCAGTGGTGGTAGGCTAGGGTTAAATGCGGCGTTTTCAGCATAAGCACCGATATATTCCTTACCATCTTTCATACGCAGTGCCACACCACTTAGGTTTTGGCTATATGGAGCATGACTACGATTCAGTGCGGCAAGTGCTTTAACAACTAAAGGATCGTTTTCATCACTCTGTTTGCCGTGATCGACTGTGGTCATCAGGCCTGATTCAATTCCTAAATCACTTGGGCCAAAAGATTCTGGCAGGTATTCTTGCAAGGTTTTTTCGTCACGTTGTGGTAATTGCACCACCAACTCTTGAGCCGTGCTTAGTTCATTCATAAACTGTCGGCAGTGACCACAAGGGCTAAAGTTGATGGTGATATCTGAAATGCCTTGTTCGCCTTTCATCCATGCGTGACTAATGGCTGATTGTTCAGCGTGAACAGTTTGACCAAGTTGAGCGCCAATAATTTCCATATTTGCACCGAAGTACAACTTACCCGATAGGCCACGAACAATCGCACCGACGTAAAAGTTAGAGATAGGTGCGTAAGAGTAGGCAGCCGCAAAAGGAAGCAGGGCAACACGTAACTCAGCGTCTTCTAATCCTGATAGTTCGAGTAGTTTATCAAATTGCTCACAGCTCAATGTAGCGTCATAGTTGTCCGCTAGTAGGATAGGTGCGAGATATTCGGCAACGTTCGATGGAATATCAGCCAGCGCTTGTTCGATACGGCTTCTCATAGTGAATCCTTGTTAGATCAGTCATTCGCTCTTAGTTAATACAGCTAAGGCGTTGGCTACCCATTTTATGATCGAAAAGAGATATTTCCGAGATTTAAATCACATTAATTAATGCAACAGCGTTTAACATTTCACAATTAGAGTGAGGTCACACTATGCGACCTCACTAATGGGGGCGAACTTCGGATTAACCGTGCAGCCAAACCGCGAAAGCAAAGAACATGGGCGCTAAAACTGAGGTTAAAACGCCGCACAACACCAACGCAAGCGAACTAAACGCAGCATCTTCACCGTCTTTTTCAGCGCAAGTAGCGGTCCCAAGCGCATGGGAAACCGTTCCCATGGTTAAGCCTTTAGCAATAGGGTGGGTGATGTTCAGTAAGTTATAAATTGGATAGGCGAGAATGGCCCCAAACAAGCCAACAATCAGCACTAATATTGCAGCAATTGCAGGTTCGCCGCCCAAATTACGCGAGACTTCCATTGCGATGGGTGTGGTTACAGATTTACCCAATAGGCTAGCAATCAGCGACATGTCTGCTTGCATGTAGACTGCGATAACACTGGCAGTAAACATCGACATGACGGAGCCTACACTACATGCCAACATGATGATGCGCCAATTGGCACGGATCTGTGGTAACTGTTCGTAAAGTGGGTAAGCTAATGCCACCACAGCAGGTTGCAGTAAAAAACTGATCCATTGATTGTCGGCATAATAGGTTTCGAACGGAATTTTGCAAAATATCAATAGCGGGATCAAAATGCCAATACTGATCAGCAAGGGATTCATCAGGGGTGTATTGCATTTACGGCTTAGCCAACGGGCGAAGAAAAACACCACGACAGTAACAATCAACCACATTATTTGTTCCCCTTCTTAAGTAAGCGATCAAGAAAGAGCCCGAGAGTCACCAGAACGATCAGCGTACCACCAACAGCACTGGCCAAAATTGGCAGCGCGTTATGGATTAGGGTGTCGAAGTGTTCCATTAAGCCAACACTGATAGGAACAAACAGCAAAATCATGTAACGGATAAACAAGTTAGCACTCGGCTTAACCCAATCCGATGAGACAAGGCCACTGGCCATTAAAGCAAAAAGGATTAGCATACCAATGATGCTACCAGGTATTGATGTACCAACCAGTTGTTGGATATTGGTGCCCGCAAGTAAGCAGAGGAAGATTAACCCCATGGATACTGCGTATTTTAAAAACGTTTTAGCCATATTTTTAGCCGTAAGCGAAGAACGGTGTTGAAGAGCTTGTCGATTACGAAACAAGCTTCTCTACGTATTGATACACAGATTTTAATAGAGTGATTTTCTTTGTATCACTTTCATGTTCGTGAACTAAGTTTTCAAAATTTAGCATGTACTCGTCCATGCGACTTTGGAAGTAGTCCTGGCAGTGGCTATTCCAACGAAGTTGTTCTTGCTCGGTGAGTGTCCATGGGAAGTTACGCGCACGATAACGGAACAATAGCGGTTCGATACGCGCATCGCTGAAGGTGATATCAAGCGCCGCTAAGTGCTCAGGTTCGGTTTGACGAACAATGTCCATCGCAGCGCGATCCGCGGGTGAAAAGAATCCATCATAGAGTTGAGTATCAACGTCAGCGCTCTTTTCATATTCGCGTTCAACAGCGAACAAGCCAATCAATTTTTCTCGGATCTCTGGGTGTTGACGGAGCACTTGTAAGTTTTGTAAGCACTGTTCACGATCGATACCAATCTTGTCGGCATTTTCTGCCGTCAGTGTTTTCGCAGGGGCAAGAATCGGACATTTGTTCAAATGCACCAGCTTCACAGGAACGGGCAACTCATCAGGAGCCAAATCACTGTGTTTGGTATATAGGCGCTCTTTCAACGCATTCTCATCCAGATCGAACAATACTTGCGGATCTTTGGCGAGATCAACCACGATAACTGCATTTTTATTGGTTGGGTGCCAAGCGACAGGCACAATCCAGCTGGTATAGTTGCATTCACGGCCAAGCATTCCCGAGACATGCATCAGCGGGGTCATATTGACGATATCGACCAATTCGTTGAGCTTGCGCTTATGACGCATGGTAAGGAAGTAATCAAACAGTTTTGGTTGTGCGGCTTTGATTTTTTTTGCCAGTTCGATTGTGGCGATAACATCAGCCATCGCATCGTGCGCATTGGCGTGTTCAATGCCGTTTGCCACAGAAAGGTGCTCAAGTTTGAAGCTAATATAGCCTTCGTCGTTTTCTGGCCATTCAATACCTTCAGGGCGTAAAGCATGGCAAGCACGCATCACATCGAGTAAGTCCCAACGTGAGTTACCGTTTTGCCAGCTCCACGCATAAGGGTCAAAGAAATTGCGGTAACAAGTATAGCGCGTTACTTCGTCATCAAAACGAATACTATTGTAACCAAGGCTAATCGTGTTTGGCGTTGCCAATTGTTCATGAATTTGGCGGATAAATTCAGGCTCGATCAGGCCTTTACTTGCAGCCAGTTGGGGAGAAATGCCGGTAATCAGTGCCGCTTCCACTCCTGGCAAATAGTCTGAGGGTGGTTGGCAATAGATGACAAGAGGCTCGCCAATAATATTAAAGTCCATGTCCGTGCGTACACCCGCAAATTGGCTTGGGCGATCTTTGGCTGGGCTGGTTCCCCACGTTTCATAATCGAAGAAGAAAAACGTCGGTTGGTGCTCTTGTTGCATGCTATCTACCATGGTTTAAAGGCTTTTTTACTATTAGACCACTGAGTGGTGCGCTTAGCAATCAAGTCGCGAGAGTTCGGCTACCTTTGTGTGCCTTCTAAGCGTAGCAGCCTGCAGACTTAGCTTCTTGTTATGTTAATGAGTAACAACGAAAGGAAGCCAAATTCAAGATAGGTCGAGGGGAAAAACCACTAACCCCATCAGGGTTAGTGGCAAATGATCACGCTTGAAGCGCTATGGTGGCTTCTATTTCAATATGCAGATCAGAATCAAATAGGTGTGACACTTCGACCAGCGAACAAGCTGGCAAATAGCCTTGGTAAAAATCGGAAAGAATTTCACGAATATGGGGCAGTTTGCTGATATCACGCACGAATACCGTCAATTTAATCAAATCACTGCGAGAGCGTTTTTCTTGCTCTAAAATGGCGCCAAGTTGCGCTA
The DNA here is from genome assembly GCF_000222585.1 of Vibrio scophthalmi LMG 19158. Taxonomy (GTDB): domain Bacteria; phylum Pseudomonadota; class Gammaproteobacteria; order Enterobacterales; family Vibrionaceae; genus Vibrio; species Vibrio scophthalmi. The sequence continues at coordinate 100,418 of NZ_AFWE01000182.1, read as the reverse complement.
ACACTGCTTTGCTTTGTTCAATCAAATTTGCCTTTTGATCGGGAGTACCAAAGGCGGTCAAACCCGAAACATACAGCGTATCATTGTGCTTTGTCGCGTGAACGTAGGGTCCAGCCGCGCTTGGCAAACACTCATAATTAATCCTTTGTACCACTTTATTTCCTTACCTTAGAAAGTTGCCTTACACGTGTGATGATAACGGTCAATGTTCGTGTGAATTCAGCACGTGAAAGTAGCAACAAAAGCCAAATATGCGCTTGATTGTGTCATAGGTGAGATTAAATAAATTTGAGAGCCGTCATGATAACGCGATGAAAAATAGCGATTTTCATACCAAGTTGGCGCAAAGATACCGTTGGCGTGTTGAAAATGATTTCAGATGTGACTCTCAAAGGCACGCGTTATTGTCAACTTATATGCATTTACCAATATGATGGCGGTAGTCGATTTATAAGGATCTATCATGCAACAGTTTAGCGGCATATTTACAATGTTGATGTTGTCTTTTGTCATCCTATCGGGTGACGCAGCAGCAAGAGAGTTCAATAAAAGCAAGTTAGACGATTACCTTTCCTCACTGAATGATAAAAATAAGGTGATGCTTAGCATCGAAATTACGGAGAGAGGCGCAGTAACGTATCGTAATCAAACCGGTTACGTTGATATAAAAGAGCATTTTTTCACCCAAGATGAATACATTCCCGCGAGCCCAAATACACGTTATAAAATCGCCTCAATAACCAAAACCTTTACCGCGACACTCATCTTTCAATTGATCGAGCAGGGAAAACTGCAACTATCAACGCCTTTATCGCAGTTCTATCCGCAAGTACCTAATGCTGAAAACATTACTGTAGATGACTTGCTCTCTCATCACAGCGGAATCGTCAATTTTCTTGATCAGGAAGCGTTTTATAGCAATATCAAAAGTGACTATACGCTTGCTGGATTGGTTGAGTTAATTGCCAGCTATCCGGCCCGTCCTTACGCGATGAGAGATTTTCGCTATTCCAATTCAAATTACATTTTGCTAACGGGGATTATTGAACAGGTAACAGGCAACACATACGAACACGCGCTATACCAGCAGATTATCGACCCACTTAAACTCAGTGATACTCAGTATTGCTCGGGAGCGAAAGGATGTGAAGGCTACGCACAATCGTATATTCACTATGAACAAGGCATTGTGACTGCCGAAGAATGGCCTAAAACAACGTTAATGGGCGCCGGTGGGATGACATCGACGCCGAAAGATCTCAACCGATTTAATACCGCATTGTATCAAGGTAAGCTAATTTCTGAAGCGTCACTTAAATACATGAAAGGGGAGATGGATTATCGCGGTAAAGGTTTAGAAGAGATCTATTTCCATTCCCGAACACTTGTTGGGCACGGTGGTTTGCTCGAAGGTTTTAGGACACTGCTTGCTTATCTTGAAGACGACGCGTTGAGTATCGCGATTGCGTGTAATTTGAATGACATGGAATTGAGGATCCTACTGATTGAGATACTTGATATCTACTATGAATCAGAGTGAATGTGTACTGGCGTGTTGCAGCCGGTGCGAAATACATTATAAAGAGACCGCTATTATGGCGCTTAGTTGCATGAATATAAGACTCTGCCACACTGGGTAAACCATCACATTTATACTTGCCTGATAAAGGGAAAGTGTGTCCGGATATGGAGAATGATGGTACTGTACTGAACAGTATTGTAGAGCGGATTTTGTTATGCGAGCCTCCACCGAGAAAAAAAGAACCCGAATCATTGAAGTTGCGACAGCGCTATTTATAGAACAGGGGTATAAAGAGACGTCTTTGGATCAAATTGTGGCCGTTTGTGGTGGGTCAAAACAGACGTTATATCGTTACTTCAGCAATAAAGAAGGCTTATTTGTAGCGGTGCTCGGCTATAACACGAAAACCAGTTTAGAGTCAGTGTTTAGGTTGTCGGAATCCCATCAGCAATCTCTGCAAAGTACGTTAGAGCAGTTTGCGTTACAGTACCTTGCGGGTATTTGTTCTAACCCGATGCTGGGCCTATATCGAATTATTGCCTCCGATTTTAATAAGCACGATTCGGTTGCATGGCAGTTTTGGCAAACTGGTCCATTACGAATCCATCAGTATATGATTGATTTTCTGCAAACGGCTGATGTTTCTGCGCAATTAGATATCAATGATGCAACACTCGCTTGTAGCCAATTACTCGCGCTAGTGAAGGCTGACTTTCAAAATATGGCATTGCTGGGAATTGAATTACCCGATCAAACACAACGTATCGTACATACACAAAAAGCCGTGGCTGCTTTTCTGTCCTTATATCAGAAGTAAACGCAGAAGGGATCATCGATGTGATCCCTTATTGCTTATCTCTCTAATCCCTTATCGCTGAAACTAGGTATTGATAGCCTGTTTCGCGACTAGTTTCTTACCAATAATTAATACTGGGGCTAAGGCGAATATGGAGAGAATAAACACCAGCAAAGCATTACTAAGACCGAGAGTGGTCGCTTGCAGTTTAACCACGCTGCTGATTTGGCTCATGCCAAGTGATGGGTTAGGTAGGTGACCCTGCGTGAGTAAAACCTGATTCAATAGCTGTTCATAGTGAGCAAAATTGGTACTCGCGCCATTAAGAGTCGTCCCCACCTCTCCAGCCGCTTGTGCGCTATGAGTCTGCATAACCCGCGAGAAATATGCCCCTCCAATCAAACCGCCTAATGTTCGAAATAAATAGAAGTTACTGATCCCTTCAATCCGTTCATCACGATGAAAATAGAGTAATACGGCGATCGTTACCGAAACGTTGAGTAAACCAACGCCAAAGCCACGTAAAAGCATCGGTATCAGTAACGATTTCGGCCCCACATTGGTTGGTAATTGACTAAAAAGATACACCGAGATGAGTATCATCAACACGCCAATTGGCACGATCGCATCACTAAGCGGGCGGCGAAAATAATAGACGAGTACGCTTAATGCCATCCCGATCAACATGCCATAGAAGGCGGGCAGCTGAGCAAAGCCACTATTTAGTGCATTGTATTGCAGCACCATTTTCAAAGAGCTATTAAATAATGCGGTGCTGGCTATCACGGCAAAACCGGCTAAGAAAGCATTATACATAAACACATTAGCTTTCAATTGACGATGCAGTTACATTGACGCGGTTGGTTGACGAGTCAATTTCATCAAAAGAAAGACCGTGAGAAGCGTTAAGCTCGCTGTGATGAGGGTTAAATTCACAAAAAATTCTGAATCTAGCCAGTTATAATAACTACCACGCATCAGTAAATAGATGACCAATGCGCTGGTGATCAGCATGGCGCTATAAAACCACAGCGAAGACTTTTCCTGCGGCTTAATCGAAATACGGCCGAGTGGAAAAGCCAAACCGATCGTTAAAGAACAAAAGAACAGCCACGTCAACACGACATAAAATGCGCTCAAATCGAATGATTCTAATACCTGTGCCATAAGCCATGGATAAGCGCCCATTGGAAGTAAGGTTGAGAAAATTAAAGTACCGGAGATGACGGCTGGCAGCCATTTATTGGCCAGCTTATCGAGTAAATATAAGTTGACCACCACAAGTAATGTGCTGACAACCAAACCATTCAGTAGCCATATTGCAGCGAATAACGCGTGATTCTCGCCGCCTAACGCCAAAGCAATACTCGAACACAAACCTAAACCGAGTGCGACCATCAAGATTGAATCGGTACCGACTCTGCGAAGGGTGAGCGGTATAAGGATAAATCCCCATACTTGGCTGATCGAGAATCCGGTTTTGACGCGGTCTAATTCATCCATCGAAAGACCAGCTCGCGCCGCCATTTCATAGCCAAGTTCGTTGAACATGGCAGAGTACAATCCAAAGGCCGTCAATGAGAACAGCGCTAACAAACACAGTGCTGCTATTGGAAAAGGCTTACGTGCGATCATGCCATTAACCTTGATGTGTTGTATTGATGGTCACTTCAGCGGAGAGGCCAGGGTAAACTTTCTGTTTTAGCGCACTAGGCAGCTGCAATTCAATCCGCACTGGGATGCGTTGTACCACTTTAACGAAATTACCCGTCGCGTTTTGTGGAGGTAACAAACTAAATTGCGCCCCGGTTGCCGGAGTAATGGAACTGACCGTGCCTTGCAGCGGGCTATCAGGGTACATGTCTAATACGACTTCTACTGATTGGCCTTTGGAAACCTTCTCTAGTTGTGTTTCTTTAAAGTTGGCTTCGACCCAAATGTAATCAGGCACCATCACGATTAATCCCATTCCCGGTTGCACAAGTTTGCCCACTTGAACTTGTCTATCCGCAATAAATCCGTCTACAGGGGCGGTGACCACGGTGCGTTTTAAGGCGATATCGGCGAGCTGCAATGCAGCCTCGGCTTGTTTTTTTTGCGCAATCAACTGCTGCTTATCAGTCAGCAATGCCGCGTATTGTTTATTCTCCACCGCGAGAGTGAGTTTGGCGTTTTCAAGTTCGCTGCTCGCTTCGATTGAACGGGTGCGCTGAGCTTCATACTGGTTTTTACTGATCGACTGTTTTTCTACTAGGCGAGTTAGGCGTTTTAATTCCGCTGACTGATGGTCTGCGCCAGCTTGGGCACGGCGAATCAATTGTTTAGCTTGCGCAATTTTGACGGATTGCATGTCAGTTTTTGTTTGGTTGGCGCTCAGCGCGGCATTACTCACATCGAGTGCCGCTGCTGCAATGGCTTGATTGGCGATAAAGTCCTGATCATCAATAGAAAATAAACGGTCGCCTTTTTTTACCCATTGATTGTCTTTGACAAAGATCGAGCTTACTTGCCCTGCAACTTGCGGTGAAACGGCAGTGACATCGGAGTGCACGTAGGCATTGTCAGTGGTGACTTGGTTTGGGTGGTATAACGCCCCTCCGGCAACGACAAAAGAGGTTACGATTAAGGTCGCGATGGTCAGTTTCTTTTTCATTCACTTGTCTCAGTGTGTTTCTTTTATCAAACTGTACCGTACAGTACGATATTAATAAAGCGAATATTGATCTTCGAGCGGAAAAAGGATCAATGGGGTGCTTGAATCGAATTGAATGCAGTGAGAGTCAATGTCACTTGACCAAAGGGTTTTGGTGAATGGGTCGGTGTGCAGACACTAGTGAGTCATTGATGATATCTATAACCAGATCCACAATGACTAAGTCGGCTAAAAAAATAGTAGAGAGGGCATTGCGGTGAGGCGCTCTAGGTTGATTTAATTTTATAAGAAATGATTTACGGGCAACGAGTTACGGGACGTAAATGACGTGAAGCCAAAAGAGGTTGCCGCTTTCTACAACCTCTTCATCTATTGTGCGATTAATGTTTTATTTTGTCGTGACTACTTGCTCGTCATGCGCATGCTCGGCATTCGCATGTTCAACACGGTTATTTAAGAGGCGACTGGTGATCGTACCTGCGGCCATTGAGCCTGACACGTTCAGCGCCGTTCGCGCCATATCAATTAAGGGTTCAATTGAAATCAGTAGTGCAGCGATCGTCACGGGTAACCCCATGGCCGGTAATACGATAAGCGCAGCAAAGGTTGCACCGCCGCCCACACCTGCAATGCCAAATGAACTAATGGTAATGATGCCAATCAATGACAAGATAAAGTTTATCTCTGTCGGATCGATGCCCACCGTTGGCGCAACCATAACCGCGAGCATAGCAGGGTAGATACCAGCACAGCCATTTTGGCCGATAGTCGCACCAAACGAAGCCGACAAATTAGCAATGGCTGGTGGCACATTAAGCTTGGTAATTTGTGCTTCCACATTAAGTGGAATCGTTGCCGCCGAGCTGCGAGACGTAAAAGCAAACGTTAAGACTGGCCAAATCTTCTTAAAGTACTCTTTAGCGCTCACGCCAACCAAAGAAACCAGTAGTCCGTGAACGACAAACATAATGAAGATCGCGACATAAGACGCCACAATAAAGCCGAGTAGTTTAACAATATCTGCCGAATTTGAGGTGGCAACCACTTTCGCCATGAGCGCTGCAATGCCATACGGTGTCAGCGCCATAATCATCTTCACTAAACGCATTACAATGGATTGAATCGCTTCCACAAAGGTGCGAATAGGCGCTTCAAGTTCTTGTTTTTCGCTCATCACTTTACGGGCGGCAATGCCAGTGAGTACCCCAAAGATCACCACCGCAATAATGGACGTTGATCGGGCGCCAGTCAGGTCAGCAAACGGGTTGGTTGGAATAAAGCTCAACAGCATTTGCGGGATGGATAAGTCACTGACGTTCGTCGCACTATTTTCAAGAATCGAAATACGAGCGGTTTCACGTGCACCTTCGATTAATCCTTCAGCGGAAAGGCCGAATCCATAAACGACGCTAATGCCAATAGCAGCAGAAATCGCAGTTGTTGTTAGCAACACAGCGACGGTGATACCGGAAATCTTACCCAGTGATCCTCCTTGCTCCAATTTAACTACTGCGGCGATCATCGAGACCAGAACCAAAGGCATAATGACCATCTTTAGTAGGCTCACATACCCTTGTCCAGCAATGCTGACCCATTCTAGAACTTGACCGATTTGATGGCTTCCTTCGCCAAATACGAGTTGTAGTGCTAATCCAAAATTACTGCCGAGTACCAATCCTATTAGTACCAATTGCGAGAGGGTACGTTGCTTTTTTTGCTGATAATAGACGACGAAAAGCAAGCCAATAAAAATCGCAAGTGCTGCGAGAACGGCAACTGACATGATGGTATTCCTTATAGGATTGACGTTCGGGCGTGGGATATGGAAGCAGTATCCGCCCGAAGAAAAGAACAGGCGGCAGAAGGTAATGATTTATAACACGGGAATAAAATGAAAAAAGGCTATGAATTAGAAGCTTTCGTTCTTAAAAGGTATGATGGTCGATAAACTAGACGAACTCAGCCTAATTTATCACGGTTATTTGTATTTATTGAGCAACTGGCGCATCGCGACACTATCAATAATCTCAACAGAACGAGCCTGTTGACTGAACGAGGCGTACAGCATTGCTCGGGCAACCAACTCGGCTTTGATGGGAATGAGACGAGCCAAGCGACCAATCATAACGGGACGGAAGATTTTTAAGATGCCTTGCAATAAGGTTTCATCCCATCTTGGTGTATCACGTAATCCGACTAAAGGGCCGGGCTGGACAAAAGTCAGGTTTTCAAAGCCAAGATTCTCAAGCGCCAGTTCCATCTTACCTTTGCAGCGCAGATAGTGAGAAGAGGAGCGTGGATTCGCACCATAACTTGATACCACGGTGAGATTTTTTACCCCGAGTAGAGCCATGTTTTTAGCCACATCGCAAACAAGATGATAATCGACCGCTTCCAAGGCCGATTTTGAACCTGCTTGTTTACGAGTTGTGCCTAGACAAATATAGCCTTTTTCCGGTGCGGGCTTGCTGTCATCCCAATCGATGACACGCAATTGCGGATCACGCAGTTCTTGCAGTTTAGGGTGAGTAAACGCCAGTCCCTTTCGAGTGAGCGCGTAGATATGATCGATCGCTCGCTCTTCGAGCATAAGCTTGAGTAATTCGGTGCCAATTAGTCCAGTTGCACCCGCGATGATGACGATCTGTTGTTTTGCCATGACAGATTCTCCAATTTTCTTTTGGGTTAAGAATCGGTCATCTCGGGTGATAAGTCTATGAGGTTGCGCAAAAAGCCAATCTTTCGATTGGCTTTAATTTTAGTTTACTCTTTGTTAATGCAGGCTTTATTTACGTCAATGATAGCGGCACACTGCGTTTTTTGTCCTGCTTTGGCTTGGCGGGCTTAGGTTTGTTGCGGTTTTGATTGGCAAACATATTCGTTTCCTCGCTTCACAGTACATCTCATCACGTTGAGTGCTTTTAAAGAGAGCGTTATCGGCTAAAAGTTTTTTGCTCAGCGCGATGCGAGTTTCACAATCAACGTAATAGAACATGCTTAAATCAAGCCAATAAACTTAGTGAATAAAAACAGTTAGATAGAGTTTTTAGTGCCGTCATTTCTCATTTTGATTCTTAAAATAGATAGATGGGATGGTAAAGATCGAAAGTTGATACCACTACCTTCAATAATTTTGCTGTTCTATTTTGATGGTTCTTGATTTTGTTGGTACTAGAGAGCGGAGAAAAAATGGATTGTGAAGGCGACAATACGAATAATCACGCCAAAATGGTGATAACGGATTGATTTGTGGCTGGAACTGATAGGATTCGCTAGAAAACACAGTGATACAAGGAGTACACTGATTTAAGTAACGTATTTTAAATATGTAATAGATAATTCTATTAGTAACAGGGACGTCTATGAATATTGATATGAGTGCGCTTGCGCCATCGCAAGTGTACCATCTGTTGACTCAAACGATCATTCCACGTCCAGTGGCGTGGGTACTGACTGAATCAGACAGTGAAAATTATAACTTGGCGCCATTTTCTTATTTTACCGCTATTTCCAGCCAGCCACCGTTATTGATGTTTTCGGTTGGCAATAAGCCTGATGGTGAAATGAAAGATACAGTTCGCAACGTGCTAGAGACCGGTAAGATGGTCATTCATATTGCTAGCATTGACCTTGCCGAGGCTGTCACGCTAAGTGCGGCGACATTGCCACATGGTGAATCCGAAGTAGAAGCCGGTCGAATCGAATTGTGTGAGATGGAAGATTTTGAACTCCCTCGCGTAAAAGATTGCTCAATTGCCTTCGGCTGCAAACTTTATGAAATAAAAGAAGTTGGCGATTCTCCTCAGCATTTGGTTTTTGCCGAAATTGAACAAGTTTTCGTCGATTCACAAATCATTGCTCAGCGAGAGGACCGTTTAGAAATTGACGCGATGAGCGTAAATCCGCTTTGCCGTCTTGGTGGTACAAATTACGCGATGTTAGAAAAAACATTCTCCATAGCCAGACCGAATTAAGTAGTAGCGAATCATGTTAGATAAATCTCATTCAGATGCCATTTGGCAGCAAATTAACAATAAAACCAAACCTTTGGGTTCATTAGGCAAGTTAGAACAGGTAGCCCATAAGTTGGCTATGATTCAAGGGCAGGGCAAGAGTGACGTTGTCACTAAGATAAAAATCAAGAAACCGACTGTCATCGTATTTGCTGGCGATCATGGGATTGCTCGTGAGGGCGTGAGTATTGCGCCACAGGAAGTGACTCAACAAATGGTGAAGAACTTCCTGGCGGGTGGTGCGGCGGTCAACTGTTTTTGTCGTACCAATGACGTTGACTTGCTAGTGGTTGATGCGGGTATGGTTGAGCCGATTAAAACTGACTCGTCATTGTTGGTTGAGCAGCGTTTAGGCACTTCTACTGAAAACTTTGCTCACAAACCCGCGATGACTAAAGAGCAGGTTGAACAGGGCTTAGCGTTTGGTGACAAAATCGTTAAACAAGTGGTCGATTCTGGCTCCAATCTAATTATGTTTGGAGAAATGGGGATCGGTAATACCAGCAGTGCCGCGGCTATCTTAGCAGCGTTGTCACGTCGTAGTGTTGAGAAGTGTGTGGGCTTAGGCACGGGAATTAACGACCAACAATTGCGTAAAAAGCGCCAATTTGTCCAATTAGGCGTGAATCGCTGCCGTGGTCAAAATGTTCAAGAGATTTTGCGCCAAGTCGGTGGTTTTGAAATCGCACAAATGGTCGGCGCGTTCTTGGCGGCTGAAAAATACAACACCCCTGTGATTGTTGATGGTTTCATCGCTACAGCGGCGGCTTATGTGGCTGCTAAGATAAATCCAGCATGTCGTGAGTATATGATTTTTGCTCATCAATCTCATGAGTCAGGACATAAATTTATGTTGCAAGAACTTGCAGCAACCCCATTGTTTGACCTTGCTTTGCGTTTAGGTGAGGGAACGGGTGCAGTATTGGCCGTACCTCTAATTCGCTCTGCTGCTGAGTTTTACAACCACATGGCCAGTTTTGACCAAGCTGGAGTCGAGATGTAATGCGTAAAGCGGCGCAATACCAACTCCAGCTATTTTGGCTGGCGTTGGGGTTCTTTTCTCGTTTACCTATCCCAAGTGATACCCCTTATTCAGAACAACGAATGAATCAAGCTGGACGCTATTTTGGCTTGGTGGGCGTGTTACTTGGTGCGATCTGCGGTCTGATATTCCTATTCTGTACTTTTCTTTTTCCAACTAGTGTGGCCGTCTTACTGACGATGGCGATAAGCCTATTGCTGACTGGCGCTTTCCATGAAGATGGTCTAACTGATATGGCGGATGGCATTGGCGGGGGGATGACTTTAGAGCGTCGGCTCTCCATCATGAAAGACAGTCGTATTGGAACATACGGTGCCGCAACGCTGGTTATGGCGCTGCTAGCCAAGTTCGTATTATTGAATGAACTTGCCTTAGTCAGTCAATTAGTCGTGGTTATTATTGTCGTTTATACGCTTAGTCGCTGCGTGGCCGCATCGCTGATTTATGATATGCCTTACGTTGCCGATCTCGATAGCAGCAAAAGCAAGCCGTTAGCCAATAGACAAAGTAAAGCGGACTTAGCGATTTTGATCGCCACCGGCGTATTGAGTAGCTTGTTGTTACCACTTGGTTTGGCTGCGCTGTTGCTTGTTTCTGCGGTAGTCTTTCGTCATCTATTTAAAGCATGGCTTATCAAACGTATTGGCGGTTTTACCGGAGATTGTTTGGGCGCTGCGCAACAATTGATGGAACTGCTAAGCTATCTACTTATTCTTGCTTGGTTTACCCATACACTATGAGTCTTCATTTAATTTTAGGCGGCGCTCGTTCGGGCAAATCGAGTTATGCTGAATCTTGTGTTCTTGCTGATGTAAAACACCGTCGTCACTATGTCGCCACCGCAACCCAAACAGACCAAGAGATGTCGCAGCGAATCGCTCATCATCAAGCAAGACGTGATGAGTCGTGGCAGTTACACGAGTGTCCAATTGCGGTTGCTGACTTACTCTCGAATTTTACATCGCAAGATATTGTGTTGATTGATTGCCTTACTTTGTGGATGAGTAACATCATTTTTGAGCACGGTAAAACTGCAGAGGAAGCGGCGATCAATCAACATGTAGCGCAACTGGTTGGTGCGTTGAGCAATAGCCCGGCAACGATTATTTTGGTTTCAAATGAAGTTGGCCTAGGGATTATCCCAATGGGCGAAGTTACCCGTTTGTTTGTTGATCATGCCGGATGGATGAACCAAGCGATCGCCAAAGTAGCCGATAAGGTTACCTTTGTTGCGGCAGGCTTACCGATGACACTGAAAGGCTAGCACAATGAAAAGTGTCAATATCTACTTACTGCGACATGGTAAAACGCTTGGCGAAGCCGCGCTCAACGGCCATACCGATGTGTTGGTGGCAAGTTCAGTGCAGCAATCTATCTGCAGCGGTTTACTGAAAATAAATCTACCGTTTGAACATGTCGTTAGCTCGCCGCTGCGCCGCTGCCGAGACTTAGCCATGCGTTTAGTGGTTGAGAAGCCTTGTTTGAGCCTGCAAGTCAGCCCTGAATTTCAAGAGATGGATTTCGGCCAGTTTGATGGTGTGCCATTTGACCAGTTTAGTCAACAATGGCCAATGCTGGAGCGGTTTTGGCAAGATCCGGTCAGCCATCCATTGCCTGGTTCAGAGTCGATTGACGCGTTTTATCAACGTATATCTGATGGATGGCAAGCATTAGCACAGAGTGCAGAGCAAGACACCTTATTAATCGCCCATGGTGGCTCAATCCGAATGATTTTAGCCAATACCTTGGGCTTGGATTGGCGTAATCCAGCACTATTTTCAACGCTACAGATCGCCAATCAATCCATTTCGCATATAAAAATTACCCACGCAGATAAAATCTACGTTCAAATTTGTTCGATCGGTACACCGCTCTCTGGGTTATCGCACGCTTAAAGGAAAGAATTATGATTGCACCAAGTTGGAATTTATCCATCGCTTATCAAGATTTAAATGATGCTAAGATCACACAAGATATTGAGCTGATTCAGCAGTGTATTCAAGTTCTCAATCAACACGTTGATCGCCGCGATTTAACGGCAGTGATGCAAAATGCGATTCAAACCAAAGAAGCGGCTGGGAAGTTATTAGCCACTATCAACACTTTTGCTCAATGTCATGCTTCGATTGATGCCATCAATCCTGGTGCGAAGTCATTAATTGGTAAGTTGGCGAAATTAAGCTCACAGCTATCACAAGCCTATACACCATACCAAGATACCTTGGCGAATGCGCCCTTAGAGTACATCCAAGAAGTGCTCGATCACGATAGTGGTGATGTGTATGGACAGGCCTTTTTAATTGCTTGTGATAGAAAAATTGCCGACACCAAGTTAAGCGTGGCAGAGGAGCAACTGCTTGCCGCGATGCAAGTGGATGGGCGAGATGCTTGGAGTAGGATGTACGACAACATTACTGGCTCGCTACAGATCACACTCGATGATGGCCAAACGATAGGTTTTTCGCAAGCAGCAAGTTTGCTCTATGGTACTGATTTTGAGAAGCAACAATCGGCGTGGCGTGGTATTCAAGAGGCCATGGCGACCCACCAAGAGAGTTTTGCTGCCATTTTAAATGCACTGGCGGGTTGGCGTCTTAGTGAATATCAAAAACGCTCTTCTCAGTACAGCGTCCATTTTCTCGATCCAAGCTTGCATCAAAGCCGTATTCTGCCGGATACCTTAGATGCGATGATGGAGACGACACTCGCTCATCGTGATATCGGGCAAAAAGCTGGGCGCTTAATGGCGAAAGTGCATGGGTTGGAACAAATGCAACCATGGAACCATATGGCTGGTATGCCAAGCTTAGATGGCGATGCGGAGCAAACTTACACATTCGATGCTGCTATTGAAGTGATCAAACAAGCATTCTCGGAAGTCGATCAAGAGATGGCGGACTTTGTTGACTTGATGGTAGAAAATGGTTGGATTGATGCTGAGCCAACACCAAATCGTCGTTTAGGTGCTTATTGTACCAAGTTTGCCGCTACCCGTACGCCACTGGTCTTTATGACTTGGGGTGGCAGTCGTTCAGATCTGATGACGCTTGCTCATGAATTAGGCCATGCGTTCCATAACTGGGTGATGCGCGATATGCCGCTGTGTCAAACTCGTTATCCAATGACGTTGGCTGAAACGGCCTCTATTTTTGCAGAAAACATCGTCCGTGATTCGCTACTAGCTAAGGCTCAAACTCGCGAACAAAAATTGGAAATGTTGTGGGAAGAGCTCTCTTCTGCCTATGCGTTATTGGTCAACATTCCGGTCCGCTATCAATTTGAAAAACGTTTTTACCAACAGCGCCAAGAAGGCGAGCTGAGTGCTGAGCAGCTATGCCAGTTAATGGATGAAACGTGGCGCGAGTGGTATGGCGATTCAATGAGCGAAAGCGATCCGTATTTTTGGGCGAGCAAATTGCATTTCTCTATTTCAGAAGTGAGCTTCTACAATTATCCGTATCTATTTGGTTACTTGTTCAGTAAAGGCGTTTACGCGCAAAGAGAAAGCAAGGGGAGTCGCTTCTATCCTGACTACGTGCAGTTATTACGTGATACCGGCTCAATGATGGCGGAAGACGTGGTTGAGCGTCACTTGGCGATGGATTTAACACAGGCCGATTTTTGGCGTCAGAGCCTGCAAATGGTTGAAGATAAAGTATCGCAATTTGAGGCGTTGCTCGCGCAAGGTGAGTAAACTCGCTAAGGAATCCGCCTTAGATCAACAAATTACCATTTTATCTTATGGTACTATCGTTTAGCCGAGTGATTGCTCGGCTATTTTGTACAGCACTCGCTTTCTTCTCTACGTGTTCCTCGGGCTGCGTAGCGTGGCAATGTTTGTTTTTTCGATGAAGCACGTAATTTCTATCCATAAGTGCGACCGCAGCGACAAAACTTGCTAGAACATTTTATTAACATACCGCTGTGCAATAAAGGAGTAGCGCATGACGAAGAAATTATTTCGGCAATCTTTTCTTTTTGACAGCTTAGACTTAGAAAACGATATGATTCCTGCTGAATCTATCGTGGCTTCGGGTACACGATTTAAACTGCATCAACGTGGTGTGTTGGAAGTGATTCCTGCTCGCCTTGATGTTGATAGTAAGCATATTGTTATCTCGTGTGGTGTTCATGGTGATGAAACCGCCCCGATGGAGTTAGTTGATCGGATTATTGAAGACATCGAGACAGGGTTTCAACCAGTTAAAGAGCGGTTGCTGTTTATTATTGCTCACCCTGAAGCGACCAATGCGCACACTCGTAGTATTGAAACTAATTTGAATCGACTGTTTGATGCCAAGCGCCACGAGCCAAGCAAAGAGCTTGATATTGCTGATATGCTCAAGCAACAGGTGAGTGACTTTTTCACTGGTACGCAAGATGAGCAGCGTTGGCACTTTGATCTGCACTGCGCCATTCGCCAGTCTAAGCACTATACTTTTGCCGTTAGCCCAAAAGCTCGACATCCTGTTCGTAGTCGAGAGTTGATGGATTTCGTCTGCAGTGCGCATCTAGAAGCGCTGCTGTTTTCTAACGCGCCATCAAGTACGTTTAGTTGGTTTAGCGCTGAGAACTTTGCTGCGCAAGCGCTGACGGTTGAGCTGGGTAGCGCGGCGAGAATTGGTGACAATGACCTGAAAAAGTTGATTGCTTTTGACCTCGCATTACGTGACTTGATTAGTGCGAGCGAGGCAGAGCATTTACCGCGTAAGCCGGTAATGTATCGTGTCAGTCGTACCATTGTTCGTATTCATGATGATTTTGATTTCTTATTTGGCGATGATGTTGAAAACTTTACCAGCTTTAAGCACGGTGAAGTCTTTGGCCATGATGGGCAAAAACCGTTAATGGCGAAAAACGAAGAGGAAGCGATCGTTTTTCCAAATCGCCATGTTGAAATCGGCCAACGAGCGGCATTAATGATCTGTCCAGTTCAAGTTCGTTATGAAGATGGACAAATCGTCTACGATTAGTCGCTAAACATCTAAAATTTCTTTCTATTTAAATGGCTTAACGGTATCGTTAGGCCATTATTTTTTCTCGATATTTTGTATTAGATACGGATAAGCACCTCTCTACGCTATGGACTTTACTCAACTTCTGGCTCGCAAACATAAACGATGGCAACGCACGATAGGTTGGGTGGTTTTTGCGCTAATTTCTATCAGTTCGCTCTACCTTATGGTGGGAGAACTGTTCATCAATCCGTTCAACTCTCTTTCATCCCTTGAGCAACAATTGATGACACAATTGCGCTTGCCACGACTATTGGCGGCGATTGCCATTGGTGCTTCTTTGGCGGTTTCAGGCGCCGTATTGCAAGTTTTGCTTGGTAATGTCTTAGCGGAGCCGGGGGTACTCGGTATCTCTGGCGGCGCCAGTGTGATGATGGTATTGCTGCTGTTTTTTCTGCCAGCATTCGCCACCCCAATCGGGTTTATGTTCGCCGCGATTCTTGGAGCATTAGCGTTTACCTTGTTACTGGTTGTGATGACCAGAGCACTGCGCTTAACCACAACGCGTTTGCTGCTGGTAGGTGTTGCGTTTGGTATTCTCGCTGGGGCTGTTGTCACCTGGGCATTCTATTTTAGTGACGATTTAAGTCTTAGAATTTTGATGTACTGGTTGATGGGTAGTATCGGCGGTACCAGTTGGTATCAACACATTTTGACTTTAGTGATGATCCCAGTTCTAGTATGGCTGTGCTGCAAAGGTGCTTTGCTTGATAAGTTAATGATGGGCGAAACCCACGCCAAGCAACTTGGTATTGATGTTGAAAGCATGCGCTGGAAGTTGATTTTAGCGGTTTCAGTGTTAGTCGGTTGTACTGTTGCATTAGGCGGTGTGATCAGCTTTGTTGGTTTAGTGGTTCCACATTTACTCCGTTTAGCATTAGGCAGTGAAAACCGCTATCTATTGCCGATTTCAGCGTTAACTGGTGCGCTGCTGGTGGTGTTTGCTGATTTGATCGCGCGAACAGCGTTGAGTGCCGGTGAATTACCATTGGGTGTCGTAACAACGTCAATTGGTGCGCCAATATTTATCTGGATGCTGGTGAAAAATCATGATTCTCGTTAATTCGCTCTGTGTCGGTTCACGACTGCTCCCTTTATCTTTTCATGCTGAACCCGGTGAGATAGTGCATGTGATTGGCCCAAATGGCAGTGGCAAAAGCACACTTTTAGCTGCGGTGGCCGGCCTATTGGAATCGACAGGTGAAACAACCATTGCTGATCTCCCTGTTAATCAAGCATCGATTTCGCAGTTAGCGGATTATCGCGCTTTTCTCGCGCAATCAGACCGTCCGGCTTTCAACTTAGAAGTGTCGCATTATCTGTCGTTATCGATTCCTGCCCACGCGAAATTTAAGCTCAATGAAGTTGAAGAAGCGGTACTTGAGTTAGCGGAGATCTTGCAGCTAGAGGATAAGTTACATCGAAGTATTCACCAGCTATCAGGTGGTGAATGGCAACGGGTAAGACTGTGTGCCATTTGTTTACAAATCTGGCCAACGCTGAATCCCTTTGCCAAGGTGCTGATTTTGGATGAACCAGCAGCGCCGCTCGATATTGGTCAAGAAGCTTTGTTGTATCAACTGATTGATCGGGTTGCAGCGATGGGATTGACTGTCTTGATGTCTAATCACGATTTGAACCGAACCTTAAAACATGCCGATAAAGCCTTGTTGTTAGAACAAGGGGTGATGAATGCATTTGGTCCGGTAAATGAAGTGCTTGATCCTGAACGGTTGTCAGCGGTGTTTAATACTCGTGTGGAAAGAGTGGAACTAAAAGATAAGAGCATTTTATTGTTTGATTGATGCTGTACTGCAGCTCACATAGAGGATTAGCGCGTTAATTCAGATCCAAGCGATATTCGATACAGTCCAGAGTTTCTCCCTGTACTTGGGTGAATTTTGCTAGGCGATGATGCGCTTTAAAGCCTTGTGAAGTGAGAACTTTCTGCGAAGCGATATTGGTCACGGAGGCGAGGGCAACCAAACGTTTTAGCTTGAGTATTTTTGCTTGCTCAATCATGAGCTTCACCCCTTTTTTCGCCAGCCCTTTCTTTACCCATGGCTTGCCGAGTCGATAACCAAGAAAGGCTTTTCCTTGGTGAATGTTGGCAAGGTTGACCCGCCCAACGAGATTGTCGTGACGATCGAGCAATAACGTTGAATAGGCTCTGTTTAGAGTCTGATCGAGCAGCAGTTCGGCGATATGGGTTTGCACGCCAAGTAGGGTATAGAAATCCTCTTCACGTGGTGTGATGTGCAGTTCAAACCAACCACGATTTTTTTGCTCGAATGCCAGTAATGTCGGAGCGTGTTCCATGGTAAGAGGGATGAGTTTCACGATTAAATCCATGTGACGGGCTTGCTCACTGTCTGTTTACTGCTTTTCATGTCTGCACTTAAAAATAAAGCCACCCGAGGGCAGCTTTAGTCTATCTGTTACTTTGTCAGTTGCGCGAGGTCAGCCGGACGGTAGTAAACCGATTTTAGTACCTTACCTTGACGGATGGTCTTCGCGTCTGAGACGAAGTCTTCTGCACACTTCGCAATGATGTAATCGCCTTTAGTTACGGCCATTAATTTAATACCTTGCTCTGCGTAAAAAGCTTCAGTTTCTGCATACTCTTTTTCGTTACGGCACACTTTGCTCATGTTGCTTGAGTGTACTTCATCCCAACAAGGTAGGAAGTCGATTCCGCGGTTCACAGCAACGTTAAGCAGCAGGTCGATTAGGTAGCTGATCGCAAGGTTGTCTTCAACTTTGTCGTTACCAAGGTGCACAAGGCGGCCCATCAAAACGTAAACGCTGTCGATGATCGCGTCTGCTTGTTCAGTTTTATTGTCCGCTTCCGCAAGTTCTGTCAATTCTTCGATAGCCAGTGAGGTGTGCAGCGTGTCGGCTTTAGCGTCTAGGCTTTCTGGCGCAGCAACGGGTAGGTCGAAAGTGCTACGGAATTCGTTAATATCACGGTAAAGGTGATCGAAAATTTCTTGAGTCAGTTTTGATAAATACATGCGCTTAAATCCGGCAATAACAAATATCGCGCAATATTAGCAAACGCGTGCTCTCCTCGCCATGGTTCGACGCGAATTAGCCAATTGATCGAGTAAGAAATCACACATTCGTCAGCACCAAGAGCTGATGCTGACGATAAAGAAGGAATTAACTAAATAAGTAAGGAAAGAGCTGTTTGCGCTCTTCGCTGGTAAGTGCGCCAACACGGGCAATATTGGTTTCTGGAATCGCTTCCGGATCAGGGTAATGTTTGAGTACTTTTGCCATGCTTTCTTCGCGGATCAGGTGGAAAACCGGCACCGGTGATCGATTGGTTAAATTGGAGTCATCGTCAGGCTCACAATCGGCAAAACAGTAATCGGGATGGAAGGTCGCGACTTGGAAAATACCATCCCAACCTTGTTGGCGGATCAAGCCTTCAACCCAATCAATGAACAGGTTGTAGTCCCAAAAGTCCGAGAGCATATTTGGCACGGCGACCAGTGTTGTTTCCAGTTCGTTTACTGGGGTTTGGTCGAGCCTTAAGAGCTGGTTGAAGATGTCTTCCAATAAAGCTTCGTCGGTTGTTGCTTGGCTAACAAAAATTTCAATCTGTTTGTTGCGCTGCGGCTTTGCTGCAAAAGGGCAAAGGTTTAATCCAATAACGACATCGTTGAGCCATTGATTGACTTGCAAAGCAATGTCTGGCTGTTGAGTTAAGTGTGGGCAATTCATCGTGCTTCCTGATATTTGCATGCCTTTTGATTTTTTATAATGGCATGAGGCTAGTTTTACCGCGCAATGATACCAGATTTCGCCAGTTGGTTTTTAGGTTTCGTTTGTAGGCGCAGGCAGAGCCAAAATATTAATAGGTAGAGTACACTACCGGCAAGGATGACTGCTGCCCAGCCGCCATGTTGCCAGCTGTAGATTAAATAGAACCCGCCTAAACTGCCTCCAATGTAATAGTGCACCAAGTAAAGTGCGGTTGCCGTCGCTTTGGCTCGTTTCACTTTCTGACTCACCCATGCATAAGCAAGAGTATGGGTAAAGAATGCGCCAAAACTGATCAGCAACAATCCCATGATCATCCAGATAAGTTGATCAAAGTAGGCCACGAGCATCCCAAGTAAACTGATGGTGGTTCCAAGCATCATCCCGTGAATGGCTGAATAGTGGCGGTTCCATGTTGCAGTGAGTTTGGAGCTTAATGTACCCGCCAGATAACAGAGAAAGATCATCGAGGCGATACCAATCGGTAATTGATGAGGGGGCGCGACCAAGCGAAACGCCATCACGGAATAGAGGTTAACAAATAGGGCAAAGTTGAGGCCACCAATTAACATCGCCAGCCATATGGTACGATTGCGAAGGTGGGAAAGTAGTGCGCGATTGTGATAACGAAGCATCCCTTTCTGCGCTTTAAAATGACGCTGATGCGGCAATAAGCCGATCACGATAAAGGCGCCGATTATGGTTAAAATAGCCATAGTAATGACGGCTGATTGCCAACCTAGATGTTCGGTTAACATCCCACCTAGGATTCGACCACTAATCCCGCCCAGTGAATTGGCTGCGATGTAAGTGCCAATCGCTTGACTAAAGGCTTTTGGGCTGAGCTCTTCTACCATGTAAGCCACTGCCACAGACGCGAAAGCGGCTAATGCGATGCCCATTACTGCACGCAGTAATACCAAACCGATCAATGAATCAGTAAACAACATAGCAAGGCTGATAACAGGCAAAACGAGTAGCCCAAACAACATCACATTTCGTCGCCCAAAGCGCTCAGAGCCCACCGCCCAAGGAACTAATGAAATTGAAAGGGCGAGGGTGGTCGCAGCAAAAATCCAATTGACCTGAGTTTCAGATACGGCAAAGTGGTTAGCCATATACGGCAGCATGGGCTGAAACAGGTATAAGTTACAGAAAATCAAAAATGAGCCAAGTGCTAGACTTAGCGTGACTTTTTGATACTGCGGTGTGCGACATTCGATCATGGGACTTCTGATTTATCGTTGTGGTTGTGATCAAATTAGCAGCGAGATGGGAATAAATAAAATATATTAAAAATATCACCTTAATATAATTTGTATATCATGAACTCAAAACAGCTCAAGCATTTTGTTACCGTAGCGGAATTTGGTCATTTTACTCATGCCGCCAAAGCGTTACACATTGCCCAACCCGCACTGAGTATCTCGATCAAAAAATTTGAGCAAACACTTGGCATGGAATTGTTTCGTCGAGAAGAAAGGCGCGTCGAACTCACCGATGAAGGGCGTGTATTATTGGAGCATGCTAAACGGGTATTGCAACAAATCGAAGATGCAAAGCTGGCAATGGATGAATTGAAAGGGTTGGAGAAAGGGGAAGTAAGATTAGGTGCACCCAGTATGATGGGGTCCTATTTTTTTCCGCAGGTGTTAATGGCGTTTAAAAGCCGTTACCCCAATTTAAAGTTGGTGCTGATTGATGCAGGTACTAGCTCCATTCGCCAAATGTTATTGGATGGGGAACTTGATATTGGTGTGATCAATCAAGACAACGTACCCGACGATCTAGAAACCGATCACCTGCTCAGCTCGGAAATGGTGGCGGTAGTTGGCCGGGAGCATCCTTTTGCTGACTATAGTTCGCTACGCTTTGATGACTTTTTCCAACAAGAACTGGTGATGTTTAAAGATGGCTACTTTCACCGTGACTATATCGAAGCAAAAGCAAAGGAGCACAATCATCAACTACAGTGTGCGTTTGAAACCAACCTATTACCTCTGATCTTGAGTATCGTGCGGCGTGAATTTGCGATTACCGCTTTGCTAGAATTAGTTACCCATCATGAATCTGACGTGGTGGGTATTCCTTTTGAGCAACCCGTAAAACTCGATTTAGCGTTGGCGTGGCGCAAAGATGGCTATCTCTCGATTGCCGATCGCACCTTTATCGAATTTGTAAAAAGTTTTACCTTGAATGAGCCGATAGCGGTTGGTGAATAGACAAAAGAGCCGCGAGCGGCTCTTTTATCGTTGGAATGTATGATCTGTTTTGGAGCGAGGTTAGCCCATAAACTTGCTTACGAAGTTACCAATGTTGGTCACGCTTGAAGCGGCCATCACCACCACAATCGTCACACCAATCGCCGTTAGGTACATTGGGTGTTTGTAGTCACCAATGATGTCTTTGCGGCGTGTTGCAGCTAGTACCATGCCAAGAACGATAGGCAGGATGATACTGTTCACCAGACCGGCTAGCATCAGCAGTAAAATTGGCATGTTCATCGTTACTGTACCAAGGCTAGTGACTAGGATAAATGCCACACACCATGCTTTTTCATTGCGAGCAACCGTTGGGAATAAGGTTTTGATCAGTGAGATAGCCATGTAAGAGTTGCCGACTACCGAAGTAATTGACGCGACAAACAGTACCAAACCAAAGATGAAGTAACCTGTTTCACCGGCACCTTGACGGAAAGCATCTGCTGCTGGGTTTGAGCTATCAAGTACCGCTCCTGCTGAGATAACCCCAAACACGGCCAAGAACAGTAGAATACGAATCACAACCGCGATTGAAATACCTGCCCAAGCTGCCGTTTTGATTGAAGGAATGTTTTCTTTACCTTGCAAGCCGATATCAACTAGGCGTTGTGCGCCCGTGTAGTAACCGCCGACCGCGCCACCAACGATGGTAAGCGTTGGCAAAAGAAGGCTACTAAAATCAGAAGGCATCACCGCGGCTGTTAGCGTTTTACCCATTGGTGGAAGGCTGGTCATAGCGACGTAAGCGATAAGGATAATCATGAATAGGCCAAGGTAGCGCGCCATTTGGTCCATGCGTTTCGACGCGTTGTGCACGACGAAAAGTAAGCTACCGACCAGACCGGTAAACAATGCTCCCCAAGTCGTATCAACGCCGGTTAGCACATTAATGCCTAGAGCCGCACCACTGACGTTACCAAAGTTGAATGCGACTGCACCAAGTGCCAGTAGAATACCAACAGCGTAACCCATACCTGGAGCTACTTTGTTCGCAATGTCTTGGATGCGTAGACCAGATACGCCAACAATGCGCCACAAGTTCATCACAATACCAAAAGTGATAAACATCGAAGCGAAAACAGGGAAGGCCATGTCGACTTTGTAGATGTTGGTAAATACAGCCGTTTGCGTAAGGAAACCTGGACCCACAGAAGTGGTTGCCATTAAGAATGCTACGCTAAGAATTGCTTTAGATTGCCAAGATGTTTGGCTGTCGTTTGACGCTGGAGCTGAGGTAGTTTGTGTAGTCATGCCGAATCTCAAATTTGTTGTCTCTCTACTTTTAAAAAATAGAAACACAACTGACCGAGATCAGCTGAATCTGTGCTGGTATTACTTTGTAAAACAAGTGGTTTTTTCAAACCCTTTACTTGCTGGCGGCGGATATTAAAGAGCTAAGTGACACTTGTCAACACTTGTTTTGTTGTTTAAGAAGATAAATTTACGATCGTATTTAAACTTCAATTATTGCTATTACGCTGGGTGCATATTGACCTTGCCTAAGATGATAATGCTTATGCCACCGAGTGAGTAAGTAGCGATGGCGTGTGAAGTGGCTCTCTAACTCAGGTCTTTCTAGTAGCTCAATAGTCGAGAGCGAGTTATCAAGCTTTAAGGTGTTAAATCACCACCAAATCAAACAGAGCATATTAAGGAGTTTATCTATGCCAAGAACCTTCGATGTTATCGGTGCCCCCTTTAATCAACTGGGTTGTTATCCAACGAGTGAAAATACGGTAGAGGGACTACGACGATTGAATGAAGGTTCATGGATGGGTCTAACGGAGTGGATGGCGGTGAGGAATCAGCGTTGGGGGGCTGATATACGCGACCTCGGAGATGTACAACCAACGCAAAAAGCCCTTGATATGATCGCGCAGGCGCAAAAAGAGTTGGCCCTCAAACATTATTGTGATGAGCTAAAAAATAAAGTGATAGCGTCGTATCAGAACCAGCGTGTGCCAATCACTCTGGGTGGCGATCATTCTATCGCCGTGGGCACTGTTCAAGGGGCATTAGAGTATTATCAAAAACAACAGGGTAAGCGAGTGGCGGTGATCTGGGTGGATGCTCACGCCGATTGTAATAACAGTCTGGCCAGCAATTTACATGGTAAGCCTTTGGCGCTATTGATGGACCAATATCCTCACAATGGTTGGCAAGTAGAGCCAGAATTGGCACTCAACCCTCGTGATGTGTATTACGTGGCGGTCCGTGATTTAATGCCTAACGAGCATCAATTGATGCAGCGCTATGACATGGTCAATTTCGATATGGCGATGATTGAATCGTTGGGTATTGATTGGGTGCTGAAACAATTACTCGCTAAGGTTGAACAAGAGTATGACCATGTTTATTTGTCGTTTGATTACGACGCGTTAGATGGCAGCATGTTCCGAGCCTGTGCGACGCCAAATGTGGGGGGCTTGAGCGCAAGGGAAGCGTTGCATTTAGTCTATGGAATCGCTCAACACCCTAAGTTTATCGGCGCGGATTTTGTTGAATACTTACCAGAAAAAGATGGTGAAGAGGTTTCAAAAGAGCTGATGATTAAGCTGATTGATGCGGTGTGGGGGTTTAGAGCGTAGGTAACGAGTTGCGTTGGCTAAAACAAAAATGGGTGGAAATTCCACCCATTTAAATTCCTGAAATAACACTAACTTTGATACATCTTCTCAAAGTTCTTCTGATTCCATCCGACCATAATTTGATCACCGATCTTCAATACAGGGATAGAGCGAGCCCCCATGGCTTGTAGTTCTTTGCGTCCGCGTTGCATTTTTGCGTTGGTCAAACGGTATGGGTAGCCTTTTGAGTCAAGATAGCGCTGCGCATCTTTACAGTGTGGACATTTGTCGGCGACATATAAAACCAGTCTTTTCATACTGAGCCTTTTTTAAATCAGGAGATGAAGAAATTGGCTGGAGTATAGGCGAATAGCGCGCATGCGACAATGATTCGAGTGATGAGTGCGGGTAATTGGGGTAAACTTAGGCCGTTATTGATTATGTTGTCGAGTCACTATGAATCCTGCGTTGCGTTATATCCAAGGGTATCCTGAACATATCCTCACGCCAGTGTCACAAATGCTTGAGTCTGGTCGTTTCTGTGCTTGGTTTGAAAAACGCTATCCAGAGCGTCATAAGATTCAAAGTGAAAAAGCGTTGTATGAATATACCATCGCGCTGAAAAACCAATATATGAAGAAAACGTCACCACTGAGTAAGGTGGTGTATGACAATAAGATCCACCTAATTAATAACGCGTTAGGGCTACACACTTATACTGCGAAGGTGCACGGCGGAAAAATAAAATCGAAGAACGAGATTCGTATCGCTAGCATGTTTAAAGATGCACCAGAACCCTTATTGCGTATGCTCGTGGTTCATGAGCTTGCCCATTTAAAAGAGAAAGATCATAACAAATCGTTCTATCAACTTTGCTGTCATATGGAACCGGAATATCATCAATTGGAGCTGGATGCTCGTTTGTTTATGATTTATCGAGAACAGAAGTAACCAATTCGCTATGAGTACAAATGATGCGCCGCGCGACAAGCGCGCCCCACGATCCGCTAAAAAAAACAAAGGGTCGTCAACCAAGCGTCCGGCCAATAAAAACGGTGTAAAACGTGGCATGAGCGCTAAGAGCGACAAATTGCCATCGAGTAGTGTGACAAACATTACTCAACTGAAAGGCCAGCAAGGGCTGCACAAGCGTAATGTTCATCAAGGGCGTTACGATTTTGTACGCTTGGTGAAAGCGCTTCCTGAGCTTGCAAAACACGTGGTTAAAAACCCAGTTGGTGAAGCGACGATCCGTTTTGATGATCCTATTGCGGTGAAGCTATTAAACAAAGCGTTATTGGCTGAACATTACAGTGTCACGCAGTGGAATATACCTGAGGGGTATTTGTGTCCGCCTATCCCTGGCCGTGCAGATTACATTCATCGTTTAGCAGATTTGCTCTCATCAGAAGCGCCAAAGCTTAACCACAAACTTATCAGGGCGCTGGATATAGGTGTTGGCGCTAACTGTATTTATCCGATTGTCGGCGCGACGCAATACGGCTGGCACTATGTGGGCAGCGATGTTGATTCGGTGTCAGTGGACAACTCAAATCGTATCGCCACGGAGAACGACGTATTAGTCGGTAATGTTGAGTGTCGCTTGCAAAGTGACAGTCGTCATTTCTTCCAAGGCATCATACAGCCGGGTGAATACTATGATGTGACCACGTGTAATCCACCCTTTCATAGTTCGTTAGAAGAAGCACAGAAAGGCACCGAGCGTAAAATCGCCAACCTTAATGCACATAAGGAAAAGCGCGGCAATGTGAAAGCTGAGAAGGCAACGTCCACACCAGTAAAAACCTCATCAAAACAAAGCACTACGCTCAATTTTGGCGGTCAAAAAGCCGAGTTATGGTGCCCGGGGGGCGAAGCCACTTTTGTTAAAAATCTCGCGTATGAGAGTGAAAAGTTTGCCACACAGGTGCTATGGTTTACGACCTTGATTTCAAAAAAAGATAACGTGCGTTGGTTGTGCAAAAACTTGGAAAAAGTGGCTGCCAAGCAAGTGACGATTGTCGAGATGAGCCAAGGGCAGAAGATCAGTCGATTTGTTGCGTGGAGCTTTAAAGACCAAGCTCAGCGAGCAGCATGGTTAGCGCTCAAATCTCGCTAATACTCGTAAAACCCTGTTTAAGCCCGCTGCTAATGCGGGCTTTTTTGTGACCGTGATTGATGTTGATTGTTTGAAACGCGGCTTTATAGTTATCCCAGATCATGTGTTGATTGCGGCCAGTTGCTGCTGATAGCGTTCGACAAGGGTTGCGTTGTCGGCTTTGGTTTCTAGTGCAATCATTAACGTAAGTACCTTACGCTTCACTGGCAAATTTAACTCTTCGGTCTGCATTAATCGAAACAATCGCAAGCGAGCCTCATTCAGTTGGCTCTGGCTAATTTCAAGTTTTGCTAAGTTCAATACTGCACGATGGCGCGTCGGCTCATAATCAATTGCTCTTGAGAAATAGAGCATTGCTTTATTGATGTCTCCTGATTTGATGGCGCAAAAAGCGGCATTTTCGTAACTAGCCGAAATGGAATAATACCTCGGCTGTTTGATCGCTTGTTTGAAATAACCTTCAGCCGCTGTGAAGTTACCTTGTTTACAAAGAAAGGTACCGTAGTTATTGAGTACGTTGCCATTGCTGGGGTGTAAGGCGAGTGTTTTGCGATACAAGTTTTCCGCGTATTGGTATTCACCCACTTGTTGGTGATAGTGGGCGAGTGAGAGTTGAGCGCGATAGTAATCAGGTGTGTGTTGTAGGGCTTTTTCAAAATTCTCCCGCGCTTTTGCTAGGTTACCTTGTTGTAGATAGCCAATCCCAAGTTCAATCCGTGCTTCGGCTTTTTCTTGGGATGAGATATTGAGTGTTACACGTTCATCGGTGTGAATGGTGACACAGGCGGAAAGTAATAACAGACAGCTGGTGGCGATAAGTGTCTGTTTGTTTATGATAAATCTGCGAATACAAGATGTCATGACCAACCCCTTGGTTATGAGGGGATTATAATCACGGCAAAGCGCGGAAAGCCCTGTAGAGCGAGTGAGTATATGGTTAACATGCGAGTTGAACGGCAGCAAAGAATGTAAAAAAAGGCCATGCGTGATGGCCTTTTGGGAGTGTTGTCGTTGTTCGAGAGTGGTTTACTCTTATCTTTCCGATTAGTCGTCTTTAGTAAAGTTTGCTTCACTAAAGTGCTCAAGGTCAAACGGTGTTTGTTGATAAACACAGTAGTTGAGCCAGTTTGAAAACAATAGATGACCATGGCTACGCCAACTGGCGCGTGGATTGTTCTGTGGGTCGTTATTTGGGTAGTAGTTTACCGGAACAACGGGTTCCATCCCTTCATTACTATCTCGCACATATTCATTGTGTAAGGTATGGGCATCGTATTCAGGGTGTCCTGTAACAAACACATTGCGCTTGTCTTTCGTTGACGCTAAGTAAACACCAGCCACATCGGATGTGGCTAGAATATCCAGATCAGTGTGTTCGCTTAAATACTCTGACGAGAAATCAGCATAACGAGAATGGGGCGCTAGAAACTCATCATCAAAACCACGTAGTAGAGCATGGAAAGGTTGCTGCACTTGATGGCGATATACGCCAGACAGCTTCTCTTTACGAGTTCGTTTCGGTAAATCGTAGAGCAGTTTTAAGCCCGCTTGCGCCGCCCAGCACACATACAGCGTCGAGGTGACATGTTCTTTGGCCCAGCTCATAATATTCTTTAAGTGATCCCAATAAATCACATCCTCAAATTGCACCAAACCCAGTGGGGCACCGGTGATGATCATGCCATCAAAATTACGTTGCTTGACCATTTCAAATTGACGATAGAAGGTATCAAGATGTTGAGTGGGTGTATTCTTGCTTGGACGGTTATCAATGCGTAGCAACTCAATATCTACTTGCAGCGGGCTATTTGATAACAGGCGCAAAAACTGAGTTTCCGTCTCGATTTTTTTCGGCATTAGATTTAGGATTAACACCTTCAGTGGACGAATGTTCTGTGTCGCAGCACGAGTTTCGGGCATAACGAAGATATTTTCTTCGCGTAGCACATCTGAAGCGGGTAATTGATCGGGGATCCTAATCGGCACAGCTTTCTCCCTAAAGCAGCTTTGGACGTCTATACATCCAAACTTACCTGAATCAATTTGAGATGTCGATAACAAATTTAAGTATAATCAACAGCAATTGTTCAATATTCCCTAAGCCCCATTAGCAGTATGCCTAAATTAACACTTATTCGTGGTTTACCCGGTTCGGGAAAGAGCACTCTGGCAAGCACTTATCAAACTGCTCATTTTGAAGCGGATATGTATTTTGCTCTCACAACCGGTGAGTATCATTTTGATCCGTTGCAATTGGAAGATGCCCATCAGTGGTGCCAAGCGCAGACGGAAGCGGCCCTTAAAAATGGTCAAGATGTAGTGGTTTCCAATACGTTCGTTCGCCGTTGGGAAATCAAACCCTATTATCAGATGGCGAAGAAGTTAGGGGCTGAATTTGAAGTGATTGAATGTCTCGGTCAGTATCAAAATATTCATGGGGTATCGCAAGCGGTGATTGAGAAAATGCGCAGTCGCTGGCAGTCATGGCAATAGGCTTCATCACTGCTGGTGAAAAACGGCTAAATATATGAGTAAAAAATAAAGCGTGGTTGATTGACCACGCTTTATTTTTATCGATAACAGCTAATAAGCAAGCTCACTATTTATGGTGAGCTTTCTGCTTGCCTCGATGTACTGACCAAAGCGCCAAGCTAAACCAAGCGATGGCTTGTAGCCAAAGCTGGGTGTAATGTGGTGCGACTTGTTGCCAATCAGCCCCCATTTGATTCAGCGCCAAGAATCCTTGTATCGCGGCGGTACTTGGGAAGAGATTCGCTAGCCAAAGCACAATGTTAGGAATGGATTGTGTCGGCCAAATAAAACCCGCACTGAATATGAGTGGCATGGAGCTTATCAGTACCACCAGCGTGACTAATTCTCGGCGTGGTAATATTTGCCCAAGCCATATTCCGATCGCGCTGGTGGCGATTAAAAACGGCAGTAGCATGGTGAGCAACTGGCTGATAGGGGCGAGTTGGTTAACACTGTACATCGTAAAGCTAGCACCGAAGTAATACATGCTAAGTAGGTAATAGGTTATCACCAAGATACAGGTGCGAACCGCGATGAGCTGGAGCGCTGGCGTGCGGCTCCAATACCCTTTACCGTGTTTTTGTGTCCCGCCAAGCAATCCTGCTGCCATTGCAAGTGTTTGCTGCAAAATTAAAACAAAAACCGCCGGAACAACATAATCTAGATAGCCCATGCGAGGATTAAAAGTAGGCTTCATATTGAGCTGACTTGGTGCGTATTGATTCACCGCTTGTTCAATCGGAGTTCCTTCAATCACCAATTTACTGACGGTTGTTTTGGCCGCTAGTGTGCCGCCTGCGTGGGCTAAGCCTTCGACAATAGTGCCGTAAACCAAGAAATAAGAGGCATCACCTGCGTAAGCCAGCGTGGGGCTTTTACCCATTAACAAATCTTTGTAGAAGTGTTCTGGAATCACTAATATGCCGCTCACATCGCCGTTTAAGAACGCCTCTTTTGCGCCGATGATTGAGCTATCTCTACGGACAATATTGACTTGTGGTGTTGCATCAACCATACGTTCGAGCTGGTAACTGGTTTGACTCAAGTCCAAGTTCACAACAGTAATTTTTTGCTCTAGCGGGGTTTGATTGCTATACGGCAATGGGTATAGAAAAGAGTAGAAAACCACGCCGCCAAATACCGTGAGCATGACGACTGGATTGGTTAACAGGGCTTTTAATTCAGCTTTAATTAACGACCACAAACTCATGCTAATCGCTCCTGTTTTAAGTGCTTTTTCACCAGCACAAGAGTGAGCAACAATGGCAGGGCATAGCCCAGCATCGGTAACAGTTCATTGAGCGCAACGGGCCAGGGTTCGCCGTAGCTGACTTGGTTAACTTGCAGTTCGATGTAGTGGCTGATGGGTAATAAACTCCGCCAAAATTGCGCCAAGCTGTTCATATCGGTCACTGGAAAGGTGATACCCATAAAAGCAAAACTAGGCGCGGTGAATGCGCCAGCAAAGCTCATCGCCCGCGCAGGATCGAGTGTCATAAAAAAGAAGAAACTTCCCATGATCATGCAGGCAATCGCGGTAACAAATTGACCAACAACAAGCAGGAATAAGCTGCCATTCATCGGCCATTTCAAACCGATATAGAACCAACACAAAAACGCAAAACCTTGTAGAACAAAAATAGGCAAGTAGGGCGCTAATGTATTTAGGATCTGTTTTGCGGGTCTTTCACCGAGCCAAGATCGTAAACCTCGCATGCGGTGATTGGCCGTTAAAATTAAAATCGTACTCACAACTACAACGATTTGCCATAATGCAGGCACGACCGCTGACACTAAAAACTGCGCATAGTTGCTGTTTTTATTAAACAGTGGGGTTATTTGGGTACGAATTGGGACGGCGTTTGCCATCGCACTGGTGATGGTTTGGTTACCCAGAGTAAGATTCTTCATCGTGGTAACTTGAGCGTTAAACGTCCCTTGTGCTTGCAAAAAGGCGGAATTGACTAACTTACCGATCAGGATGGTTTGGCTGTTATAAAAGACTGAGACTCGCGGCATTAAACCTTTGTATACGTCGCTGTCAAAGTTGCTTGGGATGACCGCATAAGCGTAGATTTCACCCTCAACCAGTGCTTGTTTCGCCTGTTCAACACTTTGTAATTGCTGGATCACAGCCATGCTTGACGTCGCATCGTAGTAGCGCGTTAAGGTTTGAGACATTTCGCTATGAGAAAAATCCACCACGGCGATGGGGAGGTCACGAGCGATCCCGTGTGAGAACACGGCCCAAATCGATAGCGCCAAGGCGACCGGCAACCACGTTAGGCTGGAAAGCAACCAGCCGTCTCGTCGAACTATCTGCCATTGACTAATAGTGTGTGAATCGCTTGCCATTACAATTCAACCGCTACGCTCATGCCCATACGCAATTCTGGTTCTGCCTTGGTTGGGCGAGCTTCGACCTCAAAAGTTCGTAAATCAAAGCCTTGAGAAGCATCAGTGGAACGCCATGTTGCAAAGTCACCCATCACAGCAATGTGAGTCACGGTAAACTCAACCGTTTTGTCCAAAGCGGGTAGGTAAGCGTTAAATGTTGCTCCTTTTTGGAAGTGTTTCAGCCAATCTTCACGCACATTCAACACCGCCCACGAATCTTGTATATCAACCACGGTAACCACAGGGAAACCTTGAGGCGCTAGCTCGCCACTTTGCAGTAGAACTTGAGAAACTTCGCCATCAAACCAACTCATGACTTGTGTATCGGCGGCGAAAGCCTCCACTTCGGCGACTGCGCCTGCGGCCATACGCGCTTTTTCAGCTGCCGCGACTTTGGTCTCATCACGAGCGCCTTCTTTGGCCATTTGATACATTTGGAAAGCGGCACTTTGTGTATATTTTGCTGCTTGCCACTGAGTTAGGGCCTCATCGCGCTTTTGCTCTGCAACAACGCCATCTTGATAGAGGTTGTTGACGCGAAGATAGGTTTTTTCGGCTAACTCTTCAGCCGCGCTTGCTTTCTGCCACTGATCTTTTGCCGCTTGAATTTGTTGGCTACGTGCGCCTTTCTCTGCCTCTTTCGCTAGTGCATCCGCCGCTTTTTCACCCGCTTTTGCTTGCTCTAATTTTGCTTCAATTTCAGGGCTGTGAATAGTGAAGATAAGTTGATCTTTAGTGACCATGTCACCTTTGCGAACCAGAACTTGGTCGATACGTCCCGCAACTTTGGAGGAAATGCTGTATTGCTGAGATTCAATCTGACCTTGTAGGTGCATAGGCTTAGGCTGGTAAGCTTGATAAAAGCTGTAACCTACCCATGAAGCTAGAGCAATTGCTGCCGCAGAAAGCGCGAGTGTTTTTTTATTTTTCATGTCCGTTCCTTACAGGCTCTTAGTTGCAATGGCAGTTTGCTGGTATTGGGGAAAACTGTTCATTTGATTCGATAGTGCCAATAGCTTCGCCAGCGAAATAAGATAGTTAAAACTCGCGGCTGCACGCTGTGTTTGAATACTGGCTAGGTAAAGTTGCGCATCAACCACATCGGTTGAAGTTGATAAGCCTTGTGAAAAGCCTTTGTTACGCAGTTTAAGATTTTCATGTGCTAATTCGAGACTCGATCCAAGGCCGACCACTTCTTCTTGTGCCTGTTGGGCTTCAAGGTAGGTCTTTTTAACCAGTACGGAGAGATCTTGCTTAGCTTGAGCTTTGAGATACTTGACTTGATTCACCGCACTATGTGCCGCTTTTACTTGCTCGCTACGACCGCTGTTATCGATGAGCGGAATGCTCACTCCAACACCGACTAACCAGTCTGGTTTCATTTGGCTTGCCAGTGAATCGTCCTCATGCAGACTGTAGTCACCATAGAGATATACTTCAGGGTAGTATTTGCCCTGTTCCGCTTTGATCAAGCTATTGGCTTGCTTTTCTTTGGCATCGAGCAGATCGAGGCCGGGGTAGGTGGCGAGTGTTTGATCAACAAAAGCGCTGAGCGGCGGTAAATTTGAGTTGATAAATAGCGGATCGCGCGGCTCTACTTGTGTTGTTTGGTTGAGTATTTCGCTTAATGCTGATTGGGCGATAACCAGTGTTTTTTGTGCTTTCTTACGCTCAACGGTTGCTTTATCAAGCGCAGCTTCAGCTTGTAAACGCTCGACGCGGGCAATTTGACCTTGTTGTTCAAGTTTGAGGGCATTGTTGCGATGTTTGGTGAGTCCTTGTTCAACTAACTGGCGTGTATGCACCACCTCTTCTGCTAATAAAACGCTGAAATAGTATTTACTGAGATCTTCATAGCGAGCTTGTGTCTCCATCGCCAGTTGGCTGACCGCTTCGTCGGTTTTGCCTTCTGCGGCACTTTGCGCTGCGCTGATTCGTCCACCAGTGAAAATTGGCCAAATGGCACGAATAGAGGAGCTAAAGATATCACGTTCAGAGACAGTGGAAGTTATGCCTCCAAGACCATTCAAAACTTGGCCTATGACTGGTGTTGGTATTATGGCACCTAGCCCAGACAGGTCGGGTACACCACTTAAGCTGTCGCTAAGTTGTTTTCCCGACACGCTCACATCTTGATCAAGTCGGGTGTAATTCGCGCCTATCGTAACTTTTGGCAAGTTGAGGCTATCGCTGGCCTCTTGCAGGTGTAGATAGCGTTCAAGGTTGGCTCGTTGTGCGGCAATCGAGTTATTGTCTTTTTGCAGTAGCAGCCATGCTTCATCAAAACTGATTTCGGCGCTATGTGCCATCGGTGCCAAGGCGACACAACTGAATAGTACTGAAAGGGAACGCAATTTCATGACAAATACTCAAGAAAATAATTTAGAGTATATACTCTAAACATTCACTCATCAATGTGTATGGAGAAGGTGGTTTGCATAAATGTGAGGTATTTGTTGCACTTATGCAAGAATTATAACGAATGGAATGCTGAACTTTTGTGCAGTAAGTTGAATAGTGGATTAGTATTAAATAATGGTGAGCAGTCTAACTAGGATGATTAGATGTGTGCCACGGGCTTAGGATTATAAAAAAGAAACAATAAGCATAATAACAATGACTTACCTGATTGATGCCAAAGGAGGGCAAAGATCACGATGAAGAGTTCGTCAAAACAGGCTAGAAAATTTTCAATTCGCTTCACTGTCGGTAGTATGTTTCTCTTTGCCACTGTACTTACCGCTATATTTGCTATTAGTTTACAATATTACTTTAGTCGGCAAATGACCGAAGAGCACGTGCTGTCTAAATTGACCATGGCCAGCTCAGAGATCAGTGATTACATTCAACAAATCGATGTTAATGCGACCAGTAGCGCGCAAATTTTACGTACGGTTTCTACTGCTGCGGAAAAGCAGTTTAGTGAGAAAGAAATCCGCGATATTTTCGTTCAGGTGTTAAAAGATAATCCACTGTTCTATAGCCTCTATTATGGCAACAACACGGAAGATTTTTATCAAATAATTAACTTAGAATCGTCACCTATTGTTCGAGAAAGAATTGATGCGGTTGACCACGATCGCTGGGTAATTATTAAGATCAAAGGTTCAGGCGCTGAACGAATTCGTACCACTGAGTATTACAGTGATTCGTTAAAACGAACTCGAATTGTTTCGCAACATAGTAACTACTTTCCCTCACAGCGGCCTTGGTATCACTCTGCAACGAAAAGCACGGTATATAAAACGGATCCGTACTTGTTTAAGCATCTCAAAATTACCGGTCAAACCTATTCTATTCGCAGTAAAAAGTCGGTGATCGGTGTCGATATTGTATTGTCATCGCTGAGCTCAAAAATCAGTTCCGATGCAAAAGGGGTATATGGTGGTGATGGGGTTGAAGCGTTTTTGTTTAATCACAACGGTGAAGTTATCGCTTCGAATTTAACGCAAAATGCGACGACGAGTATTCCCAGTGGTGTACCAATGAAGTTGACGGATGAGCAAATCCGCAATGTGCAATATGCGCCTCCGCTCAAAGTGTCAAATCAAAACAATTGGGGACCCTATGACTTTGCTCAAGCAGGCGAACCAAAAGGTTACTCGATCGATCAGTTAAAAATTGTGTCACAAATGACGGGGTTGCAATTTGAGTTCGTTAATGGTTTCACTACCCAAGATTTAACGAACAAGTTCAATCAAGGTGAATTGGATATTATTCATTCTCTTACCGCTAAACACCCACTGAATGGCTCAGGAAAGAGCGTCAAGATGTATACAGCCCCACTTGGTGTGGCGATGCGACAAGAGGGGCGCTTACCCACGACTGTGACTGAGTTACAACATGGTGCAATAGCAGTAATCGAGGGGCGCGGGATCGAGCAGGTTCTTTACAATCTTGAGCCTAGCTTGAATATTACGCCAGTAGTGCGTTTTGAGCAGGCAAAAGCCTTATTGCTAGAGGGTAAAGTTGATTTTGTTGTCGATAGCTCTTTTGCGTTAAATGAAATGAAAGGCGCTGCCAATTCTGATGCGATCACGGTTGGCAATTTAAATGACCTTAATCATATTCCTTTTCATCTTTATGCTTCAAAAGAGCAGGCGCATTTATTGCCAATGATTGAGCAGGCTATCAAGCAATTTACGCCTTTGCAAAAGAGAGCGCTGGAGCTTAAATGGCTTGATGACAGCGTGTCTAAAGCAGGTTTCTTACCTTATCCGGAACTGTTCAATCTTTCGCTTCAACAAGCACAACATAACCAGATGATTTCCGCAGAGAATGGGGAGAGATTTTTATATGTTACCCCCGTGTCCAATAGCGGCGAACAAGAATATTTTGCCGTTGTTGTGCCAACCAATGTGATTACTAAGCAAGTGGTTGAGCGTTTAGTCACTTCGATTAGTATCACCATTTGTGCCATGTTGATACTGCTGCCGATCGCTTGGATTTTTGGTTCGCCGATTGTGCAACCCATCAGCCATTTAAGACGAGAAACGTTGCGTATTAAACAGAGGCAGTTTAGTCAAGTACGTTTAGTCGACACACGCATCAAAGAGGTTCACGAACTTTCGCTATCCATGGTTGATATGGCAAGTGAAATTGAACGGCATGCAAAGGAGCGTGAGGCGTTTATTGATGCATTTATTTGTCTTATCGCCCAAGCAATCGATGATAAATCACCGTACACGGCTGGTCATTGTAATCGCGTTCCAGAGCTGGGCATGATGCTGGCAAAAATCGCCGAGGATACGGATACAGGGAAGTACAAAGATTTTCGTTTTAATAACGATGATGAGCGACGAGAATTTAGAATTGCAGCGTGGCTGCATGACTGTGGAAAAATCACGACACCGGAACATGTGGTTGATAAAGGCACGAAGCTGGAAGCAAACTATAACCGTATTCATGAAGTTCGTACTCGTTTTGAAGTATTGTGGCGTGATGCGGAAATTGAATATCTACGCTCATTGTTAGATGAGAGCATTGATAAAGCCAGTGCGTTTGAAAAGCTGCATAACCGTCAATCTGAACTTAAACAGGACTTTGAATTTGTTGCCAAAGCCAATGTTGGCGGCGAGTTTATGAGTGAAGACAAGATAGAAAGGGTGAAAAGCATCGCCCAACAAACGTGGTTACGTCATTTTGATAATCGCCTTGGTTTGTCGCCATTCGAAGAGCTGAGTAAAGTACCGCCGCAAGGCTCGTTGCCAGTAAAAGAAAATTTATTGGCAGATAAACCCGAACATATTATTCATCGTGTACGCCAAATTGAGTTTGAAGAAAAACACGGCATTCAGATGGAGGTTCCTGAGCATCAATATAATTATGGTGAAGTGTATAATTTGACCATTTCACGCGGCACTTTAACTCCGGAAGACCGTTTCAAAATCAACGAGCATATGATTAGCGGTATTAAAATGCTGGAAGCGTTGCCATTCCCTCCTGAACTATCGAATGTGCCGCGCTTTGCTTCAACGCATCACGAGACGATGGATGGCAGAGGTTATCCAAGGAAACTCCGCGCCGCTGATTTGTCGATCCCAGAGCGAATTTTAGTTATAGCCGATATTTTTGAAGCACTTAC
The DNA here is from genome assembly GCF_000222585.1 of Vibrio scophthalmi LMG 19158. Taxonomy (GTDB): domain Bacteria; phylum Pseudomonadota; class Gammaproteobacteria; order Enterobacterales; family Vibrionaceae; genus Vibrio; species Vibrio scophthalmi. The sequence continues at coordinate 64,149 of NZ_AFWE01000182.1, read as the reverse complement.
AGCGGCAGACCGACCATACAAAAAAGCCAAGCCATTTAGTGTTGCGATAGACATTATGCATAAGATGGCCTTGGACAAACACATTGATGAAGATTTGTTCTTACTATTCTTAACCAGTGGTGGATTTCAGCAGTATGCAGAGCAGTTTTTACCAGCAAAACAAATTGATTATGTTGACGTTGCCAAGTACATAAAGAGACCAGATTTTGCCTGATGTTATTACGGCTAAATAGTTAATAGAAGGTGAGAAAGGAGCGATTAACGCTCCTTTTTTCATCGGTTCAAATAGAAGTCATCACAGAAAATTATTGAGGCAGGTGGCCGTTTAGGTTTATGGGGAGGCTTGATTGTAAAATTTGATGTGAATATTGGCAGTTTTCATTGATTGTCTAGCCGCTTCCGAGCAAACTGAGGTTACTTATAACCCATTAATTAGTCTATCAGTGATCACGATAACACCAGCTCGCGAAAGCGATCTATATGCGCTGAATGAATTGATGTATCAGCTTCATCATGAGCATCATATCCAAGCACCAGACAGTTTTAAAACAGCAGAAGAAATTGAGCAAGAGAAGAGCATCGCGCGCTATTTGGATAATCCAGACTGTTTAGTGTTTGTTGCAACCGTGGAAAGTAAAGTGGTTGGTTTTATCACTGGTCATTTTTGTGAATTGATTTCGACGGTGAGTAAGCCAGTGCAAATGGGCAGTATTGACGAATTGTATGTATTGCCCGAATTTCGTAAGCAAAACATTGCTCAGCAGCTCTATTCGACCTTGGAGAAAAGGTTGTTTGAATATGGCGTGAAGGAAGTGTTCGTTGAAGTTTGGGACTTCAATTCCAGTGCTTGTCAGTTTTACTTTAAATCTGGTTTCGCGCACCATATCCACTGGCTAAGAAAGTCGATTCAATGATGAATAAAGCATACGTAAGAATATTCAGCTTAATGGCTGGTGTGATCTTTTCTGTTTTTTGTAGTGCACAGGTTTTCGCGCAGCCTAAAGGCGCTGTTTGTATTATCAATGCCGACAATCAAATCGTGGTTGTTGATGAAATCCTTACGGGTAAAGTGTCGTTACCGGCCGGTACGATTGGTGCGGATGAATTACCCCAAGTCGCCGCTCAAAGAGAGGCGTGGGAAGAGACAGGGTTAGTCGTGACGGTCGGTGAAGAACTGGCGCGAAATCAAAAGGCGATATTTTATCACTGTGTGTCGGATTCAGAGATTATCGCCTTTCAACAGCAAGATAAACGGGAAGGGCGAGTATTACCCAACTGGTTTGCACCTCATTATGGTATTGAAGTCTCATCGGCACGTCTAATTGATCCAAGGCAACTGAATGTTGCCGATTATCGTTATCCACAGCAATGGCCGTTGGTACAAGACTTGTTTGCGAAAACAGCGCCTCAGTCAGTCAATTATGTGAGTAATCTCTTTGAGGCCGCACCGAGATACAATCAGGTAGAGTTGCAATGGATTGCCTCGTTGCAATCGTGGGTCGCTCATTTAGATAGCCGAGCCTCGAGTTTTGTCGATAGCTTTCTGCTTACGGGGTTAGTGTTTACGTCAAGCTGGTGGCTACTGCTATTATTGCCTATTTGCTATGGCTATTTTGAGCGTAATTTTACGCTCAAGTTACTCTTTACCTTGATCATCACCACCTTATTGGTTCAAGTCGGTCAACTTGGTTTTGCTCAACCAAGGCCATATGTCTATCTGCCATTATTGGAGAAAGGTACGCAAGTTGGCTTTGGTTTGCCAAATCTTGCTATTGCCCTGTGGGCTGTCGTGATTACGATGCTTCTAAAGCGTGCCCGTCTATGGGGATTTAACAAAGGCTCAATGGTGTGTATCGCTTTGTTAGGTTGGCTATCCATCGCCTTGGTTTACAGTGGAAGTGCCTTTGTCCTTGATTGCTTGGCTGGGTTATTGCTTGGTTGGCTGTGCGCTTGGCATATGACGCGTCTAGACCGACAAATTGGTGTTGAGAGTGAACAGTTATTCCAACAAAAAGGTGTCTGGCTTCTGGCGATGACAGCAAGTGGTATTTTGCTGTTGTGGTGGCAAACCCCGATGTTACTCACATTGGCACTAATGACCACGGTGATATTATTGATCATGATGTGCGTGCGTTTGCCTGAGCGAGTGAGTATGCGTTCAATGATGGTTTTAATACTGTTACTGGTTGTTTGTTCATTGGCATTAGCAGGGCTTCATAAACACGTAGATAGTAGCAATCTATACGCACTGCTTGTTGATGGGCTGCATTGGCCGCTATTACTGCTTATATCCGCAAGTTATCTGATGATGAATAAAACAAAGGCCTAGCGATGCTAGGCCTTTGGCTATTTAGTGGCAGGATCGGAATCCTCGTGAATCGTTAGCATTTAAACTGGGCAACCAGTTGGTCTAGCTGTTCACATTGTTGATTCAAACTGTCGATTTTATGTTCTGCTTGGCCAACTATGTCGACAACTTCTGAACTGTTGGTCGCAATACGAACGATGTTTTCCGTTACCTGTTCGCTCACTTCGCTCTGCTGAACCGCTGCTGCTGCGATGTGTGTGTTCATATCGCTCATGCTTGAAATCGCTGTCAGGATAGCTTGTAGTGATTGACTGGCTTGACCCGCTGATTCGATAGTACTTTCGCTACTATGGCGGCTTGATTCCATTACACTAACCGCTTGTTGCGCACCTTGCTGCAACTTTTCAATCATGTTGTGAATTTCACCCGTACTCTGTTGCGTACGACTTGCAAGAGAGCGAACCTCATCGGCGACAACAGCAAAGCCGCGACCTTGCTCACCAGCGCGCGCAGCTTCGATAGCGGCGTTCAGTGCCAATAGGTTGGTTTGCTCTGCAATGCCGCGAATGACATCTAATACAGAAGCGATGTTGCCAACATCCGCATCGAGATCGTGAATAACACCGCTTGCTTTTTCAATATCAGCGGCGAGATCACGGATAGAGCTGACGGTTTTATCCAGAGTTTGATTGGTCGATTGCACTTCAAGGTTGGCATTTTGACTCGCGTTAGCCGCTTCATTGGCATTGTCACTCACGACACCGCTGGTCGCTTGCATTTCGCTCACAGCGGTTGAAACGAGCTCACTCTCTTGTTGTTGCTGGGTGGTTTGTGAGGCGATAGTTTGAGAAATGGCAACTAGGCCGCTTAGTTCCGTTCTAACCGAAGAGTTTGTCGTAACAACCTGCTGAATTGTCGCACGAATTTTCGATACAAACTGGTTAAAGCTTTTTGCTAATTGGCCAATCTCATCATTAGATTTTGATTCGATGGTCTGGTTAAGGTCACCTTCGCCAGAGGCAATTTCACGCATCGCGAGTTGAATATCTTCGATTGGACGAACAATGGCACGAATCAGAACAAGGCAGGTTGCAATTGCGAGTAGAATCACGACAAGCGTGCCAAGTTGTAACCACAACTCACCTTTCTCGGCTGCTATGTTGACGTCGTTTTGAATTTCAACTTTTTTTGCATCAACTTGGTCTTTTACCACGTTTAGTTGTTTACGTGCAGCAACAAACTGCTCTTCATATAGTTGTTTGTTTTTCTGGTAAATAGGAATCCAATCTGATTGAGGGTTGGCAAGAAGAGCCTCATAGCTGCTTAGCCATTGGTTGCCTAATTCCACCAATTTATCAATCTCTTTTGCTGAGGAGAGGGGCAATATGCCTTCATCGACAACTTGGTGAATTTTCTCCATGCGTGGAATGGCTTTGTACGCGTTATCCTCATATTCGAAACGGTTAAAATCGATGGCCTCTTGGTTGTTTTCCGCCAGTGCAATACCTTGAATTGCGGACGTTGCTTGATACAAATCACGGTAAGCATCTTCAATGGTAAACAATGTCGGCATTATGACTCGGTTTAAATCATCAGTCAGTTTGCTTTGTTGGTGAGAAATGGTGACATTGAAAACCGAACTAGCGGTAAAAAGAGCAATGATACCGATGAGTGGTAGGGTGATTTTTTGTTTTACGGTTAAATTGCGCAGCATTTTTTGTCCTTTAATAAAATGAGCGTGAGCATGCATATGATAACTCTTTTAAAAAAATGAATCTTGTAGGAAAAAAAACTTAATGGACAAAATTTTATAATCATATCAATTATATATTTTAATTGGTCGGCAAATATTATGACAGGTGTCGTATTTCGTACTGTATGTTATTGAGTAATGGTTATATTTATAGTTACGACATTGGTTATTTATTGATAGATAATCTAAGCGATTCAAAAGTAGGAACATGCGATTGGGTCATTTGACCTAGGCGAATGAGTGCTATATCGTCACGACCCAAGATAATTATGTGTAGCATAGGTGACGTGCAGTTTGTACAAATTAAATGAGATGTTTGAAACGATTCAAGGTGAAGGGGCATTCACCGGAACGCCTTCGGTTTTTATCCGTCTGCAAGAGTGTGCGGTCGGTTGTGCTTGGTGTGATACCCAGCAGACGTGGAGTGCGGACCCTGAAGATGAAGTGAAGTTAGTTGATATACTCGCTAAACAAGGGGATTCATCAACATGGTGTCGTGTTTCGAGCACTGAGATCGTCGCGTTATATCAACAAAAATACGGTGCTAAACATATCGTGATCACTGGTGGTGAGCCTTGTATCTATGATTTACGACCTTTAACCGAGGCGTTCGAAAGCATTGGTTGTGTTTGTCAAGTTGAGACTAGTGGTACTGCGGATATTCGGGTTAGTGAACAGACGTGGGTGACAGTGTCACCGAAGGTCGCAATGAAAGGGCGTCTTGAAGTACTTGAAGGTTCATTAATCCGCGCTAACGAGATCAAGCATCCAGTTGGAACACAAAAAGATATCCAGCAGTTAGATGATTTACTTGCAGGGGTTGCCATCAAGCCTTCAACCGTGATTGCTTTACAACCGATAAGCCAAAAGAACAGAGCTACGCAATTATGCATTGATACCTGTATTGCTCGGAACTGGCGTCTTTCAATCCAAACGCACAAATACCTTGAAATTGCTTAATAAGGAAAACTCAATGAAAAAAGCAGTGGTTGTTTTTAGTGGTGGTCAAGATTCCACAACCTGCCTTGTGCAAGCATTGAAAGAGTATGATGAGGTTCACGCGATTACCTTTGATTATGGTCAGCGTCATAAGTTAGAAATTGAGGTAGCACAACAGCTGGCCATTGAACTTGGTGTTGCAGCACATAAAGTGATGGATGTCGGTTTATTAAATGAACTCGCCATTAGCTCGTTAACTCGAGATGACATTCCCGTGTCTCACGAACTGCAAGAAAACGGCTTGCCAAACTCATTTGTGCCAGGGCGCAACATTCTTTTCTTAACTTTGGCGGGTATTTATGCGTATCAAATTGGCGCTCAGAGCGTTATTACAGGTGTGTGTGAAACAGATTTTTCAGGCTATCCTGATTGCCGTGATGAGTTTGTAAAGGCGATGAACAGTGCATTAGTTAAAGGTATGGATCGTCAATTCACTATTAAAACACCACTGATGTGGCTCAATAAAGCTGAAACATGGGCCTTGGCCGATCAATATGACGCGTTATGCTTGATTCAAGAAAAAACACTCACATGTTATAACGGGATTATAGGTAGTGGTTGTGGTGATTGCCCAGCTTGCGAACTTCGCAAAGTGGGCCTCAATCAGTATTTAGAAGATAAACAGACCATTATGCAGCAATTAGTGCAGAAGCAAGCTACTGATAGCTGATTTTTGACTACTGATATGCATCGATAATGCGATTCTTACCCTCAGTTTTTGATTTGTAAAGCGTGTGGTCGAGAATCGCATATAGCTCGTCAAAATCACTCAGCGCTTTCGAGGTGGCTAAATAACAGAAGCTCGTTGATATAGAAAGCGACTCGCCAGTGTCTGATTTAAAGCCAGCTTCGGCAATGGCTTGATGAAGGCGTTCAATTCTCTCATTTACATCCAGTTCATCGACTTCGGTCAATAGAACAATGAATTCTTCTCCGCCAAGACGGCCAACGATATCTGAGTTCTGCAATTGACTTTTAATCTTAGTACTGACGTGCTGTAAAGCACGATCACCGCATGAATAGCCGTATTGATCGTTAAAACTCTTAAAATCATCTAGATCGATAATAACCAACACGTGTTTCAAAGTACTGTTGCTGGCGACTTTTTGCTGTTTAATTTGTCTTATGGCAGCAGATCGAGTTAAAGCCTCGGTTAAGTTATCTTTTTCACATCGTGCAGTTTCATAACGGCGGTAGTAGATATAGCCGATGAAACTCAATGCTAGTAATACGATTCCAAATAACGCCAAATGATTTTTCTCTTCTAAACTGGATAATTGTGCACGCAAAGCTGCATTATCAATCGTCAGTTCAGAGACTCTGCTTTCGTTGTCAAAATTTCGTCTCGCGGTATCAAGAGCTATAAATGCTGAGCGATGTTCTTTATCGCGCTTGCTCAGTTCAGAACGGGCGTATGAGCGATAATAGGAGAGAGCAAGGCTGAAGTTACCTTGTAACTCAGAGAGTTCTGCGAGTAGCTTGAGTGATTTGGTATTGAGTCGCTCACTACTCACCGACTCAGCGAGATCAAGTGCCTGGAGCGCAAATTCTCTTGCTGCGAGAAGTTTATCTTGTTGTTTATGAGCTAACGCGAGGGTTAGGTAGATATCACCACGAATTTGAGGATTATCCTGTTTGGTTGCGCTATCTAGTGCGCTGAGTAGATAACGGGTGCCTTGCTCGAACTGGCCTAAACCAATGTATGACTGACCTAAACCGAGTTGTGCAAAAGTGAGCCCAATGAGGTGGTTATACTGTTCAACGATTTGTTTCGACTGCGTAAAGTGGTCGATTGCGGTTCGATAGTCTCCCTGTTTGAGGGTAACCTTTCCCATGCTGTGATGCGATTGTGCCAGTTTTAATGGCGACATTTGCTTATCGCGCATGGTTAACGCGATATTGATATATTGCTTCGCTTTTTCAAAATGGCCCAGAGTCGATAGTAATAACCCTGCATCATTATAAATTCCGGATGAGTCAACGTAGTCCGGGATATAAGCCAACAATTTTTGATAAGTATCGAGGGCTGCTTGATAGTTACCGAGAAACTCTTGATTGTTTGCGATGACGCGGTGAGCCATGTGTTTGGGCAATAAAGAGCTTGATGTATCTTCAATATGGGTGTTTAACGACGAGCAGTAAACATTAGCTTGTTGATATTGCGCCTGACGATTTAATGCTCGGCAAAGGTGGTATTCAAAAATAATCTTTCCATTGAGTGAGTCCTTTTTCTCTGCATATTTCAATAATGATCGATAGCGTTGATTTGCGGACGCAAAGTCGAGTTGTTCTTCATCATTTAATGCGTCAATGAAGTTTTTTTCATGTGCGGTGAACTCAGCATCAAATAAGGTTTTTTTACTATGGTAAGGCTGACCGTTCAGGATCATGAAACCGTGTAGTTTACTGCTGATGTATAACTTTTCAATGCTTGGCTCTAATGCATTGTAACGATCTTGCAGTAGTGATAATGCACGCGACTTGTCACTTTTTAATGCGTTCGCGTACGTCTCTTCCCATTGAGAATGTAAATCTTGGCTATTTGATGGAAAGGTAGCAAACAAAGCGAAAGAGCAAGCGAGGTTAACCAGAATTCGGCTCATGAATCTCAGTGAATCATTAGTTATTGATTTAACAGACTATAATAGGTGAGCGTCAATTAAGGAACAACGTATTGGTTATTGATAGTATTAGTGGTGATGGTAAATGGGATGGAGGTCTCATTAGAATGTTGCTTGTGGGGATAATCCTGCAATAAAAAGCAAAAAAACGCCAGCGTTGGCGTTTTTTCTAAAGAGCATATTTATAGATATAGCTTAGCAAGGTCGCTAGGCTCAAGCTCTTTACCCTCTAATGTCGCGTTCCAGTTAGTACCTACAAGAACCCCATCTTCTGCAAGAGTCAGCAACCAATCCTCAACAAAGATGTCGAGTGGGATTTCGAGAACTTCAAAATCTGCCCATTCTTCAACGTTATGCGTTTGCGCATCTTCCTTCGTTGACCAAAATGGCATCACTTCACTTTCTTCAAACTCAGTCGAGTCACAAGATAACCAACCTTCTTCGTTACGCAAGCCCCAAACAAGTTGAGTTGACTTTGTCTCTTCAACAAAAAGTGCCAAGTTTGCTTCGATATCAGCCGTTAATTTGCTCATAGTTATACTCTCATAGATAGAATTGCCGTAAGGTTAGCACCGCATTGCGTGGATACCAATAAAAAAGGGAGCAATTGCTCCCTAAATTTAATAATTGGTTGTTATTTGGGTAACCGGGTGAAAATAGTCCATTCTTTAACGACATCTCCCTTGTAACCTATCACGTTTGCAATCACTTTGCGGTTGCGTGCGTGACTAATCTCATCGTCACCAGAGTCTTCAAGATGAGTTTCACCATAACCGACAATTGTTACACGATCTGCCGGTATGCCGTAGGACTCAATTCTTTCATCAACGGCGATAGCACGCTGTTTTGACAAGGCAAGATTATACTCTGCATTGCCCACCTTGCTCGCATAGCCCTGTATCTCGATAGACGTTTCGGGATATTGCTTAAGAAACTCTGCCATTTGACGAATTTGGTTGTTAAACAACGGTTGGATGTAGCTTGAATCATTAGCAAACAAGATATGTAAGCCAAACTGCTCACTTGAAGTGACGACCAAACCACAGCCATCGTTATCGATCTTTGAACTTAATGGTGTCTCGGTACACAGATCTCGCGCGTTAATGACGCCATCGTTGTCATCATCTTGAAGATCAGCAACTTGGGTTGGCACTGGTGTTGCTATGTAATCGTATTGACTGTCTCGATTGACACAAGCTGTCAGGCTTAAGCTAATGATTGATAAAGTAAGTATATTTTTCATCATATTAGTACTCTGCTGCTTGATTCCATGCTGTTGGTGTATCGACGCGTAGTGACTCGAGTAATCGACCGGTCGCGTTTAATACTCGATATTTCGCAAACTGCTCTTGATATTTTGCATCTAGGTAGCCTTTACGCGCTTCAAACAATTCGTTTTCAGTATTGAGAACATCTAACAGGGTTCGCTTACCGAGTTTGTATTGTTTTTCGTAGGCAATCACTGTTTCTGATGCAGAATCTACGTGGTCAGCTAAAAACTCTTTTTGCTGTACGGTAAGATCAAGAGCGCTCCAGGACAAACGAAGTCCTTCTTCTACTGAGCGGTAAGTTCTATCACGCAGATCTTTCGCTTTATTCAGTTGGTATGCCGCACTTTCAGTACGGTCAGCATCAGAACCACCATTGAAAAGGTTGTAACGCAACCTTAGCATGGCAGAAAACTCGTCACTTTCTCCGACAATACCACCAGCATCATCACGCCAAATTTGCGACGCTTCTACTGAGAGTGTTGGGTAATTAACCCCTTTACTTTGGTCGTATTGAAATCTGGCTGAATCAACATCAACAAGGGCCACTTGAATTACTGGGTGGTGATCTTTAGCAAGGTCGAGTGCTTCTCCCAATGTATAAGGTAGCGAAGCTTCATCAGCATGCGGGAATACAAGGCCTAGTGGTGCTTGCCCAACAATACGTTTGAATTGCGTGTGTGTATCAAACATGTTGTTTTGTGCCGCAATCAAATTGCCATGGGCTTTTGCGATACGAGCCTCGACTTGTGAAAGGTCGGCGGTTGATCCGATGCCTGATTCAACTCGTTTTTTGATGTCAGTATGAATTTTCTTGTGGACCGCTAAGTTAGCCTCTGAAAGCTTTAGCACATCGTAGGCTTTGGTTGCGTCGAGATAGGTTTTAGACACATCAAGCGCCATGTCAGATGCATCAGCAAGTAACTGAAAGCGTACCGATTCAGCATCAGCCGCGGTTCTGTCCATGTCGTTTAACGTCGCGTTACCGTCCCACAGTAGCTGCGTTAAGCTTAAGGTCGCTTCTTTACGAGTGAGCTCATCGTCAGGGCCAGATGCTAGATCGACACTTTCATAACCAATACCTGCGTCTAAGTCGATTTTAGGTAGGTACGCACCACCAGAAGCTTCGGCGTCATAAAATTTACTTTGGTACTCGTTGTAGGCCGCCTTTATCTCTGGATTGTTATTTAGAGTGAGTGAAACGGCTTGTTCTAATGTTTGGCCGTGAACATTCAAGCTAGCAGCGACAAGTAAACTGAGCGTGCTGAGTTGTCTTATTTTCACCATTATTCTCCTAGAAATGCTCCTTGGTGAAGGATACTACTCAAAAGTGGGTCTTAAATTTGAGAATAACCCGTTTGTTATCAACTAAATTAACATTGAGGAGAGCAGAGTGCTATTTAAATAACTAACAAAATTACAACACTGGATGAGATTATTACATTTGAGAAAATTAAATTGATGCTTTTTTGAACGTAACTTTTATAAGTGATACCAGACGCATCATTATCCATCCTTACTGACAACGGTATCATCAAAAAATACTGGTATTTTATTTGTGATAGTCTCAATGATGGTAATTAGGAGTAATTTGTTAGTTAAAATCTTTTTTATTTGTAATTTGGGTGTTAATTTGCCGAGAAGTATGAATAGGATTTGCTTGCTTAAGCAACAAATTTTGTGACGAAAGTAACGTATATTTCAGTTGAGGCAAAATTTATGGGCATTGGTGGCTTTTTGTCATTGGCTAATTTGGCCAGTGGTCAGGTTCTGGTAATCGATATTAATGGTGACATTAGAATACTTAATAACGGAGAACAGCCACTACCTGGGGAATTAGTGCTCGATTTTCCGAGTATGGAACAAGCAGATCATATTAACGCGCAGCAAGTTGACGATAATGGTCAACTAAATGATGTATCTCAAGATATAGCGGGGATAATATCTGCTATTGAGCAGGGAGAAGACCCGACCTTGTCTGACCCTGAGCTTGCGCCTGCTGCCGGCGGTCCACAAGGCTCAAGCCTTGGCTTGTCAGGAACGGTAGGCCGTGATGGAAGTGAAGTACTTGCTGAGACAATATTTCAAACTGAGGGTGCCAGCCCTCTATTACTTTCGCGTACTCAAAGCCAAGGTTTGATTCAGTTGCTTAATTCTCCTGCGGATTCATTACCTGAGATTACTCCTACGATTCCAACCGTTCCACAAAACCCACCTACAGCAGTTGATGATCCTGTTGGTTTTAGCCTTACTCAAGGGGATATGTCACCAGCAACGGGCGCGAGTAGTGGATGGGGTGATGTGACGTTATCAGGAAGCTTCAATGGCATTGGAGCGACGATTAATATTCTGGATGATGACAGAATTGGAGTGACAGATGGTGCATCTTGGGCAGGGCCAACTGGGCAACTGCAATACGACAGAGAGTCAGGTCAATCAGAAAGACTGAGTATCAAGTTTGCTCAACCTGCCACAGAAGGGCGTTTTGCTGTTACTAACTTATATACGAATGAAGGCGAAGGTAAGGCGAATCATGAAACCGGTACTTGGGTAGCTTATCTAAATGGTGTTGCTGTCGCCAGTGGGGTGATAGAAGCGGCCAATAATGGCGGAAAAACGTTCGTTGATATAGACACTGATGGTTATGCCTTTGATGAAGTGGTATTTCAAGCCAATGAATATGGCAATGGTCTCGTTGATGATACCCAAAACGACTCTTCAGACTTTTATATTGCCGGTATTGAAGTGAGTTCAAAAGATACTTATGCCACCAACCAAGGCGAAGAGTTAAGAATACCGATTGCAGATATCCTCGCTAATGATAGTGATCTCGATGGCGATACGCTTACCATTACTTTTGTCAATGCGGACGGGACAAGAGGAGAAGCTCGTATTGAAGGTGATGAAATTGTATTTCAACCAAACGGCGCTACGTTTGGTTCTACTCAGTTAGAGTATCAAATTACCGATGGTAATGGCGGTTTTGATGAAGCAATCATTAATGTCATTGTTAATCCTAAACCTGAAGATTCACTCGTCAGCGGCGTGTTCTTACGTGACTCTGATGGCGTAGAGCAGGACACCAATCAAGTCAATGAAGGTGAGTCGTTGATTTATACCGTCGTATTGGATAAACCAACATTTGGCCCAACAACCTTTGATGCATTGTTTTCTGGAAGTGCAGATGGTAGTGATGTGGATTACTCAAGTTTAACCTTTACTAACGGTGTGACACTGGTGGAAGGCGCTAATCCAGGCGAATTTCAATTTGTTGTTCCTGAGGGCGTTAAAGAGTTTGATGTTTACGTCCCAACTATCGTTGATGGTCAGCAAGAAGATCCTGAGCAGTTAACATTGACCGTTGGTTCGACTAACAGTGATGGCGCTTTAGTTGAATCGTCAGGAAGCGGAACGATTATTGACAATAGCGCCCCAAGCTTTGATTCAGACCCATTTGCTTACCAATTGAGCCAAGGTGACATGCGCACCGCAGATAACGGAAAAGATGCGCCAGAAGATAATGAACTGCAATGGCAGGACGTCACTCTGAGTGCGCAGTTTGGAACTCAAACCGCGAATGTGAGTGTTGATAGTAATAATGGCCAAGTGGGGATTGATAATGGCGCTCCGCACAATGGTCCTACGGGTCAAATTCAATATGACCGTGAAAGCGGCACATCCGAAAAATTAAGCGTTAAACTTGATGCGCCAGCTACCTCAGGCAGCTTTACCATTTCTCGTTTATTTGCCAATGAAGGTGAAGGGAATGACAACCATGAAGCAGGTAGCTGGATTGCGTATTTAGATGGTGTTGCCGTTGCTAGTGGTTCCTTTGATGGTGCTGATTTAGGTCGAGGAAATAAAGGTGAATTCCAGATAGAGACGAATGGTTATGCGTTTGATGAAGTTGTGTTCTCTGCGACCGAATACAGCGAAGGTGTCCAAACCGAAAGCGCAGAAGATAAGCAGGATTCGTCAGATTACTTTTTGGCGGGCATTGAAGTTGAAGCTAAGGATGGCTTTACTATTATTCGTGGTACCACACTCACTATCCCAGCCGAGTTGTTGCTTAATAATGCACATGATCTTGAAGGGGACAAGCTTAGCATTGGTGACATTTCCGTTCCTTATGCGGCGGGCGGGGTAAAGATTGTCGATGGTAATATCGAGTTTTATTCTCGTAGTGCGTATAAGGGTGATACCGTAATTTCGGTCGAAATCGTTGATGAACATGGCGGTAGCACGGTTGCTGAGATTCCGGTAAGTCTTAAAGGGGCACCACATGCAGCGGAGGTTATATCCGAAGATCTAACTGCTATTGCGGTTAACGGGGATGAATACTCACAGCTTGAAGTTGCCTTCGACAAAGTGACTTTAGAGCCGAGTTTGTATCAATTGGATTTCTCTTTCATCAATGGCCAAATTGATGCTGCAAATGACCTTTTGTTTACTAATGGCGTCAAAGTGATCTCGCAAGACAGCTCAAGTTTTATTTTGGAGATCCCTGAAGGAATAAAAGATTTCGATATCTATGTCGATGTGGATAAATTGCCTGCAGGAAGTGATGCCACCATTGTTGCTGCAGAGACGTTAAGTTCAACAAAGAGCGCGACAGATGGCAATGATATTATTGTCGGAGAAGCGAGTGATGATCAACTAGAAGGTAAAGCAGGTGATGATTTGCTGGTTGCGCGCGCTGGTGATGACACTTTACAGGGCGGCCTTGGCGAAGATACTTTAATTGGCGGATTAGGTGCGGATATTTTAACCGGTGGCGATGAAGCAGATATTTTTAAATGGCTTGATTTTGAATCATCATCAACAACAAATATCGATACTGTTACTGATTTTGAGTTGGGCACTGACAAGTTAGATGTGACCGAATTACTTGGCAATGAACCTTCTATGCAAGATATGTTGGATAATATCGTGATTGAAAAGGGTAGTAATCTTGATATTACGCTTTCTGATGGTGATGGCAGTGCGATTAAGATCTCGCTTGAAAATAGTAACAATCAATTTGACTCTATCGATTCAGGTCCTATCACTGGCGATAATTTGAAAGTGTTAGTGGATTCATTATTCGTTAATCTACCCGATTAAACCTAAATTAAGCACTAAAGGGCCTTACGGCCCTTTTTTTATGGATGAATGTGAATTACAGGTATTAGAAAAGTGTGAGTGATCTTCTGCGAAATATGGTTAGGAATTATTTCAAATTGTCTTAAATACGAGATGTTAAATTGGTTAATAATAGTGTGGTTAATAAGCTATGTAAGCCGACGAACGTAATAATTCAAAGCTTCCATATCATTCGAATAAGCACAAATTGCTAACATCGACTTGTCATGGATTAAGAACGATAGCGGATATACGTGCACTAGGTAATCAAAGGACGGCAAAGTGATTAGTCAATCAGATCAAAACAATGACCAACTCAACACCTTGGTAAAAACAGCCAGCAACAATAACGCGATGCAACAAAGTGTGAATCAGCCACCTATCGCAGTCAATGACCCAGTCAGTTATACCTTAGTTCAAGGTGATATGACGCTTGATTCAAGCATCAATGGTGCGGGTTGGGATGAAGTCACACTTTCTGGATCGTACAAAGGTGAGCAAGTCGAAATTAAGATTGATGATGAAGATCGCGTTGGCGTGACGGAAGGCGCTCCATGGGCGGGGCCATCTGGTCAAGTGCAGTATGATCGCGTTGAAGGTGAATCAGAAAAGCTAAGCGTCAAATTTGATAAACCAGCGACGAGCGGTAAATTTGCGACGACGAATTTGTATGAAAATGAAGGTGAAGGTCAGAACAACCACGAATTTGGCGTTTGGATTGCCTACTTAGATGGTAAACCCGTTGCAAGTGGTTCATTTGAAGGCTCATACAAAGGTGGAAAAACACTGTTTGAGATCGACACCGATGGTAAAGCGTTTGATGAAGTTGTATTTCAAGCAACAGAGTACACAAATGGTGTCCAGGGTGATACGACCAACGACTCTTCAGATTTCTTTTTAGCCGGTATAGAAGTTTCATCGGAAGGTGCTTATGCAGTCAATCAAGGGGATGTTCTCAAAATTCCGCTAAGCGAATTACTTGCTAATGACTACGACTTCGATGGTGATACATTGACGATTACTTACGTCAACGGTGAGCAGCACGGCGTTGCGACTATTGTCGGTGATATGGTTGAATTTGATTTAGACGATAGCTTTGTCGGTAAGACACAGTTCACTTATCAAATTGATGATGGCAATGGTGGTGTGGCTTCGGCGAAGGTCAATGTGATTGTTAATCCGTTACCTGAGCCAGCAGAAGTGACCGGAATCGTGGGCTCTGCAGTCAATGAGGGTGAATCATTGGTCTACATGGTCGAGTTAGATAAAGTCACTCTCGAAGAAGCCATATTCAACTATTCATTTACCCCTGAAAATGGCGCAAGTATTTATGATGTTGACTTAACTAAAGTCACATTTTCTCATGGCGTGACAGTGAATGAGTTTGGTCAGCTTGTTGTTCCCGCAGGTGTGCCCCAGTTTGAAGTCTATTTACCGACAGTTGACGATATTGAATATGAGCCAACAGAGAGCTTCCGCCTAACTATTGAGAACGAAACGGCGCTGGGCGACATCCTTAATGATGGCGATACTGCTATTATTGACGTGGTTTCAGACGGTGATCGCGTTGATACCGTGCACTATATGCAAGGTCACGGCAAATACCTATGGTCAGGGTCTGCGGCTGAAATCGGTCAATCTCAAATTTATCAACTCGGTGAGTATGATCAACAGAATGGATTGATGATAGATGTCGGTGATGCCGGTGATGATGTCTTTATGGGCGCAGGTAATGACTACATTAAACTCGGTGATAGTCACGCACGTTTAGATGAAAATGCCCATTCGCAAGCAAATCAATTGGATGCACAAACTAAGATTGGTAACTTCATGTCTGGCTCTGATGATGATCAATTGTTAGCCGCGGCTTGGGGTGAAGATAGTGCTCTGAATACTTCAACGGTGAGCAACGCCTATATCGATGTTGCGCATGCTGGTGGCGGTGATGATTTCGTTCATGGCCAAAATGGCGCAGATGCGATATTTGGTGGTTCAGGTAATGACACTCTACTAGGTGGCGAGGGAGTCGATGGCCTACGTGGTGGTTCAGGAAACGATACGCTTGATGGTGGTATTGGTGAAGATATTCTGATCGGCGGTACTGGCAATGATATCCTAACTGGTGGACTGGATGCGGATATCTTTAAATGGGTAGATCAAGGAGCTGAGTCTCGCAATGACCAGGATCTCATCAAAGATTTTGAAGTGGGTACTGATAAGCTTGATATTTCAGAACTGCTGGGTGATGTGGATTCAATGCAAGATTTGCTGGAGAACATTTCAATCGAAAAAGTTTCTCGTCAAGATGTAGAGATCGTCATTAACAACGGCGACGACGTTGATATTTCCATTACCCTTGAAGGGGTCGGTTCAGAGTTTGGCGGGTACAACAAAGGCCCACAAACCGGTGACGCCATCGCACCTATTCTCGACAATTTGTTTATTAACCTGCCAGACTAACCTCGTTCAATACTCTTTTGGACAGGTTAATCCGCAATAAAAAAGGGCCGTTAGGCCCTTTTTTGTATCATGATTATGATCGTTATATTGCGTTCAACAACGTTCGACTACAGCACTTTACAGGCGAAACCTTTTAGGTAGAAACCTTCTGGGTACGCAGTGTCAGTAGGGTGGTCCGCGGCTTGTTCAAAACGCTCAACAAACTTAACTTGGCGTCCTGCATCAAGCGCAGCATCGGCGATAATTTTCTGAAATAGACCTTGGTCCATCAAACCTGAGCACGAATAAGTCAACAATGTGCCACCTGGATTTAGGATCTGCATGGCAAGCATATTGATATCTTTGTAACCACGACAAGCGCCATTTAGTTGCGCTTTGCTCTCTGCAAATTTCGGCGGGTCCATGATAACAACGTCAAACTTAGTACCTTGATCACGGTATTCGCGTAGTAGTTTGAATACATCAGCGTTTAGAAAAACAGCGCGCTTCTTAGAGATATCAAACTCGTTTAGCTCGGCATTAAACTTCGCAGTGTCAAGTGCTGGTTGTGAAACGTCAGCATTGATAACACGTTTTGCTCCGCCTTTTAGGGCGTATAAGCCAAAGCCGCCAGTATAAGAAAAGCAGTTTAATACGTCCTTATTCTTTACATATTTCATCGCTTGTTGGCGGCTATCTCGTTGGTCTAGGTAGAAACCTGTTTTATGACCACCAACGATATCAACACTGATCTTGACGCCATTTTCTTCAATAACAACGGACTTAGGAGGCTCTTGGCCGTGAAGTACACCTGTCGTCTCTGCTAAACCTTCTTTCTTACGAACGGCCACATCTGAGCGCTCATAAATATTGATGTCTGGAAAAACTTCGAGGAGAGCTTCAACCAGTGTCGCTTTATTGTATTCCGCGCCAGCGCTTAATAGCTGGCAAACCAAATAGTCTTGGTAGCGGTCGATGGTAATGCCCGGTAGGCCGTCAGATTCAGCGGCGATTAAACGGTAACCCGTTAAACCATCACGTTCGATGATGTCTTCGCGAAGCAGTTGAGCGTCACGAATACGTTTAACAAAAAACGCTTTATCAATAGGGGTATTCTCAAAGCTCCATACACGAGCACGAATTTGAGAATTTGGTGAATATGCCGCTTTAGCTAGCCATTGGCCGTTGTCGGCAAATACATCTACCGTTTCACCAAGTTCAGGTGAACCTTCTACTTTGTTAATGCCACGGGAAAACACCCACGGGTGCATGCGACGAAGAGATTTGTCGCGGCCTTTAACGAGGTAAATTGCTGGGGTCATGGGTTCACTCAATTGGTTGTTCACAAAGGGGGAGTATTGTCGGGGAAGCGTCAGTGAAAAGCAAATAAAAGAGCCGCTTGAAGCGGCTCTTATTGGGTGGGTTTGCGTTAGGTTAGGCTTTTATGCCCCTAAGCATCTCTTCCATGGTGGTGCTTTGGCTGCGCAGTTGTTCAATATGCGCTTTAGATGCGTTGATCATCCCACTCACCGTACTAGATTGATGTCTAATTTCATCCACACTGGCAGCAATATTATCAGCCACGACACCTTGTTGTTCGGCAGCGGTTGCAATTTGTGTTGAGCTATCGGAGATTGTTTGGTTTTTATCCGCTAATTCACCGATTTCGACGTTGACTTCAGCCATTAGTTGTTGACCTTGGTTCGCGCTCATCACGGTAGTTTCCATCAAACGAGTCAGTGATTGGCTATTACGTTGCAGAGCTTCAATCATTGATTGGATCTCAACTGTTGCTTGTTGTGTTCGGCCTGCTAGGGCGCGCACTTCATCAGCGACCACCGCAAAACCGCGACCTTGTTCACCAGCACGCGCAGCCTCGATGGCAGCGTTAAGTGCCAGTAAGTTAGTCTGTTCTGAAATGCCATTGATAGCCGTGACCACTTCATCGATTTGAGCTGCATTTGCATCCAGTTCCGCAACAGCTTCAGAGGCCGATTGAATCTCGGATGATAAACTAGAGATAGAAGTCAGAGTGTTCGCAACCTTGACTTGGCCTTGCTGAGCAACGCTTTGGGCTTCACTAGTATTCGCACTAGAATTATGAGCTAAGCTGGCCACTTCACGAATAGTGGAAGCCATTTCTTCTGTCGCGCTCGCCAAGGAGTCTAGGTGCTCTTGTTGATTAGTGGAAACCTGAGAGCTTTCTTGCGTCGCTTGGTTTAATTCAGAGCTGATTTGCTGCATAAGTGCAATGGACTCTTGAATGGAAAGCACCATATTTTGTTCGCGTTCAGCGACTTTATCGATGGTGATGGCAATTTCGCTAAATTCGTCACGGACTTTAAAAAAGTTCATGCGATTTGTGAGTTCACCATCTGCCAGCGTATTTAGGGCTTTGTTCATGGTAAACATCGCACCACCGATAAAGGTCATGATGTAGTAAACCGATAGAGCCATAATTGAAAGCGTGGCGATGATAATGCCAATTTGCATTGATGAAAGAGCGGACCATACATTCTGCTCATGAGTTGCGATCAGGTTGAATTCGCCGCCGTTCACAGCAATTGAACCTTCACCGTAGCCAAATGCAATGTTGTTAGAGCCCGCGATCAGGTTAGCCACTTGCTCTTTTGTTAATTGGCCTGTTTCAATGATGTTTCCAATCAAAGTGAGCTCATCGTGATAAAGGTTATCAACCATTGACTGAGAGGCGCTATCAAGAACTAAAGTTAAGATGAGCAGGGCCGCGATAGGCAGCAAAAAGAGTAAGTAAAATTTTTCTTGAAGCTTTAGATGAATGAGATATTTATCAATCCAACGAAACGGTATTTCTTTCATAATTATAATTCCTTCGATAGACGCAAGGGGAGAGTTTGTAGAGTAATTGCACTATATCACTGTGATATAAAAGGAGGTACAAAAATGACAGTTAAATGTATGAAATTTAAGGTGTGTGGCAGAGTTCAGGGTGTGGGTTTTCGCTACCACACTGCCTATCAAGGTTTAAAGTTGGGGGTAACAGGCTACGCAAAGAATCTGAATGACGGTGATGTTGAAGTAGTGGT
Organism: Vibrio scophthalmi LMG 19158; assembly: GCF_000222585.1. Lineage (GTDB taxonomy): Bacteria > Pseudomonadota > Gammaproteobacteria > Enterobacterales > Vibrionaceae > Vibrio > Vibrio scophthalmi. The sequence goes on along the minus strand of NZ_AFWE01000182.1, from coordinate 44,575 downwards.
TTGTGGCAGTGAACAACAAATTACAATGATGGAAAAATATCTTCAACAAGGGCCGAGAAGTGCACGTGTCGATTCGTTAGTCAAAGAAGAATTAGAATATAAACCGTATAACGGATTTGTAACCCTGTAGCCGACTTGCACGATTAGTCAAGCTACAGGAGTGTTCGTATGACTAGAGAGCCGCTATTACAAACATTTTGCCGGTTTAGGCAAGCCAGCTAGTTTTGTCGCTTGCTTTGCCGGGCCTTCTTTAAAGAGTTTAAATAGGTACTTACTGTTACCTTTCTCTTCTCCATGTGCCTTAGCCATCGCTTTAACCAGCATTCTTACCGCAGGAGAGGTATTAAATTCAAGGTAGAAACCTCGTACAAAGTGTACAACTTCAAGATGCTCGGCAGTCAGCGTTATGCCTTCTTGTTCTGCTAAGATCTCTATCATTCCTTCTTCCCATTGGTTGTGATCCAATAGGTAGCCTTGAGCATCTGTTTCAATTTGTATGCCGTTATATTCGAACATTTTAGAAATCCAGTCGATTAGGTCAGAAATAGGGTAGCTCAGCAGAAGAGTTTGCTCAATAAAAAAGCCCGATGGCAATACACCATCGGGCTTTTTTTAAACAACGGTGACTAATTAGTCGTCGTTCATGATGCCTAGGATGCTTAGTAGGCTGGTGAACAAGTTCAGAATGTTTAGGTACATTGAGATTGTTGCACTCACGTAGTTTGTCTCTTCACCGCGAACGATACGGCTTGTGTCAAACAAGATAAAACCAGAGAACACAAGAGCAGACATGCTGCTGATAGCCAGTTGACCCATGGTTGAACCAACGAAAATGTTGATGATTGCCGCCACTATGACAATGATAAGACCAGCCATTAGGAAGTTACGCATGAAAGAGAAGTCTTTCTTACTGGTGATGGTGTATGCCGATAGGCCTAGGAATACCATACCCGTTAAACCAAGTGCCTGTGCGATGATCGATGGACCATTGGCAATTGATGCGTAGTAAGACAACATTGGACCTAGAGCACCACCCATTAGTGTGGTGAAGACGAATGTCCAAACGATGCCCATTGAAGAGTTGATGCTCTTAGGCAGAACAAAAAATAGAATCCCGATCGCAGCAACTTGCATCACAATTGCCATGATTGGCGAAATGCCCATTGCCATGGTTGCCATCGCAGCAACAGCACTTGTTACTAATGTCATTGATAGCAAGAAGTAGGTGTTCTTGAGTGTTTTATTGATCTCAAGTGTATTGGTTGCACTTGTTGATCGGGTAAACATAGGGCTGTTCATAATCTTCCTCGATATGGGTTTTATGCTTATAGCTACATTTATGAGGGTGTTGGCCGAAAAGATCAAGCCTCAAGTGAGCTGCAATTAAAATAATAATAAAATTTAGGCGTTTATGTACGATTCAAGTTGTAACACAATTTAACTAACCTCTCGTCCAATAGCGAGAAAACAAGATTGTAGCACACGATTTATATGAACTAGGGCATCTTTATAGCAAATGCCAACACAAGCAGGTGAGTATCAATACTCGGAAAAATAAAGACTCTAAGGGGAGCCCTTAGAGTCTGGTTAGTCTTATTGGTCGTGATAACGATGGTTTCGTAACAGTTTAATGATGGAGTATCTGCGCTAAGAAGTTCTGCGTTCGATCGGACTGCGGGTTTTCGAAGAAATCGATAGGGTTGTTCTCTTCGATAATTTCCCCTGCATCCATGAAGATCACTCGATCGGCGACCTCTTTAGCAAAGCCCATTTCGTGTGTAACACAAAGCATAGTCATCCCCTCATCGGCCAGCTCAACCATAACGTCTAGTACTTCACGTACCATCTCAGGATCAAGCGCTGAAGTCGGTTCATCAAATAACATTACTTGTGGGTTCATACATAAAGAACGAGCAATCGCCACGCGTTGTTGTTGCCCACCTGAAAGTTGACCGGGATACTTGTCGGCTTGATCTGGGATCTTCACCCGCTCTAAGTATTGCATCGCGACTCTTTCCGCTTCTTCTTTCGGCATTTTTTTTACCCAGATAGGGGCCAAGGTGCAGTTTTCTAAGACCGTAAGGTGGGGGAACAAGTTAAAATGCTGAAAACACATGCCAACTTCACGGCGTACCGCTTCGATGTTTTTCAAGTCTTCGGTTAGTTCCGTCCCTGAAACGTAAATATGGCCGCGCTGGTGCTCTTCAAGGCGATTGATGCAGCGAATCATGGTCGACTTACCTGAGCCTGAGGGGCCACAGATTACGATTTTTTCACCTTTCTTGACCGTTAAATTGATATTTTTCAGAACGTGGAATTCACCGTACCATTTGTTCATGTCGTCAATTTCGATCATGTAATCTTGTTGTTGCGTCATATTACTTCCTTATTCGCTATCGTTTGTGGCCGGTGTGCAGTTTGTTTTCAAGCCATATCGAGTAACGAGACATGCCAAAACAAAATACCCAGAACACTAACGCGACAAAAACATAACTTTCGGTAGCAAAACCCAACCACTCGGGGTCGGTGTTTGCGGCTTGGCCGATTCCTAGTACGTCGAACATACCGATTATTAACACCAAGCTGGTGTCTTTAAATAGACCAATAAATGTATTCACAATCGATGGGATAGTGATTTTCAGTGCTTGAGGCAGAATAATCAGCCCCATCTTCTTCCAATAAGACAGCCCAAGAGCATCGGCAGCTTCATACTGTCCTTTGGGAATCGCCTGCAAGCCGCCACGCACCACTTCGGCCATATAGGCAGAACTAAATAACACCACACCAATCAGTGCACGGATTAATTTATCCGTCTCAGAGCCTTCTGCGAGAAACAGCGGTAACATTACCGAAGCCATGAAAAGTACTGTGATGAGGGGTACACCACGCCAAACCTCGATATATACCGTACATATACTGCGAATGATCGGCATTTCCGAACGGCGACCTAAGGCGAGTGCAACACCAATAGGAAGCGATACCACAATACCCACCAAGGCAATGATGAGGGTGACGAGCAAGCCGCCCCATTTGTGCGTATCGACGACCTCTAGCCCAAATACGCCGCCATAAAGCAAGCCAGCGGCAAGGAACGGGTAAACGTTAACAAAAAACAACCAAATCCAGGTGCGTTTTGGTGTTCTTTCGTAGGCGAGCAGTGCGGTAAAGATCGCTAAAGTCGCGTAGAACAGTTGTGGTCGCCAGAGCTCAGCTTGTGGGTAAAAGCCAAACATGAACTGATCCCAGCGAACGCTGATGAAGACCCAACATGCGCCAACACGTGAGCAGTCGTCACGGCTGGACCCTAACCAGTCGGCATCAATCAACGCCCATTGCACCGCAGACCAAATGCCGACAAAGGCAAAATAGCCAAGAATGATGGTGACAATGGAGTTGATAGGGCTGTTGAATAAGTTACGTCGTAACCAGCCAATCGCACCCACTGTGTTTGAGGGTGGTGGAAGGTCAGGTTGAAATTGATGTGTACTCATATTAATTATCTCTCCACCAAAGCGACTTTACGGTTGTAGACATTCATCAGCGCAGAAGTAAGAAGACTGAGAGTGAGATAAACCGCCATCGTCATCGCGATGATTTCAATTGCTTGACCGGTTTGGTTGAGTGTTGTACCTGCAAAAACCGACACCAGATCTGGGTAACCGATCGCCATTGCCAACGATGAGTTCTTGGTCAAATTGAGGTATTGGCTGGTCAGTGGTGGAATAATAATCCGTAATGCCTGAGGAATGACGACCAGTTTTAATGTTTTAGAGCGGGGCAATCCGAGCGACATCGCAGCTTCCGTTTGCCCATGACTAACCGCATTGATACCTGACCGAACAATCTCGGCAATGAACGAAGCGGTATAGATACTCAGCGCGAGTAGCAGAGCGGCAAGTTCCGGAATAATACTGATGCCACCACGGAAGTTAAATCCCTTCAGTTCAGGGTATTCGGCTGAGATCGGTGTGCCACTTAAAAAATAGGCAATAATAGGCAATAGAACGCACAGACCAAGGACAATTCGCACCATGGGAGTTTGACGACCAGTGATCTTTTGGCGATTTTTGGCCCATGTATTGATAGCGATAGAAGCGACAATACCGATAACGAGTGTGATAAAAATAATCGATGATCCCGACTCAAAGATAGGAGAAGGGAGATATAGGCCACGAACATTAAGAAAGACCGCATCGGCAAGGTTTAAACTCTGTCTCGGTGAGGGCAGTGCTTGTAGAACGGCAAAATACCAAAAGAAGATTTGTAGTAACAAGGGAATGTTACGGAATACTTCGATGTAAACAGCGGCTAAGCGGCTGACTAACCAGTTAGAAGAAAGTCGGGCAATACCAATAGTAAAACCGAGTATGGTCGCCAAGATTATACCAAGAACCGAGACCATTGCAGTGTTGAGCAGACCGATAATAAAGGTTCTGCCATAAGAGTAGGTTTCATCATATTCAATCAGTGTTAGGCCAATCCCAAAGCCTGCCTCTTGATTGAGGAAATCGAAACCAGTGGCGATACCACGTGATTCAAGATTACTTAGTGCATTGTTAACTATGGTGTAAAAGAAAAAGCCAAGTGCGCCTACAGCGATGATCTGAAACACGACCGAGCGAAAAGTGGGATTATAAATAAGGCTGGTAGCGGAGTGTTTTGCTTTTGGCGCCTCGATTTGTGTAGGTTTCATACAGCAGTAACCTCTAATCCATCGAATGTAATAAAAGGGCGGGAGACCCGCCCAATATCGTCATGCCTTTTAGATAAGTCTTTGCAAAGAGGTGCTTATCTGGTTTGGCATTGTTTGTTGTGACTATCGGATTGGTGGCGCGTACATGAAGCCGCCTGCATTCCATAGTGCGTTGACACCACGAGAGATTTGCAGTGGAGAGTCTTCACCCACTGAGCGTTCGAAGCTTTCACCGTAGTTACCCACTTGCTTGATAATTTGGTAACCCCAATCATCATTCAAGCCAAGGCCTTTACCTTTAGGGCCATCTACGCCAAGAATACGCTTAATGTTTGGATCAGAGGATTTCAGCATTTTGTCGGCATTTTCAGAGGAAATGCCGTACTCTTCTGCGTTGATCATAGTATTTAGTGTCCATTTAGCGACGTTAAACCATTTGTCATCACCTTGACGAACCACAGGTCCTAGCGGTTCTTTAGAGATGATATCGGGTAGAACCACCGCCGAGCTAGGATCCGCTAAGTTTAAACGCAGTGCATAAAGACCAGATTGGTCTGTCGTGAGAACATCACAACGCCCAGCATCAAAACCTTTTGAGGTTTGAGCGGCGGTATCAAACACCACTGGGTTGTAGCTCATGCCGTTATTACGGAAGTAATCGGCAAGATTTAACTCCGTGGTAGTGCCGGATTGAACGCAGACAGCGGCCCCATCAAGCTCTTTGGCATTAGTGACGCCAAGATCTTTCTTCACCATGAAGCCTTGGCCATCGTAGTAGTTTACGCCGACAAAGTTGAGGCCGAGTGACGTGTCACGATGCAGAGTCCAAGTAGTGTTGCGTGATAGAACGTCTATTTCACCCGATTGGAGTGCAGTAAAACGCTCTTTGGCGGTTAATGGTACATATTTCACTTTTGTTTTATCACCCAGAACTGCAGCGGCAAGTGCTTGGCAGTATTCAACATCAATACCTTCCCATTCGCCTTTAGAGTTAGGGTTAGAAAAGCCCGGCAAGCCGGTACTTACGCCGCAAGTGAGAAATCCTTGCTTCTTAACTTTATCTAGTGTGCTATCTGCTGCAAGTGCTTGAGTTGACAGTAAAGCGGTAGATGCAACTGCGACTGAAGCAAGAAGGGTTAGTTTTTTAGCCATGTTTATACTTCCTGTATGTTCCATGTTAAACAGGCAATGCCTGAAATAACGTAAAAAACGTCATGTATTGTTATCAGTGTTATTGAAAATTGTGAAATTTCACAACATATCAATTCAACCAGTTATAAGCCTAGGTAAGGATTCGATGTTTCTCAAATGTATAATTTAAATAGTATTTTGACTAAAATCACAAACTAAGACATCTCTCATTATGTTTATATGTTAAATTTATGTAAATTATACTTAAGTGTAATTTGACTAAAGTTGTCGTCAAGTTCGCGTGTAACTCGCAGTTGTTGCGTAAAATCAGTATGATATAACCGTCCTACTTGACGATATTGTGGTGTTGGCAAGCTTATTCTCTACAATCAACTTGCTTCTCTAGGCGGATGAGTGGTGATTACTTGTCATTAAGCTGAATTTTCAAACAGAATCTTTAAGTAGTTCTACGCCTGGTTCGAATGGGAGTCCCTAGCGTAATATGAGTCTTATTATTTCTATCGAGTAGATCAGGATCTGCTTAATGGGGAAGGTCACATTCGACATTGAGTGTCAGGGAGTCCGATGCAATATTTTCCAATTTTTTTAGATTTGAAAGCAAAGCCCGTATTGGTTGTGGGTGGTGGTGAGGTTGCGTGTCGCAAAGTGGATAGCTTGGTACGTGCCGGTGCAATGGTTACCATCGTTTCGCCAGCCATTGATGATTATTTGAAAGGCTTAGTCGCACAAGATGAGTGTCATTGGATTCAAAATTTCTATTCTAAAGATCAACTGAGCCGTCGCTATGTGCAAGTATGGGCGACGACAGATAACCCAGACCTTAATCACCAAGTTCATCATGATGCCAAGCAACTAGGCTTGCTAGTCAACGTGGTTGATGATCTACCGTATTGTGATTTTATTACGCCTTCGATGATCAATCGCGGCCGTATTCAAGTCGCAATTTCGAGCGGTGGTGCGTCGCCGGTTCTAGTTCGCAATATCCGTCAGAAACTAGAAGCGCAGTTGCCGCAAAACCTCAATGTCCAAGCGGATTTTGCCGCGTCAAAGCGCAATGACATCAAGCAAGCACTACCTGATGTTGAGTCGAGAAGAAAGTTTTGGGAGCGTTTTTTTGAGCAGCCTGAAGTGGAAGTCGCGACCTCTTATCAAGCGCTTGAAGCTTGTTATCGTCAGCTGATTGACCAGCCTGTAACAGATGTTGGACAAGTCTCTTGGATTGAGTTTGGAAATGATGTTGAATTGTTATCGTTAAAAGCACTACGTTTGATGCAACAAGCGGAGTTGGTGCTGCATGCTCAAGAGTGTCCATTTGTGTTTGTCGACTCAGTGCGACGTGACGCTGAGAGACTTGCTTTTGATGATGAAGTGGCGTTATCTCCAATGCTTACTAAGGCGCAACAGCAACAGTTGCGTGTGGTGGTTCTGATCCCGCAGGCATCGACCAAGTTCAGTTTGCTAATAAAGCAAGCACTGCATTTGAAGCTCGCCAGCCAATAAAATAAAACCCGCCAAATGGCGGGTTTTTAAATCAAAGACTGTCATCAAAGTCTACGACTAAGTTAGTCGCGGAAGTTCTCAAACTGGAATGGTTGACCAAGTTCTGCGCCACGGATGTGTGCGATAGCGGTTTGTAGATCATCACGCTTTTTGCCAGTAACACGTACTTTGTCACCTTGGATAGATGCTTGTACTTTTAACTTGGCGTCTTTCAGCGACTTGACTACTTTTTTTGCTGTTGGTGTATCAATGCCTTGTTTGAATACGATAATTTGATGCCAGCGACGACCGGTTGCTTCAGGCTCTTTTGATTCTAGAGCACCCGCATCGATACCACGTTTAGCAAGGTGGCCGCGAAGCATTTCGCGCATTTGCTTAAGCTGAAAATCACCTTCAGCACTCAGTTTTACTGTTTCATCTTTTTGTAGCTCAAATTCAGCATCAACGTTTCTAAAATCAAAACGAGTCGTAAGCTCTCGTGATGCGTTGTCTACCGCATTACGTAATTCAACGGTATCAATCTCAGAAACAATATCAAAAGATGGCATGTAGATGTCCTCTAAGTAAATTTATGGGCGTGCTTTTACTGCGTTCGCCAATAGTTCCAACATGTTCGCTGTGTCTTCCCAACTTAAACATGGATCGGTAATAGACTTGCCGTAGGTAAGGGCAGTCAGGTCATCCATAGGTTGGTTGCCTTCGACAATAAAACTTTCCGCCATAATGCCGGCGATGAAAGTACTACCAGATTTGATTTGCTCGCAGATGTCTTGAGCGACATCGATTTGTTTGCGATGCTCTTTCTGGCAGTTTGCATGGCTGAAATCTACCACAAGTCGTTGTGGTAAATCGAATTCTTCTAGTTGTTTGCAAGCGGCTTCAACCGATTTTGCGTCAAAGTTCGTTCCTTGCTCACCACCACGTAAAATGACGTGTCCAAATGGATTACCGCTGGTGCGATAAACTGTCATTCGACCATTTTTATCGGGGGAATAGAAATAATGTGACGCTTTTGAAGCTCGAATTGCATCGATGGCGATCTTAATATTACCATTCGTGCCATTTTTGAAGCCAACTGGGCAAGACAATGCCGATGCCATCTCTCGGTGGATTTGTGATTCCGTGGTACGTGCGCCAATGGCACCCCAAGTGATCAAATCAGAAATGTATTGGCCAGTAACCATATCAAGAAACTCGGTTGCGGTCGCTAAGCCAAGCTTGTTGATATCGAGCAATAGTTTACGAGCTTTGTGCAAACCAGTTTCTAACGCGTATGAACCATCTAAGTTAGGATCGGTAATCAGACCTTTCCAACCTACGACAGTGCGCGGCTTTTCAAAATACGTGCGCATCACAACAAAGAGTTCATCTTTGTATAGTTCTTGAATTGCTGCGAGTCGATTAGCGTAATCAAGCGCCGCTTCAGTATCGTGAACAGAACATGGGCCGACAATTACCAGCAAACGGTGTTTGTCTTGGCCATTAAGAATGCGTTCAATTTGGCGGCGAGAATGAGCTATGCGATCTGCAACGTCGTCCGTGATTGGGTAAGCGTTACTCAACTCTACTGGAGCTGGCATTGGTCCCAATGGTTGGGTTCTTAGTTCGTCGGTTTTAAGTGGCATACCACAGCCTATTCTTTTATTGCGAAGCGGTAAAGATAACGGAAACGCAATAAGGAATAAACCTATTATACAAATTCTTAAGCTTTAACTTATAACGAAGTAAATAAAGTAACCATAACGGGGTGACAATGTAACCTTTAAATGGTGGTAAATCTCATAATTGTTAATACAATGTTGACTTTGAGCGGCGACGACATTTAATTAAGGCATGTTGAAACACGTCAGACCAGTCGGTTGTGAGGATTATGATGATTTCGCCACTACGTAAAGCGAACCTATATCTCAAATTATTTGGCTTTTTCAAAGTGCCGCTGATTTATTATTGTCGGCCGAACATTATTAGCCTTGATGAGAACAAAGTTGAAGTTGTTATTCCGTTCAAAAGGCGTAACAAAAACCATCTCAATAGTCTTTATTTTGGTGTATTGGCGGTTGGGGCTGATGTGGCGGGTGGTTTTATGGCGATGAGCAAAAGTCAGGCACGGGGGGAGCGAATATCATTGGCGTTTAAATCAGTACAAGCGGATTTTTTAAAGCGCCCAGAAGCCGACGTGCTGTTTACTTGTCAAGATGGTGCGCTGATAGATGAAATGTTGGATCAAGCGATTGAGAGCGGAGAGCGAATCAATCAACCCGTTACGATTATCGCCACTTGCCCAACACTGCATGGTGATGAGCCAATGGCGATATTTCAATTAACACTGTCTATAAAAAAGAGCGCACGTTAAGGTAGCGGAATGTTCGGGTCGACGTCGATTTTTTCAATCGCCACGATTTTTGAACGATTCATAACGATTTTCCAACGGAAATAACGTGGTTTGCCATCATAACGATTTTCTCGCGCGATTAGGTTGATCAGATGACGCTTCTCTACCGATTCACGGCTGACTTGTCCATTATTCAATAGATAGACTTTGTTTGAACCTTTATCCATTAAGCGGGTAAGAGGGCGCATACTGATCATCATAGATTCACGCGTTTCTTCATAACCACTCATGAACTTAGATGTGGCCATTTCGACATGTGAACGATAATGCAAAATCTGTTCTTCACGCTGTGCGGTACGCTTTTTACGGACAAATTGAATGCGATCAGGCAGTTTATTCAATTGAGTGTAATCGAGCCATTCGGTCTTTTGCCCAACCGTCTTATTGGTGGTTGGGTCGATGTAACGGCGACGCCATTTCGGTTTACCCTTACGGAACCAGCGCCATAAAACATCACGTAAGTCATCTTTAAAGATCTCGCGTAATGCATAAACAAAAGACATCGCGATGATAAATGACGCGGTGATCTCCCCCCAGTAATCACGAGCAAGAATTGCGGTGCTGGTAACGAAAACCATCACAAAGCCGGTTGCGATCCCTTTCACTACGCGCTTCATGTTTTTACCCAGTGACGTCGTGCGTTCTTTGAGAACGATCGGATGTTCGATCAAACGGCGTAGTAAGCGCATTTTATTACTCATTCGCGTGACATCGTCACGTGTGGTAGCAGAGTTATAATTATTAAGCTTACGGTGGGCTTTCTCTTTTTCGACGATGATAATTAAACGCTCTTTTAAGGTTTTATATTCACCATCACGAGACATGTGGGCAACCAGTGAGAGAAACTTTTGCTCGGTGTACCAAGAGAGATAGTTATCAATATTGGCGTAGTAGCGTTTTAAGTTCTCTTCATATGGAATGGCTCGGCGCAGTTTTTTTAATATGTCAATCGCCAGCTCGATAACCGCATCAATCTCTTCATCGGTGACGGATTCACGATCGTGTTTGTTGAGTTCGCTAACCGCTTTATCTAATGCAATCACATATTGATAGGCGAACAAACTCAAGCTGACACGATATTGTGTTGAAGATAGGCGACCACGTTTTGCTAAGCGACTGTGTACCAATGGCAACAGGGTTTTATCACTGTAGTACGCGCGTTTTTGCACAATCGATTCGTAGTAGAATTCGGTTTCTTTTAATACGTCAGGACTGAGTCCCAACTCACCAGGCACGAAAAAATAGAGGTCAAGATCGGCCTTCTTGCTGGACGCCATCGAGTGGGAAATCTTGAGGGTGATGCCGTCTAGCTTATCAACGGTAATCAAGAGAAAGCTCCGAGAGGAAAAAAGTTCTAATTATCTGGCGCAAGCATATCAGAGTTTCGCTATAATCGCCCCCAATTAAGTGTTACAGAGAAAAAATACGATGATTAATGTAGGTCAAATAAACCACCTAGAAGTTGTCAAAAAAGCAGAGTTTGGTGTCTTTCTTGATGCAGGTGAGTACGGCACCACTATGCTACCAAATCGCCTTGCGCCGGAAGGAATTGAAGTAGGTCAGTTTATTGATGCATTTTTGTATTTTGATTCTGACAACCATATCGCTGCGACGACTGAAACACCGATTGCTCAAGTGGGCCAATGGGGTTTGATGAAAATCCAAGGTGTGAACAGCACCGGTGCTTTTGCAAGCTGGGGCGTAAAAGATAAAGATCTTCTTATCCCATACAGTGAGCAGCGTGGCCGTTTGGTTGAAGGTCAATCGATTTTGGTGTACGTCTACACAGACAAAGCGTCAGGCCGTATTGTTGGCACGACCAAATTTAACAAGTGGCTTGATAAAACACCGGCAAACTACGAAGCAAACCAGCAAGTTGACCTTCTGATTGCAGAACGTAGTGAGCTAGGTTACAAAGCGATTGTGAACGGTGAACACTGGGGCATGATCTTCAGTTCTGATGTGTTCGGCAAACTGTTTGTTGGCAAGGAATTAAAAGGTTACGTGAAAGCGGTTCGTGCAGACGGCAAAATCGATTTGTCTTTGCAAAAAATTGGTGTCGCTAAGATGGATGACTTGAGTACTCGTATTATCGAGCTACTTGAAAAGAAAGACGGCTTTCTTCCGCTTAATGATAAATCGACACCTGAAGCGATCTTTTCAGCGTTTCGTACCAGTAAAGGCACCTTTAAGAAAACCATCGGTGGTCTTTATAAAGCGGGTAAAATTATCATCGAAAAAGATGGCATTCGCTTAAGCTAAAGCATCCCTCTAAAAGAAAAGGCCCAGATCTTATCCCGATCCGGGCCTAGGGGAAGGGCTCTTTTCTGAGCCTGCGCTAACTGCTTGATATTAAATGTCTATTGATAGAGTTAATTGTAGTGCATTATTCCGTTTTAGCGAGTTTTGGCTGGAATTTGCTACTAACTTCACCCCAATTAAAACAGGTTTTTATCGCGCACTAATTCACGTGGTAAACCATTTTTCACGCGATTACCGACCCATTTTCCTAGTCCAATCACATCGTTAGCGTAAGTTACGATCACTTCGCCTTTACTAGGCTGTGCCTCTGGTCTCACATCACGTCCCATAAACCATTCACGAGCGTCATCAATCGAAAGTGCTACGCAATTAGCTTCACTGCCAGTTGCAAGCGTGGTGGCAACTTGATGCTGCCAGCGATAACCTTTTTTATGCGCTTCAGCGATTTTGATCCCCATTCGAGAGAATTTGAATTCACTTAGCATCGGTTCGAGTGCTGCTGGGAAAAGCCATACATCGTTGTCACGCAACCAAACCTGCGTTTGTGCTGGTAGTTCAATGTTTAAGGCGTCAAACAATTGAGTGGCAATATCTTGCTGAGTTTTGTCATTGGCTTTGCTAAATGGGAACTTACCAAGGCGCTTTTTAACTTCAGGTGCCGGAGCTGAGCCCAGTTTACGAATTCGGGCGACAAAGAAGCCTTCGCAGTCATAGACCTGTGGGAAAATATGCAGGAAGCCTTCTTCTGTGATGGCCTTTTCTGCCTCAGGGAAGAGATCTTTTAAGCTATCAAACGCAACTAAATCACCAAATGTGTCTTTGAGGTGGTGACAAACTTGTTGGTTCTCTTCGATACTCAGGGTACAAGTTGAGTAGACCATTACACCACCTGGTTTAAGGGCATGGAATGCACTTTCAATCAGGTCTTTCTGTGTATCAGAGATGGAAATGACAGACGCTTTGTTCCAGTTTTTCATTGCGTCAGCATCTTTACGTACCGTGCCTTCACCAGAACAAGGCGCGTCGATTAACACTGCGTCGAAGTGCTCTGGTAACCAAGCTCCAAATACACGACCATCATAGTTGCTAAGTGCCGTATTTCTTACGCCACAACGTTCGATGTTGGCATGCAGTACTTTGACTCGGCTTGCTGAAAACTCGTTAGCGATCAATATACCATCGTTGTTCATACAGGCTGCAACTTGAGTGGTTTTTGATCCTGGCGCAGCCGCCATATCCAAAACGGCATTGTATGATGATTCACCCATAAAAAGTGCAGAGACAGGCATCATTGAGCTGGCTTCTTGAATATAGAACAATCCCGTCATGTGTTCAGCGGTATTACCAAGTGGCACAACCGATTCATCGGCTTCAATCCAAAAACCTTCGTCACACCATGGCACCGGGTATAATTGCCAGCCTTTGCTCGCAGCGCGCTGTTTAAACTCTTCAACGGAGAGTTTCAACGTGTTTACGCGAACACTTTTGCGTAGTGGGCGTTGGCAAGCGGCGATAAAGTCTGCCATCGTTAGATGGCTAGGAAGAATCGCTGCCATTTCAGCAAGAAACTCTTCAGGTAGATATACGTTCTGATGCAATGTTCTATCTCGACGGGGAAAAATTAGCGCGATTATAACCTTTACTATATGGCTGCGCGAGCATCAGCGGGGGATAGCAACACAATTGCAGGTAGCGTGATGAAAAAAAACGCAGCGTAGGCTGCGTTTTAATCAAGTCGGGTTAGGGTTTAGGAATTGCAGTACGCCACTGCTTCCAGCCTTCTTCAGGTTGAGGATAGAGGTAGAAAGCTTGTCCTTGTTTCGCGATGGCTTGTAGTTGCTTTTGCTCAGGCGTCGCAAATGTGATGCCGCCGCGAACTAAACTATCAAATGTACCTGCTTTAATGTTCGCCCCGGTAATGCCGATTGATACATCGACCCCTGAGGTATTCCAAAATACGCTATTTTGACGAACCAAATAGGCATATTCTGCATCAATGTTGATGGTGGTGATCACGCGGTCAGCAAACTCGCCAAGCTCAACACTGACGACATGGCCAACTTCCATTTCGCGATAAAGCACCGGTGTACCTTCTGTGACAGAGCCACGAGTCTCGCTCTGTAGTGTAAAGCGAACACCATTGACGGTTTGCGCTTGCTGATGTAATTCAAACTGATCGGCCTGTGCACCTTTGCCAACCGAGACATTGATTGATTGGCTAAGAATGCTTTCAAGGTTTTTCACTCCAGCTAAGCCAAGCTCTGCTTGAGGTACCCAGAAATACGCGCCTTGGCGTGCGACTTGTAAAGCGTATTCAGGCAAGATACGAGCTTTGACTATCACATCATTCTGGCTGAAGTCGGGTAGCACATCGACGACTTCTCCGACTTTGATGCTGTTGTATTTGATCGCAGTACCAACTTTCACGTTGCTACTGCCTGAGGCTGTTAAAGTAATCGCGTAGCCAGATTTACGCGCGCTCTTAAAGTTCTTGTAGAGCAGCCATTGCTCATCGTGACGATTTTCAATTCCTGGCAGTGAATCAAAAGCAATCCCGCCTTTGATCAGGGTTTTGATTGGGTCGGCCTTAATACTAACACCCGCTAAACTGGCATCGACTTCAATACCAGAGCGATTCCAAAAAACGGTTTGTGGTGTTAGCAGATGTTTGTATTGGTTTTCAATACTGACGGTCACTCGAACATGGTCATTATTGAGCTTAAAGTCTGACACACTACCCACTTGCAAGTTGCGGTAGAGTAGAGGGCTACCCTTTGAAATGGCGGGTAATTCATCAGCAACTAAAACTAACTTGTGTGACCCAGATAAGTTGTATTTGGCTAACTCCGCTAATGAGCGATTTTGATACAGCTTGTATTCTGAGTTGGTCTTTTGCTTACCTTCACTCACAAAGCTGATTGAACCTGCTAATAACTGCTTTGCTGGCGGAACGGTAATGTTCAAGCCAGACTCGGTTAACTCCGCGCTAGCACTGCCAGTGACGAAAAAGCGATTTTGCGACTTAATCAATGTTTCGTAACGCTTATCGACGAGGACATCAAATCGTACCAGTTCCTGATCAAGCTGCACGCGGGTAACCTCACCAACGGCAATGCCGCGATAAAGAACCTTAGCCCCTTGATCTAAACCATATGAGTTATCGGCGGTGAGTTGTATTGCTATAGATTTTGCTTGCTGTTTGTTGAATTCATTTTTACGGATGGCGGTAAAATCTCGCGCTTTGACCCCTTCACCCGGTACGATGGTTAAAAAGTTACCTTTCACTAAGTTACCGAGGTTTTCTACTCCAGACAGAGAGACTTCAGCTTCTTCAAGAATGAAACGGCTACCTTCGGTTAGCATATCGCTAAACGCAGGTTGGATTGCCGCCGAAGCGATGATCTGCTGTTGGTCTTTGTTAAGCTGCAAGTCGGTAATTTGACCAACTTCTAAGCCGCGGTACATGATAGGGGCGCCCGACGGGCTAATTTTATTGTCATCCGGTAACACGATATCAATCGGAATACCGCGACCAGCCGTTTTCAAATCTGGGTAAAGTTTAAATTGTTGATTGTTTTTTACTTGTTCGCCTCGATCTGGTGAATCCACCGCAATTGAGCCGCCAATGAGCGCAGCTAAGCTTTCTAAACGAACATCGACACCAGAGAATCCGATGCTGGCACCAATACCACTCACATTCCAAAAGCGACTTTCATCGGTGATGATGGTGCGGTATTCGTCTTTAATCGAAGCTTGAATAATGACGTTTTTGTTTTCTTTATCAAGCTGATAAGCGTACACCTCACCAATAGGAATCTTACGGTAGACGATTTGAGAGCCGATCGAAATACCACCTAAATCTCGAGCTTTTAACCGGATGTTTAACCCTTCACTGGCATAGAGATCTGCCGGAGCGCTGTCGAGCGCAACGAAGTCAGTCTCAAATTTTCCTTTCTGCTCACTCGGCTGAATCGCTATGTAGTTACCCGAAACCAAAGCGTCTAAACCTGAAATGCCAGAGAGAGTTGCCGTCGGTTTGACCATCCAAAAGCGGGTTTTATCAGAGAGCAACTTGGTCGCTTCTGGGTAAATATCCGCTTCCACATAGATACTTTGCAGATCTTCACTCAAATTGATTGAGCGAACCATACCCACTTCTAAGCCTTGATAACGAACCGTTGTACGGCCTGCAATCAGTCCTTGCGCATCAGAAAAGTGAATTTTCACCTTTTGCCCAGCATCGTGGACCGCCTTAAAGACCAACCATCCTGCTAATAACATGGTGATAATAGGCAAAATCCATAAGGGGGAAATACCCTTATTGCGCTTCACATCGGGAGAATAAGAAGGTTGCGAAGACGTAGAATTACTCATTCAAAGACTCTTGTTGTTTAGGCTCGTTTTGTAAAGAATCAGCGCGTGCACTGTCGTTAACAGTGCGTTGGTCGCGATAATTGTCCCATATAAATCTCGGGTCGAAGCTATCCGCTGCTAACATGGTTAGTACCACAACAAAACCAAAAGCAACAGCACCATAACCCGGTGTAAAGTCAAGGAGTTGACCTCGGTCAACTAAGGTCATCATGATCGAAATAACAAACAGGTCCATCATTGACCATTTACCAATCCACTTAACGATAAAATAGACCATCATGCGTTGGCGATGAAATATGCTGCGTTTAAACTTGATTGCCAGCAGTATGTAAGTAAGGCTCAAAATCTTTGCGACAGGAACGACGATACTGGCGATAAAGATAATCGCTGCGATCCCCGTCATACCATTTTTAATCAACGCCGCCACGCCAGAAAAGATCGTATCTTCTAAACGTTTACCATTGGTCAGCAGCACCGAAATTGGCATTAAGTTCGCAGGAAATATGGCAATGGATGCCGCGAGCAATAGCGCTGCCGTCTTTTGCAGTGAATCAGGTTTGCGATGATGTAGAGGGCTATGACAGCGAACACAGGATGCATTTTCAGGTTGCGAGAGGTGACAACTGGTGCAGTGAATCGTTTTGTGTTCGAAATTAAATTGCGCCTCTTGTTGATAGGCTTCCCAATAGCGACGGATGCTAACGCGGCTGACTAGGAGTACCGTCGACAGCTGCAATAAAATCAGACCGAATAGACCATAGCCAACGAAAATATCGGAATAATCTTGCAGTTTAAAACACGAGATAGCAACACTGATCAGAAAGACATCAATCATCACCCAGTGCTTAAGATGCTGAATAATCCATAGTGAATACTTGAGCAGTTTAAAATGATGGTATTTGAGCGCCACGTGAGCGAATACCACCGAGCTGCAAACCAATAGCGGCGCGATTGAACTACAGAAGACGACTAGGGCAGAGAGAAAGATAAAGCCCTCGTTGAACAACGAAAAGACTCCGGAAGGTAATGTCGCAGGGATCATTTGGCCAAAAAGGCGGATACTAATGAAGTTAAAGAAATGAGAAGGAATAAAAAGCAGCAAGCAGGTTATCGCCACCGCCAGGTTGCCTGAAAGCGATGGTCGACCACCACGATAAAGTTGAGTATGACAGCGAGGACAATAGGCACTTTTACCCAATTTTACGTCAACCACATCGACAGGTAGTTCACAGCCCTGACAAAGACGCACTTTATTCGGTGCGCATTGATGAGCGAGAGGGCTCATTTGAGCCCCCATAGGGAAAGCGTCGCGCGTTTAACCGTGCGACTGTATCGCCCCATAAAGGGTTTGATATAAGCCTTGTTGTTCAACTAACTCTCCGTGCGTCCCAAACTGGGTCACTTGACCATCTTCTAAAACGTAGATGAGATCTGCTTGTTTTACCGCGGATAAACGGTGCGCAACAATTAAGGTTGTGCGGCCGCTTAAAAATTCTGTCAAAGCTCGGTGTAATGCCGCTTCAGTCGCGGTATCCAACGCCGATGTTGCTTCATCAAGAATGACGAATTTAGGATCGCTCAGTACCATACGTGCAATCGCCAAACGTTGGCGTTGGCCGCCAGATAAACGAATACCGTTGCGACCCACTTGGGTTTCGAGCCCTTGGCTAAGTTGCGAGATGACATCTTGCATTTGTGCTATCTCGAGTGCTTGCCAAAGTTGAGTGTCACTATAGTGACCACCAAGCGTGAGATTATGCCTCAAGCTGTCATTAAATAGTATAGGTTGCTGTAAAACCACGGCTATTTGATCACGAATTACATCAAAACTAATGTCATCGGTGGTTTGATGATTAAATTTTATGTGACCGGAGTCTTGTCGATAGACACCAATCAGCAATTGTATCAAGGTGGACTTACCGCCACCACTCGCACCAACCAACGCCACTTTCTTGCCCGCTGGTATATGCAAAGAAAGATTATTGAGTACTTTTGTCTCTTCATTATAGGAGAAAGTTACGTCTTCTATTGATACGTCGACTTCTTGCCCTTCGACAAATGGATTGACCTTACTCACTGGGCGATATTCTTCTTCTAATTGAAGCAGGGTATTGATGCGGGCCAATGCCGCTTTGGCGCTATACCAAGAGAACTGAATGCCAAGTAACTCTTGAACGGGGCCGAGCATAAACCACAGGTAACCGAATACCGCAAAAATCTGACCAATGGTTAAATCACTAAATAGCACCATTAGCATCGCGACGGCGCGAAATAGTTCGAAGCCGAGTAAGAATAATAAGAAGGAGAGTCGTCCAGCCGCTTCTGATTGCCATGCGTATTTGTCGGCATCGAGACGAACTTGATTTGCTTGCAGTTTAAGCTCGGTTAAAAATTCTCGTTCTTTGTTGGCCGCACGCAATTGATAGATTCCATCTAACGTTTCCACCAGACGATTCTGAAAACGCTCAAAAGATTGATTCTCACGTTTTTTGAGGTGTTTTACTTTGCTGCCTAGCTTACGTGAGAAGTAGATAACGATAGGATTGACCAACAGAATAAATAGCCCCAGACGCCAATCTAACCAAAGTAAAACGCCAGCGGTGCCGAGCACCGTTAACAAGCTAATAATAAATTTACTTAACGTCGAACCGATAAATTGATCGATGGTTTCTATATCGGTGACTAAATGGGCATTGATGCCACCGCTGCCTTGCGTTTCGTATTGACGAATACTAATGCGACCAAGTTTATCAATCATCTTGCTGCGCATTTGATAAGTGATGGTTTTTGATACCAAGGTAAACTGACGGCTCTGCAGAATATTGAGCGCCTGGCTACCACTGCGCATTAGCACAATGAGAAATAGCGTAAAGAAGATATATCCGGTTGGCGTTTGAATAGCGGCGGGTAGCACCTCATTCATTAATGCCAAGCCTTCTCCTGGCTTGTTTAACAATACCTCATCAACCATCAAAGGCATAAGAAGCGGGATAGGAACACTAATGAGGGTAGCAATAATGGCGACAAGGTTCGCAACAAGCAATTTTGACTTGTTGTTTTTTACTTGAGTTATAAGCCAAGAACGGCTAAGAGTGTTAGCGTCTGCTGTCATTTAAGTGATAATGCTTATTATTAATAGTTATGGCAATTGTACGTAGAATCGAAGTAGAAGTCTCATGTTTTCAAATAGAAAAAACACTCGGTAGATAATATGAAAATAGAACATTACCAGCGTCTAACCAAGCAAGCGTTGGCATTACTGGAAACAGAAAGCAATTTTATCGCGAATTTGTCGAATCTGAGTGCATTACTCAATATGGAATTAACCGATCTCAATTGGGTCGGCTTTTATCTTCTCGAACAAGACGAATTGGTTTTGGGACCATTTCAAGGAAAACCGGCTTGTGTGCGAATTCCAGTTGGTCGAGGAGTGTGTGGTACCGCGGCGGCAACAAACACGGTGCAACGCGTTTATGATGTTCATCAATTCGACGGACACATCGCTTGTGATGCAGCAAGTAACTCAGAGATTGTGATTCCTTTCTCAATTAGTGGTAAAATAGCCGGAGTTTTAGATATCGATAGTCCAAATATTGGTCGATTCAGCGAAGAAGACGAGCAAGGTTTGACATTTTTGATGGCTGAAGTAGAAAACCTGCTCAATTCACACGCTATCAAGGCATAAATTAGCGTTAGAGTGTGGTTTTTCGCTTTCAGGTCACTATAATACCTGAAATATTTATCTTAATGATGCTCGCGGAACGTCCGCATGAACCAGGAACCCCCATGGAAAACACTGAAAAGTTAAAAAACAGCAAAGAAATCATTGCATACGTTGCTGAATGTTTCCCTAAGTGCTTTACTTTAGAAGGTGAAGCAAAACCACTCAAAATTGGTATTTTTCAAGATCTTGCGGATCGTCTATCTGATGACCCGAAAGTAAGTAAAACTCAGCTTCGCGCAGCGTTAAGACAGTACACTTCATCATGGCGTTACCTGCACGGTGCTAAACCAGGTGCAGTACGCGTTGACCTAGATGGCAACCCATGTGGTGAGCTAGACGAAGAGCACGTTGAACACGCTAAAGCAGCGCTAGCTGAAAGCAAAGCAAAAGTGCAAGCTCGTAAGAAAGAGCAAGCGCAAAAAGCTCGTGAAGAAGCAAAAGCGAAAGCGAAGCCAGCAGGCAAGAAGCCTCAGCAAGCGCGTCGCCCACAAGCGAATAAAGCGCCAAAAGCTCAAGCACCAGTAGAAACACGTGCACTAAACGCTGACGAAGTACGCGTTGGTAATGAAGTAAACGTGAACATGGGCAAAGGAAACATGGCAGCGACTATCGTTGAAATCAATAAGGAAGATGTGCGAGTTCAACTGTCTAACGGCCTACAAATGGTTGTGAAAGCGGAGCACCTTCGCGCATAAAGGAGAGTCTCCTACGCATGAAATGCCGTTTAAATATTTCTCTGATTGCTGCTAGCTTATTGCTAGCAGCTAATCCAGCAGCCGCTCTCGAAGCGAATATCGAAATCACTGATTTACCTGTCCTTGTACCTGAAACTCAGCATAAGACGGCAAGTAAACGTGTTACTTCTCGATTTACTCGTTCTCATTACAAACATTTCACTCTTGACGACACATTCTCGCAAGCGATCTTCGATCGTTATCTAGAATTGCTCGACTACAACAAGAACATCTTCACTCAAGCGGATATTGATAAGTTCTCTGCTTGGGATAAATCTCTCGATGATCAATTGAAGTCTGGTGATAACCAGATTGCTTTCGATATTTACAATCAATCGATCAAGCGTCGTTATGAGCGTTTTGAATACGCATTATCACTGCTTGATAAAGAGATGGATTTTAATGTTGATGAATCAATCGAACTTGACCGTAGTGAGGCGACTTGGCCAAAAACCACGGCTGAGATTGATGAGTTGTGGCGTAAGCGCGTTAAGTACGATGCTTTGAACCTGAAGTTAACAGGTAAAAGCTGGGATGAGATCAAAGAGGTTTTAGGTAAACGTTATAACAACGCGCTCAAACGCCTAAGTCAAACTCACAACGAAGATGCATTTCAAATTTATATGAATGCCTTTGCGCGTGAAGTTGATCCCCATACCAGTTACTTGTCTCCTCGCAATGCCGATCAATTCCAACAGGAAATGAATTTATCCCTTGAAGGGATCGGTGCCGTTCTGCAAATGACAGATGACTACACCATTATTCGTTCTTTAGTAGCTGGTGGCCCAGCTGCGAAAAGTAAACAAATAGGTGAAGGAGATCGTATCGTCAGCGTTGGTCAAGACGGCGAAGAGATGGTCGATGTGATTGGTTGGCGTCTTGATGATGTCGTTCAGTTGATCAAAGGGCCGAAAGGTACGACGGTTAAACTGGAAGTCTTACCAGAAGGTAAAGATGCCAAGAGCCAAATTATCTCGATTGTTCGAGATAAAGTTCGCTTAGAAGATCGCGCGGTAAAATCTGAAATTATCGAGCAAGATGGTAAGAAAATTGGCGTGTTAGAAGTGCCAAGTTTCTACGTCGGCCTTGCGAAAGATACTGACAAGTTACTTGTGGATCTTAAAGCGAAGAAGGTTGACGGGATTATCGTTGATTTGCGTAATAACGGTGGTGGTGCATTAACGGAAGCCACGGCACTGTCTGGTTTATTTATTACCAGTGGTCCGGTGGTTCAAGTACGTGATAGCTACGGTCGTGTTAGTGTAAACAATGACACTGATGATGTGATCAGTTACGAAGGCCCATTAATGGTCTTAGTTAATCGCTATAGTGCATCGGCTTCTGAAATCTTTGCCGCCGCAATGCAAGATTATGGTCGAGGAATTGTGGTTGGAGAGAACTCTTTTGGTAAAGGTACTGTTCAACAACACCGTTCATTGAACCATATCTACGATCTGTTTGATAAAGAGTTGGGTTACGTTCAATACACCATACAAAAATTCTACCGAATTGATGGTGGTAGTACTCAGAACAAAGGTGTCGTTCCTGATATCGCATACCCAACGCCAATCGATCCGGCAGAAACGGGCGAGAGTGTCGAGGATAATGCTTTACCATGGGATAGCATCGACAAAGCGAATTATAAAAAGTTACAGAGTAACGAAAATATTATCGCTAAGTTAGATGCACAGCACCAAACCCGTATTGCCAATGATCTCGAGTTCGGATTTATTGCTCAAGACATCGAACGCTACAATGCTGAAAAAGAAGATAACGCCCTTTCTTTAAATGAGAAAGAACGTCAACGGATCAGTGATGAAGCAGATGTTTTACGCTTAACTCGAGTCAATGAGCGCCAAGCAGCCGCAGGCTTAAAGCCTTATAAGACTTTGGATGATATTCCGAAGGATTATGAAGCGCCAGACGCATATTTAGACGAATCTGTCGCGATTATGGTTGATATGATCCAATAATTAACGACATGAATATAAAAGCGAGCATTAAGCTCGCTTTTTTTGTGCCCATAAATAACGTGATCTAGATCAAAAAATTTAGCTTTATAGCTCAGTTGCTCCTACGCTTAAAATAAAAGTAAGGGGAAGCGTTATGAAATTATTAGGGATTTTACTTGCGTGTTTCAGTTTAAGTGTATGGGGAGCTCCTGCGAAAGATAGTGATGCACTCAGTTATTTCGATCATCCATTTCTTCTCGGAGATTGGTACTTAGTTAATCCTAATCCTGAAGATTCACAAGAGAACTTTTTGGCGATTAAACTGACCCTCGATTCAAAATACAATTTCACAATTGATATTCAAAAAAGAGATTACAGTGTCGATCATTGGGAAGGGATGTACACCGCCAATGACGATACGATAATTCTGGGCCTTCATACTGACCAGCCTCAGGTTTATCAATACTCGGGTAACCATAATCTATTGAATCTCAACGGCGTCGTTTTTACTAAAGCGTTGTCTAATTCTCTTGCGGGGATGTGGTCGAGCGAGCATCTTGCGGGATACGATTTGGAAGAGAATGATGTTAACCGTATGGATTTAGTGCTGCAACCCGATTTCATTTTCCAGTTTAAAGTCAGTAATAAAGAGGGAGATGAAGCCATCCACCAAGGTGTTTATTATACCGAGGGTGAAAATCTCGTACTGCTATATGAAAATGGTGAACATAATACCCGTTATAAATTGAATCAAGATACTTTGACGATTGAAACAGAAGAAGGGGAAATGTTCGCGGTACTGAATCGGATTCGATAACTCTAGCGAGCGACGAGCGATTAGACAATCTGTTGGTATAGCAAACAAATTACAGTAAAAAACGAGGCAATTATAGAGAATGCCTCGTTTTTTTGTTTTCAGAGTTGTAAGCTAACTGAACAAAAATATTCATTAGAAGGATTTAGTCATGGCTCATACTCCTCAAGCCAAATACCGTAAAGACTATCAGTCACCATCTCACACCATCACCGATATTGACCTGACTTTTGAGTTGCACGATACCGCAACGATTGTCACTGCCGTATCGCAAGTAAAACAACGAGCAGAGAGCACGACTCTTGAGTTGGATGGCGACGGTTTGGTTTTAAAGAGCCTAGAGGTTAATGGTCAAGTTTGGGATAAGTTCGAGCAAGTCGATGACGGACTGCATATCCATCAATTGCCAAGTGAGTTTACGTTAACGATCGTGACAGAAGTCAATCCTGAAGCGAACACCTTACTTGAGGGTTTATACAAATCGGGTGGCGCGTATTGCACTCAATGTGAAGCAGAAGGTTTCCGTCGTATTACATTCTACCTTGACCGTCCTGATGTTTTGGCGAAATACACCACCAAAGTAATCGCGGATAAAACTCAGTACCCATTCCTATTGAGTAATGGTAATCGTATCGCACAAGGTGACTTAGACGGTGGACGTCACTGGGTGCAATGGCAAGATCCACATCCGAAACCATCTTACTTATTTGCTTTAGTCGCCGGTGATTTTGATGTGTTGCGCGATCAATACAAAACACAATCAGGCCGACAAGTTGAGTTGGAAATTTTTGTCGACAAAGGCAACTTGGAACGTGCAAATCATGCAATGGTGTCATTAATCAATTCAATGAAGTGGGACGAGCAACGTTTCAATCTAGAGTACGATCTTGATATTTATATGATTGTTGCCGTTGATTTCTTCAACATGGGGGCAATGGAAAACAAAGGCTTGAACGTTTTCAACTCTAAATTCGTTTTAGCAAATGACCAAACAGCGACTGACACTGATTATCTTGGCATTGAAGCGGTCATCGGCCATGAATATTTCCACAACTGGACGGGTAACCGCGTGACTTGTCGCGATTGGTTCCAATTAAGTTTGAAAGAAGGCTTAACGGTTTTCCGTGACCAAGAGTTTTCATCCGATCTTGGCTCGCGAGCGGTTAACCGCATTGGCAATGTGCGCATTATTCGTGGCCCTCAATTTGCCGAAGATGCGAGTCCAATGTCTCACCCGATCCGACCTGAGAAAGTGATCGAGATGAACAACTTCTACACCTTAACGGTATATGAAAAGGGCAGTGAAGTTATCCGCATGTACCATACCTTATTGGGTGAAGAAGGATTCCAAAAAGGCATGAAGCTTTACTTTGAGCGCCACGATGGCACGGCTGCAACTTGCGAAGATTTTGTTTCTGCTATGGAAGATGCAACGGGTGTTGACCTGACTCAATTCCGCCTGTGGTACAGTCAGTCAGGTACGCCAACGGTTCGCGTTTCTAGCCAGTATGATCAATCAGCCAAAACCTATGCGTTAACGATTGAACAATCAACCGAGGCGACACAAGATCAAAAAGAGAAACAAGCGCTGCATATTCCTTTTGATATCGAGCTCTACACGCCACAAGGTGATGTGATTGAGTTACGCTGTAACGGTAAAAAAGTACATCATGTCTTGAACGTTACCCAAGATAAACAAACCTTTGTGTTTGAGAACGTATCAGAAAAACCAGTACCTTCACTACTGCGAGAGTTTTCAGCACCAGTGATATTGGAATACGATTATAGCGATGAAGAACTAACGTTCTTAATGGTTCATGCACGCAATGAGTTTGCCCGTTGGGATGCTGGCCAAATGTTGTTGGCAAAATATATTCGCCATAACGTAGAAGTCGTGCAGCAAGGCGGTGATGTTGAATTGCCTGAAGCCGTGATCGATGCCTTCCGTGGTGTACTACTCAGCCAAGAGTTAGAGCCAGCATTCATCGCTGAAGTGCTATCGTTGCCAAGTCATAACGAAGTTTCGGGTTGGTATAAAACTGTTGATGTTGATGCTATCGCTCACGTGTTAAAGGCCATCAAGCAGCAATTGGCGATTGCATTGCAAGATGAGCTCAGTGCGATTTACTTTAGCTTAGTTCAAGATGAATACACCATTGATCACGCTGCGATAGGTCAACGTGCATTGCGTAATACGGCTTTGTCCTACTTAGCGTTAACCGATCAAGGTAATACATTAGCTGAACAGCAATACGCGAATGCAAATAACATGACAGATACCATGGCAGCGATGAGCGCGGCTAACTCGGCGCAACTTGCCTGTCGCGAAACTTTGATGGCGGATTACAGTGCGAAATGGAAACATGATGGCCTAGTGATGGACAAATGGTTTGCGCTACAAGGTACTAATCCAGCGGATGATGTACTCACTGTAATTAAGCAAACTATGAAACATGAAGCGTTTAGTTTGAAAAACCCTAACCGTACCCGTAGTTTAATCGGTTCATTTTTGAATATGAACCCGGTGCATTTTCACGCTAAAGATGGCTCTGGCTATCAGTTTGCTGGTGAGATTTTGCGTGAATTGAATAGTAGTAACCCACAAGTTGCTTCGCGATTAATTGATCCATTATTAAAACTGGGTAAGTATGACGAGCAAAGACAAGCTATGATTCGTGCCGAACTTGAACAACTCAAAGCGATGGATAATCTCGCCAAAGACTTGTTTGAAAAGGTAAGTAAAGCGCTTGATGCTTAGAATTTGTTCATGCATTAGCATTAATTGAATATTCCATAACCAAACAGTACCACTTTTATGTGGTACTGTTTATTTATACAGTTATATGAATTATTACCATTTCCGATTAGATATCCCATACCAAA
Source organism: Vibrio scophthalmi LMG 19158 (assembly GCF_000222585.1). GTDB lineage: Bacteria > Pseudomonadota > Gammaproteobacteria > Enterobacterales > Vibrionaceae > Vibrio > Vibrio scophthalmi. Next base: position 18,095 of record NZ_AFWE01000182.1, on the reverse strand, counting down.
CTTATGTTGCCCATTATAGCGGAGCGGCAACGTCTATCTTAGTCGTAACGGAGACAGGATTACGTATCCAATTGCCAGCGTCTCGCTTTAGACCTTTCCTTACGCAATTAGGTCTTAAAGGTCGTTTTCGATTAACAACTGACCAAAATAATAAGTTTGTTAAGTTAGAAGTTCTGTGATGCACTGATTTATTAGAAGTTTAAACATAACTGCAATCACATTATTAAACATTTCCTCTATTGCTGAATACAAAACATTAACCTTCCCACAGCAATATCGATACAATAAAACGGCATCAAACGTATAAAGCACTATGCTTAAACTAGCTATGCTCAACTAGCCAGTTAAGAACTAGCAATGGTGCCTTATGACATCCCTACAAAATACAATTCTAATAGTGGAGTGTGATTATGACCGCGCGTGACACTTTAATGCCGGTGCTGCTTGAAAAAGTCTATCAACTGATTCAAGACAAACTCGACCTTGCTCAGCGACCTTTAGTAACCCAGCTTGCTCAACACTTTTTTAGTAATATTGCCCATGACGATTTGATAGAACGAAATGAATCAGATCTTTATGGTGCGGTTGTTAGCCTTTGGCACCATATCAATGATAAACAGGCGAATGAATTTTCGGTTCGCGTATTCAATCCAACTGTCAGTCGCCAAGGCTGGAAATCGACGCACACTATTGTGGAAATTGTGGTACACGATAGCCCATTTTTGGTTGATTCGGTAAAAATGGCATTGAACCGCCTCGATCTTGCATCACACTTAATGCTTCATGGACCAACTCAAGTACAACATTCTAAGCATGGTGATATCGTCGGGATCAATAATGGTGAGGGTGAAATGTACTCACTTTTCCATATCGAAGTTGACCGCTTAAGCGATAAGGAAGCAATGAGCTCATTAAAACAAGAGCTCATTAGTATCTTGAGTGATACCGAGTTGGTTGTCGCTGATTGGAAAAAGATGGTCGACAAACTTAAACAAGTTACGGATCAAGTAGAGAAGCAACAGGGCAAGTTTGAGATCGAACGAGATCATTATGATGAAACGGTCAAATTTCTCCGCTGGTTAGGGGATCATAACTTTACCTTTATGGGGTACAAAGAATATGACCTTGTGAACGGCGAAGATGAGATTGAACTGTGCCCAACGCAAGAGAAAGGGCTCGGCTTATTTTCCAATCCTCGTCACGTACGCAGTGTTAAGCTTTCTGATTTTCCAGATTCCGCACGCTTAGAAGCTCAAAAGCCGTTTTTACTCATCATTACGAAAGGCAACACGCCTTCGCGTATACATCGACCAGCTTATACAGACTATATTGGTATTAAGAAATTTGATAAAGATGGCAAAGTGATTGGTGAACACCGTTTTACTGGTCTTTATACCTCTGCGGTTTATAACCAGAGTGTGGCTGGTATTCCGTTGATCAGAGAAAAAGTAGAGCGCATCTTAACAGCTAGTCGTTATCGTCAAGGTTCATACTCCTTCAAAGCACTACACAATATTCTAGAGAATTACCCACGCGACGAATTGTTGCAAGCCCGCGAAGAAGAGTTACTCGAAGTCGGGATGGGCGTCGTACAGATGCAAGACCGAGATATGCTACGTCTGTTTGTTCGACGAGATCCTTTTGGTCGCTTTTTTAGCTGTATGGTGTATGTGGCAAAAGATCGATATAACACCGAGCTTCGTCGTCAGACTCAACGTATTTTCAAACAGTATTTTGGCTGTGAACAAGAAGTGGAATTTACCACTTACTTCTCAGAGAGCCCGTTGGCGAGAACTCACTATATCGTTCGGGTAGATAACAACAATATGGATATTGATGTCAAAGCAATAGAACGGAACTTGATGGAAGCATCATCGACTTGGGATGACCGTTTGTCAGAAGCGATCATTGCTAACTACGGAGAGAGTAAAGGGCTGCCACTTTCCAAAGAATATATGCGAGCATTTCCACGTTCATATAAAGAAGATGTGATGCCGGGTTCGTCGGTGGCAGACATTGAACGTTTAGAGTCACTCAGTGATGATCATAAATTGGGTATGCTGTTTTACCGCCCACAAGAATTAACCAAAGATTCCAAAGCAGTACGCTTAAAACTCTATCATCGTGATGAACCAATCCATCTCTCTGATGTGATGCCGATGCTCGAAAATCTCGGTTTGCGGGTGATTGGTGAATCACCTTATGAAGTAAGAAAGGCCAATGGACAAGTCTACTGGATCTTAGATTTTTCGATGCTTCATAAGAGTGATAGGAGCGTTGATCTTCGTGAAGCGCGCGATCGTTTCCAACAAGCTTTCTCTGCTGTATGGCATGGCGACTTAGAGAGCGATGGATTTAACCATCTGGTACTGGGTGCATCATTAACCGGACGTGAAATCTCCATTCTACGTGCCTATGCACGCTATATGCGTCAGGTCGGTTTTCCGTTCAGTCAACAATACATCGAAGATACACTGACTCATCATCCGGATCTTGCCAGTGATCTAGTGAAGTTATTCAAAAAACGCTTTGATCCAAAGGCGAAAAATAGTGGAAAAGCGAAAGCCGACATTATCGCAAAGATCACCGATAAGTTAGATTTGGTCGAAAGCTTAGATGACGATCGTATCATTCGTCGTTATATGGAAATGATCAGTGCCACACTACGAACTAACTATTATCAGCTTGATGAGAATAAGCAACCGAAACCATGGTTATCATTGAAACTTAAACCGCGTGATATACCAGAGATCCCGCAGCCGGTGCCAGCATTTGAAATCTTTGTCTACGCGCCAGATATTGAAGGTGTGCACCTACGTGGTGGTAAAGTGGCCCGTGGTGGTTTGCGTTGGTCAGATCGACAAGAAGATTTTCGCACTGAAATTCTTGGCTTGGTAAAAGCACAACAAGTTAAAAATACCGTTATCGTCCCTGTGGGCGCTAAAGGTGGGTTTGTTTGTAAACGTCAGCCAAATCTCACTTCACGTGATGAAATTTTTGCTGAAGGTCAACGCTGCTATAAACGTTTTATCCGAGCACTGTTAGATGTTTCCGATAACATCATTGAAGGAGAAGTGATTTCGCCAGCAAATGTCGTTCGTCATGATGAAGATGATCCCTATTTGGTTGTAGCAGCAGATAAAGGCACAGCGACGTTCTCGGATCTCGCAAACTCAGTCTCGGCAGAGTATAACTTCTGGTTAGGTGATGCCTTTGCTTCCGGCGGTTCAAATGGTTATGACCATAAAGCGATGGGGATTACTGCTAAAGGTGGCTGGGAATCGGTTAAGCGTCATTTCCGTGAAATGGGCATTAATTGTCAAACCACCGATTTTACGGCGATTGGTATTGGTGACATGGCGGGAGATGTTTTTGGTAATGGCATGCTGCTATCGAAACATACCCAAATGGTCGCAGCGTTTAACCATATGCACATCTTTATTGACCCAACACCCGATTCAGCACGTAGTTGGCAAGAGCGCGAACGTCTATTTAATTTGCCGCGTTCGAGTTGGGAAGACTATAACCCGAAATTGATCTCTAAAGGTGGTGGCATTTTCTCTCGCCGAGCTAAATCCATTACGTTGACGCCGGAAATTCAAAAACTGCTTGGTACGAAGAAAGCATCATTGGCACCGAATGATCTGATTAAGATGATCTTGACGATGCCGGTTGATCTACTGTGGAACGGCGGAATAGGAACTTATGTCAAAGCCGCGACGGAAACCCATACCGATGTGGGTGATCGCGCCAATGACATGCTGCGTATCGATGGCCGCGATCTACGCGCCAAAATTGTTGGTGAAGGTGGTAACTTAGGTATGACTCAGTTAGGGCGAATTGAATTTGCTTTGGCTGGTGGGCGTGTGAATACCGATTTTGTTGATAATGTCGGTGGTGTAGATTGTTCCGATAACGAAGTGAACATAAAGATCTTTTTGAATGGTCTTGTCGCGAATGGCGATATGACGATCAAACAGCGCAATACGATCTTAGAATCGATGGAAGATGAGGTAGGAGAGATCGTATTAGAAGATGCTTATTGCCAAGCCGAAACGATTTCTGTGACCGAGCATCAAGGGGTTTCCTTAGTCAAAGAGCAGATACGTTTTATTCATACCTTAGAGAAAGCAGGACATTTGGACCGTGCACTCGAATACATTCCGGATGATGAAACGTTATTGGAGAGGGAAAAACAAGGTTTAGCCCTGACCAGACCTGAGATTTCCGTGCTTATTGCTTACGGTAAAATGGTGTTGAAAGAAGAATTGGTCCATGAAGATATCGCTAACGACCGTTATCATGCCGAACAGCTGGTTCAATACTTCCCAACTAAGTTACGACGTAACTATGAAAAAGCAATGGCCGATCACCCATTACGTCGTGAAATTATCGCCACTTCTTTAGCAAACCAGATGGTTAATGAAATGGGATGCAATTTTGCGACCCGCTTACAGGAAGAAACCGGAGCAAATGTTGTCGATATTGCTAATGCTTACGCCGCTTCCAGAGAAATCTTCGGTTTAGCGGAAGTCATGAAGCAATTACGTGAACTTGATAACACGGCATCCACATCAGCTCAGTATGAAATGATGTTTTATGTCCGTCGTACTCTACGTCGATTGTCTCGTTGGTTACTTCGCAATCGTAGTGGTAAACAATCAGTAACTGCGTTGATTGAGTTGTACCAAGCTGATGTATCAAAAGTGAAAGCCTCTCTAGATAGTTTACTGGTTGAAAATGAGGTTAGGGAACATAACGATGTTGCGGATGTCTGGGTTAAACAAGGCATTTGTTCAGAGTTAGCCAATTATGTGGCGCGTTTATCAAGTTTATACTCAGTGCTGGATATATCCACAGTATCTCGTGAAAAGGGCATTTCTATTGAGAAAACTGCGAAACTGTACTTTAACTTAGGTGATAGATTGTCATTGCATTGGTTCTTGAAACAAATCAATGGCCAAGCGGTAGATAATCATTGGCAAGCATTAGCACGAGCAGCCTTTAGGGAAGATCTCGATTGGCAGCAACGTCAACTTACCGGACAAGTTTTAAGTTGCGGTTGCCACCCCGAAGAGATCGATGAAATTCAAGCATTAGAAGATTGGATTAGCTCGAATGAAGTCTCTTTACATCGTTGGGAGAACATTCTGAATGAGTTTAAAGTGGGCTCAGTGCATGAATTTGCAAAATTCTCGGTCGCATTGCGGGAATTAATGCTTTTAAATTTGAATTGTTCTTCAAATGAGTAAATAATAAGTCCCCGTTTATACGGGGCTTTTTTCTTTCGGAGGCACAATGCTTTACCGTCTAGCCAGGACTGGCTTTTTTCAACTTGATGCCGAAAAGGCACATGATCTTGCAATCGAAAACTTCAAACGTTTCAACGGCACTCCACTCGATCTCTTCTATCGTCAACAACTTCCACACCGTCCAGTAGAATGTATGGGGCTTACTTTCCGTAACCCTGTTGGTCTTGCGGCTGGTCTGGATAAAAATGGCGAATGTATTGAAGCATTCGATGCAATGGGCTTTGGCTTCATTGAAGTGGGAACGGTCACTCCGCGTCCACAATCTGGTAATGATAAACCTCGTCTTTTCCGTCTGCTTGATGCAGAAGGTATTATCAACCGTATGGGTTTTAACAACCTAGGTGTTGATCATCTGATTGAGAATGTTAAGAAAGCAAAATTTGATTGCGTACTTGGCATTAACATCGGTAAGAACAAGGACACACCAATTGAAAAGGGCACAGAAGATTATTTGATCTGTATGGAGAAGGTTTACCAATATGCAGGCTATATCGCTGTAAACATCTCATCACCAAATACTCCGGGACTACGTTCTCTACAGTATGGTGAAGCTTTAGATGAACTACTTTCTTCATTAAAAGCAAAACAAGCTGAACTTGCTGAGAAACATAATAAGTACGTTCCGCTCGCTCTAAAAATTGCCCCAGATCTGAGCGATGATGAAATCAGTCAAATTTGTCAGTCATTGATTGCGAATGGTATTGATGGTGTCATTGCAACCAATACCACATTAGATCGTTCAATTGTTGAAGGCATGAAAAATGCCAATGAAGCAGGGGGCTTAAGTGGTCGTCCTGTACAATTGCGTAGTACCGAAGTTGTTCGTCGTCTTCATCAAGAGTTGGGCGATAAACTGCCAATTATTGGGGTGGGCGGTGTTGATTCTTTTGTCGCGGCGAAAGAGAAAATGATGGCGGGTGCAAAACTGGTGCAAGTTTACACTGGATTTATTTACCATGGTCCAGGTCTCGTTAAAGAGATCGTCAAAAATATCTAATCAGTCGTGACGCTGTCACAATGAATTACTGATTCACATAAGTTCTATCGAAGAGGAAGTGAGAAATCATTTCCTCTTTTTTTTTCTCTGTCTGAGCATACACTTTGGCTAAATGTTGGAAGGTAATTAAGCGTTTTACCTAAATTAACCCAAACATAGAGATTGGACGATGCTTAAACCCAGTGACAAATGGACTTGGTACTATGATGATGCTGATCAGCACTTGATGCTCGATCTCGGCAATGAAATGGTATTCAAAACAAACCTTTCTCGTAAGTTGATTGTTGAGTGTGCAGTAGGCGTCAATGAATTTTCGGTTGATGATGCTTCTGCTTACCAAACTTATAAAGAACAGATTGCTCACCTAGAACTCTCTGAACCAAGGCAAGCACAGTTGGCATTGTACTGTGTTGCAGCAAAACGCTTCCACAAACCGGTACAACCGAAAAGCTGGTTCTTTGACAGCTTGTCTGATGGCTCTTGTACTCCGGTTGAAGGTGACTTCGTTAGATTAGAAAATAGTCATGGCCACGGTGCTTTTATCGTTTTAGAAGTGGGTGAGTGCGCCAGTCTTTGTGCGTCAATTAATTTGGACGAATTCAACCTTAATGGTGTCAAATCGATTCAATATGGCGAAGCGATAAAAGTAATGCATGACCGTATGCAAATCATTAGTCATCAGTTCCTTACACAACCAATGAGATTAGTGGGGTAGTTTCTCTCAATACCATACGTTTTTCTCGTGTAGATAGTTCTCCTTAGAGATAGTTTCGTTCCTTTTAGTATCATTTCTCGTCGGCCAAGTGCCGACTTTTTTTGTTTCTATTGTGCGAACAATAGAGACCCCCCTCCATTTAATGCGCTAATTACCCTCCAATCGGGTTGATTTCGTTGTGATAAATCTTCCAAAAATTGCGCAAATTAGACATTTTTTGTGCAGCAATTATTTCCTCTTAAGTCATTGCCAAATAGAAAATTCCCCAATTAGGTGGTTTTAGTAACTAAATTACAGCTATAAATGACAGGTGGTATAGACCAGAATTGGTGTGAATAAGTATTCACTATCGCTGAGAGCGATGACTGTTGGTCAAAGATTTTGAGAGGCTGTTGGTAGTGTAAAAATTCGGGATGTTTATTTGCGGCTGGTGGAATGATGAGCGTCTGAAGGTTTTTGAGTGAGAAAAATGCGAATCAATTAACGAAATGTGCGCTGTGTCGGGTATAATGAGAGGTCATTTCAAACAAACATTAGAACACTATGCATCAATATCTTGCGGTAACTTCAAACGGGTTAGAGAACCTGTTGGTAGAAGAACTTACAAAACTAGGCATAACCAATGCAAAACCAGTGCAGGCTGGGGTGAGATTCAAAGCAACTAACGAACAGATCTATCGTTGTTGTTTATGGAGTCGCCTTGCATCACGTTTTGTCCGTATTTTGTCTGAATTTACCTGTCAGGATGACATGGACTTGTACCTAGCGGCTTCGGCTGTGAACTGGGTAAATCATTTCCATAGCTCCAAAAAATTGGTTGTTGATTTCAACGGTACCAACAATGAAATTCGTAACAGCCAATACGGCGCAATGAAAGTAAAAGATGCGATAGTGGATTGCTTTACTAAGAAGAGCCTTCCAAGACCGTCGATCAGTAAAGATCTTGCTGATCTTCGTATTCATGTTCGTCTTCATAAAGATAAAGCGATTCTTGGTATCGATATGGTTGGTCGCGGTTTGCACCAGCGTGGTTACCGTGAAGAAGCTGGTCGTGCACCTTTGCGTGAAACCCTAGCGGCGGCGGTTATCCTGCGCAGTGGCTGGAATGCGAGTAAGAACTTCCTCGACCCAATGTGCGGTTCAGGTACGCTAGTAATTGAAGCGGCAATGATGGCGGCTAATATGGCGCCAGGTGTGAACCGTAAGACTTGGGGCTTTGAGTCACTAGAAGATTTTGATGCTGATACCTGGATGGAACTGAAGTCTGAAGCGAGTGTACAAGCACGTCGTGGCGTCAATAAACTTGACACTAAATTCTTTGGTTTCGACAACGATGAACGCGTATTAAAAACCGCACGTGATAACGCGCGCCGTGCTGGTGTTGCAGATATCGTAAACTTTGAGTTGGGTGATGCTGCACTGCTTAAGAAACCACAAGAGTTTGGTGAGGGTGTGATTGTTTGTAACCCACCTTATGGTGAACGTTTAGGTAGCCATCCTGGTTTGATTGCACTGTACACCGCGTTCGGTGCGCAGCTTAAATCTGAATTTGGCGGTTGCCAAGCATCAATCTTCTCTGGTTCTGATGAGTTGCTAAGTTGTTTGCGTATGCGTGCAGATAAGCAGTTCAAATTGAATAATGGTGCGTTACCGTGTCACCAAAAGAACTACCAAATCTCGGCTCGCGTAGTAGAAGCGGGTAGTGACAATGTCACTGAAACCGTGATTGCACCAGACTTTGCTAACCGCCTGAAAAAGAACATTGGCAAAATTGCTAAATGGGCACGCAAAGAAGAGTTAGATTGCTACCGTATTTATGATGCGGATCTGCCTGAATACAATGTGGCGATCGATGTTTATCTTGATCAACTGGTTATTCAAGAGTACGCAGCGCCAAAAGATGTTCCTGAAGAAAAAGCGAAACGTCGCCTGACGGATATCATCCGTGCATCTATCCAAGTGACCGGTACCAATGCGAACAAAGTGGTACTCAAAACGCGTGAAAAGCAAAAAGGTCGTTCACAGTATCAAAAACTGTCTCAACAGTCTGAAAAGCTGGAAGTAAACGAGTATGGTGCGAAGCTTATCGTCAACCTACATGATTACTTAGACACTGGCTTATTCTTGGATCATAAATTGACTCGTCGTCGCCTCGGTGAAATGGCAGCAGGAAAAGATTTCCTTAACCTGTTTGCTTACACTGGTTCTGCGACGGTACATGCAGCCAATGGCGGTGCACGTTCAACGACTACTGTCGATATGTCTAATACCTATCTAGAGTGGGCAAAAGAGAACATGCAGCTAAACGGTCAAGTTGGCCGCCAGCATCAATATGTTCAAGCGGATTGCCTGCAGTGGTTAGAAAAAGCAACCACCAGTTACGATCTTATCTTCATTGACCCACCAACGTTTTCTAACTCAAAACGTATGGAACAATCGTTTGATGTTCAACGTGACCACATTCAGTTAATGAAAAACCTGAAGCGTTTGCTTAAAGCACAAGGCACGATCGTATTCTCGAACAACAAACGTCAGTTCAAAATGGATCTTGAGCAACTTGAAGAACTGGGCCTACAAGCGAAGAACATTTCTGCACAGACGTTGCCTTTGGATTTCTCTCGTAACAAGCATATCCATAATTGCTGGCTTGTTACCCATAAAGACGCATAACACTATAAGGGCAAGGGATTGATTACACTTTATAGTACTGAAGGATGCCATCTCTGTGAGATGGCATTTGAGTTAACGCAGCAACTTGATATTGAAGTTGCTGTTGTTGATATCGCCTTCGACGATGAGCTATTCTCTCGTTACGGGGTCACGATTCCCGTCCTCAATTATCAAGGCAATGAACTCAATTGGCCTTTCGATTCACCACAATTACAAATTTGGTTAGACAATAATGGCATTACTTACAATAAATAATGGCTCGCTAGCATTTGGCGACCACCCATTGCTCGACAAAGCAGATTTTGCCCTACAAGAAAACGAACGCGTCTGTCTTGTGGGTCGAAACGGTGCTGGTAAATCAACTCTAATGAAGGTGATTGCGGGCGATGTATTGATGGATGATGGCAAACTAACCATTACCCAAGATGTGGTTGTTTCACGCTTGGAACAAGATCCACCGCGTAATGAAGAAGGCACCGTATTCGATTACGTATCTGGTGGCTTAGCTGAAGTGGGTGAGTTCTTAAAAGAATACCACGACATTTTGGATTTGATCGCGGTTGATCCAAGCGAAAAGAACATTAATAAACTGTCTCGTGTTCAAGAGAAACTTGATCACTTAAACGCGTGGCGTTTTGAAGATCGTATTAACAATGTGCTTGAGTCCCTTAAGCTTGATGCTCACACGAAACTAACGGATTTGTCCGGTGGTTGGCAGCGTAAAGCGGCACTTGCGCGTGCGCTGGTTCGCGATCCTGATGTATTGCTACTCGACGAACCAACCAACCACTTAGATGTGACTACGATTGAATGGTTAGAGAACTTCCTCAAAGATTTCCGTGGTTCGATCATTTTCATTTCCCACGACCGTGCATTTATCAAGTCGATGGCGACTCGTATTATCGATCTCGATCGTGGTCAACTAGCCTCATTCCCAGGTAATTACGATCAGTATCTTGTCGATAAAGAAGAGATGCTGCGCGTACAAGAAATGCAAAATGCTGAATTTGATAAAAAGCTCGCTCAAGAAGAAGTGTGGATTCGTCAAGGCATCAAAGCTCGCCGTACTCGTAACGAAGGTCGTGTACGCGCCCTGAAAGCACTACGTGAAGAGCGTTCAAACCGCCGTGAAGTGCAGGGCAAAGCGGTTATTCAAATCGACGACGCGAGCCGTTCAGGTAAGATCGTTTTCGAAGCGGAAAACTTGCATTATGCGATTGATGGTAAGCAGATCGTTTCAGATTTCTCTTTCAACATTATGCGCGGTGATCGCATTGCACTTATCGGCGCCAACGGTTGTGGTAAGAGTACACTGTTGAAACTGCTGCTTGGCAACCTTGAAGCCGACTCTGGTCGTCTGCACTGTGGCACCAAATTAGAAGTTGCGTACTTCGATCAATATCGCGAAATTCTGGACCCAGAAAAATCAGTGATCGATAACTTGGCCGACGGTAAGCAAGAAGTCACTGTTAATGGTAAACCTCGCCACGCATTAAGTTACTTACAAGATTTCCTATTTGCACCTCACCGTGCGCGTACCCCTGTTAAAGCGCTATCAGGCGGCGAGAAAAACCGTCTTTTATTGGCTCGTATCTTCCTTAAACCAAATAACTTGCTGATTCTTGATGAACCAACCAACGATTTAGATATCGAAACGTTGGAACTTTTAGAAGATTTGCTTGCCAACTATCAGGGTACATTGTTGTTGGTGAGCCACGATCGTCAGTTTGTGGACAACACGGTAATGACCAGTTGGATTTTTGAAGGCAACGGTAAAATTGAAGAATTTGTGGGTGGCTACCATGATGCGCAGCAACAACGTTCACAAGTTTTGAAATCACGAACGCCTGAAAAACCAGCAAAAGCAAAGCCGGTAGTTGAGGCAAGTCTCAAATCCGCTCCTGTAACGGCTAAGCCGAAGAAGTTATCCTATAAACTACAGCGCGAACTTGAAACTCTGCCAGCACAGCTTGAGCAGTTGGAAGAAGAGATTGAGCAGATGCAACAGACGGTGAACAGCAGTGACTTTTTCGCACAGCCCGTTGAGCAAACTCAAACAGTATTAGATAAGCTGGCTGCTTTAGAGCAGGAGCTTGAAATTGCTTTCGAACGATGGGAAGAGCTCGAAGCAATGCAACAGGAAAGTTAAGGTTTACATGAGAAGTAACATATTTAAAATTTCAGCCATTGCCGCGACGATCGCGGCATCCTTCGGCGCACAAGCAGCTTTGTATAACGTCGTTGAGATTAACGAATCAGCAACAGACGCTTATGGATTGGGTGGGTATAAAACCGAGTATCATGGTACTTCCGTTGAATCTGTAACGGTTCCTGGTGGTAACCCTCTTGGTTGTTTCGATAATACTTATTCTTGTCCGGATTCTAAAATTTCTGCTGAAACGCGCAATTGGCCAGCAGGCCTTAGTTACCGTGAAGAAGTCCCTTTCGCGATGGACAATGGCTTTGATTATTCTCCTTATGATCAAGCAGAGTTTGAAAATTACTGTGATGGTCAACTTGGCTACGCGATTTGTGATACTTGGGCAAAAAAACAGTATGCGGGTTATGCCAAGGACGACGGCAGTGTGCCGAATTCACTCGCTTTTGTTGAAGGCAGCGCAGCAGTTTCTAGCACAAATGCGGTAATTAATAGTATTGCCGTTACTGGAGAGCCAGTAGGTAACAAACGTGTGGGTTCTGTGCGGAATGAAGCATTTTCGAGTTCGAGTCTAGTTGGTCTGGGCGCAAGTCCAGCGATTGTTGAAACTCATGCTTGGAAGACAGATGGTACTTATACAGTAGGAAGTGTCTCCAGAGAAAGAGTTAACGATGAAGGAACTTGGTTCTATTCACAAGCCGTTATTTGGCATGGTTCAGCAGCGACCGAGCTCAAGTTTGGTTCTGGTGGATATGATCTATCCGATAATCGCCTCGGTCAGGCTAGTATCCGTGACTTTATCATTGATAGTGGTAAGTTCTATGCTGTTGGTTATAACACTTATAGTGACCAACGTATGGATGCGACGATTTATTCGGCAAATGTCGCTGATATCGCAGATAACAATAAAATTACGAGTACTCCTGTAGCCAACGCGAGAGGCGGCTCTGATTACATCTTTACCAATTCCGTAGTTTCATCTATTAACGATAATAAAATAGCCGTAGGTAGTGCTAAACTTTCCAAGTCAAATCCTGCAAATGGTTCAGCCGCAAACAGATTGTTTTACGTAAGTAATATTGCGAATCCGTCAGCGACTTATTTTTCTGGCGGTGTGTTTGCTAATGAAGCCGGTGGTACGCTTGGTGCGATAAACAACTTCAATGAAGTGGTCGGTAGTGTAGATATGACTACGGGACGTGAAATTGATGGAACACCTAGACCAAAACGTGGTTTTATTAATCCTCTCAATCTAACGGGTACGGATTCTAGCCGCGCTCAGATCTTCCAAAACCGCTCATGGCTACTTGATGATTTAACTAACGGTCTCAACGCAAATAATGAATTCCGTATCATTGATGCAAGTGATATTAATGATGCCGGTATCATCTCAGCCACAGCACTGAAATGTGAAGGTGGGTATGACACCTCAGATCATGACTCACTTTGTCAAGGTGGGAAAATCGGCGCTGAAACCGTCGCTGCCGTAAAATTGATCCCTATCGCGAATGCAACAGAGCGTTCTATTTCAGCTCGTGGCTATTCGGCAAACAGCGAATCGGGTACGGTTAAACGTGAAGGTGGCTCACTAGGCTGGCTAGCGCTTGGTCTGTTAACTCTGCTGGGTTTCCGCAGAAAATAGTTTATCAAAATGTAAATGAGGGCACAGGTTCACACTTTTGGACCTGTGCTTTTTTTATACCTTGAGAAAGTGCCGTTTTTGATCGATTCTTTAATAGTGGTGTAATCAAAGCGCCACAATGTTAGTAGTAGTACGGTAGCAAAAACATATTGTATGAGGACGACACTATGAAGAGACAAAAGCGTGACCGCCTAGAACGAGCGCAATCTCAAGGATACAAAGCTGGCCTAAATGGCCGTTCAACGGAAAACTGTCCGTATCAACAGATGGATGCTCGATCTTACTGGCTTGGTGGTTGGCGTGACGCCAGAGATGATAAAATGTCTGGTTTGTATAAATAGACCCTCTCTTCACATACACTAAGGAACTGAGCCCCGAAAGGGGCTTTATAATATATGCTTAGCGCACTATAACTAAAGAGTTATTAAACAAAAAAGCGACTCAACTGAATCGCTTTAAAAACTTAATTACTTAGAATGCAGACGTATCTTGGAAAAGACCGACTTTTAAATCTTTCGCAACGTAAATCTCTTTACCATCAACAAGCACACGGCCATCGGCTAAACCCATCACCAAGCGACGGTTTACTACGCGTTTCATGTGAATTTCATAAGTCACTTTCTTCGCTGTTGGTAAGATCTGTCCCGTGAACTTAACTTCACCAACACCCAATGCACGGCCTTTGCCTTTGCCGCCAACCCAACCAAGGTAGAAACCAACCAACTGCCACATTGCATCCAAACCAAGACAGCCAGGCATTACAGGGTCACCAGGGAAGTGGCAATCAAAGAACCACAAATCTGGCGTGATATCGAGTTCTGCTAAGATCAGGCCTTTACCAAAATCACCTTCGGTTTCAGACATTTTGGCGATGCGATCCATCATTAGCATGTTTGGTGCAGGAAGTTGAGGATAGCCTTCACCAAATAGCGTACCTTGACTTGACGCTAGAAGATCTTCGCGATTGTACGATTCACGTTTGTTTTGCATTATCAATTACTCCAATTTTTGATACCTGCATATTAGAGAACACGTGTACGCCAAACAAGTCCGATCAGTACTAAGCAAACCAGTTCTTTACACGCTCTAACAGCGAAATAGGATGAACATCTCTTTCAAAGTTTTCAATACGTTGCGCAATCATGCTGATGACACTTTCCTCATCGTCACCGCGGAATGGTTTACCCATGATGATTGGAATCGCTTGATCAACAGTTTCGACAGACCATATATGAAATTCGTTATTCTTGATGCTCTCAACCACATCTTTGTGAAGTGCGAGATGTTTTAAATTGGTTTTCGGTAGGATCACACCTTGGTTACCCGTAAAACCTTGGTGTTTGCAGACGTGGTAGAAGCCTTCAATCTTCTCATTTAAACCGCCAACCGCTTGCACTTTACCAAACTGATCGACTGCACCTGTGACGGCAATCTGCTGATTGATTGGGTACTCCGATAGCGCACTCACAAATGAACACAATTCAGCTAACGTTGCACTGTCACCATCAACTTCACAGTAGGACTGTTCAAAAACAACCGAAGCAGAGTAGGGTAATGGTTCTTCTAATTTCAGAGCACTTGCCACGAATGCTTGCATGATCATCATGCCTTTTGCGTGCAGATTGCCACCGAGTTCCGCTTTACGTTCAACATCCGAAATATCGCCGTCACCGAAGTGAATGACACAGGAAATACGAGCCGGCTCACCATAGGATTGCGGGTGTCCTGGGATATCAATCACGGTTAGGCCATTCACTTGACCAACACATTCACCTTGCGTTTCAATAATGACTTGCCCATCGAGAATATCCGAACGAGCACGTTCAGGTAGATAAGCTTCACGATAGTATTTGGCTTCGAACGTGCGATCGATATCAGACTCATCGAGTTGAGAGGTTGTGACGTCAAGACTCGCTTCATGGAACAAGCCTAAATACCACATAATATCCAGTGGCATATAACGCTGATCTTCAGTAAATCGTGCGCCAGCGGTCATTAAGCGATGAATCGCATCAGCCGTCAGCGTTGGAAAGTGAAATTTATCTGCGATCCAGTTTAAGTGCCCAAGATAAGACTCAATGGTTTCTGTGCTTAAACCAATTTCAAGCTCAAGCTCGCTGTATAAAGCTAAGCCTGAATACAGTTCAGGCTCTAGATACTCAAAATCAGCAATCTGTGCGCGATCACCAGTTAGGATGATTTTGCAGTGTGTTTGATATGCTGGTTCACTGATTGCGGGTTTTGATAGGTTGCTATTAATGGCTTGAGCATGGTTCGCTAACAATGCAGATCGTAAAGCAGGCCAGCTGGCAGGATTCGCGAGTAGTACATTGATTGGCATGATTAAAAAACCATCTGCGGCTTTTTCGAGTAATCCTTGTTTTTTTACGATGACATTACCGTCATGATCAGCACTGTAACTGCCAAACAAAGTTTTAGTATCCAGAGATTCTGTGACTAAAACCGATTTGTCCGTTTTGCTCATGACGATTTGTTGAATCTGCTCACGATAGAATGAATTATCAGGCACATTGAGGACTAACAATCGACTTAAGCCAGGTAACCGTGTGAATGTTTCGATAGTTTTCGAAAGTCTAGGCTGCACTTCACCAAGGTTAATGAGAGGTAGAGAAGGCATGTTCTCTATATAGGCGTTATATTCACTATACTGTGGCGTGACGGCTTGCCATTTTTCTTGGATCATTCGATACATTCAGTTACTTAGAAAGGAGACAAATTATATAGAAAAAGCGCATAAGGTTATAGCGAATCCTAATATTATTCCTGCTTATCGTTTCAAGATCTGAGTCGATATTTATACAGTTGGTGATTGAGTCTATCGCAGCTATGGGTTACGCTGTCACCCATATCGTGATTGGGTGATTAAAAATGAAATATCAACAACTTGAAAATTTAGAATGCGGATGGAAGTGGAAGTATCTCATTAAAAAATGGAAGGATGGGGATAAAATCACCCGCCACATCGATAGCAGTGAAGATAAGCACGCAGTGGAAGAATTGCGTCTACTAGAGCATGAACCAACCAAAGTGCTCGAATGGATTGAAGATAACATGGCTCTTGATCTCGACAACAAGCTTAAACAAGCCATTCGTGCTAAGCGTAAACGTCACTTTAATGCAGAGCAGATCCACACCAAGAAAAAATCCATTGATCTTGATTATCGCGTTTGGGAAAAGCTTTCTTATCGCGCTGGAGAGTTAGGCTGTACGTTATCAGATGCGATTGAATATCTATTGTCAGAAGCATCACGTAGTGAAAAAGCATCTAAAACTGTTTCTAGTTTAAAACAAGATTTAAGCAAATTGTTGTCAGACTAAAGGAGTGTAGCCGATGGTATACGTTGTTATTATTGCCGCTGTTATCATTTTTTGGCTCGTCGCATTCGATAGACCGGTACTCAAAGTCACCTTTAAAGCGGGTCACATTGAGCAGTTTAAGGGCCATTTCCCAGCAAAGTTTCAACATAATGTCGTTGAAATTGCGGAAAAACAGCCATTTGATGGTGTACTTAAAGTATACCGCCAACGTGCCGGTCATAAATTAGTATTTTCTAAGTCAGTACCCAAAAAGGTACAACAGCGAATCCGCAATGTTTTTCCCCATCAAGGTTTTACATCAAAAGGGAATAAGAAAGCCTAATTTTCAATTTAGTACCGATATTTACCACGATAAACAACGTAACTTGCGCACCATAGAAAAGCCTAATCATTTGGTTTTATGTTAAATATGGTGCGCACGCATCTCCATTTTAACCCATCAAGATTGCCTCAACATTTCGTATAGCGGTAGAAGTGCTATCGCTATACATACTCTTTGAATAATCTGACAAAAAATCCCACATCGTGACCGTGTAACACTTTTATACACCGAGAATAACAGGAGATTATGCTCGTTATTTTCCTAGGTTCGAACCAACAACAAGTTAAGCCATCGAGCATAGCTCGTATGACGCGATGTAAGTACAAAGAACATAACGCAAACAGTAAATAGATCAGTGTTAGTTATACAAGCCATTTGTTAAGCATAGAAAGAACACCGAAAGAAACCAATGAGATTAAAGCAAACTCATGCGACGCTAATTGTCTAACAAGACATACAGATCCAATCAGAAGGAAAAGACGAATCACCATTTTTCGTCGTGCAATCAGCTTAGATGAACAGACGCAGCCATCAACACATAAATTAGAAACATCAAGCTTGTAGGCAGCAAGATCTAAAGTAGCCACCAGAAAATCAGATTGCCTCAAAGTTACATTTTTAAGCGCATAAAATTTAAATGCACAACAGTAGTCAGTAAAGTGAGCTAAGGGATTGAAAATTAAGAGATACAGAAATGAAGATGCATAGAATAAGCGTAATTTTCTTATTTCTAAGCAGACCGATATCTAATTTCTTGGCGCCGATACAGGCCACAAGAATGAATCAGAAGTTGTATTGTTAGGTTGTTATGTGGATTGCAACGATAATCCAAGCATATTGGAAAGCGTTGTAAATAGTCTCACAGGCAAATTATCAAGTATATCAATGGCTAGCGGCGCATTAGCATTGGTGTTTTACACCCCTAAAGAAGCCCTAGCTC
>NZ_AFWE01000183.1 GCF_000222585.1 Vibrio scophthalmi LMG 19158 | reverse complement strand
AGTGAAAAAATAACCAGCAGTTGGTAAAATTTTTTACCTGCCATCTTAAACTCCATTACTGACTTATTGGTGGATATAGTGACGTTCCAGAGCGTGAGGCAATGAAACGAACAAAGCTCATCATGCGCTCACTCATTTCAAGCTCAGCAATCATGGTGTAGTTTCGCAGCTCAGAAAATGCAGCAATGTCATCAATGTTCAAGCTGCGCTCACCAGAGACAAGAGCATCAATATCAAGCAATGATTCCATCTCTTCCAAGAGTCGTTTTAGCTCAGGAAGGTACTCTTCGGTCTTTTGCAACGCCTGCTCAATGGGTTGGTTTAATGCGTCTTTACGTGACTCAACAAACATACTGAGAGCATCTGGCGTAGACAACTCAGGGAGATTGAGTCGTGGCATACGCGGGTACAAAAGCTGCGCAGCTATCGGGTAAAGCCGCTTTAGAAGGTTATTCAATGCTTCTGATACTTCGTAGCTGGTGAACATGGGCTGATCTTGTTGATCTAAGTAACGGATAATGTCGAGGCTCTCGACCATCACCGTGTGCTTGCCATCTCGCGTTTGAAACTCAAGCACAGGAACGCTAAAACGTTCGAGCTTTCCTTCTAGCGATGCTGGTAGTTGCCCCAAGGTCATAGGACTAGTTTCACCATCAATATTCTTAAGCCCCATAACGGTCTTAACGCGGACACAAAAAGGGCAGCTATCGAATGTATGCAGTTTCATCATAAAGCTCCCTCAAAATAGCGGTTATTCCAAGCGTTTTCGCTAAAGTGGTCAGTTTTTTTGGTCTGAGACATTGTTCTTTCCTTTCACCATTGAAGATGAAACAAAAGATAATTAACATTACAAAATGAAACAATACAATCAAAAGTAACTTAACTTAATACTGTGGGTATCAAATGGATAAATATCGGAATATGCAGCTCTTTTGCACCGTTGTCGACAGAGGTAGCTTTTCTAAAGCCGCGAAAGCGTTAGGTATTACCCCAGCTATAGTCGGCAGACACATTGCAGCAATGGAGGAGTCGTTAGGATTTAGACTTTTGAATCGAACAACGCGCAGTATGCACCTTACCCCTGGCGGTAAAGCCTACTATGAAGGTGCGCAAACCGTATTGAACCAGATAGAACAATTAGAAGACTCGCTGACGACAGCACACCTGAATAATCCCGAAGGGCTTATTCGCCTGTCTGCTCCTGATGCTATGGGGCCGTTTCTAATGAAGGCAATCAAAAAGTTTCGAACAGAATATACGGGGATTCGATTTGATCTCGCCTTATCGAACAGTAAGTCAAATCTGATTGAGGAAGAGATTGACCTCAGTATTCGCTTCGCATTCGAGTTACAAGATTCATCTTATATTGCGACTAAACTCGGAGAGTCAGAGTTTGGCTTGTATGCGGCTCCAGCCTACATCGATGCGCATAGTATGCCTTCTGATTACATCGATCTAAAAAATCATGACTGCCTACATATGGGAAGCTCAAGAGATGGTGACTACTGGATGCTAACCGTTGACGGTAAAAGCGTTTCGCATCGACAGCCGTGGGTTGCTGTCATTTCAGATACCAACACTCTGCTTCAAGCGACCCTAGATGGTATGGGCATTGCCATGATACCCAGCATCTTTGTAAATTCACTCGTGAAGAGTGGCGACTTAATCAAAATAGAAAACGTTGCTGAATTTCCAATCGTCAATATCTACGGAATGTACCCGACACGTAAGCATGTGCCTTATCGGTTATCGCTGTTCTTGGAGTACCTAAAAGCGAACCTTATTCGTATTGTTACTCCATAGGCAAATTTAGGTCCTTTTGCCATAACTCAGCTCCTTCGGATGATGAGCGGTTAATTGCGACTCAATCCCTTCTTTAACCAAAACCTTATCAAAGTTTTCATCTTGATTTTACCACCATTCGATACTTTTAGTAATAAGTATTGAGACATTTTGGCTAATTGTTTCTTTTATTTGACCGAATAAAATGCGCCAACATTCTATTTGATTAACACAGGCGAACGATGTTTAGGCTTACGTTATTACTCACTCTCATTTGGGTTCCAAGTTTTATTCTTGATTTTGAAAATCTTTCCGACCTATTTACGCTCAGAAAGCACTTATTTATTTACACAGGCATGCTGTGTTTGAGCTACATCAGTATGGCGACGGTGCTGTCCGCGCGTTGGCGTTGGGTAGAGAAAATCGTTGGTGGCTTAGATAAGGGATACCGACTTCACAAGCAACTTGGTGTTGGTGCTGCGTTAGCGATGCTGATGCACTGGTTACTCATTATTGGTGGCAATGCCATGATAGAGCGTGGTCTGATGTCGCCACCACCGATGATGCCAGGTGAGCCGCCAATGTTCATAACGTTAGCGGTGACATTTGGGGAATTCTCTTTGTATGCAGTGGCGGCCATTGTTCTTATCGCATTGATACAAAGCGTCAGTTACAAGAGATTTCAGTCGATCCACAAGTGGAGCGGAGTGGTCGTCATTATGGGCGTTTTGCATGCGCTGGTTTTTGCATTCTTGAACTTTGGAGATGGAAAGTTGAACATCGTTCTGTTTACCTTGATTGTCGTGATGGTTGTGCTGTCTATTATGGTTGCTTTGATGTCTATTTTCGGCCTGATTGGCCGTGGTAATAAATCGCATGGGGTGGTGACAAACGTTCAACGTTTCCAAAACGCAAAAGGCGCAGATGTCATTCGTTTTTCCATTCAATTAAAGTCGCACATCAACTACAAAGAGGGGCAATTTGCTTATTTGAATTTTAACGATGAAGCACCGCATCCGTTTTCGATTTTAAACTATGACCAAAAGACCAAAGTGATTGAGTTTGGCGTGAAGAGCCTAGGTGACTATACGCACAAGTTGGTGAATACACTCACAGAAAATCAAACTGTCATCGTTGAAGGTGGTTACGGGTATTTTCAGGTATCTGAGACCAAAAGACAGGTATGGGTGGGTGCAGGGATCGGAATTATACCTATGCTATCGCGTTTACACGCACTCAAAGGAAAAAGTACTGATCACACAATCGATCTTTTCTACTGCGTGAGCTCTGAACAAGAAGCGTATTTTGCCTCTGATCTAAAACTGTTGGCTAATGAAACCAATGTAGAACTTCACATATTAGCCGCAGACAAACAGCAGTATTTGACACCAGAAGGGATAGCGCAACTAACTGAAAGTCAGGATTATGAAGTGAGTTTTTGTGGGCCCTACACGTTTGGAGAGTCTCTCAAATCTGGATTGGCTCAAACAGGTTTTAATCCAAAACAATTTAAAACAGAACTATTTAAAATGAGATAGCAACAAATCCGCCTTCAATGAAGGTGGATTTATTTTTTGGGGCTCAGCTCCAAGAGTTAAATTATGGAGTCCGATTTTTATCTTTATACATAACACCTATCAATTTTCAATATTAGTTATATTTATCAGCTTCAATAGTAGTTGAAACTCACTTTGGGGCATAAACGTTTTACATTGTTAGCACGAAAGTATAGGTTCAACGGACCAATAAGGGCGAAGAAATCAGCAGACTGATAAACGGGACATACCAATTCAGTTAGCAACAACCAAAAAACAAAAAGGCGAACCCATTCGATTCGCCTTGCATCAATTAAGCAAAATTTCTACTTCAACGGGTCGTTATCCGGTAAGGCGCTATGAATCCAAAGTGCTAGCCGGTGTTTGATATTCGCACCATCAAGCTTACTTTCAGGGAGTGGCATGATCTGTTTGGCATCAACCAAAAATAGATAAATCGCTTTTACTCTTAGTGGTTGTGGTGATTGCGGAAGTTCAAAACCTTGCATTTTTGCCATCTTCCCGCCAATCTCAAGTGCCTTTTTAACCAGTTTATCTTCGTTATGAAGCTTGGTACTTTTTGACATTAATAGAATCCTCTTCTTCACTTGCACTTAGAATACCTTAACTGCCACAACCCGCGTGTTAGTAAGCTCTCATATTGATAAGTTTGGGCTATATTCCATCACCCAGCGCGTTTGATTAGGTCCAAAGTAATCTGCTTCTTCCGCAATTTTACTAAAGCCAAGTGATTGATATAGACGCAGTGCCGCAGGATTTTCAGGGTCAACCGTTAAGCGCACGCGAGCGTAACTCTGCTGCTCCAGTAATTGAGTCAGTAGCTTGCGCCCAATGCCTTGACCTTGCAGTTCAGGCGACACTGCCACAGATAGAATCCAACCGATATCTTGCGTTTCACTTTGCGCGAGGATCACAAACGCCTGCATTTTTTGATCTTGAAACGCAGCAAAGCATCCTTTTGGCCAGCAATCGTAAGACTGACGAAAAAAGAAATCCGGCAGAGCATGAGCGCCAAAGCATTGCTGTTCTAGCTGCGCCATCATGGCAAATTCATCTTGTTCTATTGCGCGATAAGTAACTGTCATATTGTCGTTAATCAGTATATTAGGGGTCATTCCATGCGTATTCGGTATGTTAACATCACATACGCTAAAACGAGAGGCGTATCGCAGGTAGTGGGGTCAGATCCTGTCATTTGCTTACAATGAGTTCAAACCATGTAATTTATTGAACGAAGATCAGCACTAACAAACTTTGAGGCATAAATGAGTTTCAGGTGGGCCTAGTGAGGCTCGGGAAGTGGTGTAGAATTATCACCTTTAACCACTACAACTACGTTCTCTCCTGATAGTGATAAAATCGTTGAGATTGTTCTAAGAACTTCTGACTGAAAGGCGGTTAGAGAAAGCGACTTAACATCAACTGTAACCAAATGATTTGATGTAAATTATTTTGTAAAAATAATGTATTTTGATGCTTGCATTTATAAAATCACTAAAGAAAATTCCTAAAACCTATATTCAGCATAACAAAGCCCCAACGGGAGCTTTGTTCAATTTCCATTTCACTGTTCAAACTGTTTTTCTCACCGGCTTATTGGGTGCTTAATAAACACAGCAACGACTGCCGTAATTATCAGCGCAAAACAGTAATAAGAGTTAGCTATAACATCTAGTGGAGAAAGGTTAAATACCGAGCCCAAAAGTAGAACTTGTGCGCCATACGGCAAGATTCCTTGAATAACACATGCGAAAATATCGAGTAAACTTGCAGCTCTACGTGGCGATATATTGTTCTCTACGGCTAGTTGGCGAGCCACGCTACCTGATACAATGATCGCGACGGTATTGTTCGCGGTGCAGACATTCACCATAGAAACTAGAATGGCAATGCCTAGTTCACTCGCGCGTCCATTTGCTTGTTTCGAGTGACTAGAGTCAAAGCGGCGAATGATGCCCCCTACTAGATTTGTCAGAAATGCTAGACCTCCTTGACGGCGCATTAATTCACTCAAACCACCAATTAGCAGGGATAGTAGAAAGATCTCTTGCATATTGCCAAAGCCAGAATAAAGATCTTGAGCAAAAGTTGTAAAACCATAATTATCGATTGATGACAAGCTCACACTACCAGCCAAAACAATACCGATAGATAGGACGACAAAAACGTTTACACCAGAGATGGCAAGAACAAGAATTGTTACGTATGGTACAACTTTTAGCCATTCAATAGGACCAGACTCAGGAACTTGAGTCGCCGTGCTATTGAAGGTAAAGATCACCAGTGCGATGAATGCTGCTGGTAGTGCGATGCGAATATTTTCTTTGAATTTATCCTTCATCTCACACCCTTGTGAACGAGTTGCGGCAATAGTGGTGTCAGAAATAATTGAAAGATTGTCGCCAAGCATGGCACCGCTAAGTACCACACCCGCAGTCAATGGAAGGCCCATACCTGCCGATTGAGCGATCCCCAGAGCAACGGGGGCAATAGCTGCAATGGTTCCCATTGAGGTACCCATAGCCGTTGCGATAAATGCAGAAATTAGGAAAATGCCCGGCAAAATCATGCTGGTGGGAATAACAGAGAGCCCAAGGTTTACGGTAGCATCCACCCCCCCAGATGCTTTGGCAACAGCGGCAAACGCTCCAGCTAGCAGATAAATCAAACACATCGCAATGATGTCAGGATGACCGACGCCATGCATAAAGTGTTCTATAGAGCGATTCAGCTTATCTTTACTCAGTGCAAGCGCAAGAACCACCGCAGGTAACACGGCGATAGGGGCTGGTAGCTGATAGAAAGCTAAATCCACACCCTGTAAAGATAAGTATGTGCCTACACCAATAAACAGTGTAAGAAATACAACCAAAGGTAAAAGTGCGACCGCTGATGGTGCGATGGCTGTGTTAGAATTTTTTGAACCAGACATATGAACCACAACATTATCAACAAATAGGGCGAGTAGACTAACCGGACACAATGCTCAACACGTACTGACATAGAAGTGATTTTGCATCCATCCCGATCAATTGGACTTTTACGCTGCGATAAAAAGAACCGCAAAAGCGGTTCTTTTTTTAGATAGATACGTCTTAATGGTTGTTAACCATTTAGTGCACTTAGCAGCGAGTGCAGATCCTGGCCATTCACGTCTCGGTTAATGATTAAGCTTGATGCCAATTCAATGAGCTTACGTTCAACAGCAATGCGCTGCTGGCTATCTTGAATAGTTTCAAGTTCCTTCACTTTAGTATCACCAATTACGCGACGAATAATTTCAAGGCCTGCATAGCCTTTTGCATCCGCTACGATTTGGCGCGTGTACCATTCAACAAACATTTCATTCTTAGCGACATCTTCTTGTACTGTTGCTAGGTAAGCTTTTTTAAACTCACGTTCAAAACCGTACAAAATAGCAGGCACTGTCGATGCGACCCAGTTAATGAAATTGTCTTTAGTTTCTGACTCTTCGTCTGTTACTTGGCACACCATTGCTGGCATCACTAAGTGTGCAATCACGTTACCGATGTCGTAGCCGATAGGGCCGTAAAATGCGAACTCAGGATCAAGCACTTTAATGCCATTGTGGTTGATAAAAATTGAACCTGAGTGCAGATCACCATGGATCAAGGCTTGTGCGTTGTTCATGAAGTTATAGCGTAGCTTCATCGCCTCAGATACTAATTGGTTGTTCGAATAGATATGCTCATTAACATACTCTTCGTTACCTTGAGTGATAATGTTACGACCTTTGTAGTTATTGAAAGGTTCAGTAAATACCAAGTCTTCAGAAATATCACACAGTTCCACGTTAGTGAATTTTGCAACGTTGGCTTTCTTCTCAGCACGATTGAGGATCAGATCGGTTGTACCAAGGGCCGTTTTAGAGAAATAACTGATAATTTGTTTATGGAATGATGGGAAGACCTGACGATCCATCATTTCGTAACGGAAGTTTTTGAATTCCGATACATCTTCCATAAAGGTTACCGACATCACTTGATCATAGAAGTACACCTCTGGGATCATTTCAGGTGCCAACTTATGTTGAATTTGCAGCATCGTTGCTTCAATTTCACTGCGTTTTACGTCTAGCGGACGGCCGCTAGAGCGCAGTACCACATCAGCTTGCTTAAGAATCAATGAACGATTGCTTTCTTGGTCAATGATTTTATAAACATAGTTAATGTTTCCGTCACTAAGCTCTTTAATTTCCAAACCTTCTGTTTTACCAAAGAAATGGAGTTTCTCTTCAACATAGTGCGGGATATCTTCGAAATTTAATTTAAAGTGTGTAGAGTACATGGCTATTTAGCTCCAGAATTTATTATTATTTTCAGCGTAAGATTTCAGATCAAATGGGCTGTAGATACCGATATCAGTCACCACACCATTCACCAGTTTCGGACCAGTAATATCGAATGATGGATAAATGGATTCCACACCTTCTTCTGTGATGCGTTGGCCCATTAATGTCATTGTTTCTAGAGGATCGCGCTGTTCAATGACAACTTGATCAATAGTGGCTAAGTCCACATCTGGAATACCTGTTACGTAATACGGAATGCCAAAATGTTGAGCTAAAATTGCGATTTGCTGAGTACCCACCTTGTTAACCACATGGCCATCGAGTGTGATGCTGTCAGCCGCTGAGGTGAACAGGTTAATGCCCAGATGTTGCATCGCGTAGGCAATCATATTGTCGGCTAATACCGTGACTTTGATGCCCTGGTTTTGCGCTACGGTTGCAGTGAAACGCGCACCTTGGAAGAATGGACGAGTCTCTGCACAGAAAAACTCGATGTTCTTACCTTGACGCTTCGCTTCACGGATCATGGTGCCGATGATGGTTTCCCCAAAGCACTGAGTCAGGATTTTACCGTTGTCAGGGATTAGCTTAACCAAATGTTTTGCCACTTCACCAATGGCGCTATAGCGTTTGTTTAGTGAGTGAATGGCATGCTCAAAAATCGCTTGTGATAACACATCACCAGATTGCATTGCATTACGAGCCACTTCCAAGCAACCATTCACCACGATAGTCATGCGATTTACGGTTGTTGGGCGAGCATGAGACAGGGCATATGCCGCTTTCTCTAGAAATGCCATTTGCTCTTCAGCAGACAACGTTTTGCATTGGTCAGCCGCTAGCGCCATACCCATTGCTGCAGCCGTGTAAGGGCCTGCACTTTGCGTCACCATATCCGTGATGGCTTGCGCGACTTCTTGGTAGTGAGTGCAACGAACGAATTCTTTTTTGTATGGGTAGACGCGACGGTCCAAAATGCGCACTACACCCTCTTCATACCATGCAACATTTTCATATTGCATCATAAACGCGAGTTCGTAATCTTGACGTTCCATGAATGTTTCCTATGCCGCTTTAGTTGCTGCGATTGGTGCAGCCTTCTTAGAGAAGTAAACCATTGAGATTAGAGCCATCACAAGCATTAGCATTGGGTAGAATGCGTAAGGCATAACTGATACTGGTGAAATTTGAGCTAGACCTGCAACCATGAGGAACTGACCTGCATATGGCATTAAACCATTCATTGCACAACCACAGATATCGAGTAGAGAAGCCGTTTGTACTTTGTTGATACCGTATTTCTCAGAGATATCTTTGGCGATAGTACCTGCGGTTAGAATACCGATAGTGTTGTTAGTCGTTGCTAACGTGATCAAGCTTACTAGGCTTGCGATACCTACTTGGCCGCCAAATGCACCGTTAGAGCGCGCTGTGATTTTCTCTAGTAGGAAATCGATACCACCGTAGTGCTTCATTAGACCAACCAGACCAGATACCACGATGGCGATCATGCCTAGGTTTTGCATCCAACCCATACCACGTTGTACTGACTCAAGCGCTGATAGGTAGTCTAAGCTTCCGTTCATGAAGCCAATCACGATACCCGCAACCACACCGAGTGCTAGTACGCCCATAACATGTAGGCCAGCAAGAGCAGCAACGATGATCAGTACATAAGGAGTGATGTTGATTAGTGAGTATTCACCAACTGCTGTTTCAGCACCGTTACCAAAAGGAATGATTGCAAGCAGAATAACTGTGCCGATAATCGCAGGTAGAACAGTGATGAAGTTATACTTGAATTTTTCTTTTAGAGTTACGCCTTGAGTACGACAAGCGGCGATCGTTGTATCTGATACGAATGAACAGTTATCACCGAACATTGCACCACCAACCACTGTTGCCATGATTAGCGCAGGGTTACCACCAACTTGTTCAGCAACACCAACACCGATAGGTGCTAAAGCAGTGATTGCGCCCATAGATGTGCCCATTGCAAAAGATAGAATACAACCAATGATGAAAATACCGACTAGAACCATGTTTGAAGGAATGATCGATAGGCCGAAGTTAACAATCGAGTTCACCGCACCCATTTGGTCCGTTACTGAGTAGAATGCACCAGCAAGTAGGAAGATAAGCACCATCATAATGATGTCGCTATCACCAGCGGCTTTAGTGAAAATATTCATCTTCTCTTCAAAAGTATCTTTCTTTCCTTTGGGTTGAATCATCAAAGCCACAACCACAGAAAGAGTGAACGCCACTAGCAAAGGCATACTTGAAAAGTTGTCAGCGTAAACGCCAGTTAATACGTAGATAACAATAAAGAAAATGAGGGGTAGTAAACCAACAAAATTACTTTGCTTAGTCATCATTAAAGTCCTATTTAGTAGTCACTTGACTATATTTTTTGAACGCAACTAACATCTCTTGAACGCCTTCATCACTGATGATGTTTGGAGTGCCGAGTAGTTTAGCTTTGTAGTAAATTTCAGCAGACAACTCTATTTCTTCCGCCTTATTAAACGCGTTTGCAATATCTTTAGCACCAGCGACTAATCCATGGTTTGCCATCAATACAACATAGCGATCTT
This sequence comes from Vibrio scophthalmi LMG 19158, assembly GCF_000222585.1. Lineage (GTDB taxonomy): Bacteria > Pseudomonadota > Gammaproteobacteria > Enterobacterales > Vibrionaceae > Vibrio > Vibrio scophthalmi. Next base: position 8,452 of record NZ_AFWE01000183.1, on the reverse strand, counting down.
TCATTGCGTCAAATACGTTATTTGCCAGTTCTTCCGTTCCATTTAAAGCATATTTAGCGCAGCGTACGTTTGGCCCGCCACAAACTGCATTCAAATAATATGCTGATGGAATTTCCATCCCTAGAGTTGCTAACGTCGAAGAATAAATAGGGTGAGCATGTACAACGGAATTAATATCTTCACGATTTCTATAAAAAACCGTGTGTAAACCATATTCCGAAGACGGTCGGTTACTACCTTCTACAACATTACCATCCAAATCGATAACAACAACATCTTCTGTTGTCATAGTTTCATAATCTATTCCACTTGGAGATATAATAACTAGCTCATCTTCGCGTGAATAAATACTAACATTACCTCCAGTACCACGTGTTAAACCGGTACTGATCATTTTATTGCAATATTTAACGATCAGATCTCTCTGCTTTTCAAACATCATAGTGAAAGCCTATATATAATTTAATTTTTTAGTCAGTATTAAGAAGCTATTTCGAGAACGCGAATAATATCTTTATGTGCCAATTGAATATAACGACCAAGTGTTTCATTTCCGCTTAGTGCTTGAAGAGCCACTTTGTCGAATTCATTAGTTGGAATATTAGACTCAGTCAGTGAAGTTGAAAGATTCATTGCCTTGAATGCTTCCACAAATCCATTAATGGCGGCTTCGGCTTTCTCTTGTGGATTGCCTTCTTGAACACCAAAGACGTTTTCAGCTAAACGAATCAAACGATCAAGCTTGTTATTCTCAATTAAGTACTGCATCCAGGCAGGAAAAATAATCGCCATACCAGCGCCGTGCGTGATGTTGTACAAACCACTTATCTCATGCTCAATACGATGTGAAGCCCAGTCAGAGCTTCGACCTGTATCAAACAAACCATTGTGACAAATGGTTGCAGCCCACATGTATTCCGCCATTAAATTGTAGTTCGTGTGGTCCTCCATTAACGCAGGAGAAATGTCGAGCAACATCTTAAGCAAACCTTCCATCATGTAATCATTCAATAATGAACATTCCGTGGTGGTAAAGTAACGCTCTAATGTATGTGACATCGCATCTGCAATACCTGAAGCAAGCAATGCTTTTGGTAGGCTGAATGTCAATTCAGGGTTCAAAATCGCAAAGCGAGGGAAAAGCTGAGAGTTATCTACGCCCTTCTTAAGCTTAAGCTCATCATGAGTAATGATGGCACTTTCAGACATTTCAGAGCCAGAACCACAGATAGTGAGAATCACGCCTACTGGCAGTACTTGGCCTGGTATTTCGCAACCAGTGAAGAAGTCCCACACATCGCCTTGATGCGGAACACCCATAGCGATAGTTTTTGCTGAGTCGATAACGCTTCCGCCACCAATTGCGAGAATGAAATCAACCCCGATTTCACGACACAATTGCACACCTTCTTTAACCCCAGATAGAAGCGGGTTAGGCACCACATTATTTAGCGTTACGTAATCAATACCATTTGATTTCAACGATTGAGTAACAGCATCAAGTAAACCATTGCTTTCAATGCGATTACCATCATAATGAATCAACACTTTCTTACCGAAAGGTTTGATGTAATCGCCAACTTTGAGGTGTTCATCTTTACCGAAGTGGACTTCAGTTTTGCATGTGAACTTAAAATTATCCATATTACGACCTAAAGGATATTAATATTAGAAGTAGAACAGATGCGTTGTTCTTCATCTGTCAGTTTTTTATCGGTTATCAGTACATCAACACAATCAACATCAGATATTTTCATTAAGCTGAATGAGTCAAATTTTGTGTGGTCTACGACCAAAATTACTTGTTTACTGTTTTTCATCATTAAATGACGAATCATTGCTTCGTCTTCACTATTATCGTAAAGACCTTTTTCTAAATTAAAACTTGGACAGCTAATAAATGCTTTATTTGCAGAGAATTTATTTAAAAGATCAACAGCAATGGAACCTGTGTATGAATCGTTATCATCACAATAAATACCACCAATCATAATTAGCTTAATGTTACTACCTTTTACATAGTCATTTACAATTGATGAATTAGAAATAATAGTTACTTTTCTTTCTGTTCTTACTAATTCTTGAACGATATAAAGTGATGTAGTACTACAGTCAAAAAATACAATGTCACCATTTTTAATCAAAGAAACGGATTTTTTTGCCAGCTCAAACTTTTCTTCAACTAATAAATTTTTACGTACTGTACTTGGTACGCCGTTGTCACTTACATAACAAACCCCACCGTGAATTTTAACGATGTTTGTACATTCTTCTTGTAGTTTATCAATATCACGGCGAATGGTTTCTTGCGATACATTAAATTCATCGCTTAAGTCACTGACTTTGAGAGAACCTTTTTCTTTAACCATGATTTCAATAATCGATTTTCTTTGTTGTGCTAGCATTTTTTTCTTTTTCCTTATTTTCTGTTGAGTATTAGACAATAATTTCAAAAAAATAACTAAGATAGAAATCACGTAAAACCACAAAAACACAGGCAAAAACCACAACCAAAGTCACACAAAACAACAAAAACCAATACTTAAAATGTGGTTTTTAGTGGAAAGTGGAGTTAAATGGATCAACTTCACGCTCGCACAATGGAAAATGATCGTCAGAGAATTTAGATACAGGAAAAGTGCTTTATCTATTTTTACTATACTTATCAATGACTAATAGTCACTTAATGAAGTAACTATTTAAAACATAAGGTGTTTTGTAGTCGAGTTATGTGGGAAGTGTATGGTTAGAGTTGTGAAAATCCACATATACCACACAATTCCACACATCTGTTGTGAGGAGAAGCTTTAAGCTGTGGTTAAGAGGCTCGAGTTAACGAGCAGTCGCTAAGTTCAATCGGGAAAAATTTTATGTAGTCGCTCGACAAGTTAAATCAAATCGATTTACCTAACAATTTACTTACGTATCAAACCTGAAATGTCGGATTGTTTATGAGAGGATTGAAAAAGTGACAGCAATGGATTTGCTAGTCACGGCTAATTGCTTTCTCACATAAAAATCTCTACTGGAGTAGAGCATTACTTATCTAAGTTTATGTGGTTATTAGTGATGTAAGTGGTTTTGCTGTGGAATTGAACCAGTGCCAATATCAACATTGTACGAAAGGGAGTTACGTGATGTTTGAGTATAAACAAGTCAGTGTAGTTTTTAAGCAGGGAACGACTGAGAGTTACCAAGGAATTGAATTATTAAGTTTTAACTTAGATTCAACTGAGCATCAAGTGCATGCACAATTTAGTTTTATTGATGACTACTCGGAGGAAAGCGCTGATACCCAATGGGTAACTGAGCTCACTTTACCTGATATCATCAAAGTATCATTGCTACTTCAACATCAAACCCCAAAATTTGCGATAGAAATACTGGGCAGTGGGGAAGAAGCGGTAATGACTGACGCATTCTATTGGTTGGGTGACAGTTTGATTTTTCACAATGGCCACAATGTCGATCTGACACCAAAATGGACGAACCTGGTTTGCCAAGACGGCTCGTTTGATGAATTTGGTCATGCAATGGCGCGAGCAATTAACACCATTAACACTCAAATAGAGCAACAGGTCAAATTGATGGCAACCGAGCAATGTATACCAAGTCGAACGGTGCATTAAAAATACAGTTAGAGCAAAATAGCAGCAGTTACGAATTCCCCTTTCCTCCACACCGAGCCAATTCATCATAAGGAATTGGCTCTTCGAGGAACCAAAAGGCGGTACATTCTTATCATAACGAATAGCAGATAGCCCTCAACGACTACAAACGAACTGCCGTCTTTAGTCCAAATTGCACCGAACAACATTTGTTGTACTATTTTTCTCGGTAATAGAACAGAATATAACCAACTGATTTGTTTAACCAATAATTTCCATAATGAGAACACTCCTTACTACGACTAAACCTTAAAATACCCGTGCTCACCTTTGCTTAGAAACTCATGCCAAACATCATTTCGACATTTATCGAAATAACTCTTGATCATTCGAAAAATATTTCTATAATTCGAGAATATTCGAAATTAAAGGTAACGAGGCTCACATGAGTAATGAATTGATGACAATGGTACGCGACGCCCTAGATATGTTTGCGTTTTTAGCAGTGGAATTGATTATTCTATTTCTTGCAATCAGCTACATCGTTGGTGTGTTGCAAGAGTTTTTAACCCCAGAAAAGATCCAATCGATCTTAAGCTCGCGCAACGGTAAAGGGTATTTTATTGCTGCCTTACTTGGCTCTATCACGCCATTTTGCTCGTGCTCAACTATCCCTTTCTTAAAAGGGTTACTTCGTGCCCGAGCAGGTTTTGGCCCGATGATGGTGTTCTTGTTTGCAAGCCCACTGCTTAACCCTGTGATTATTGGTCTATTTGTGGTGACCTTTGGTTGGCAAGTTGCTCTGTTCTACTTCGCTATCGCGATGACAGTATCGGTAGTTTCTGGCTTTGTACTTGAAAAGTTAGGCTTTGAGCGATATGTAAAACCGGAAGCGTATGAATCAGCTAATACCTCTAGCTGTTCGAGCCAGTCAAGCTGTGGTGATACTGCAAAAGTAACAGAAGCAACGTCATGCTGTACAAAATCAGAGCCTGTTGCTGCGCCAACAAGCTGCTGTACCAGTACTAAAAAAGAACCAGAAGTCGCGGTTTCTTGCTGCGCTTCAGATGGCACGGCCACAGTAACAATGACTGAAACAAAACAACCAAGCCGTTGGATGCGTATTTGGCTGTCAACTTGGAAAGATTTTAAACAGGTACTGCCATACCTAATGCTGGGTATTGCAATTGGCTCATTCATTTACGGTTTTATCCCAACTGAATTGATTGCTGAATACGCCGGAGCTGGCAAGTGGTATGCAATCCCTGTTGCCGCTGTGATTGGTATTCCATTGTATATTCGCGCAGAAGCCGTTATCCCACTAAGCGCAGCCCTAGTGCAAAAAGGGATGGCATTGGGTTCGGTAATGGCGTTGATCATTGGTAGCGCAGGCGCAAGTTTGACAGAAGTGATCTTGCTTAAATCTATCTTCAAAAATCAGATGATTGCAGCATTCTTGGTTGTAATTTTAGGTATGGCCATCAGCGCGGGTTACCTATACACCGTGATTTTTGGCTAACAACAAACGCGTTACACAATAAAAAAGCGAACCAAGTAGGTTCGCTTTTTCGTTTGAGGATACAATTACTGCGGCGATAATCGCATGTGCAACTTTAGCCATTCAAATAACTTTCCAGACCAAAGCGATATATTGGGCATGGCAGCGTAAACCAAAGCAATAAACAGCACCGAACCCACTAAATCAATCGGTCTATGCATGCCAAGCCACAAACGACTATAAGCCACGCAAACGCCCCACAGCAACAGAATACCCGCTAATCCATAACGCTTGTGTTCAACCAACAATCCACCGAAACACACTAAACAAATCGCGACAAACATTGTGTGGCCTGATGGAAAGGAATAGTCGGTTTCACCCAGCCAATGTTGAGTTCGCCAAGGGCTAACTTGAGTTGAAACCTGCTCGATCAGTTGATCTTGTTTACTGGCCGTCAATTGGTAGAAATGTGATGGTTTCGGGATCAGCAGTTGATGGGTGAGAACTTCAGTATAAGGTCGCGGGCTTTCCGTAAAATGTTTAAGGCCCGTTTTGGCAGCAAAGCCAATCACCAGAATGATGCCGAGTTGTAATAACTTTTCCCAACGTTGTTTCGGCGTCAAAGTAAGCGTCAAACTACAGAGCAGTAGTACCGCAAGAGTAATTAAGAAACCTTGGCTACCAGCAGAATTGGTCAGCACACTGTAAAACAGCCCCTCACTGTCACTCACTGAATCTAATAACTCAATGTGGCTGACTAATAGAGTCATCGGCGCTATTAGTAAAAGGAATACTGCCAATACAGCAAGGCCATAACGCTTGGCATGAAGATACTCTTTCATAAAATTCTGCTCAACGATTACCAACAACCACTCACGAGAACATAGACATTACGTCGGAGTCACGTTTCGACTGGCGAGGATATGGGAAAAATCGGCAAAGAGAAGGAACCTCTCCTTGTCACCGTTGCCGATATACTAGCCGAAGCCATGTGGAAAAATTATCAAATTGCTGTCAATTTGGCGAAAATTCCTGCCTTTATGTGTTTATCGTTCGCGATTGTACGCAAAAAAATGATGCACAGGGCCATGCCCATAGCCAATGCTCAGCTCATCAGCATGTGCAATTGCTTGTGAAATATAGTGTTTCGCCTTTGCTACCGCGCTTTCTAACGATTCGCCTTGCGCTAAATATGAAGCAATAGCCGCAGAGAGCGTACATCCCGTACCGTGAGTATTGTGGGTGGCTATACGTTTCGCATACAACACCGAAACGCTATCGGGCTGAATAAACAGATCATTACTATTTTCATCCCCCTCTAAATGCCCTCCTTTGAGCAATATGGCTTTAGCCCCTAATTGGCGTAGGGAGTGAATCATGCTGCCCATTTGTTCTTCATCACGAGGTATTGGTGACCCAGTCAGTGCTGCACCTTCTGGTAGATTGGGGGTAATCAGATCTGCTAACGGGATCAAACGTTGCTTAAGAGTCGCAATTGCCTCACGAGCCAATAGCAAATCACCGCTAGTCGCCACCATCACTGGGTCAAGAACGGTGAATTGGGGTTGGTATTGTTCTAATTTATCTGCCACGACATCAATGATGGCGCTATCCGCTAACATACCAATTTTTACTGCCACAACATTAAGATCACTAAATACTGCATCCAATTGATGAGCGACATGTTCTAACGGGATTGGGAATATCGCTGAAACACCTTGCGTGTTCTGAGCCGTAATGGCGGTAATGGCCGAACATGCATAGCTGCCCGTCGCGAAAATGGCTTTAATATCGGCTTGAATACCCGCACCACCACCGCTGTCAGAGCCAGCGATTGTCAACACTATGGGGGTGCAAGTATCAACATTGGCGGTAATGGATGTTGCGTGTGTTTGAGGCATGAGTCTACTCCTACGCGCAACGTATGGAACCGACTCACTGGATGACTAGCGGGAAAAACTAGTAAGAAATCAGTGAGGGTACTTTAGCCGTTAAGGCATATTCATAGAGAAAGGCTAAAGGACGCATAGTTCCCTACGTCAGTGCTAACTGAATCAGGTTCAACGGGTCTCGCGATGCGATCTCAGCCCCAAGGGCTCCCCGACTATTAGCGTCCATAATAACAGCAATCGCTCTTATAAGGTAAGTGAGAAAGGCCAAGTGTGCGCGGCAGCGCACTCTGCCACTCACGGTCGAACTTTATTAAATCTATGACGTGAATACTAATATGGGCAGAATGTATGGGCAGAATGACCCAGCTTAGCGTCCAACCAAGATTCCACGTCGTTCGCTGTCGTGACTTATTTGCCAATGAAACAAATCGCGATTAGAGTGGAATATGATAAATTATGATTAGCTATTTATTAATAATTTCTTGTTATCACGAACTCGTTCTATCAATAACCCTGTGAGATACCCATGCTAAACCCTCTCTGGCTGAAAACATTTATCACCCTGATTGAAACAGGCCACTTTACTCGGACAGCAGAGCGCCTGTTTATGACCCAGCCAGGCGTCAGTCAGCATATAAAGAAATTGGAGCAAGCATGTGGACACCCACTGATTGAGCGTAATAACAAAAGCTTTGAGATTACTCAGCAAGGCAAAATGCTATTTGACTATGCCAAGGAGTCTCAAAACCGTGAGACACAGCTATTGGCAAGTCTAGAGCCAGACTCAGCCTACCGCGGCAACACTAAATTGGCGTGCTCGGGCTCGCTTGCGTTACTGCTCTACCCTCGCCTGTTAGATTTACAATGTAAATGTCCAAAGCTCATTACCCACGTAGAAGCGGCGCCAAACAGAAAGATTAAAGCGGATATTTTAAGTGGGATGGCGGATCTGGGTATCGTTACGAGCCAAACTAACGATAAACGCATTTTTAGCCAAACGTTGAGTGAAGAACCCTTATGCTTGATGTATCCAGCTCAACATTCATACCAAGGTGATTTGACCAAATCGGATTTACAACAACTCGGCTTGATTAATCACCCTGATGCCGAACATTATTTGGCTCGGTTTTTCGCTCACAGTGATGATCCGGATTTTGTTGACTTACGTTTTGATCAGATCCCCATCACGGGGTACGTCAATCAACTCAGCCAGATTTTATTGCCCGTAGCGAAGGGGCTAGGTTTTACGATTTTGCCACTCAGTGCTTTAGATAACTTTGCTCTTAAAGAACAAATCGCAATCTATCAACCTAAGCAACCCATTACCGAGACACTATATTTAATCGCTAAGCAGCGCCCACACATGCCAAAACGCTTCGTCACAGTGATTGACGAGATCGAACAGGCACTCAAACGCTCATGACCGATCTAGAGCCAATATTGAGATAACAAAA
>NZ_AFWE01000184.1 GCF_000222585.1 Vibrio scophthalmi LMG 19158 | reverse complement strand
GGCACCATCTCAACATTGTTTTCAACGATAGATTCAAACGCCGCTCGTGGCGTCATTACCGCTTCTGGTAGAGTTGAATAAGCCGCATTAAGCTTGTCTGAAGGTGTATGCTGTTTAAGGTAATTAAACATTTTCACACTCAAATCCTTCATACCCATCTCACCATATACATCAGGGTAATTTTCAACTAACTCGGGTAAAACACTTTTCAATGGTGTGTTTTGATCGTGATGCTGCTTGAAATGCAGCAAGGTATTAACCAATGTCGCCCACTTACCTTTGGTGATCCCCATAGAGAAAAGGAACATCACTTGGAAGTCGGTAGTACGTGTTGGCACAATGCCATAACGGGTTAAATATTGAGTCACCAACGCCGCGGGAACCCCCGTATCAAGCAAGGTGCCATCATCCCCCATCCCTGGAGCAAGAATACTGACCTTAATCGGATCGAGCATACACCAATCTTCCGGCATATCTTTAAAACCATGCCACTCATCGCCCGGCTTCATCACCCAAAAATCTTGTGTTGAGGCCAGCAGTTGCGGATCAGCTTCTTCAAACGGCACTGTCTCACCGGTATTGGGATCAGTGAAGGTTTCTGCATTCCATGGTTTAAAGAACCAGTCACCATCTTGCTCAAACTCACGATACAGGCGGCCCATCGCTTGACGATAATCAACCGCTTCATGAATTACTTCTTGAGTCAGCGAGTAACCTCGATTACCCGACATTTGCGATACAGCAATGTCGTTCGATGCACTGATCGCATACAGCGGAGAAGTGGTTGCATGCATCATGTAGGATTGATTAAAACGCTGGAAATCAATCGCATCTTTACCATGGCGCACGTGAATATAAGAGGCTTGCGATAAGGCATTGAGTAACTTGTGCGTCGAGTGAGTGGCAAATACGGTTGGCTCGTCTTCGCTCTCGGTTGGCTCACCACGCATGGCAAAGTGATCGGTATAAATCGGATTAAAACGTGCGTATCCATACCAAGCTTCGTCAAAGTGGATACGGTTACTGCTCTTACCCAGAATCTCTTGAGCGCGCTTAGCGTTGTAACACAGCCCATCATAAGTACAGTTGGTGATCACCGCGTAAACCGGATCTTGATTGGCAAAATCTTTGGTTAATGGCCCTTCTGCAGCACGCTGCTTGAGCGCGGCCTGCTCCATCTGCTCTGGATAAATAGGCCCAATGATGCCGTAACGGTTACGAGTCGGCAGCATGTAAACAGGACGAGCCCCTGTCAGCATCAAGCCTTGTTCGATCGATTTATGACAATTACGATCACAAATCGCAAGGCTATTTTCCTTCATACACACTTGCATGATGGTACGGTTTGCCCCTGAGGTCCCCGTCACCAATGAATAGGATTTGTCCGCGCCAAACACCTTAGCAGCAAAAGCTTCACTGTCACCAAAATAGCCAGTGTGATCAAGCAAAGAGCCGAGTGAACCACGCTCGATACCCATATCAGAACGGAAAAGGGCTTCTCCATAATGTTGATAGAAACGCTGCCCTGCTGGGGTTTTAGTAAAACCAACCCCACCTTGGTGACCTGGCGCCGCCCAAGAGTATTCATGCACGTCATCGTATTTGATCATCGCCGCCATCAATGGTGGCAACAGTTGATCGCGATAGCGTTCCATCGCGGCAACGGCACGACCAACGATGAAGTCTGGTGTATCTTCAATAATCCAGACAAACTCATCAACCCGTGACATTAAATCACGACTCACAGAAAGCGTGATCTTTTTCCGTTCGGCTAAAAGAAAGACCGGCACGCCTTGCTGGCGACGGTTGAGCTTATCAATCAATTTAAAGAATTTTTCGTTCTCATCGGCTTGTCGACCCGTCATTTGCGAGGTCAACATAAAGCAGTCTACCGGAGTATTGGCATTGAATATCGAATAACAATCATCAAATGACGTCGCAATCGTCACTTCAACGCTTTCGCTGGCAAACTCCTCAATCAACCGGTTAAGCGCATTTTCAATCACGCCCGCCTTGACAGTATCGTTAAAAATTAAAGCGTGCTTCTTTTTACCGTACTTCCTCATAGCTATCGTACCTTATCGTTAATTCATTGATTATTGGATTGGTAGTAATAAATCGTCGTGCACTTATCCCTTTGGACCCGATACTGGTTTGGCATCTCGACTGGCAATAAAGCCATAGAAGAAATACCCCACTAATGTAATGAGCGTGCCGTAGAAGATGGATTCTTGCCCCGTCGCATAAGCACCATAAATGCTATATAGCACTGCGATTGAACCCACGAAAATTGAAACCTTGTATTCTGATTCGCCCACATTCGCTTGGCGCAAAATGACCCCTAGCGCCGTCAACGATAGGATGTATGGCACCATATTGATGAATACTGCGAGGTCCACCAGTACGTTAAATTGCTTGATCAGCGTAGGCGATATAGTCATGACGGCCAGAACAATTTCCAGCGCTAGCATGATCAACATGCCCTTCACAGGCGCATCAAATCGGTTTACGTCACTGAAGACTTTGGGGAAGAGTTTAAGATCGGCAGCCGCTTTAGAAACTTGGGCATTGGTAAACTGCCAGCCGAGCAATGAACCAATACAGGCAATAACGGCCATTGCTGTAATGATTTGTCCAATGGTTGGATCAAACATCTCGGCAAAAACCAAACCAAATGGCGCATCTGATTTAGCCAACTCAGCATTCGGTACGATACCTTGAATCACGGTTGTGGAAGCAATGTAGGTCACGGCGGAAAAAACGGTGGCAAGCATACAGGCCAGTGGTACATTGCGTTTAGGGTTCTCTACTGCGCCAGAGTTAGCACCAGCAGACTCGATACCAAGAAAGGCCCATAGCGTCAGAGCAATCCCCGAAGACATTGCAGTCGAGATTGAAACATTATTCGGATTCCACGCCTCAGCGAAAATTTTACTATCGAACCAAAACCAACCAATCACCGAGACACCAAGTACTGGGATAATGACCCCCCACACCGTAATCGCTGAGATGCGGCCGGTAATTTTAGCACCGCGCATATTGGCAAGCAGGGTAACAACAAGCACCACAACCACACCAACAAAGGTATGAATAGAGCTCTGTTTTAGCCAAGGAATGAAGGACTCCAAATACCCTACTGAAGTAACGGCAATGGCCACCGCACTGATCACCAAACAAACATAGTAGGTATAGGAAGCGATGAAAAAACTCGATTTGGCGTGCGCCCGCTGCGCATAGGCCGACATACCGCCATCTTCTTGGCAATACATACCACACTTGGCAAAGGAATAGGCTATACACAACGCGCCGACGGCGGTGATCCCCCATGCAAGCAGTGCTATCCCGCCAGTTTGGGCAAGACTGGAAGGTAACAGTATGATCCCCGAACCCATCATGTTAACCGTTACGATGGTTGTAAGCCCCATCAACCCCATCTTATTGCTCATAAAACCTCACCTATGCTTGCGTGACAAATTTTGACTAAAGCCATATTCGCCACTACCGCAAAGTAAGTGGGTGTTACCGACTACGATAATAAGCTATCCAGATCACACACTCTTCTTACGGATATTTTCGTCAATAATTGATGCTTGTAAGCATAGTTAGCGAATTTTTGTTCTAGCAAATTTTATTTTAATTAATAATCAGCTAATCGCTGTTAGGTAAAAAACTTGCCAGAAAATGTCGCGCCACACCCTGTCAAACAAATAGCCTCAAACACGACACGAATTCCGCTACACTTATTGATAAATTAATTTTTAGATTAATTATTTATCTTGCAATCAAATTAGCCGAATGATTAATCGCCCCTAGTTGCTCACTTTCGCAGCACTAATATCAGACCAACGTCAGGTTTTGCCTCAAAACGTGGACGACAATTGATTGATACGAACAACAGGCGTATTTAGACGTTTTAGCTCGTGGGAGTTTTGTGTGGAACACATCAACGAATTACTCAACGCCATGTCACCGGTACTTGATCATTACGGCTATCTGGCCTTAGTCATTAGTATCTTTCTCGAAGGGATTGGCGTACCCATGCCAGGTCAGTCACTGATGATCGCCGCCTCAATACTCGCATCACGCGGAGTGATGAATCTCCCTACGGTAATGATCGTTTCATGGTTGGCGTGTTTTATCGGCAACAGTTGCGGCTACCTATTGGGTTATTACTTTGAAGGTTGGCTGGATAAAAAAGGCTATATATCGGGCAGTAAAATGCAAAAGCTGCAAGCTGCGATTCAAAAGTATGGTCCGATATGTTTGGTGATCAGTCGCTTTATCGAAGGAATGAAACAATTCATGCCACTTGCTTGTGGTATTGCCAAGATGCCACGCCACGAATTTCTGTGGGGTAATGCTCTGGCTACCACTATTTGGGTAGCGGTATTTAGCTTGCTGAGCAATGTTGCTTTTGCTCATCTCCATCAAATCAGTACTTTCTACACTGCTCATCAACTTGGCGTATGGTGTGCGGCCGCGCTGGTGTTTATCGGCCTTATTGCCCTGATTGTCCGTCGTCGTGCCAATAAAGAAAAACCGACAAACTGACTCACTTAATAACCTTATTTATTCATTGGTAAAAAGCACAAAAAGCAGCAGTAAGCAGGCATTCTGGGGGTGCAGGAGCATATCTCTGTTCACTACTGCTTTTTCTACTTTCTCACCCCACTATTCTTAACCAGTATTAGGAAGAGAAAAACTCACCAATTTTATATTTCTTGTTCCTCAATTTAACTAAATCCGGCATAAATCAGCAAAATTGTGCGTATAATGAACCAATTGCGGAAATCATCATCCAATTCATTGCTTCATTTGGTCACAAGAGCCTAACGATATTTCTGATCTAAACCTGCTTCGCTACTATGCCCGCCTCGCGCCACTTGGCGTAGGCAACGAAATCAAAACGGCATTATCAGACGTTGCCGAGACTTTATTTACCAGCCCTCGTCATGCCAGAAATTTACTCGGTGAGATGCAAAAACAACAATGGCTTAGCTGGCAACCTAAAGTTGGTCGTAATCAACGCTCTAGCCTAATGTTGCAATTAGATTTAGATGAGCTCAAAGCGCAACTTGCCACTAAGCGCATCCAGCAAGGTAAATATGAAAAAGCCCTTGCGATACTCGACAACAATGAGCGCGCCTTTGGCCAACTACTGCAAAGCACCTCCGGCGCCTCTATCCGTGAAGGGCGCTTACACATTCAGCTCACCTATAAGCGCCCATTTGAAAAATTGCTGCCTCACTCTTTGCACCGTTCGAGTGAACGTTATCTTATCCGTCAGGTGTATTGCTGCTTAGTCACCAGTAATCGCCATGGCATGCTCGAAGGACAACTCGCTCATCATTGGCAACACAATGAACACGGTACTGAATGGTCTTTTTACCTAAGGCCGGGGCTCACTTTTCACAACGGCAATGCCATTGGTGCTTGTCATATCGCAGAGTTGTTTCAAAAACTCAAGCAGCACACAAACTATCAACAAGAATTGAATCACTTGATTGAAGTGCAAGCGCCAATGGTCAACAAAGTCACCTTCTATCTTTCAGAGCCCGATTTTGGCTTTGGTGGCTTGCTCTCTGGGATCAAATATTCCATTCAACCACTAAATCAACTGCAACCTGAGTTTCAAGGGGCTGTTACTGGCAGCGGTGTATTTGAAGTCGTTGAACACTCAGAGACCAAACTGTGTATGCAAGCATTCGATCGCTACTATGCTTGCCGCGCTCTGACCGATATGGTCACGATTTGGCAACTTGACGAACGCGAGTTGAAGCAAAAACAGATTGAAACCAATCATCCCGAAAAACAGCGAGAACAGGCCTGTCACTACTACTTAACGTCCGAGACACAAGCCGCTGATTCACAAGCGATTCAACAAACTCGCATCGAAGATGGTTGCATGTTCATCCTATTTAATCAGCGCAGTGGTGATGGGTTAAATGAGCAACAGCGACGTTATTTTTCCAGCCTAGTGACACCAGAAACCGTCTATCAGCATTTACAGCACCGTGGCAAAAATTTTGGTAGTGAACATGCCTACAATCTGCTGCCTATTTGGCACAAAGTGATCCGTCCGGATACGCCTATTTGTGCCTTGCCAAAACAGATCTCAATTGCCGTCTATGATTACAATGCACTGGTTAACTGCGCCACCGCCGTTGCAGACCAACTTAATCAGCTCGGCATCCAAGTAAAAGTGAACACTTACTCTTACCGTGAGTTAAATAGTCTCTGCTCTGAACAGCGTTTACAGGAGACCATGGTACTGACCAATATCAACCTTGATGACAACCGTCACGCCTCCGCATTTAACAACCTTTTTCATAACGCTATATTACATGGCAGCATCAGTGCTGAAGCAGAAACTTGGCTGATACAATCATTGAAAACACTGCGCCAAACGACCCCTCTCAACCAGTATCTAAATGCTTTAGAGCCCATTGCTGCTGCGCTTATTAATCAATATTGGTTACTGCCACTTTTTCACCACAGCCAAACACTGCGTTTTCATGGCGTGCTTAAAGACGTGGCCCTAACCAACTGGGGCTGGCCAGATATCCGTAATGTGTGGTCAGCAGACTGAATATGACAATTACTTAGATATCTAAAGATAAATATTTAGATACAAAATCGTTCGCCTAAAATTCCACCGTTCTCAAATTAGATAAATCGCTGTAAAAAATACTCTTATCGCTTATATTTCGGGGGATGCAGCCCATCTAAGCGAGATAATTTGGCAAATACGCACTTTAACAATAGTTTGAACTCTAATAAATATTTCGATAACCTTATGGAGTACTCATTAGAATGGAAATCGAAATGAAACTAAAATTAGCCACTCTTATTTTGGCGGGTTTAACCGCTACTCAAGCCTCAGCAGACGAGTGTGGTAACGTCACCATCGCCGAGATGAACTGGAGTTCAGCCAGCTTTCTAGCCAACCTTGATCAATTCATTTTAAATGAAGGCTACGGCTGCAATGCCGAACTGATCCCAGGTGACACGATGCCAACGGGCACCTCAATGATAGAGAAAGGTCAGCCCGATATTGCCCCTGAAATGTGGAGCAACAGTCTCAAAGAAGCCCTTGATCGTGGTGTTGCCGATAAGCGTCTACGCTATGCAGGCAAAGCATTGGTCGAAGGTGGTGAAGAAGGTTTTTGGGTTCCCGCTTACCTTGTGAAGCAGTACCCTGAAATGGCCACCATCGAAGGGGTGAAAAAACACGCGAAACTGTTTGAACACCCAGAAGATCCCGATACCAGTGCATTTTATAGCTGTCCAGCCGGTTGGAACTGTCAGATCAGTGCCGGTAACTTATTTAATGCCATGGAGCTCGACCAAGCAGGCTTTACTGTCGTTGACCCAGGTTCGAGTGCCGGTCTTTCTGGCTCATTAGCCAAAGCCTATACCCGTGAAGAAGCATGGTTCGGTTACTACTGGGCACCGACCGCGATTCTCGGTAAGTTTGATATGGTTAAAGTCGATTTCGGTAGCGGCGTGGATACAGACGAATACTTAAACTGTATCTCACGTGACGGCTGTGAAGATCCTAAAACCACGATGTACCCGCCATCGCCAGTGCATACCATTGTGACGGAAGCGTTCGCCTCTCGTGCTCCTGAAGTACAAGAGTATTTAAACAAACGTGGCTTCACTAACGCGCAAATGAACCAACTATTAGCATGGATGGAAGACAACCAAGCCAGTGGCGAAGATACCATGTTCCATTTCTTAGAAACGTCACCTGAGATTTGGCAGCAATGGCTACCAAAAGCGGTTGCAGACAAAGTCGCGGACGCCATCTAACCTCCTCTAGTACCGCAGACTAATCGCACTTCTGTAGTAACACATCTGTAGTTCTGAAGCGGCAGGAGCCGCTTCAGTATTGATAAGGAAATTAACATGTCTGACACTAGCTGGCTCAGCGAGTTTCCCGCAATGGAACGCGCCGATCTTCGAGCCATTCGCAAAACTTTAGATGGTGCCTATCGTGACTTTTCACGCGAATATGGTGACCTCATCGAATCCATTTTTGACCCACTGCTTTCTTTTTTAGTGTGGTTTGAAAAACTGCTTCTCTCTGCCCCATGGTTTCTGGTTCTCGCGGGTTGCTGCGCGTTAGTTTACGCCGCGAGCCGCTCTTGGAAATTGGTCGTGGGCTGTGCTGCATCACTCATGCTGATTGGTTATTTCGGCATGTGGGACGACACCATGCGCACGCTGAGTATCATCACAGTCTGTACCATGTTAGCAATCGTGCTCGGTATCCCGATTGGTATTGCGATGGCCCGTTCAAACCGCGTACAGTCAATCGTGACACCCATGCTGGATGTAATGCAAACCATGCCAGCCTTCGTCTACTTGATCCCTGTCGTCATGTTATTAGGTATTGGTAAGATTCCAGGGTTAATTGCGGTTGTTATTTACGCAATCCCACCTGTGATCCGCCTAACCAATTTAGGCATCCGTTTGGTCGATAAAGAAGTACTGGAAGCCGCCACTGCCTTTGGTGCAAGCAGCAAACAGCGACTGCTTGGTGTTCAATTACCTTTGGCAATGCCCACCATTATGGCCGGTATCAACCAAACCATTATGATGGCGCTCTCAATGGTCGTTATCGCCTCAATGATTGGGGTGAAAGGCCTTGGCCAGCCGGTACTAAAATCGATCACCAACCAATATTTCACCCTTGGTCTTCTTAACGGCTTTGCCATTGTTGCCCTAGCCATCTTGTTTGATCGTGCATCTCAAGCGTACGCCAAACGAACTCAAGCTCACTTAGGGGATTTAAAACATGACTGATGCATTGATTGAAATTAGCGGTTTATACAAGGTATTTGGCCGTAATCCTCGCTCGGTAATGGAGCAAGTAAAACGTGGCGATAGCAAAGATGATATTCTCAAAAATACCGGTCATACGGTGGGTTTGAAAGACATCAACCTCAGCATTAAACAAGGTGAGATCTTCGTTATCATGGGCTTGTCTGGCTCAGGAAAATCGACCCTTATTCGCCACTTCAACCGCTTAATTGACCCAACTGAAGGACAGATTTTGGTTGAAGGTATTGATGTGATGAAGCTGTCGAAAGACGAATTAGAGCAGTTTCGCCGTCATAAAATGTCGATGGTATTCCAACGCTTTGGTCTGTTACCGCACCGTACCGTGCTGGATAACGTCGCGTATGGTCTAGAAATCCAAGGGATTGAGAAAGAAGAGCGTGTTCAACGCGCAACTGAATGGCTCGAAACCGTTGGTCTTAAAGGGTATGAAAAACAGTACCCTGCCCAGTTATCTGGTGGTCAGCAGCAGCGTGTTGGTTTAGCACGCGCACTTTCAACTGATGCGGAAATTCTGTTGATGGATGAAGCTTTTTCAGCGCTTGACCCATTGATCCGGAGTGAAATGCAAGATCAGCTAATTGAATTACAAGAGACACTACACAAGACAATTATCTTCATTACCCACGATTTAGATGAAGCACTGCGCATCGGTGATCGCATCGCAATCTTAAAAGATGGTGTGCTGGTTCAGCAAGGTACCCCAGATGATATCTTGCTTAATCCGGCAGATGACTACGTAGAAGCCTTCGTTAAAGACGTCAACCGTGCCCGTGCGCTAACCGTTGAAACTGTGATGCAAAAACCAGCGCTACGCATTACCGCTTCAACGATTGAAGAAGCCCTTAGTCAAATGAAGAAGTCAAAGCAAGATTATGGCTACCACGTTACTGACGATGGCTACCAAGGCCTAATCACCAAAGAAGGATTGATTGATGCAGCCAAAGAGCCAAGTATCGATGAGCTGAGTGATGTCACTTATGAACCGGTACCATCGATTTCGCCTGATGCGGTCATTGAAACGGTTCTGACTGAGACCATCTCCAGTGATTACTCACTACCCGTGGTCGATGAAGAGGGCAATTTAAAAGGTGAGCTAGAACGAAGTGCGGTGGCGGATTTGTTTTCAGAAACAATATCAACGACTGTCAGTGATGAAAGCGCTCTAGAGCCCTCGGCAGAAAAAGCCAGCTAACTCCGTCCATCCGTGTAAACAGTCTCTAAATAACGAGCGTCAGCCTAAGCTGGCGCTCTCTCTTTACAACCCAATCACCATTAAGCCAAAAAAGCACTGGTTAACCGCTGAAAAAGCTGATCGACCGATGGGCGCTCAGTTATATGGTCATACAGCGGTGTATGCACAGACGCTTTGATCTGCGTATCATGCTGGCAAATATGATTACACAAAATCACTGGCTCAACGATCTGATCGACGTCAGCATCAATAATGATACATGCCTGCGAAAGAATCACTTGCCCGCCGCCCTTCTTTAGTAATACACGCTGCGCGGTACCAACCACTTTTTGCCCTGCAATATTAAGGTTGTACTGCCCGTCGCAATAAGATCCCTGAGTATCATGCACGTCAACCGACACGCCTAACTGGGCAAAGAAATCGGTGAGTACATCACACAGTTTTAAGTACGCTGATTTGATGTCGTATGGCGTATCTTGTGGCCATTGGTAAATATGCGACAGATTAATGATGCCTGGCAATTGCGGGACGGGCGCGCCACCGGTTTTCCGCGCGGTAAGTTGCCAGCCAGATTCAGCCAGTGCCTCAGTTAATTCGACACTGATTGGCCACTTCTTACCTGCGGGCAAGACTAAGGTTGGGCTTTTCGCCTGCCAAAGTAACAGCACTTGATCGAGGATACCAGCTTGTACCTGTGCAATCAGATCTGCTTCTTTAGCAAACAAGACATCCGCTTCGATAGAAGGGTAACGAATCAATTTATTGCGCTGCGCTGATGAAGAATGTGTCATGATCATAAACCTACCGTAACCAATAAAGCGGGCAACTTCGAAGGAGTAAAGAGGCTAACTTGCGCGGTACTGCTGCAAAAATGCCTGTAAAATCGGAATACCCGATTGACCACTTTGCTCGTGCTGCCAACATTGATAAATAGCAGTTTCATGATCAGCAATCAACGCAAATAGTGAGTGATGACTTGCCGCAAGGTACGCCCAATCTCGGTATTTCTCTTCATAAGGCGCAATCCAAGGCAGCAGCGTTTCGGTCAACTTTGGCCAAGCAAGATCAATCCATTTTTGCGCATCTTTAACTCCTTTTTGCTGCATTTCGCTGCTGTTAATCACAAATTTAGCCTCTAACTCCGTCAAGCCAACTTGCAGTTGTTGCGCGGTTAATGTCTCGACTTCAATCAAGGTTTGCCACAATGCGAGTCGCGATGGATCGGCATAATTTGCGGCAAAGTATTCAAAAAAAGCAATGCCATAAATTTCGCCATCGTAAGCGGCAATGATTTGTTTCAACGCATCGTTCTCTGCGCAAGTCATGGTTGAGGTATTTTGAGCGTTCATTGTGATTTCATTCAGCTTGTTGACTAGCGAAATAGTAGACCCATTTGGGCCTAGATAAAAGAGGGGAAGTAATAAGGTTATATGGCTCTAGAGCGACACGGCGCTAAACATCCATTCAAAACTCAACGTATTGCTAATTACGCAATTCCTAACTAAGCGATTAACGAATATTACTTTTGCTGATTTTTATGTACTCGCGATAACTAAATTTGATCACTAACAGAGTGAAATGTATGCAAACAACATAGTATGCTGACGAGATATGGATCGTACACATCATAAGTAGTGAGTTAGCAAAATCGTTATGTTGAAATATAAACTAGGTAAAATCGCCATTGGATTCTCGATGTTAGCAGGCCTCGCCGGGTGTACTCCTCCTGAGAAAGTCTCTGATATTCGTTTTTCTGATGACAATTTTGAAAAATGTGTCTTAGATTTAGGCATTGAAGAATTAGATCAAGTTACTCGCCTTGAATGCTCGAGTATGGATATTGAAAGTGCTGATGAAATTGAGTATTTCCCGCAATTAAACTACCTAGATCTTAACAGCAACTTACTTTCCCAACTGGATGTCAGCACCAACCAAAAATTGCAGCACCTTGAGGTATGGGCGCAGCTATCAAAAAAGGGGCTTGAATCTCTTACTTTCGGTACGCTGCCTGACCTTACCTATTTAACGCTCGACGGTGATAATCTAACAAAAACCGATATCACGCCTGCGACGTTTGAAAAGCAGTTACCTAGCCTTGAAGACTTGTCCTTTATCGGTACGCCGATTAAAGGCGATTTTACTCTGTCACTACAACACCAGAAGTTACGTGATTTGGGCATAATCGATACTGAAAAAGATCACAGTTTACCCGCAAAGCTAAAACTCGATCTTGATTTGCCTGCATTGACTAGACTCTTTATTCAAACTCCCGGTTTAGAGTCTCTGTCACTCAACAACAGCCATCAATTAGAAAACGTAGAGGTCGTAAAAACCGGGCTAAAATCACTGACGTTAGCTGACATGCCAAATCTTACTGAAGTCAGGTTATCCGACAACAAACTCTCGGAACTAACAGTCACTAATCTACCGGCATTGCACTACTTAGATGCTAACAATAACCAAATCACCTCGTTTGACGGGCGAACGTTACCAGCGTTGACTAATCTGTATCTAGAAGAAAACCAACTTAAAACCATACAGTACGCACAACCCAATTTTATTTCGGTGTTAGGTTTGGATAATAACCAACTGACATCGTTTGATTTTCAGCTCATTCCCAGCATTACCTCTTATTCTTTAGGCAATAATCCATTGGCTAAAGTTGAAGATCAGTTTGCTAAAAACACCCATCTCTATTATTGCGTTTCCGCAGGAGAACAACTCCCCTACATTGCAGAGATCACGGAAATATATTGCAATACGAATGGTAACGTCGCCGAAAGTGGTGACTTTAGCCAATACAATAGCCTCGAATTACTGGAACTCACTGCTGAATTTGATGATGGCCTATTGGATCTATCGACCTTAGAAGATCTTAAACATCTCAGTGCCAATATCTACAATCTGGACACTCTGAAATGGCCAAGTAATTCCGCACTCGAAACCGTCTATCTTACTTCCAGCAAGGTCAAATCGCTCACTATACCGACCTTACCCAAACTCAATGATCTTGAGCTTAAGAGTTTAAACGAGTTAGAAACGCTCACCATCGCACCACAACCTAGCCTTACAGAGCTAGAACTCAACGATGTAAGTGCACCTGAACTCAAGATGCAACAGTCACCAAAACTGACTAAGATTAAGGTTGTCCATTCCGATCTACGCCACTTAACACTCGAAGATATGCCTGCGTTGGAAAAAATTCAGATATTCCAAGCGCCACTTGAAACTCTAATTATTCGCAAGGTGCCAAACTTAAAGGAGATCTGTTTGTACTACGTACCCACAACCACCAAGATCACCAGCGTGCTAAGCAACGAGAAGCTACAGTCGCTCATCAAATATGATTGTCGATAATTAAAGACGCGACTTTATCACCACCACAGAATGAAGGTATTAGCTGCAAGAGCAATACCTTCATTTGCTTTGTGGCCCATGTGTATTCTTGGCGCGATAACTACCACCGCAAAAAGTGCTTTACCTGAAGTTAGGTTGAGGTTTTACAGTGACGACATTGTGATTTCAAACCTAAAAAAAAGGACATCTTTATGAGCAGTGTGGTTCTCTTCTCCAGCGCTAACAAACAAGGCAATACCGCACAAGTGGTACAAGCATTAGCACAACAGGTTAGCTTAAAGGTCATCAACCTCGATGAACTGAGCATCACCCCCTACAACTATGCTAATCAATACCCACAAGATGATTTTTACCCCCTCGTGGAAACACTACTAAGCGCCGACAATATCATTTTTGCCTCACCAATCTATTGGCACTGCCCAACCGCGCAAATGAAAGCTTTCATGGATCGTATGACCGAGCTATTGGATGTGAGTCATCTAAAACCCAAAGCGCGTGCGCTGGCGAATAAACGTGGATTCATTATTAGTAGCTCCGCTCAGGCCGAAGTTTGTCCCATCTTTGAAAGCATTTTTGCAAAAATATACCGCTATTATGATATGAGTTACCAAGGTAACTTACATGGTGATTTTTCATCAGGCCAAGCCAATATCGATAGCAATGCCTTATTGGAATTTGCTCAGCAACTCGATGCCGCCAAGCGACCATGCAACAACGCTACATCAATCACTTCTATTTAAAGGTCACCAATGACTACACAACACTTTATTGATCGTTATGTTATCGATAGTGGTATCACCACTGCACTCAACGCAGGCTCATCAGAATTAACTTTGATCAACCAATTAGTCGCGCATCATCTTGAGCATCTGCCCTTTTGCAGTGCCAACGTATTACTCAAAAAAGAGTTAAGTTTGGATCCTGATAATGTCTTTCAGCGTTTAGTCGAACAGCAGCGAGGCGGATACTGTTATGAACATAACAAGCTCTTTCAAATTCTTCTGGCCGAGCTTGGTTTCAACGTGCGTCCTTTGTTAGCGCGTGTATTATTAAATGGCAATGAACAAAACGGCCGAACCCATCGCATAACATTGGTGGAAATCGATGGCATTCAATATCTGGTTGACGTCGGCTTTGGTGTACAAACGCCGCGCATGGCCATTCCACTAAAACCCCATAGCTTTAGCCATTTAACCCAACAATTTCGACTCCAGCAGCAAGGTCCACAAAACTTTCGGCTTGAGATTTGGCAAGTAGATCACTGGCAAGCGCTGTATCGCTTCGACTTGAGTGAAGTCACCGAAATGGATTGTGACATTGGCCATTTCTACGCATCACAGAGTCCAAACAGCGGCTTTTATCATAATTTGGTGATCTCCAAGATCACCCATGCTCAGCGTCACTTGATCAAAAACCTAGACATTCATCGCTACAATGATGAGCTGGGCGAGCAATATGTTGAAAGCATCACCAGCGCGTCCCACTTGCATCAGCTATTGAGCGATACTTTCCAGCTTGGCTTTAGTGAACAGGAGGCTCAGCAACTGTTTAATCACCAATTGAATTACCTCGCCTCGAAAGCTTAACAGCGGTGCTAACCGACGTTGGGAGTTGCTCACGTCGGTAGCATTGTTCACTTTAAATCGATACGCTATAGGCTCTGACCACCGTCAATCGTTGATTTTTAAGGAAGCCCAATGCCCGATCTAAAACCAAGTCCAACTTTGGCCGATTTTCAGCACTATGTTGCTGAGTTAGAAGTGGAACGCAATTTCGCTGACCAATCGGTTTTAGAAAAGTGTTTATTACTGGGTGAAGAAATTGGGGAGTTGTTTCAAGCGATACGCAAAACAGAAGGCATCGCCATCGACCCGAATGCAAAAGTGGGCGAAATTGGGGATGAGCTGTCAGACATCTTCATCTATCTGTGCTCCATCGCTAATCGTTACGATATCGATCTTGAACAAGCCTTTTTAGCCAAAGAAGTCAAAAACAAGCAACGCACTTGGCAACCCGCCCAAAATGGTAAAACAGCGCCATGAATCTCGCGCTGTTTGATTTTGATGGCACCATCACTCATCAAGATGTCTATACCGAATTTCTATTCTACGCCACGTCTAAGCGGCGGATTATTTGGGGTGGTTTGCTCACCTCCCCCGTCATCGCTTTATACAAACTTGGCTTACTACCGGCGCGATACACCCGTCCAGTATTATCAAAAATGGCCTTTGGCGGCCGTAAAACAACCGAAGTCGACGCCCTTGCCGTACGATTTGTTCGCGACTATTTACCCAGCGTCATTCGCCCACAAGCATTAGAGAAAATCTGCTGGCATCAACAACAAGGGGACGAAATCTACGTCGTTTCAGCCTCTCTAAGCCCGTACCTTGCCATCTGGTGCCAACAACATGGATTGAAGCTGTTATGCAGCACCCTAGAAGAAAAACAAGGCCGATATACGGGCCGCTATCTGTATGGCGATTGCAGTTTAAACAATAAAGTCGCGGCAATTAAACAGACGTTAGATTTAGCCACCTACAGCCGAATTTATGCCTATGGCGATACTTATGAAGATCTCCCGATGTTAAATCTTGCCGATGAAAAATACTTTCAATGGCGCAAGATCGCATCCACTGATGGCCTTTCTCATGCAAGGAAAACCCATGAACAATCTATTGAGTAATATTCCTACCTCATTACCTACGGAAGTCTTTGAAGAGATCATCAATACCGCAGGCGTGCGGATTGAACGTATTATTTCTCATGGGCACACCTCGCCGGAACAAGGCTGGTATGATCAAGCGGAACATGAATGGGTGGTGGTGTTATCAGGCTTTGGCGTGATTGAATATGATGATGGCCAAGTGTTTCATTTGCAGCATGGCGACTATCTCAATATTCCTGCGCAGCAAAAACATCGCGTGATTGAGACCGCTGCCGATGAACCCACCGTGTGGCTCGCGATATTTTATCCCGATGTTCTCTAAGATTATTTGATGTTGCGATGGATGTTGCGATGGATCTCTCGATTCACGTTGATTTTTAACAGCGCTTCCCTCGATATGAGACAGCCAATTGCATAACATAAGATGCTCTCATGGATTGATGGCGCATTAAGTATGAATAAGAAAACCTTATTGGTTGTTGCAGCACTGGGGGCCGTTACGGTTATCTCAATGGCCACCAAACCAAACTCTGAAGGCTTGGTACTCCCATCATGCGACACACAACCGATCGTCGATACAGAAGTGCATTTTTTTGTCGACAATGACGTGCTTGAGCAATCAAATAAGCAAGAAGTCAGCGACTTTTTTACTCGCTCTATCAAACAATCCAATCTCATTCTAACCAATTCCTGCATTCCGATGACGCGATCTCTCGGTACCATCACTTATGTCGAGATCGACAAAGACAATATTCATGACATGTACACTATCCATCGCGAACTCGAAAACCGCCTCAACACCGACAATTTGCATCAATTGTTTCCAATGCCTAACCAATACTACGGGCTCGTCTTAGAGAAAAAGTATCAGGACATTACGGGTTTCTCAGGGATGACTGAGACGAACCTCAGCCAGCAATTTTTTGCTCTGACAATGCATAGTTCGCTATTTACCTTAGAGCACGAACTTGGCCATCTCGCTTGGGCTGAGCACTTGGAAGGTCACCCCATTCCCAATTTGGGTAAGTGGCTCCAATCGACGACATCCCCCGACCTACAACATCACTTAAAGCCTTATGCTCGTGCTTACAAATGTGGAACCGCTGGCACCGTAATGAGCTACGAAAATGAAATCTTGCCCATCTATTCCAATCCGGAAACCACTTACCGAGCCAAGGTTTGCGGGAATGCAGAGGATGGCGACAACGCGCGTGTACTGAGAGAGTTCGCCCATACATTAGCAGAAAAATCAAACTCAAACCCTTGAGTTAAACAGATAATAATCAATATCTTGTAACAATAATTAGCATTTATAACAGTTGAGTAAATAGGTCTTTTGCGCCGAAATAAACTCAGCGCGTTGCACTTCGTTTCATCATTTTTGTCAGTACACTCCTAAAACCGTACGTAAAACGCTAAGGCAAATTCGAGCCTAATCGCTCCATGATGCTGATCAAATTTAACGCAACACTTAACGGTAATATTTCCGCAGTTTGTTTTATTATTTTGACTCTAGGAAGCATCACATGAACATGTTTAAGATCCCTGAAAGCATCTACTTTGGAGAAAACGCAATGGAAGCGTTGAAAACTCTGCAAGGTAAGAAAGCCGTCATCGTGACAGGCGGAAGCTCAATGAAAAAGTTTGGTTTCATTGCCCAAACTCAGCAATTACTGGGCGAAGCGGGAATTGACTCTTTGGTATTTGACGGGGTAGAGCCGAACCCATCCGTGCAAACTGTAGTCAAAGGCGCACAAGCGATGCGTGACTTTGAACCAGATTGGATTATTGCGATTGGCGGCGGTTCAGCACTTGATGCGGCGAAAATCATGTGGTGTTTCTACGAACATCCACAGCTTGATTTTGCCGATATTATTCCGGTCGGTTCAATGCCCGCGCTACGCACTAAAGCCAAATTTGTCGCGATTCCATCCACCAGCGGCACAGCCTCTGAAATCACTGCATTCTCGGTGATCACCGATTTAGAAAACCACATCAAATACCCAATTGTTTCAGCGCATATCGTGCCTGATGTGGCGATCATCGATCCGGCTCTACCTGCAAAAATGCCACCACATATTACGGCGAATACCGGTATGGATGTCATGGCCCACGCACTCGAAGCCTTCGCCTCAACGGTTGCTAACGACTACTCCGACCCACTGGCAATGCGTGCGGTTAAGTTGGTATTTGAGAACATTGAAACGGCTTACAAACATGGCGATGACATGGTCGCGCGTGACAACATGCACAATGCTTCCACACTTGCGGGTATGGCATTTTCTAACGTCTCTCTAGGCCTAGTTCACTCGCTTGCACACAAAATTGGTGGTGAATTTGGCGTAACCCATGGTCTTGCTAACGCGATTTTGATGCCGTACATCATCGAATACAACAAGCAATCAACCGATAAATACGCGGAAATTGAGCGCTACTTAGGCTTAGAAAGCATCGAAAACGAACTACGTGCGCTGAATGCCAAACTGGACATCCCACTTACCTTCAAAGAAATCACTGAAGTTGAGATCAGCGAAGAAGCCTTCCTTGCCGTGCTTGATCGTATGAGCCAAAACGCGTTTGACGACCCTTGCACCCTGACCAACCCAGGTACGCCAACAGCTGAGGATGTAAAAGAGATCTACCGTCGCGCTTACTTTGGTTAAGCAAAAGCGAGAATAAAGTGCTAATCAAGCCTCTGCCAAGCAGAGGCTTTTTTGTTGCCATTGCACAATAGCTGTAGATAAAAAAACAGCCCGCCATGGGCGAGCTGCTATGCAAAATTAAAGATAAGAATAACTAGTTAAATGCGCGAGCTAGGGTGCCGACACCTTGATAGTGATACACCTTAGCGCTGCTACAAACAAACACCGATTCACCAGCTTTTAGCGTCACCGATTCGTGGTTATCCCGCACCGTCACTTCCCCTTCGACACAGAATAGAATCTCAGCGCCGCGCACATATTGGGCTTTCTCTTCGATGTCTGCTTTCAACACTTCAAAAGCAAAGTCATCGACAGGAATTGGGTAACCGATTTTGTTTTCCATTTGGTACGGGGTCAGTTTGATCTGCGTAGGATCGACCGACACAAACTTGGTATTATCAATCAGCTCCGCTACATCCATATGCTTAGGTGTTAAACCTGCGCGCAGTACGTTGTCAGAGTTGGCCATAATTTCAAGCCCCGTCCCTTTCACATACGCGTGCGGGGTTTCAGCATGAAGAAACATCGCCTCACCCGGCTCCAGCTCAACGACATTAAGCATTAATGGCGAGAACAAACCAATATCATCAGCGTACTCGTGGCTAAACTCAGCAATTAAGGCAAACGCTTCACGCGCTTTGCTGGTTTTCGCTTTACTCTCAATGGCTTGATGAAGCTCGCTCAGCGCTTGTTTTTTTTGCTCGCCAGATAAGTTCATCACCACAGAAAAAAACGCTCGCAGACCTGCCGCACTTGGTCTGTCTTGCAGCGCATCAATCTCACTGCGCAGCATTTCTATATTGGCTTGATTAAACAGCGCCACAATATCATTGATTGGTCGAAAGCCGTTCATCGCTTTGTAGAAGGTTAATGCATAAACCAGTTCCGGTTTATGGTTGGCATCTTTGTAGTTACGATTGCCTGCCGCCAGTTCAATACCTTGCGAGTTTTCTTTTTGATAGCCTTGGATCGCTTTACTGCGGCTTGGATGAACCTGAACTGACAACGGTTTGTCTGCCGATAACACCTTAAACAAATACGGTAGATCGCCAAAACGTTCAACCGTGTAATCGCCTAATACCGAGACTGGATCTTGCGCGATGAGATCAGACAGTAGCATGCCGTTACTGGCAATTTTTGAGCAACCATTTGGGTGCGCACCCATCCAAATTTCCGCTTGGGGTTGATGATCTGGGTTGCCAATACCAAACAACTCGGTGATCGCCGTTTGACTACCCCAGATGTAGTTTTGAATAACATTATCAAGTTTGTATAAAGCATGACTCATGAAGAGGCTCTCTTTAGATTCGTTTGAGATGATTTCAGCACTCGAGATAACGCTTTGGGGAGAGAGTTATGCCAATGATATGTGGCGAGGATGCATAATATTACTTTCCATCCACGCCGCTTATATCAACACAACCAGAATAGCGGTCGCTGAAATACCACACTGATTGACGAGAAATAATCTGCGTTAAATTCGCTCTATTTTCGCGCAATATTTCAACTAATGCTGAGATCACCTCAGCATTAATTGATTATCTACTAATAGTTAGAGTAATAAGAACAAAATCGCAGAAGCGAGTAAGCCAGCCCCGAGTACCATAGGGTAAGCTTGTGCACTGATGTCTCGTGCCATCTCAGGCTGCGCGGTTTCCTCAATCTCCTCTTGGACGATATCGGCTTGCTCGTCCTCTTCTTCACCTTCCCCAAACAGCGCCATCACTTCATCAGCCGTGTTGGCTTTGAGCAGCGCTTCGCGAAAATCATCTTCCACTAGCGATGAAGTCAGCGTGGTCAGTACTGCCATATGCGTTGAACCAGCTTCTGCTGGCGGAATCGCCAATAAGAAGATCATATTCACTGGCTCATCGCCATCTAAGCCTTGCCACTGCAGCTCTTCTTTAACCAATGCGCAAGCAAACACCGGCTCTTTCACCGCAATAGACTTGCCATGTGGTACAGCAAGGTATTCACCTAGTGCCGTTGGGCCTTCTTCTTCACGCAATAACACGGCGTCTAAAAACTGCTGACGGTTGGTCAGTTTACCCGCTTGATCAATTCGGTCGGTCAACGCGTTAATCGCAGAAAAACGGTCTGTAAATACCGCATCAAGCATGATCAAATCTGGAGAAGTAAGTTGTGCTAATTTCATCATCGGCTCCTGTTAGTTCGCTAGCCAAACAAATTGATATGGGTTTAGAGTAAATTGCGCGGCAAACTCGTGACCCGAAATAAGATCACGCCCACCAGCCAAGAGTGATACCTCTTGCGTTGTCGCCAACAGATTGACCACAAATCGAATGCTCTCTTCACCCTCGCCACGTTGCAAACCAAATAGCTGCGGGGATAACTCAAGTACCTGTTGCATGGACGTTGGAGCAAAGGCGGTTTGCTGCTTACGCAGGGCCAATAAACGCACCATTTCAGTGTAAATGCGGTTACGCAGCGAGCCAGATTCTGCCAATTCAGCTTCTAGGTTCTCAAGTTCAAATTTTTCACGGTTAATGCGGCGATTAATGCCTGACTCCACCATACCTTGCACATCGTTCTCACTGCCGAGCAAGCTATGGTAATAAACCGCTGGAACACCCACAAACGACAACAAAATCGCTTGCGCCGCTAAGAACTTATCGGCCTTGGTCGCAACATCGTCTTCCGGCTCAGTAATCGCACTCAAATAGTTGATGTTCAACTCGTATGGCGATTGCGTGCCATCACCGTTGTCTTTGTAATTAACTCGGCCACCTTTGCGCTCTACCTGCTCGCACATCATTTGACGGTCATCATTGGTTAAGATGCCTTCGGTAGGACGCACACCAATACCATCATGGCTAGCCAGGAAGTTAAAGTAAGTCGTTTTACGGCCTTCTTGCAACGATGCCATCGCTTCTGCGGTTAAGCCTTTAGCCCACTCGGTCAACACTTGGCTGTCTTGGCATAGGAAGGCATGCAACGTTAATGGCGGTAGCGGGAACTGGTACACCATGTGCGCTTCATCGCCATCACCAAAGTAAGAGATGTTCTCTTTGTGCGGCACGTTGGTTTCCGTTATTAGCAAGCTACCCGGCATCACTTCATCTAGCACAATACGCCATAGTTTGATGATCTCGTGCGCCTCTGGCAGGTGAATACAGCTGGTATTCAACACTTTCCAAATAAAACCAATCGCATCCAAGCGAACCGAACGACCACCGTTCGCCGCGTACATCAGCAAAATATCGATACTTTCCAGCAACACCTTTGGCGAACGGAAGTTGATATCAATTTGGTCATCTGAGAAGGTCGTCCACACATGCGCCGTTTCGCCGCTGGCTTTGGTAAATGGCGTCAGCAAAGGCAAAGCGCGTGGACGTGTCACGCTTGAGTAATCAAGCGCAGGATCAGAGACAACAAAGTAATCTTGATATGCTTCGTCGCCAGCTAAAAAGCCTTGGAACCAATCACTGCTTTTCGAGATATGGTTGATCACGCAGTCGTACATCAAATCAAAGTTATCCGCCAGCGCATTGAGCTCCGTCCAATCGCCCAAATTCTCATCAACCTTGCGGTAATCAACCACACTAAAACCGTCGTCTGAGGTGTAGGGGAACATTGGCAGAATATGGATATTGCTGATCGCATCTTTAAGATACTTATCGGCAAAGCACTTCATGGTTTGCAGCGTCGGCTCGCCTTGACGGCTAAAGCTGTCGCCGTAAGTAATCAGATATGAAGTGGTTTGATCCACCCACTGAGGGTACTGAGGCGCGCTGCCACGCCACTTTTCAATCAGCGCTAGAATATCTTCGGTAATCGATTCTGCTTGTGCTTTATCGCCATTTTCATCGCAGTAAAGAGCAGCCACTTTGGTATAGATTTGTTCTCTTATCATTTCTTATTATTCCTAACCTGCGACCTAAATTTTAAAACTGATTCGTAAATCGATGCTGTTATTCGGCTTCACTTGCCACTGTTGAGCAATTTCTTGTTCAAAGGGTTGTTCAAGACTTTGCTCACGATGATTAACACGCTCTATCTCAGCAAAATGAGCAAATGGTGTGATATCCAATTGCACTGCCTGCTCTGTTGGGTTGTAAAGGCGCACAATCACTGCATTATTGTGATAGAACGAATGACCAATACTGGATAGCTGAAGCGCTTGATGCAGTTCAAACAAGCCAAAACGCTTGGCAACTTGGCGTGAATCAAAACGCACTTGGAAACGCTCTAAACGATTTTCAAAACTGTTGAGTACTTGTTTTTGATAACTAAATGGCGCATCGAGAAACGCTTGTTCTGTACAGCGCACGGTTTGGTGACTCGCATCAGCCGTCAGCGCAATCGAAAAGCTAAACGTCATCGATTTTTGCAACTGTGCATCCGGGGTGTAAACCACGGTATTGTTGATGCCCGAAGCGCGGCCTGGACGCCAAAGCAGATCATCTTTGCCTAAGCGACCCGTCGCTTTAAACAGCGTCAGAGCAATCGCGTTCGTCTTATCACCTGCTTCTGCATCAGTGGCATTATTAGCGGGCAAAATTTGGAACTCTTTGATGCCGCGTCCATTGATGATCATCGCCTTGCCAGCTTCAGCAATTGCCACCGCACCATCGGTGGTTTCAATATCAATTGGACATTCACGGAAGCGCTCACGCCACCCTTCTACGACAGGGGCAATTGGGCGTGCCATTAATGCAAATGGCTGAGTACTTAATGACTGTTGGGTATTCACATCTGAGTTAATCACTACACGCACGCGGTGATCGCACACTTGGTTAACCGTCGTGATATCAACATGTAATTGCTGATCGCCATGGATAAGTTTTAGCTCAATATCAAAGCTCGCCAGCGCAGCTTTCTCTCCCGCAATACGCGACTCTAGATTGTGCGGCACCGCCAATTCTGCGCGCAGTGTCATGCGCTGTTCTAGCTCACCTTGCAGCACGGATAGACACGTCATCTCGCGGCACACCAGCGGCATGTCACCAGCCAACGGCGAGAAATCGTAAGAGTCACCGTCATCGGCCTGTTCTTCAAAGCTCAACAGTTGATTGATAACGCGACCCGATGCTTTATCTTCAAGGCTCAAGTGACCATTAACAAAACGCACGGCAAGTGACTCGCTTTCAATTTGAGCTTCTTTCGCTGTTGGATTTTGCTCTACACACTGCATTTTAGTGACAGCGTCACTTGCTTGCACCTGAAACACCTGATAGCCAAGTGCTGGTAAGTCACTCACGATAACATTCAGCTCAAAGCGGTAATACGGCGGTACATCCACTTCACGCTCACCATCTTTGGTCACTTCAATCATCTTGCCGCCATCTAAACGTTCACGGCGGATGATTTCGCATGTTAGTGATTGCTCACCATCACATAGCGTAATCTGCTCATACTTAGAGAAAGCCACCACTTGCACCACACCAGAGTATGAGCTTGGGCGTGAGTTGAAGATCATCACTTCGTTATCTTGGCATGCATTACTGGCGATCTCTTTCACCACCAAGTTATACAAGCCATGGCAGATCTCTTCTGCCTGTTTTAAACGGTGCATAATATCGGCATTGGTCGCATCGCTGTTACAGCCACCAATACTATCGTGAGCATGACACTCTAAAATCTTCTTCCATGCCATATCCACCAGTTCCGTATGGACGGTGATACCCTGCGCTTTTGCAATCGCAATTACCACTTCAAGCTTTTTCACCAAGAACTGTTCAATTTCAAAATTGAGCTTTTTGATGTCGTAGCGCACCGAACCGATGGTTTTGTGAATACGGGTATAACGCGGCGCTTTAAATTCACCACGGTAGGTTTCAAATTCTTCGCTGTTATGGCGTAGATAGTTAACGAAATTCTCCATCGACGAGATGGTATAGATATCTTTCGCAGGCGATCGCTCTGTTGCCGCAGAAAGCGTTGCTGGCAGGTTCGGGTCGATATTCACTTGGTCGCCGCCCGATGGGATCAATACTTCATCTAGGCCCGATAGTGACTTTATCTTCTCAATCATTGGGAAGATTTTCTTATCCAAATGATCCGCATCCGGCACGATGTTTTTCGCCGCGCCATAGCCATGCACAAGGTTGTAAGCGTAAATGGTGTCATCACCAGCGGACTGCCAATGGAAATGCGATTTTTGCACTTGCTGATCGTAATCGATACCACGCCAAAAAATGATGTTATCAATCCCCATACCTTTAAACAGCGTCGGCATTTGCGCGTTGTGGCCAAAGGTATCTGGCAGGTAACCCACCCTCATGCTGTGGCCTAGTTCTTCAGCGATGTGCATGCCGTATTTTAAGTTACGGATGATTGATTCAGCGCCAACGTTGTAAGTGTCCGTCTGCGTGTACCAAGGGCCAACAAACAACTTTTTATCGCTGATCAGCTTGCCAAGACGCTCACGCATGTGCGGTAGCACTTTTAAGTAATCTTCTACAATCGCCGATTGACCATCAAGGTGGTAGCAACTGTAGCTCGCTTGGTTCTCTAGCGTTTCGATCACTTTAGTGAAGTTATAAGTGGCAAGCACGTCACTGTCTTGCTGGGTAAAATACCACTCACGATCCCAGTGAGTGTGCGGAATGACATGTACTTTCGCCATGGGAAACTCTCTTTATTACGATGACTATTTGGTCTGTGACTTATTTCGATGATTTTGGGGCGAGTAGCTCGCCCCAAGTGACGTGTTATGCGTTTGCGTTGTCAGGCTTAGTACACAGCAGCAGTGCCACTGCAATAAAGCCAGAACCGATAGCGACAGAGATGATGTAGCTAATAGGATCAGAAGAGAGGAACCAACCCCAAACCGCTGGCAATGGTAGGCTTTGCCATACGTTGAGTAGTACGCCCACTTGAGTACCAAGGATGGCACCCAGCATCATAATTGGGATCATTTTCGGGTTCTTCAGAATGAATGGAATTGCCCCTTCTGAAATACCGATCATACCCAGCATGAGCGATGTTTTACCTACGGTGCGCTCTTCGTTCGAGAACACTGGTTTACGGAATTTGCCATCAAGCAGCGCCGCAATACCCACACCGATTGGTGGAATAACAATACCCAACTCACGAGCCAGCAAGTCAAAGCCTTCGCCCATGCCGTTTAGGCCAAGCGCGACCGAACCCGCGGCTTTGTTGATTGGGCCACCCAAGTCAAAAGCCGTACCAGCTGCGATAACCATTGAGTAGATACCGCGACCAGCATCACCCGCTTGAGTGAATAGATCGATCATGGCAATGTTCAACGCGCCAAAGAATGGGTTGATGGCGTATTCCATTGTCAGCACCATCACAACACCGGTAATTGCCGGAACAAGCAACATGGTTTTCAGCGTGGTCAGCTCGGTTTTCACCTTGATGGTATCGTTAAGATAACGAACTAGGTAACCGACTAAGAAGCCGATCGCAATCGCACCAAAGAAGCCCGATGGTGCCCAACCTTCAAGATCGAAGAAGCGTTTATACACTTCATCACTCATGATGCCGCCAATAAAGGCCGGGATTAACGCCGGTTTACCAGCAATTGAATAAGCTAGGTACGCCGCGAAAATTGGGTACATAAACTTGATGGTCATGAAACCAAGCTTATCGAGAGTTTGAATTGGCGTACCAGAGATATCGATGAATTCGCCAGTGATTTTCGCCACCGCCATCAATAGGCCACCCAGTACCACCACTGGCAGCATGTAACTGATACCGGTCATGATATGACCAATCGCCACTTGGTAAGCAGAGCGTTTTTCTTCGACCACTTGCGGGCCGCCTTCGCTCTTCTCTTTGCCTAAATTGAACACATTCGGTAGCAGCTCATCGACACGTTTGATCAGCTCTTGGGTGCGTACTTTCATTGGATTGGCATTGTCGAAACGTTCCATATCCATGATTGGCACATCGATGGCTAAAACCACACCATCCGCTGTCGCAATATCATGCGCGGTTAATTTGTTTTTAACCCCATCACTGCCTTGGGTTTCTACTTTCACTTCATAGCCGTGTTTCTCGGCCCAGCTTTGAATTTTCTTCGCCGCCATAAAGGTGTGTGCAATGCCTGTAGGGCAAGCGGTCACTGCAACTATCTTTTTCTTTGCCATGGTTTTTCACCGTTATATTTATTTGACTAGCGCAGTATATTTTCCGGTTATGTATCAAGATACTGTTTCCTCGTACAAGCCATGTATGACGATACTTTTGTGAACTTCATCAAGGAAAATCGCGCCATTTTCACGCCTAATAGCGCCCTAGCCATTTTCTAAATAAGTACCTTGGATGAACACCTTTAAAGGCATTGAACGAGCGATCTACGAATACCTCATCACTCATGCCAATGAGCTGCACGAAATCGCGGCCAAAACCATTGCCAATAAAGCCTTAACCACCACAACATCGGTTAATCGTGTCTGTAAGAAAATGGGCTACGCCAGCTATACCGAACTGCGCTACAAGCTGGTGCAAGATCTGAGAAAGCAGACAGTCGTGGGCGAAGAGGAAGCGTCGCAATCACAACGTATTTCACAAGTAGCACAGGTACTCAACGCATCGCCGGTGGTTTATCTCTACTCACGCGGCGCATCGATTGTTAGCGTGACTTATCTATCGCGCTTTTTATCGCTGGCCAATATTCCACACTTAGTGATCAGCGATATTCACCAGCTCGCACGAGCAGAAAAAGGCACCTTAGTGTTAGTCAGTAAATCTGGCGAGACGCAAGCGGTGGTCGATATGGCGCACAACGCTAAGCGCAAAGGTTTGAAGGTTTTGGCGATCAGCCATGTTGGCTCGACACTGGCGGCGATCGCCAATACCAACTTAGATTTGGAAGAGCAAGTTGACGGTATTTCACCCTACAGCCGCGAATCGCAGATTCAGATTTTGAAGACCATCGATGTGATTGGTAGAGCGTTGTTGGAAGATTAGAAGGTTAGGCGTGTAGCACAAATCAACTTCGCTCAACATACCAAGAGCCTTTGCATGGACCATTGGTAAGAAACCAGTCACCTTGTATTTGATTGCCCGAAGCGGTGGCTTTGAAGCGATAATCCCAGCGTTCATTGCTCGCATACAGCGTTAACGTGCCTTGCTCATCAATCCACCCTTTCAGTGACGTACCATTGTACGTTAACGTTAGATGAGCAAACCCATCGACCACCGTTCCGGTTATGGTTGTGTTATCGCAGATCCAGTTTTTAGAAACATCGATTCGTCTTCCAGCCCATTCACCATCAAACTCAGTCGACACGGCAAAGCCGGGGGTATCAGGTAATTTCGGAAAAGCGGCCGCATTGCCCAACCCCAATACCTTATATTTACTCGCCACCATCATCACAACGCCAATACCCAAAGTTAGACCAACAACGATTCCTTTCTTCATCTTTGTCCCTAAAGATACATGTCATACTCAACATCCTACCAACCTCAGCTCCGCCTACAAATCCTCTGCTGTGATCTTGACCACATTGATTCAAAATTTAAGGGTTTCTTAATCTTCAGTTGGTGCCTCGGACACTTCACGTTGATTGTTATTTGCTCTATATTAAAATTTTTCAACGAGAATTCAGCCACATGAACATAGAGTTAAGACCAATTACACTCGATAACTTCTATGCAATCTGTCAGCTTGAAGTTTCGCCTGAGCAGGTTACTCAGGTTGATAGCAATGCCATCTCATTAGCCGAAGCGAACTTCATGCCGTTTGCTTGGTTCAGAGCAATCTACGCAAATAATCAACCGGTCGGATTTATCCTCGTGGATGCCGATACTACGACAGGAAAATTCTCTTTATGGCGACTGATGCTCGACCAATCACAACAAGGCAAAGGCTATGGGCGTCTTGCGATAAGTGCTCTCACTAACGCCTTGCAACGTGAGTTTGGTATTTCTGAGCTATTTACCAGCGTGGTCGCGGGGGAAAATAGCCCGATCGCATTTTATCAAAGCTGCGGTTTTGAACTCACCGGTGCTCTGGTCGCAGGGCGCGAAATAGAACTGTGCTTAGCGGTTGAGTTTGTAAAATAAAGACGTTGAACGGCATTTCAAAACGCCAGATGATGTAACCTCTTAACTCAGATCCATGCAACATACCGAAAGGCACAAACAAGGGAGTAATAATGGCGTCTCACAAGATTCACAACGTGGTTTTCGACATTGGTAATGTGGTTGTCCGATGGGCGCCGCTAGAAATTGCTCGGCTGACTTTTGGTGATATTGATGGCCTTGAAGACCAAGCAAGAGCTATTTTCCAATCTGAAACATGGTTAAAACTCAATAAAGGGCTTATATCAGAGAGCGAAGCGGCAAGCCAGTATCAGCAATCGCTAGGATTGTCCGCTCTTGAATGCGAACGCCTGTTCTACTACGTAAAGCAAACTCAGTTACTTATCTATGGATCAGTGGATCTTATCAAGCGAATAAAATCCGCTGGCTATCGCGTGTATGCACTCACCGATAACGTCCATGAAATCGTTTCCCATCTGAAATCAACCTACACATTTTGGCCGTTATTTGACGGCGCGATCGTCTCGGCTGAGGTCGCTCTATTAAAACCACAGCCTGAAATCTATCAAGCATTACTGGCGCAGTTTGCGCTTGAAGCCTCTGAAACCGTGTTTATTGATGATATGCCCTACAATGTCGCCGGTGCTGAAGCGGTTGGCATGGCAGGCATTCAGTTTGAAAATTCAAGCCAATGTGAGCAGACGTTAAAAACGCTCGGTCTGCGTTTCTAATCACTGACACATTCCGATCAAAAAAGCGCGTTACTGCTATAAAACAATAACGCGCTTTTCTCTGCTAATATCTTTGGTTTCTTAAGTGACCGGAATGGCATTTTCTGGCAATGACGAACGGCTTTTAATCACGTAACGCAAACGCAGTAACATCAACACAGCGGCCACGGTTAAACCGGTCAAAATGCCCACCCAGAAGCCCTTCTCGCCCATTGCAGGCACGATGATATCTGTCAGCCCTAACACCACGCCCAGTGGCAAAGCCAGCCCCCAATAGGAAGCGACGGCCAAAAACATCGGGATCTTGGTGTCTTTATAACCACGTAGTGCGCCGTTCGCACCAAGTTGTAGCGCATCACTAAATTGGTACAATGCAGTCATCGCAAGCAGCGTTGCCGCCGTAGCGCTGATAACCGGGTCACTGGTGTAGAGGCGAATAATCCATTCCGGAAACAGCAAGAAAGTCGCCACCGAAATAAGTGACACTAAAGCTGAAACAATGATGCCTATTTTACTGCGATCAATCGCGCCCAGTTCATCGCCTTCACCCAGAGCATAACCAACACGGATGGTGATGCCAAACGAGATGCTCATCGGGATCACATAGGTCATACTAGAGATGTTAAGCGCGATCTGCGCGGCGGCGACGTTTTCAGCACCAATACGGCCAATAAGCAGCGCGATAACGGCAAAAATGCTGCCACAGATGGCGATGTTCATGCCAATCGGTAAGCCAAGTTTGAGCAGATGATACATCGCTGCAGCTCTTGGTTTTGCATCGGAAAAACGAATGATGGTTTTATAGTGATGATGCGCTTTGATGTAACTGAAGAGCAAACCTGACATTAGCCAATAAACCAAACTGGTCGCCCAACCACAACCCACCGCGCCCATTTCAGGGAAACCAAAATGGCCGTAAATCAGCACGTAGTTAACAGGGATATTAACCAATAAACCAATCATCGAAATGATCATCGGAGCCTTGGTATTGTTCATCCCTTCACAGAAACCATTTAGGGTATAGAAAAGCGCAATCCCCGGAACACCAAAAGCAAGAGCGAAAGCATAATCACTGGCGATCGGGATGATTTCAGAAGCAACACCAATCCATTCTAGAATCGACTGAGCACTGACCAGATAAGCAATAAGCAAGGCACTGGCGATCAAGGCCAGCCAAACCATCTGGAAAAATTCCACTGAGATGCTGTCAAAGTCACGCGCGCCACGATGGTAAGCAACAACGGGCGTGAGCGCCATAATCACACCACGTAACAGTAGCAGTACCGGTATCCAAAGACTGGCACCGAGTGCGATTGCCGCCAAATCAGCCGGGCTCACTTGGCCGGCCATTGTCGTATCGACAAAGCCCATCGCTTGAGTGGCAATTTGAGTCAAAATAATAGGAATCGACAGATGCATCAAAGCACCCGATTCACGAGTAAAACGAGAAAAAGGACGAGGAGTCGTATGCATGGAGGTTCTTCAACACCAATATAAATGCACCAATGATGGCAGGATAGCGGGTGTGCATTTTAGGGTGTGCCCGTTAGGCGGCGATAATATAAACAGCTTATGATTGAGAGTAAAGCCTAATAATCCCGCTTACCTCGCGCATTTTTACTTAACAGGTTCGCAGCGGTGGTTTTTGTGCCACCAATAGACCTACCCGTTGTTTTTCTAACGTTAAACCGATCCGTTTTAGGCGAGAAAGCGCGCTAAAATCGTAACAATGGTGCTCGCTGATATTAGCAAAACCGGCTTGGGTTAACTGTTGTCGCCAAAAACGGGCGGAATGGAAACAAACACCGACACCGGCGGTGTTCGCGCCCAGTTTTTCAGTGAGCGGCGCCAGCACTTTACTCGAGGTAAGATGGTAGATAAGTTGGCTGGGTAGATCTTCAATCAGCGCGCCTTCGTAGAAATTTTCAAAGATCAGCACAATACCGCCCGGAGCGAGCACTTTGTAGGCATCTCGCAATGCTTGTTGCTGAACACGGCAAGTATTTTGATAACCTTCGGTAACGAAATGGTGCAGAACCCAATTAAACTGAACCGCCTGCAATCGGCTTGGTAATGCCAAACTCTGAAAGGTCGATTGCAGCACTTGCTTACGTTCATCCGGTCGATTTTTTTGCGCTAAAGATGGCTCGGGTTCCACTAATATCGCCGACGCGCGAGCAAAATGATTCAGCACTTTGTCGACATATTTACCATTACCACCGCCCACATCCATTAACTTGAAGGGCGCTTGAGAGATCTGATACTTATCTAAAGCCTCGATGACCAAATCAAACATCGAGTCATCGACATATTCGGTATCAAATGCTTGCGTCTGTTCGCTAGAGAGGAGTTTTACGGAATCAGCCATGCAATCACCTAGTCTCATTTTGTTATCGTTAATCCACCAACCTTCTACTATGAGCAAGTATCAAACCAAGTTTAAGTACATTAATTTTCAATAACTTAAAATTCATTCCGTAGGATTTATCATTTTAAGAATGAGATTCGGAAGCAAAATAAATAAAGGCAGGCAAACGCTAACTTAAGTCAGCCTGAATGTTGGCATTTGAGCACCAAAGTGCATCACTGGCCATAACAGAGCATTTAGACATCACCGAAGGCAATCTGTATCTTCTATGTTAAACGTGTGCGCTATGTGAATGACAACCCGTTCACGGTGGAAGAAACTTGGCTGCCAACTGAGATATTTCCGGATTTAACTGATCATCGAAAAGCGTACTCGTAGCCACTTAATCGACGATACAATTTTTGAATACAGTCGAAACTATTTCAAATCAAGTGATTACAAATTTATGTTAACCGCAAAACGTCATCGCTCATAACCAGAGTCTTGTAATACAATCAGACTGTATTCATTCAATCGCTAGGTTAAGTAATGAAATCAGGTCAGAAGTCTGTGCTCTGTTTTGGTGACTCCAATACGTGGGGTTATATTCCATTACACGGAGGGCGCTATGAACATGAAGTGCGTTGGACAACGCAGCTCGAGAATCAGTTACCTGACGATTGGCGCGTGATAAATGAAGGGCTACCGGGTAGAACGACCGGCTTTCACGAATCACTGCATAACCCGCATTCAGGTTTAGGTTACTTTTTGCCATGCTTAGAGAAACATCAACCTGACGTGGTGGTGATCATGCTCGGCACTAATGATTTGCAGAGCCAATTTGGCCTAACAGCCCATGACATCGCTTCTGGTGCAGGGGAACTGGTCAAATACGCGCAATATTTTGCTAATCACAACCCTACCAAAGCGCGGGCAATATTGCTCGTCTGCCCGACACCCATTGATGAGATCGGATTCGCCGCTCACGGCTTTACGGGTGCAAAAGAAAAGTCACATCAATTTGACGACCATTACCGCACGAAAGCGGAAGAGCTGGGTTGCTATTACTTCAATGCTGGTAGTATTGTGAAAGCTTGTGCAAGCGAGGGGGTTCACTGGCCTGCGGATCAGTTGCCACTGTTCGCTGACGCACTTTATCAGCGCATTCGCACCATCATCGCTTAATCTATATTCACTGACCATTTGGCAAAGGCGTATTATGAAAGTACTGCAGGATTTTTCTGTTTTTATCGAAACCGCAAAACAAGGCAGTATCACCCAAGCGGCCAATATCATGAATCTCACGCCCGCCGCCGTAAGCGCGACGATTAAACGTTTAGAAAGCCAATTTAGCTGCGTACTGTTTATCCGCTCCACACGCAGTATTCGCCTAACATCTGAAGGGCAACTGATGTTGGAAAAATGCCAGCAAGCGGTTGATGCGATTGAGTCTGGTGTGGAGTCAGTCAAACACGACCCCAACCAAATCACTGGCCATTTGCGCCTAGCCATGCCTTCCGATTTGGGGCGCAACGTTCTGTTACCGCTACTGGATGAGTTTCTCGATTTGCACCCAAAACTGATCCTGTCTACAGAACTGTGTGACACCGTGGTCGATCTTTACACCCGACCACTCGATGCCTCTTTTCGCTATGGCACACCACCTGACTCCAGTATGGTGGCACTACCGATCAGCCCCAATAATGATCGCATCGCTTGTGCTTCGCCTGACTATATCGCCAAATATGGCAAACCAACGCACCCATCAGAGCTGGTAAATCACAACTGCATCAACTTTATCACGCTCGTCAAATACCACACCAAATGGCGCTTTAGTAAACAAGGGGAAAAATGCGAAGTGATCGCCACCGGTAATCGCTTTGCCAACGATGGCGATGTGGTAAGACGCTGGATGTTGGCAGGGAAAGGCATTGGCTATAAAACGCGTCTCGACACGCAACCCGATATTGATAGCGGTAAACTCATCCCATTATTTGAAGATTGGCAAGGCGATCATATCCCACTCAACATGGTCGT
Organism: Vibrio scophthalmi LMG 19158; assembly: GCF_000222585.1. GTDB lineage: Bacteria > Pseudomonadota > Gammaproteobacteria > Enterobacterales > Vibrionaceae > Vibrio > Vibrio scophthalmi. The sequence continues at coordinate 22,458 of NZ_AFWE01000184.1, read as the reverse complement.
AACTGATAAGCGCCAATTAACTCCAGCATTGCTGGCGCTGAAAGCCTTTTTACAAGAAAAGTTAGGTTAGTACTCGCAAGATAAGTCTGCATAAAACCACAATTGGCCTTGGCACCCGCACCACACTGTCTGATGTTGGCGCGAGTGTCTGCGCCTTTTTCAATGCCGCTTTGCCAGAAAACGGCACACCGATAACGCCAATATTTGCAACTTTACATCAAACAATCCTGACGAACTCAAAATCCTTGCTAAACTAAAGTTGTACTATCGCCTCTTTGCAGACTCCCCCTTTCTGCTGAGAGGCTTCTTTTTTCTGTAAGCATCGCACCATCAAGCAACCCACGACCTTACAAAGATGACTCAAAGTGCCCGTGAGCCGTGGAAACGTGGCGAGAGGTTACGCTGAGCCAACTACCTTAGTGTGTTAGCACCTCAGTGTAACAACTTATCCCGCTTTCATTTCATCAGTAGACGCCACAACCGAACGCGATTAAGCCGAGGTTACTTGCGGCTGACTTCTCCCGGCAATGACAAATCACCAGAAGCAATATCATACACACCAGTCACACACAGCAGCGGCGCATGAATACTGTCATTGACCTTTAGTACTGCGGTAACGGAATCAAAGTTGAACGCATCATTCAAGCCAATATCGGCTTTAGGTACTTTCACTCGTAACTCTTTGTCGGTAAATTTAGGCGCATAATCCGGGCTATCAATGTAAATCGGTAGCTCTGGCCAAGTCGCAGGAACTTTAGGTGTCTCGCCCGCTGGAATATCACGCACCGTCAACCCTTCTGGACACTGAGCATCTTCGGTTAACACCACCCAATGTGAGTGCCACAATGCGCCATCATTGGCCAAGTCACCATCACCATTTTCATCGTATTTCGGCGTGTCATCAAAATCAGGGTGAGCAGTCACTGCGAGGGCAACAATACCTTTATCTTGTTCAAAACCAATATCAGCAGAATTGAGCGTAGTTGGCCAAACATAACTAAATACATTCGCTCCTGCTAACTGCCCCACCGCTTGCGGTTTTACTTCGCCGATAGCATCACGCACTTCGGTTTGGAAAATTAAATGATCGGCTTTTTTTACCACTTTGGCGTGAACCACATCAAAGCTGGCAACAACATCTTGATTGCTATCGGCAATGATATGCTCATCAAGGTGAGCAAATGCAGTGCTAGAACTCAGAGCAACGCAAAGGGCCGTTGTCACGCTCAGAGCGACACGATTGAGGGCAAGTCCAGATTTGTTCATAATTTTTCTCCTTGTATTAAAACTATCCTGCCATGCATTTTTAGTTTTGCCTCGAAACTTTTATTAAGTTAGCACATCAGTTATACTTTTCAACATAGTTTCGACTAAAAACTAATTAAGCCTTTAGAGATCATATTTTCAAATCGAATTGGAGAAAGCATGGCAAGCAACCATGAAGCCTATGAATTACTAGAGAGAATTGGCAACCTGCTGCGCAATGAAGCGCGCCAAATGGGCAACGAACACGGCTTGCACCCTGTCCATATCGAAATGTTGTATTACCTGCAACGTTGTAACCTCTTTAGTGATACGCCAGCCGCGCTTACTGAGTTTCTCGGCATTACCAAAGGCACCGCTTCACAATCAATCACGCTGTTGGAGAGCAAGGGTTTACTAAGCAAGAATAAAGATCTCAATGACAAGCGTATCTCACACCTAAAGCTTACTGAGCAAGGAGAAACGCTGATCCATCAGATCTGCCCACCCGCTCGCTTTATTCCATTGTTAGAAAAAGTAGAAAACGACTCTCCTCACGTCATAATGGTACTCAAGCAATTACTCAGCGACATGCAGCAAGGTAACGACAAAGCCAGTTTTGGCGTATGTAAAACCTGTCGCCACCACGAAGTTCGTTCGGAAACAGAGTTTTTCTGTCAACTAACGCAGATGACGCTCGCTCGTGAATTCGGGGAGTTGATCTGTAAAGAGCATGATGAAGAATTCACAGATAAGAAAGACTGAAATAACCGCGTAGTCAATTGGGGCACGACTCAGTAATCCCTAGTTAAACGACAATAAAAAAGCACCGAACGATTATACGAACGGTGCTTTTTTATTCGCTTCAGATCAAATTAGATTTTACGAATCTGCTCAATTTCTTGAGCATCAATACCGAGTGATTCCAAGAATTTCTGATGTTCTTGTGGCTCCATTGCTTCAAACGTTTGGTGCCATTTCACCATGTCTGCTTGTGTAAAACCGGCCGCTTGCATAATTTCAACCCAACGTTGTTTCGTCACGCTTTTATCCTCAATGAGTTTTGGTTCTTGAAGTAACACTACGATCGCTTTTTGTTGTGCGCGTAGTGTTTGGATCTCTCGCTCTAGTTCTTCGAAATGATCTTTCAATATTTGTGCTTGAGATTGCCCCTGTCGATCCAACAAAGTGCGAATACTGCTTAAAGGCAAACCGTAAGAACGATAAGAAGCGATCGTTTTAAGTCGCTCTACCTCATTCTCCCCATACCAGCGATAGCCGTTCTCTGCACGATAGGCAGGCAGGAGTAGCTGCTCTTTCTCGTAATACAGAATCGTAGTGCGGGAAGTTCCGCACTCTCTTGCTAGTTGGGTTACCGTTAACATTTTTTCGCCTCTTTGTGGTTCAGGCATTATCTTCAACCCTTGACTCATAGACGGGTCAATAGCTTGATTGACTCTTTTTATTAAGCCACGTCAACAACAATTAAGCGTGGCCCAGCAAACGAAAATTCCAGTTTTCCACTTCGCCTGTAGCAATCCGTTTTTCGACATTAGCACGCCAGCTATTAGACAAGCGCTCTTGGGCAATAAGCTCCTCTAGCCCCTGTGGGTTTAACGGATCACCAAAGTAACGCTCACAAACGGCAAGGATCGAGAGTGGATTTTTCACTCGCTCAAGCAAAATCAAAGGCTGATCTGGACTCACTTTACCCGCTTGTATCACTCGATATAACCAACCGCAACGGCTGACATCTTGCATATCGACAGAAAAGTTTTCGACACCCCAGCGCTGACTCAGCTTCATACAAGGTGAGCGTGGCTGGCTAACTTCAATAATTGCTTCACCCCATTGGTAACGATCCCCAATGCAAACATCCGACTCAGTCATACCCATCGAGCTGATGTTCTCTCCCATCCCCGGCGCACACCATTGAGAGTCACTGCGGTATTTATTCGCCCAGTAGTCATAATGTTCCGCAGGATATTGATGCAAAGCGCGCTCAACGCCACCATGAAATTTGGTCTCAAAGCACTCATCTCCTTCTAACCCCGTCGGAGTAAGGAGGATTTCATCCGTCACTTGAGATTTATTCATAGCGGTTTGCATACCATGAAATTGTGCGACTTTACCGCGATATACTCCGGCAATAGGATAGATTGTCATGGTCATTGAAGCTCCTTACTCGTCAAGATGTGAAGAAAATATCGCTGAGTGTACCAGCCCAATAATGCAAGATTAAAGCCCAGCGTTCAGGATAAAATCACAACTCGACGCTAACCATCACACAACGACATAAATCGACTACTTGCAGATGAACACAACACGCCATTGCACCAAATTTCACTATTTAACCAATGGAGTCGACATTTACTCTTCACCCATCGTGCTTGCACGCAGAGCGTTTGTCCAATAGGTATCGGCTGATGAAAGCGCACCTCTAAGCTAACCGTCATAGCGGTAATATCTAAATTGAATAGACAATGCAGCATAGCACTATCGTGCAACGTCGTGACTAAACCGCCTTGCATTACGCCGTCGTAGCCCTGCACCTTTTGTGTTGCTACAATCGAGGCTTGAACGCTATGGGTGTTTGTGGGGATGAACTCAATACATTGTTCAGAAAAGAATGGTTGGCAACACACCGCGCATTGGCAGTGTGATTTGGCTTTAGATGACACCATTATTTGCCCTTATTTTTGAGAGAGAAAATCGACATGGCTCGGCCTAAAATACAACGCAAAATCTGTACTCGCGCGCCTTACTCTTGCTTTAAGCCTAATGGCGTACCGATGACAGAGCTGCAACACATAGAACTCCAAGCGGAAGAGCTTGAAGCGTTACGTTTAGCCGATCAAGAAGGGCTGAGCCAACTCGATGCCGCCGCGCAAATGCAGGTCTCTCGCCAAACCTTCGGCAACATCGTTAAGCGGGCCCGAGCCAAAGTGGCAAATTGTTTGGTCAACGGTCATGCCTTGGTGCTAGCAACTGATCAAGATACACCTGTGCAAAAAGGATCGGCTGACTGAGCAGCTAAGCAACTAAGCAACTAAGTAGCCAAGCAACCAAGCAACCAAGCAACTAAGTGGCTCACCTGTGTTAAGTATTGGGCTCACTAATTTGGTACAAGGTTTTACGATGTTCATCGCACACTTCTTCGCAATTGCATTCACGCTCAATATCAATATTGGCTAACCCACCGCAACTGCCTGCAATGGGTTTACGAGAAAACAGCACACCAATAGCCATCAGACTAATCACCACGACAAAACCAATCAAAGCGAAGATAAAGGTCATTTGGCGATCCTTTTTATCAAGGTAAAGCCTTTTTGCAATGAGCTCATAATTGGCGATGGAGTACTGGCGGCTGATTGACTACCGCATGATTTTTTACTGCCACAACAACTGGTCGTCTTCTTAGGTTCCTTACCATAATCCAAGCAAGTCACTGGCATTAGCACTGCGTAATCCAACTGGCGAATATCTGCTTTTGGCGGTGCAGCAAAAACCTCAAGATTAAGATCAAACAAAGCACTCAGCATTTTCCTACCAATTGAACGCACGACGACCGCATTGACGTTTTGTGCGGCCATTAATGCCATCCACTGCTTTTTCTTACCACAATTCGAAGCCGTTTCTTCAAGAGTGATGAGCTGATAAGTGCCGGTGGTTTGATTGAAGATCGCCACTTGTGGCGCACGAGAGAAGTGATTGGAAACAAGATTATCAAGACAAGGAATTGCGTAGATCATAGTGGCTCCTGCCCTATAAGAACAAAAGCACACTATATCGCCAGTTATTGGCATATGCCAATAACTAATTTGGAAAATTAGATTGTGAAAGTTATCGCAATCAGTGTGTCACTAACGGCTCACCTTTCTTAGCAGAGTATCAATCGATGCCTTAGGCGTTTTCGCTATCTTCGTCATTAATTCAAAACTTGGCTGCGTAATCCCATATTTATCGCGTAACGTCGCCAATTGAACACGCCATAACTTTGCCGTCATTTCCGCATCTGCTAATGCTCGGTGAAATACGCCATCATTATCGATTTGGTGATAACGAACTAAATCCCCCAACTTGTGGGATGAGGTTTCTTGATGCAATCGGCGTGATACCAATAAAGAGCATGCAAACTGGCCATTGTAATCGCGGTTAATGAGGGCGAGTTCGCCATCTAAAAAACGTTGATCGAATGATGCATTGTGCGCCAATAAATTACTGCCTTGAATAAAGTCAGCAAATTCATCCATCACTTCTGCACAGCGCGGAGCACCACTTAACATGTTGTTGGTAATACCGGTATAACCTTCGATGAAACTACTCACTCGAAAACCTGGATTCATCAAGCGTTGAAATCGATCAACCACTTCTCCTTGATGCAATTTCACGGCACCAATTTCAATGGCTCGATCGCCTTGTTGAGGAGAAAGTCCCGTGGTCTCGAAGTCGAGCACAATTATTGAATCCGCCATAGAAGGAATAGACACACATCACCTATATCAATGTAAAAATACCCGCGCAGTGTAACCACACTTATCGGTTAGCGCAAAGCGCATTAAGCGCTGATTTTTTGCGCAAAAAAAATTTGACCTATCTCATTAAAATATCAAATTTTATCGCCAAATTTTTGGCTGTTACATTTGTTCGATAAAGAGAACCGGCTTTAATCTGGTTAAGCTACATTAAATTAAAAACAATATTAACAACAACTTATAGAAAAATAGCTCTCACTCAATTATCACCGCCAAACGCCAAATTTCAGACTGGTCACCAAAGTGATTCATAAGCGATCTTTTACTGTTCATATTTATCTATTTTGCAAAATATTGCGTTCAATTGTTATCGCTATAATCAGCGAGATTTCATAAATAACAATAACTAAGCACGTACACATTCATAAAGGTATATGAACATGTTCAATAGTATTCGCACACAAATTGCTGTCAGCGCGGGGGTGGCGATGGCCTTCACCCTATTGATCGCGATGGGGATGACAACCAACGCTTTTACCAAAGTTAACCAACAGATTTCCAGCAAGGTTTCTGACCAGCTGACTGAAGCCACCACTTCTCACTTACGTTCTACCGCTTCAGAACAAGGTAAAACTATCGCCAATGAGCTGTTTCCCGTCACTCGTAGCTTAAGCCAATTACGCTCAATTATGGAGCAAAGTGCCCAAGATCATGCCGGAGCTGATGCACTGGTTAATCATTTTACGGCGGCGCTAAAAGCCCAAGATGAAGCGGTTTTTGCCGGTTACATGGTATTTGAAGAAAAAACCTGGCCGCTGGAAAGTGAAGCAAAAGCAGGAAGCGCTTTCAACGAAAACGGCGTATTGGCGCCTTTTTTCTCTCCTAATAATCAAGGCAGTTTTGATGCTTTGGGCATGGCAAGCTTTTCCAACACTGCCATGAATGCAAATGGTGAGCGCGTCGACGATTGGCACCTAATGCCGTATCAAACGGGTCGCACCTTCGTGATGGAACCTTACATGTACCCTGTGCGTGGCAAGCAGGAACTGATCACCACCATCAGCCAACCAATCAAAGTCAACGGCAAGATCATTGGTTCATTGGGTTTCGATCTGGCACTGACCCAATTACAAGCGCAGAGCCAATCACTCGCGAGTGATCTATTTGAAGGCGAAGGCAATATCATCATCGCTTCTTGGAAAGGGGCAACGCTGGCTAACGCTAATCTACCCGCAACTGTCGGTAAAAAAGTCCCGAGCCAGTTATACAATCAATGGTCAAAAATCCAAAACCTCGCCTCAGGTACAGCGATTGGTATGATGACGCAAAACGGCCAAGAGTACGCCATCACTTCTGTTAACACCTCTGGTGCAGCATGGATTGTTATCGTGTCAGTACCAACTCATGTATTGCAAAAAAGCATTGCCGACTTCAATAGTTGGAATAGCGAGATGAATAGCCAAGCGATCCAGCAAGGCGTGACCGCCGGCATTTTAGCGATGCTATTTGGGGTAGCCGCAATGACCTTTATTGCGCACTCACTAGGCAAAGTACTAGGCAACTTAGTGGAGCGTTTTAAAGATGTCGCACAAGGCGATGGCGATCTGACTTATCGCTTAGAAGTAAAAGGCAAAGATGAAACCGCCCAGCTATCACATTGGTTCAACGCCTTCCTAAGCCGTATGCAAGAGATGTTACGATCGGCTAAAGAGACCGCGGTTCAAGTGGATTCGAGCGCTCGCAAAGGCCAAGAGAGTGCAGATATATCGAAAGATAAGCTCAACGGTCAGCTAAATGAAGTCAATTCACTGGCAACGGCCATCAATGAAATGACCGCAGCGGCGCAAGAAGTTGCCAACTCAGCGGTACAAGCTGCAACAGCGGCAAGCCAAGTCCAATCTAATAGCCAAAATGGTATGACACGCATGGATAATGCAGCACATGCCGTTGAGGCATTGGCGCAGCAAGTCAACAATGCCCAAGTGCAAACACTGAGTTTGGCGGAATCGAGCGCAAGCATTCAAGGTATTCTGTCTGAAATTGGCGGCATTGCTGAACAGACCAACTTATTAGCACTGAATGCAGCGATTGAAGCGGCACGCGCAGGTTCTGCTGGCCGTGGTTTTGCCGTGGTTGCGGATGAGGTACGTAACTTAGCCAACCGCACTCAAAGCTCTACTGAAGAGATTCGTAGCATGCTGGCACATCTAGAGCGTGACACCCAGACGATTGTTGAATTGATGGAGCAGAGCCAAGAACAAGCGGCCGATACCAAGGATGAAACCCAAGCAGCGCAAACGGCCTTAGCGGAGATCAACCAAGCGATTGATGTGATTAACGACATGAATAACCAAATCGCCTCTGCTGCTGAAGAACAGAGTTTGGTCGCAGAAGAGATCAACCGTAACGTGGTGATCATTAACGACACCGCCGTTGATGTGATGGACACAATGACGACGTCTGTTGATATCAGCAATGAGTTGTCAGGACGCGCCTCTGATCTTCACGATGAGTTGAACAAATTTAAGATCTGAGTTTACCCTCATGCTACAAATCGCAGCGCCCAATTGGGCGCTGTTTTTTATTTCGCTATCTCGAAGGAAGCAAAGAACATGGCCTAGATATACTCATCACTGAGGCTGACCTTCAATTATTTTTACCCCTGCCGGAATATCAACCCAAGATTGTTTTTCTTTCACCCACACGTGCACTGTTGGGGCAAATAGTGAGTCATCGGCCAAGTTCACCGGTTTAAGCTTGAGTTTGATTAACTGCGGATGCTCGGGATCAAAATGATAAATACGGTTACCACACCCACCACAAAACTTGGCGCAATTGACATTGCCACTGTCTGCGGGCCGGCTCCAATCTGACATCTCACCATGAAAATCAATATCTTCCGCTTTCACTACTGCTGTAACGCTAAATGGCGCTGTAGAGAGCTTCTGGCACTCTTTACAATGGCATGCAGCCACCATTTGCGGTGCCGCTTTTAATTGGTAGGAAACTTGGCCACATTGGCACTGTGCTGTAATTGGGTAAGTCATATCTATTCCTTTATCTATGACGATCATTCATCGCTTGTGGCACATCACTATCGCAATAATACCCAGTAATTTTCAAGCACAATGATTATTTATATGACCTAACTCAAGCGAGTCAGTCTTAAACGCTCTGTTTCCACCATCGCTTTCCCGCTTAAAGTTTTTGCTTTGTTATCAACATTAAAAACCGCATCAATGATGTTTGTGCATCACGATTTAATAATCGGCAAGCGGCGGTTAAATCCGCAGTTGTTGTGGGCTGGATGCCTTTGATATCGAGCGCAACATCAAGTTCTGTTATGTGTAGTGCACGAGTAATAGCGCGAAACTGAGACAGTTTCATATCCGATTCGCCTCGTTCGATACGCTGATAAGTTTTTAAGCTCATACCCGCAATCTCGGCAATTTCCACGCGTGTCATACTGGCTGATTTACGTCTATTAATTAGAACCATCACTATAGGGTCAATCATCACAAGCTCCTAAAAAGGACAGATTTGACCTATCTAACGCAATAAGCAGACCATGTTGACCACCCCATATTTACCCCCTATTCCACTGTTCGCACAATGCGCTGATTTTTAAACAGTTAGCATCGAACCGTTGGTATTAAATGAACAAGAATAATGAAATTTTTGATGCAGAGTGCAATGAGTCACTTCGCAATTTGCGACTCCTTATTGCAAAATTAATTAACGACATTGAGCAAATTGCGATGGATTCACAAGATGAATCTTTAACGCGAATTAAACAGTCTCAATACCGCTTATTGAAATACAAAGAGCTATTATTGCACTTACCTCACATTGATGAGAGTGAGCTGCTGTTTGCTCGTACTGAACTGTCAAAAAACGAAAAGCAAATAGCAAAACTCGGTTTTGAAGCGCTGACGTTTGCTATTGATGAGCTAGACAAACAACTGACTTAGTCATTGAAACAAAAAAAGCCGAGTAAAATCGGCTTTTTTAAACGATAGAAGATTTCGCGTTAGTCGATCACTAACGAACCATCGGCATTGAACTTCCAACAATCACCATAAGCAACTTCCCACAGATGACCATCAGGATCGGCAAAATAACCACTATAACCACCCCAGAATACATCTTGAGCGGACTTTTCAATTGTGCCACCAGCCTTCGCTGCCACCGTTAGTATTTCATCAACTTCACCGCGGCTACGCGTATTATGTGCGATCGTTACACCCGTAAACCCTTCGCGGTAACCAACGTATTTATTAGAAATGTCACGCGCGAGAGCATTGATCGGATATAAAGCTAAGCAGACGCCACCGGTTTTGAAAAATACAATGCCTTCCGCTGGAGAATAAGTGGTTGGGAAACCAAGTGCTGTATAGAAGTTATACGATGTCTCTAGATCTTTTACGCCAAGCGTAATAATGCTGATACGAGGTTCCATTTTAGCTCACTCTGTTGAAATGGCGATCCATGATGAACGTTAAATTCAACCGTCATTTTGATGGTGAACTAACCTTATCAACGCCAAAGTTTATCTCAATTGTGTGAAGTGTAACCACATTTTAGCCATGCGGAAACCCAAATTTGCCAACAAAATCAAAATTACAGGGGCAAATCCAAAACCCACACTGTAGACATTTCATTTGCTTTACAAACCAAAAAACGCCCTAAGCTCGTAAGAGCCATAGGCGCAGTCAATGCTAATGAACTATCACGCTTTACAATAAATACGCGCTTCTCTTGGGGTATAGATACCAAATGTAATAACATCAAGCAAAACGTTAACAAACGTTTTTTGCACTTCAACTTTTGCGACTTTATCCCCACCGCCACATACGCCTGCAGCATCGATTTCTTGCCCTTGAGCTAGGCCATCAATAAAGAAGTGTTGTGATTGTTTTGACGTTGGTGTGTTGCTTACTGCCGAATTCGTATCCGATGACATAACGAATGTCTGCTGGGCACAACCCGTAGCCGTTAGAGATAGTATAATAGTCAGTATTAATTTTTTCATGATTTACTCCAAAACATATCAAACAATGAACGAACCAGAAGTCCTCTAGCCGCTGGTGATGCATATTGTTTCAGAGCTGATTTATTATTTCTGTATGTGATTGTCAGCGAGCGAATGACATAACGGAAAACAAAGGGTAAACACTGCGCCTTTTAACACGTCACTACGGCCAACTTTAATTGCCATATCATGCTGCTCACAAATTTTTTTCACAATCGAAAGCCCTAGTCCATGGCCACTTTTTGCTTTATTTCTCGATTGATTCGCAACATAAAAAGGTTCAAACAACTGAGCGTGATGTTTTTTTTCTACGCCAGGTCCATCATCATGAATGGAAACAAAAAGGTATTCATCACTTGGATCGAGAATAATCGTGATTTTCTGATCGGCAAATTTGATTGCATTACGGACGATGTTATCCAAAGCTCGCTTAAACAATTTTCGGTCACCACAAATCACCGTCTCACTCAACGAATTGTTTATGCGGTTAATCTCTAACTTAGTTTCTCGTCGCCAAGATTTTATCAATTCATTCAAAAAACCATCGATTACTATGTCTTCTTTGGACAATTCCAATCGGCGGCTATCAAGTTTGGCGTAATACAAAAGCTCATCCACCATTTGCTCCATTTCCTCAGTATCATCAACAATACTGCGAATCGTTGATGATTGTCGATAATCTAGAGGCGTCTCTTTTAATAACTCAGCCTGCCACTGAATCCGAAAGATTGGTGTACGCAACTCATGGGCAATAGCGTTAGTCAACGCTCGATTACTTTCTATTAAGCTATGAATTCGATCAGCCATAACATTAAACGATTTATTTAATGTTCCTATCGCATTTCCTGACGTAGTCAGAGCACGAGAAGATAGATTTCCAGAGGCAAAATCGAGCGTCACTTTTTCTAATTTTTTAACTCGACGAAAAATAACGGTGAGATGCCCTAAACCATATAAGATGAAACTAGCAATGAAAAACAGCCACACTAAATCAGTTTCAAATTGAACATTTTGATGTAGTGAACTTTCTTCATCGGGGCTATAGCGAAATACTCTTTCCTCTCCGGTTAAACGAAACCATAGATCTCTGTCTCCATCTAAAAAGACCCGAGCAGCATTATTTTCACCAAAAAAAACAGCTATAGGTTGTGGTAAATCATCACTTGGGGAATATGTCGTTAAAATATGCCTTGTCGTATTCGCAAACTGATTAATGGCATCAATCGCAGCCTCCGAACCTTGATTATCCGCAATTTGTTGCACCATTTGTTGATATGCAATCGCTTCATAATCTTCTAACAGGTCCTCATAGTTCGTGGTTAAGTATGAAACTGAAATTTCATAAGCGATGACCCCAGAAAAAAAACAGGCCAGCAAGACCAAAATCGACTCCAAGTAAATACGTCGCATTGTTATCACTCCCTTTACTCGCTATGGTTGAATGGCGAATTACCATGCTGTAGAGACAAACAGGTAGCCCTTACCTCTTACCGTTTGTATTTTCTCAGCAGAGGCAGAGTCATCGCCTAGCAGCTTTCTCAGCCTAACCACCTTATTATCGATAGAACGATCAAACCCATCATATTCAATACCACGTAACTCTCTAGTTAACTGTTCTCGCGATATAGGTATATCGGGGCTAGTCGCTAACAACCAAAGAAGGTCAAACTCACTATCCGTTAACGGTATTACTTCTCCTTGAAACTCACACCGCTTATATCTTTTTTTTAGTGTTAATTGGCGATATTCGATCTCATCCGAATTCTTCGCTTCCGGTAAGACCGCTTGCCGACGCAATAATGTGCGTACACGAGCTAATAGCACCCTCGGTTTTACGGGTTTCATTACATAATCATCCGCGCCAGTTTCAAGGCCCGCAACATGATCAAAGTCATCATCACTCGCAGTTAATATCAATACTTTACCGTTATAATGTGCGCGAATTTGGCGACAAATAGTCAAACCATCCATGACTGGCAACATTAAGTCCAGCAGCACAATATCAGGTTGTTCATCAATGATGTATTGCACAGAATCCGCACCATCATCTCGAGTGTTAACAGAAAATCCTTGAGTAACAAAATAATCTTCCAACATACTTTGGAGCTTTAAATCATCCTCAACAATAAGCATTCTTGGTAGTGACATTGAATAATTCGCCTTTTCTTTTTCTCAGATTTCTGTTCAATTCTAAAGCCATTGTATCTACATAGAATTACATTTCCATACCAATCCAAGACAGAAAAATACAATCCGACACATTAACATCCCACTCATCAACATGACTGGGGACAAAAATGAACTATTTAAAAAAATCGATGCTATTCATTCCACTTGTTATTCTTGCTGGCTGCAACACATCTTCAAGCAAAACAAATTCAGTACAAAAAATCGTAGCGAAACCATTAACCAACTACGTTTATTCAGATAAAAAAGCTGACAAGTTAATGGAAGAAAGAAAACAAATCATCGAATCGATAAAAGTGACTTACAAAGGTAAAGCATACCACAATGTGAAATTTGCTGAAGCAATTGACTCAGAGCAGGTTGTTGTAAAATTAGTTGACGTTAACGATCATGAAATTGATCTCTTGTTCGATATAGAGGGCAACAAACAATGCCATATTTATGAGCAACCAAACATAGAATCCTTCCCATGCTCGGACGTATACCGTTCAGAAAACAGTACTACAACATTAATCGATGCAAAGACCATTGATAGCCATATTGAGGTAAAAGTTGAGTACAACAATGAACTCTCTGAACTGATTAGCAGCATTGGTTCTACCGTTTTAACTGCGTCTCAAAACGGTAATCATATTGATATCATAACTTCATTTGCTTTCGACGACTTCTACCAAGATGTGCTCAAGACCAAAGCTGCAGACAATCACTCTACGCTAGGCGCAACCACCTATTTACAACTCGAGGAGATCATTGAACAGTACAGAGGTAGTGATATGACTTTGAAATTCAATAACCGCATTGGGGGTAGTGCCGACGATGACATTAATCTCTATTCAGCGGTCATGATTCATAAAAATAACCTCATCACGATGGTGACACCCACAGGGTCAGTGTTTTCCGGGGGAACCGATTTATTCGCTGCAGGCAAAGAGCGCATCTTACAAAAGACCAATAAAAACGTAGCCATTGAGGCAAATAAACAAATCGGTGTACACAGTTGGAGTGATGGCAAACAATCAGCCAAAGAGATCCCATATACTGATGAAAGCCATCGTAAGCAAGCAACATTCTGCCAGATGGTCCTCGGTGATAAGGGGGTTGATTTTTACCTCTTCACACTCAATGCTGCACCTTTCAACGGCGCTCACTGGATAACAAAATCCGATTCCGATAAATATAACTTTATTACTCGAATCGAATAACAAATAACTTCCATTATAACGCCGAATTAAGAATACATCTTATATATTGAGAAATTCAAACTGATAGATTGCCACTTAGGGCTTTTTACATTTTATTGACTCCATATAAGTAAAACTGACAACTCGGCTCAAATTTAAGACAGACAAATGTGATAAAACACTCCACATAAACAATTCAGTTAATGGCATAAATTCATTTTTCCATTACTATTTCTCTATTTATTGCACAATATATAGAACTAAACATAACTTGATATTAAATGTAATGAATATTCGACTGAAAAAGCGCAATGATTGACTAGGAGTTCACTGTGCCACGAGCCATTTTATTCGCGACATTACTGATGACTGTGACTGGTTGTACTAGCCAAATCGTTAGCCTCGATACCCATGTTCAATCCTACGTGGATTCCAACATCATAGACGCGCAAACGTTATATCTGACGCCAAGTCGCAAGGCGCTGGGCCTGTTTGAGACTAAAATCTACGCATGGCAAGAAACGCAAACCAAACTTGATAACGGCGAAACTCAACACGCATTCTCCGATCCCTATCGAGACTGCATCATCACGTGGGTCGCCGATTCTGATGGTATTATTACTCGTGGGTGGTATCTAGGTGACGACTGCTAATACCAATCAGGATAAGTAAGTGGTCAGAAATTTGCGCAAGAAAAATCGCTTAGAACTAGGCGTAGATTACCGTTAACTAGTTATTCTAATTACAAAATCTACAACAACGTTATCAGTGGTTTTAATCAGCAAGAATGATCAAAGACTTATGTTGAACGGTATCAGTCATCGTTGTTATAACATGTCACTTGTGACGACGCGCTGTGATCAGATCGCTAGCGGCGCAGTTAGATGGGAACCAAGGAGCTATTTTGATTGTTGTTGCTCGATTTTCTTTTCCTCATGAAGCACACATAGCCAAAGCCAGCCTCGATTGTGCAGGAATTGAGTGTTATCTCGCTGATGAGCACACCGTGAATGCGCAATGGCTTTATTCCAATGCCATTGGCGGAGTCCGTCTCATGGTACACGAAACGGATATAACGGTTGCTAGTGAGCTACTCAACAGTGATTTTTCACACTTACTCAGCAACGGTGAAGACGCAGCTTCTACAAAAAGAGAACGCTGTTCATGCTGTGGCAGCACTGACATTTATGCCTTTACACAAGGAAAACGCACCGCTTTTGTTGTCTTTATCTTGCTTGGCTTTCCACTCTTCTTTTACAAGCATGGCTACAAGTGCCATCAATGTGGCCAATTTAGCGATAAGTTAGGCGAATAACAAAGAGAACATCATGATGAGCCACGTGCAAAAGATTAGCCTTTTAAGCTTGTTACTGCTGCCTACAGTCGCTTATGCGAACGTGGTTTGGCCTGCCCTCTATTTGGAGGTTCGCCTTTTTTCTTGGTGGGCAATTAGCGCCGGTCTCGTGCTCGAAACGCTTTTTGTTCGCTATTATTTCTCTTTACCCGCTAAACGAGCTTTCGTTGCAACTCTCGCCGCCAATATAGTTTCCGCGCTATTAGGCATTGTATTGATTCCTTTGGCGGGACTGCTTTGGGAATTCTTCCCTGCCTCGATCATTAACTCACTTCTCGGCTGGGGCACATTTAACCCCATCACCTGGGGAGCTACATTTCTATTGGGTTGCTTGGTCAACAGCATCCTAGAAGGACTCGTATATAAAAAGTGGTTTGTGGCCAATCTTCAGCTAAAAAGTACTGCTTTTTTATGGCTATTGGCGGTAAATTCACTCAGTGTCACAATGGCCTTTATCAGCTTATGGATAGAACCGTTGGTCTTATAATCTAGCCGTTTCCCTGTCGTATTTACCTTCGTTACCTCGATCAATCCACCATTCTGTTCGCTCTCTTACTCATTGCTTAAATAAATTTTTTGCTACCAATCTGTGATCTTCAATTAGACATTTAAATATGGATCGCATTTTTTTGTAAAGAAATGCAACTACATGTCGATATCTTAACCGTGTTGGACATCTCTACGAATGGAAGTCATCGCCGAATAGGGTAAGCAGGCGTAAAACCTCACAATAACGACATGCTATAAAAAGGCAGATCAACCAATGAAATTAAATTCAATTAGCATCAAGCAAAAGGTGGTGGCAGGAATCACCTTAGCCGTGCTTTCATCCACAATTATTATGGGCGTCATCGCCCAGAAACAGTCTCGTAGCTTACTTGAACACCACCTTATAGAAATTGAGCTTCCGTCGATCCTTGACGACATTAGTAATCAGATCGACCGTGAAGTAAGCGAAATGCTGCTGGCAGCTGAACAAATCACCAATAACGAGTTTATCAAACACGCCGTCGATGGCACTGAAATCGATGCCAGTGTACAAGCGATGTTAGTCCAAGAACTCAAGAACGTTCGTCAGCAGTACGACCTAAATGATGCCTCGGTTGCAAACCGAGAAACGGCTTATTACTGGAACCAAGACGGCTTCTTACGTCAGCTAAACCAACAACAAGATGGTTGGTTTTTTGGCTTTACTCAATCGGGTAATGCAACCTCTGTCAGTATCTTTCAAGAGCCAAATGGCGATGTGAAAATGTTCACCAATTTTCAGCTATTGCACGGCTTAACCATGGCTGGTCTATCTAAATCAATGGATGACATGGTGTCGCTACTTAACAATTTTAGAATTGAGCAAAGTGGCTTTGTCTTCCTTACGGACGCAAATGGCAACATCAAAATTCATCGTGATGGCAACGCAACACGCAGCTCTTTGGATAATCTTTACGGCGTTGGTACTGCGAAACTACTTAATAAGTCAGGTTTCAATCTCATCGAAGCGGAATACCAAGGCGAACAGGTCTTTGTTTCGAGCACCTACGTTCCATCCATGGATTGGTTCGTTGTCGGCGTGGTTCCTGTTGAAGAAGTGTTTGCTGATCTTGCCGCAGTAGCAAAACAAATGATGCTCACCACCGCCTTTATTGCGGTGCTATTTATCATCATGGGTGTGTTACTCGCCAACAGCATTACTCGCCCGATTCGTGCTATCGCAGCGCGTTTTAGCGACTTAGGCAAAGGGGATGGGGATTTATCACAACGTATTGAAATTAAGAGTAGTGATGAAATCGGCCAATTGTCAGAAGGCTTTAACGGCTTTATTGAAAAGATCCACCAATCGATGAAAGAGGTTGCATCCACCAGTCATGCACTGCAATCTGCGGCGGATAATGTGTCTAACCGAGCCAACTCAACCTACGACAATAGCCAGCTGCAACGCGACCAAACGATTCAAGTGGTCACTGCGATCAATCAGATGGGCGCAACCATTAGTGAAATCGCCTCAAACGCTGCAACCGCGGCAGATACCGCAGCGCTCGCCTCTGATAATACTCAGATGGGGCAAAACGTCGTCAACAAGGCGAAAAATGTGATCAGCCGTTTAGCCGCAGACATCGACCATACTGGCCAAGTCGTGGGGCAGCTAGCGTCAACTACTCAAGAGATCGGTTCAATTTTGGATGTTATCCGTGATATTTCAGATCAAACGAATCTACTTGCATTGAACGCAGCGATTGAAGCAGCACGCGCGGGTGAGCAAGGCCGTGGATTTGCGGTTGTTGCAGATGAAGTTCGCAACCTAGCGAGCCGCACCGCATCTTCTACCGACGAAATTCAGAAGATGATTAACCAGCTACAAGGTGACGCGAAAGACGCGGTAACCGCAATGGAAGCGGGCAAGGCGCTGACTTATGAAGGCGTGTCATCGTCTGACGAAGCGGCCGAAGTTCTGACTCATATCTCGGAGCGTATTCACGATATTACCGATCGTAATACCCAAGTTGCAACGGCAACCGAAGAGCAGTCAACCGTGGTTTATACCATCAACAACAATATCGAAGAGATCAACGCGATCAATGAAGCAACCACAGGGACAGCAGAGGAATTGGCTTTAGCTAGTGGAGAACTCAAAGAGCTTTCTCAACGTTTAGATACCATGGTGGGTAGCTTTAAGCTGTAGCGTTTACAATACAACGCTTTTAATACACCAAAGCCTCGCACCGCGAGGCTTTTTAATGCTAATCAGACTAAGAAGATGATTAGCAGTGGGGGCATGCTTTTGATTTCTGAAGATAATCAATCACATTACCATGCTTATCCAGAGTCAGATCACAGCACTCTTCAAACAGCTTTTTAAGCTCTGTACGGCTCTTTTGCACGCGAGATTTCAGTGTGGAGTAGCTGACACCTTGCTGCTCGGCCAACTCTTTTTGACTAACACCACCAAGCTCAACACTTCCGAGAAGTTCAGCACTCGACTCTGGCAATGCTTGAATAAATGGCGCAATACAATTTGCCAGTTCTTGCTCAACACTTTCAGGCACTTGTTCAAACCATAAATCATCCGCTTGTAGATCATTATCGCGTTGAGTACGAGCACGCTTGCGATAAAAATCGATAATGGTTCGCTGCGCCAATTGAAACAACCAAGACTTCACGCTTGATTCATTTTGTACATCCGCCAAGCTTTGGTAGGTCTTGATCAAAATCTCTTGTTGTAGGTCTTCAACGTCTGCCTCATTAGCGACTTTACTATGCAAAAACGCTTTCAATGAATGCTGGTATTGGCGCCATACCTCATCAAGATTCAGTAAATTATTGGCATTTTTCATCAGCGCAGCATTCCGCTTGTAAAAAACCAATCACGCCTTCTAAGCATTGATATTCCGCCACACAATACAGAGTTCGCCCTTCGCGACGTTGACTGATCAAACCGGCTGAAGCAAGGCTGGCAATATGATGAGATAACGTGGAGCCAGGAATATCTAATTGCTCTTGTAATCCACCCACCGCAATGCCTTGATACCCTGCTTTCACCACACTTTTGTAGATAGATAAACGGGTTGGATGGCCAAGCTCTTTTAACGCTTTAGCAACAGCTTCGAGTTCCATTGTATTCACCGATTAGTTTGCTTCGATTTACTATATATTTCCAAAATAATCGAAATATAACTAAAAAGCAATCTCGTTACTTCAAATCGCGGATGTAGGGAAAAGTTTCATTGGAACTATTTCCACTAAGTTGAAACTCTAATGAGAGCCGGTCACAACCAACTTTTGGACAGAAATGAGTCAGTGAATTCGCTAAATTAGTAATGAATACATTACTACAGGTATGGAAAAGTGAAAAAGCTCACTGTCAGAGGTTCGATAGCAATAGAGAGAACGAAACCGATCCTACAGGTACCAGCAAACAATCCCACAACAAATAACCCGCAGACAGCGTGCTTTCTGTTTAATTGCGAACTAATGGAACTACTTCTTTGCTTTCTGTTTTACATTCCACAAGAAATGACTTGGATTAGCAGTGACTTTTGATTTGTAGTCGTGGTGTGACTTCAGAGCATTCAACCCCGCAACGCCAGTAGCAATCAAACTAGCCCCGCCAGTCACAATGCTAAACCCTAAGCCAGCAACGGCAATACCAGCTTCAGCAAAATGTGTTCGTTTTAACTGCTTCACTTGTGGGGCTATCTGGTGCATCTGTACTTCGAATAGTTCATGCTGAGTATCTTCGATAATTGCTTTCACACGACTAGGGTCAGTTTCATTCCTTGCTTCACGTAGCCCTTTTTCTAATTCAGCACGGAACGACTGGAATGCTTCACCGTCGTTGTTTCGAATAGACATCAAATCAGCAGAGGATACTTGTTCCATGAATGGCACGTCCATCTGTAGCGCACAATTTAATGTATTGGCTTGAATATCAGTACTACCGACATTCATGTTAAGTAGATTGCTTTCAAACGGATGCTCCGTACCAAACATGCAGCCGAGGTATTCTGATAACGCTACACGCTTGCTGAGGTCAATGTAATGATTTCTCGCAGTTTGATTTACAGATTGATATACCCAAGCATCAAAATCAGCTTTACTGGGTGGCACAGAAGACTTCTTTTGAATGAAGGTGAATAGGTTTTCTTTATCAGTCGGTTCAAATTCTGTTGGGTTTAATAGATAACCCATAGCGAAGCCGCTTTCCATGCCTTGGAAATGAATGCTGATGTTTCTACATGGGTATAGATCACGCATTACGAGCATTCGTCCATTATCGTTCTGAACACTTCGCACATCAACACTAGCTTTGTACTGTTCTAAGATGTTTGGAGGTAAGCAATCTTCAAATCCAACATCTGAGTAGAGTAGCTGTACTTCAGTGTCCCTTTCAAGTTCAAAAGTAACTGGGTACAGCTTAACGTAACCACCTGCTACTAACGGACGTAATTCAATCAATCGAACCGCTGCTTTGGTTAGTTTATGGCGGTCTACCTTTGGGGTTGAAGCCATGCCGATAAATGACGCCAGGGCTTCTGTAGCTTGAGTTCTAAAGTCAGTTAGTTCAAAGACTGGATCTGCAACTACAGCTTCTTCTAGATATAGTGCAGCCTGTTTTAGATGAGAAGTATGAGACAGGGTATCAGTTGCTAAGCAACTAACTACGCCCTGAGATTTGACCACATCACGTATTTCAGGCAGTACCTTTAAGCAGTATTCACGGTATTTAATAAGTTCCTGTTCGAGTACTGCATCTGAAAGGCCACTATAAAGTCTAGTAACGAGTGTACTATCAAGTAGCAATGAATCATTTAAGTAGTCGTATGCGTAGCTTCCCATGACTTCTGAATCCGTATTGATTAGGCATCGGTATTTTATCTAGTTTCGAGTGCTAAGTAACTGTTAATCCCGCCCTAGAGATAGAAGTCTATGATCTGACTCGCCGAGGTCAGTGTCTACGACTGTAGTGGCACAGTGAATTTGGTCACATAGTTGGATTAGGAAAAGTAAGTCAGATGAAGCTTTGGTGGTGGATGTGTTGAATCAGTCGAAACAAGGAATGGGGCACTTTCGAGCTAGAAAGTGCCTCGGATAAAAATTCAACCTGAGAAGTTCTTGGACAAGAATAAATCAGTGGTTTTGCTAAATTAGCATTCAATGGATTAGGTGAGGTATTGCAAAGCTTCAGATTGAATTGCTACGGTCATTTAATCTACTACATGTTTCCCAAATCACACAGCCACCACATTTGTGGTAGTTATGTGAGCCGAGGCATCTAGCACCAAATTGCTTTATGTTCGTCAATTTCCAAGCGATTAAGTTAGGTGTTAATTTAACCTTGAGTCAGCTCTATGCATGGTGCGGCTCTCTACTGTGATTAACAAAACTGGCAGCAATGACAACAGCATGACGATGGCTAGTGTAGAGATACTACTGACTCCCAAAACTCCCGATACAACAACTAGCAATGCGCCTCCAATCATTCTGAAAAAACCATCGATTGATGTTGCCAAACCAGCACAATACTTAAAAGGCTCAAGGGCAAGAGATGTAGCAGAGCCAGATAAGAGACTAAAGCCTGCGGCTCCCAATGCCGATAGAGCAAAGAACGCATTAGTCGCATTTGAGCTTATAAACAACAAACCCACGCCTCCGACAGTGATAACGGTGGCACCAAAACGCACAGTGTTCCTGCGGCCAAACGACTTCATCAATCTTGGTGCAATAAGGCTAGCTAATATTTGAACGCCGCCTATGACGCCAAACATAAGAGAGAACTGCACTTGAGAAAGCTCTCCTTCACTAATTGCAACAATTGGGGCAACCGAAATGTAAGTCAACAGTGCACCAAAACTGAGCATGTTAGCCAGTGAATACACCAAAAACGTACGATTGCTCAAGATGTCACGCACATTACATTTAAGTGCTTGTGTGTCCTTTACATCAACCGTATCTTTTACATTAACCGTAGCCATAACACTCTTCTTAGACTGAAGTGTTACCGCTGACATAATAAACAACAAGAGAGCTAAACCAGCCATGAGGTAGAAGCCACCTGTCCAACCCCACAAGAGAACCAACCCACTACCAATGAGCGGTGCAATAGTTGGTACCGCACTGGTTACACCCCCCATATAACTTAACCACTTGCCCGCGACGTCACCTTCGTAATTGTCTCGAACCCAAGCCATGGCAGTAATCATAGTGAATGAAGCGCCAACACCTTGAAGGGCTCGCGCTGCGTATAGAATCTCTAAAGAGGAAGATGCTACAACCAACAGGCTACCTACTGCATACATGATCAACCCAAACATGGCTGAGAACTTTCGCCCTTTGCGATCAGAAACGGGTCCCGCGATTAATTGACTAACACCGAGCGCCAAAACGTAAATCGAAATAGTTTGTCTTATTTCACTATCAGAGACAGCGAACGCTTCTATCATCTGTGGAAACGATGGCAAGTAGACATCAATAGCCAGTGGTCCCAAAGGTATG
>NZ_AFWE01000185.1 GCF_000222585.1 Vibrio scophthalmi LMG 19158 | reverse complement strand
AAATGGACCTTTATGAAGTGGAGAGGTTATTATCTCAACAGGGTGTAAATATGAGTAATATAAAAATCTTGCCTGCATTAGTCGTCGATAATGAAGTTATCTTTGTTGGTAAGCAGGGACGAAATTCACTTTCATTTACAAAAGACGTTAGAAGTAAGCTTAATGAAACCCAGCAATCATCGAATAAACATCGAATGAGGCTAAAGACGTTGTAAGGATATACGTGGGTATGGCCACTAAGGAAAAGCAAGGCTAAGTGGCAGAGATCTATAACCTCAGAAAACTATCGATTTAGATGGCCAAGAGAGTTTTTTGTTAAAAACTAAACAATACTGATGTTAAGGAATACCATTTATTGGTGTTGTACAGTTGCTAACAAATTCTTACATTTGCTACTCATGCGAATTGAACAATATTTACGTGCTGCATTACTAGACAAGAAAGTAGTAGTCGGTATTATTCCGTTCCAAATTACTTTGTCGATACGCTAAGTGTACGAGTTAAGTTAAATTGTTCGATATTGGGGTGTTAATGAACGTTAAATGGAAGGGTTGCTTTTCCTTATCAAAAAATATATTGCTCATGGTTTATATTCCGGTTGTGAGCTTATTAATATTTTCCGTCATTATGAGCGTAAAAATGGGCATTCCATTTGAAGTGCTATCCAAAGATCCGCTTTCATTTTCCGGCGCAAATCCTTTGACGGGCGTTCTGTCTAATATTGGGATTATTATTTGGTCTGGTGCTGCGTCAGTCTGCTTAATGACCGCGTTGTTGTTAAATAAATATGGCTACCCAAGTAATCGTGGGCTGTCACTTTTTTTTGCGGGTATGATCAGTCTTGTGCTGCTTCTAGATGACTGCTTTATGTTGCATGAAGTCATTTATCCCCAATGGCTTGGTATTCCTGAAAGCATCATTATGATGACCTATGCATTGATGTTGCTGGCTTATCTTTATCTATTTCGTGAAAAAATTCTTAGTGCAGATATCTCCTTGCTGTTGGTGTTTTTTGTTATGTTCGGGTTATCTGCGATAGTTGATTTTGTCTTGCCTAGTACTTTGCTCTCTTGGCACTTTGTTATTGAAGATGGCGCAAAATTCATTGGGATTGTGAGTTGGTTTAGCTACCATACACTTATCTGTTTTACAGAGATAAAGCTCTCCATACTCAAGTAGTTCACCGATAAAAGAGTCATTAGCGTTGCAATGTAAGTCAAAGAGTTAACTGTTTTGCTTTGCTATCATAGCTGAAGTTCAGCGCGGAAGAGTAACAACGGAATGTACGACTATATTATTGTGGGCGGCGGTATTATCGGAGCCTCGACGGCATGGCAGTTGAAAAAAAAATTGCCAGATAAACGGATTCTTTTGGTTGAAAAGGAATCAGAGTATGCCCTGCATCAAACCGGCCACAACAGTGGGGTTATTCATGCTGGAGTATACTATGCGCCAGGTTCGCTCAAGGCCGATTTTTGTGTAAGAGGCGCCGTAGCGACTAAGCAGTTTTGTACCCAACATGAGATACCCTTTGAGGAATGTGGCAAGCTAATCGTCGCAACAAATTCACTAGAAGTGACTCGTCTAGATGCGCTTTATCAGCGTTGCCAGCAAAATGGGATTGATGTTGAGCGATTGGATGAGGTGCAACTCAAACTGGCTGAGCCGAATATTCGTGGTTTAGCCGCTATTAGAGTTCAGCAAACTGCCATTGTCGATTATAAACGTGTAACCCAGGCTATGGTGGCTGAGTTTATCTCCTTAGGAGGCGAAGCTCGTTTAGGGATAGAAGTGATTGGCATCTCTGAACTTGACGACGAAGTCCAACTCACCTGTGCATCTGATGAGCAAACTCTACAAATAAATTGCCAGTATTTAATTACTTGTGCAGGCCTTATGGCTGATCGCATCACAAAAATGTTGGGTATCGCCAGTGATTTTCAGATCATTCCTTATCGTGGCGAGTATTTTAGATTAGCGTCGCGCCATAACGGAATTGTAAATCATCTTATTTATCCAGTGCCTGATCCTCAATTACCATTTTTGGGGGTTCATCTAACCCGTATGGTTGATGGTTCGGTGACGGTTGGCCCCAATGCCGTCCAAGGATGGAAGAGAGAGGGTTATGGCCGATTTAACTTTAGTCTTAAAGATACGCTGCAGATGTTGCGTTTTTCCGGCTTTTGGAAGGTGACATGGGCAAATTTAAGTACGGGTATTAAAGAGTGGCTTAACTCTCTTTGGAAGCCGGGGTATTTGAAGTTAGTTAATAAGTATTGCCCAGAGATTAGATTGAATGATCTAGAAAGCTATCCTGCGGGAATCCGTGCTCAAGCCGTGACTAAAGATGGCCAATTAGTGCATGATTTTTTGTTTAGTGAAAGCGCGCGATCGCTTAATGTTTGCAACGCCCCAAGTCCTGCCGCAACATCAGCGATACCGATTGGCGAATATATTTGTAGTGAAGCGCTGCAAAAATTCGCTGATGATTAAAAGCAAGCGCCCAGCTTAACTGGGCGTTAAATGCAGTGATTTCACGATTCTAACGGAAAATTTCGTTTTGATATCACGTTATTGCTATGGGCACAATTTGCCTTGTTTAGCAACGCTATCAATCATGTAGTCACCGCGAATATTGCGATAAACGATCGCGTGCCAAATTTCACCGTTTTCCAACTCAATTTCAATCGCATAGTTTGTTCCATTGACAACTTGACTGCGTACTTCATTGACTTGTTTTAATGGTGAAGCGGTATTCATGCGATCCATTAATGTTGCGACTGCTTTCTCAACTTCAGGCGTCATTTCAGCAACTTGCCAGCCACCTGCGAGCATCTTGTTCTGGCAGATTGGTGAGGTTGCTTGTTTCGGTTCAGATTGTGTTGCGCAGCCGGCGAGTGACAAGGTGGCAAGCGCAGCAACAGCCATTAATTTCTTCATGTTTTTCCTTCCTAACAGGCTACTTTGCAGCCGAGAGTGAGTAAGTGCTTGTTATAATTTGAATGCAGTATGGAGTATTGTCAAAAAGATCATTGGGATCTTAGTCAGTTTGATGTCAATTTTTCGTACAAATCTGCTTGAACCTTCGTGGTTAAGCTGGCGGTATAGATTAAAGCTAATATCGATAACCAGTAGTGGAAGGATACGATGAAACAGGGAGAAGCTATGAAACCTTGGCTATTATTGCTGTTGGTCTGTCTATCACTCAGCGGTTGTGGGACTAAATTTGTCTATGACAATGCCGATTGGATAGCGATTCGCTTTGTTGAAGAGTTTGTTGAACTTAATGATAATCAGCAAGAGGTGATCAGCTATGCCATTGAGGATGCCAGCGTGTGGCACCGTCGCGAAGAAATTCCCGCCTATATTGCAGAATTGAACCAAATTTTACTGATTTCTCCTAGTACATTTACCGAAGCCCAATTTATCTCGCATGAAGCTCGCTGGCGTCAGTTTTCAACCCAGTTATTAGATCGGTTTTATCCAGTCGTTACGCTGTTGATTGCTAGCATGAGTGATGCTCAGGTTGAGCAGTTTATGAACGCACTGCGAGTGCGTCATGTGCAATTTAAGCATCAGCGAGAATCTGAAGACGAAGCAGAGCTCATCGCTCTTTATAAAAAAAGAATTAGCGAAAACCTTGAAGATTGGCTGGGGCCGCTAACGTCCTCACAGTTGAAGGTTATCGATGCTTGGGCATCCGATTTACAAGTAACGACGCCGTTATGGTTTGAGTACCAAACTCAACTTAGAGTCGAACTCATAAGGCTGTTTTCTCAGCGACATAACCCAGATAAATTGGCTGCTTTGTTAAACTCGCTGCTTTATAGCCCAGAGCTGTTTTATTCTGACCAACTTTATAAACGTATTGAGCATAATAGTACGATTGGGCGTACTTACTTGGTTGAAGTGATTAATCTAATGACAGAGCAACAGACTCAATATTTTCGTGATGAAGTTCGAAGTTGGCGGGATATATTGGCTGAGTTGCTCGACTAACACACGGCTAAAGTGGCATGTAAATTTAGCTGTTTTGTCGGTAGAGTGATTTTCTATCAAGGAAAGATGAATTGGCGATAACGAAATAAAGCGAAGGAACGCGGATGGATTGGTGGTTGCTATTTTTTGCTGGAGTGATTGGTGGAGTCATAAACAGCGTTGCGGGCGGAGGCAGTTTTATTACCTTTCCGGCATTAATGTTGGTCGGAATTTCACCGATTGTCGCGAATGCGACCAATACCTTTTCTGTCAGTGCTGGTTACGTGTCGGGGGCTTATGGCTTTCGCGATGACTTTATGCATCAACCCGCTAGAGTGGCTGTGATTCTTGCGTTAAGCGTGGTGGGGGGCGCGATAGGGGCAGCCTTACTTATTACCATCAATGAGCAGCTTTTTACTCGTACTATCCCGTGGTTATTGCTCTTTGCGACCTTGTTGTTTCTGTTCGGCTCGCATCTTAGTCGTTGGCTTGAGAAACGACGGACAGCGAGATGGATTTTACCCGTGGTATTGATTTTAGTCAGTGCTTATGGGGGCTTTTTTAACGCGGGTTTAGGCATTGTGGTACTGAGCTATCTGATTCTGGCGGGGTACCAAGACATTAATCAAATGAACGGTCTCAAATTGGTTGTGTCGAGCGGCGTCTCTTTGAGTGCCATGGTGGTGTTTGTTTATCAAGATATGATTGCGTGGTTGCCGGGGTTGGCCGTATTAACGGGCAGTGTGTTTGGAGGGTATCTTGCGGCTCGAATTTCGCGTCAATTAGCGCCTATCTATATTAAAATCTTTGTTGTGATATCCAGTATCATAATGACGGTTTATTTCTTTGTTGATGCTTATATCTAAGTGCTCGATAACGATTTGTGTTCACTCTCACATAACCTTTAATAGCCTCATCCGTTAGTATGATTTTGAGATCTTGTTTGCGGTTTTTTTATACGATTTTGCTGATAATTTCACTGCACACATTGGGCTTATTATCAGCCAATAACGGAACGGCTCTTTAGTTTTGTTCGTGCTTTTTCGATATTTCCAGTAGATAGAGGAGGAGTTATGGATAGAAAATTAGGTCACGTGATGACAAACAGCCGCATGATCACTTTTATTGCGTTTCTCGCAGCAATCTTCGCATGGTTTTTACATATGAATGCGTTGTTCTTTGTCTCTGTGGTCGCGCTCATTGGTGCCGCGTGCCTGTTTATTAAAGATAAGTATTTTCCTGTAAAGGTGATTCATCCGTCCAATCGGGAGAAGAATGCATAGCAACGGTTTTGTTGTTAGCCGATCCTTTACTACGCAAAAAGATTTAAGAGAAATTAAGCAGCCGATTGGATTTCACCATCGGCTGTTTTGTTTTCACTGTACTACTTTTTTTCTCCTGTTCCTTCTCCGTGATTCCTTTGGTAGCGCGTGTACAGCGATCCCTAAACGGACTTAATTTCGCAGAGCTCAACGTGAATTCTTGCCTTTGGTGTCTACGTTCAATCAGTAAATTCCTAGAGAGATCATGTTCAGTGCACAATCGGTCAGATCGAAACGTTAGATATTTTGCACACTAAAGGCTGATGTTAATCTTATTAAGGAATAGGATGATGAAACGCATTCCAGCGTTAGATTCAATACGAGGGCTATTGCTGCTTATTATGACCCTCAACCACCTGTTTTGGATTAGTGGTGGGAGTTCGATTTTTCAAGCGTTTACCTTACAACCTTTAGGCCAATTTGGTGCTGCTGAAGGGTTCATTTTAGTCTCGGGTTTTCTGGCTGGAGCGATATATAGCCGACCAACTCAACGTATAAATGAGGTAAAGCGCAAAGCTTGGAGACGAGCATGGGAGATCTACCGGTATCATATCGTTTGTTTATTGACGGTCTTTACTTGGTTCGGTTTCTGCGTCATTTACTTTCCACAGGCGGCAGAGGCCCTATCACCTAACTTCTCAAACCTTGTAGAAGCGCCTTTTTTGACGGTGTTCTGGAGCTTATTGCTGGTCAATAAACCAAGCTATCTCGAGATTTTACCGCTCTACATTATGTATATCGCAATATTGCCAGCGCTAGTGTGTGCTTACCGACGTGGCTGGATGAAAGGGGTGATGGCAGTAAGTTTTTCTCTTTGGCTCGCCGCGGGCTATCTCAATGATGCTGGACTGGTGGGCTTGTTGAGTTCTAGTTCAACAGAGTTTAAGTTACAAACGGGTTATTTTGACCCATTTGCATGGCAGTTATTATTTGTCGTGGCTTCTGCATTTGGCTTTGCCGCTAATAATCCAGATTTTCACTGGTATTCATTACCGCTTACGTTGGTATGTGGTGTGTTGGCGGTTTTGATTATGACGATGCATCACGGCGCGTTTCTTTCGTTTGGCATTCACCAAGGTGTGCTTTATTCATTGGCTGACAAGCCTGAATTGGGTTGGTTGAGAGCATTAAACATTGCGCTTTGGGCGTATTTGATTGCAGTGCTTATCCGTTTTCGACCGACTTGGTTGGTGTTTCGACCATTAAGTTACATTGGCCGCCATTCGCTACAGGTATTTGCTTGGCACACGGTGATGATCTATTTAATGGCACCGATGTTGATGAGCCAACGTTTTGAGGGCCATTATGAGCTGTTGGTGATCATTTGCGCCGCTTCAATTTGGATTCCGGCTTGGATGCGTGAAAAGCGAGCGACTTTATCTGCAAAGACACGTTTGTGTATGGGATTTGGTGGGGCGGTCTCGGTAGTGCTGTTGTTGTCTTTGCTGTTTCAACCACAGGTACTTCCTGAAGCAGAGGCGGATGGCGATGGTGTCGCACCGCTATCAGTGACGATCAAAAACATTCAGGATTCGGGATTGGTGATTGTGTTGGTCTATGCCGAGGAGGATGATCTGATGGGGATGCCAAGTATCCATGCTCAGGGTTACTCGGTGGAACAAGTTGAACAGGGAATTACCATACAAGGTTTACCGGTGGGCAAATATGCAATATTTGCCTATCAAGATGTTGATAGTAATCAGCAGCTAACCTCTGGTGTGAATGGTATGCCGGTGGAAGGCTTTGGTTATTCAAATAACCCGGCCTTGCAAGGTCCGCCCAAGATGGCACAAGTTCAATTTTCCCATCCGGAAAAAGCCCATCAAACGATACACCTCGTCAACTTTTAGTTAGGAATCGTGATGAGAAAAAGACCGTAGAGATACGGTCTTTTTTTATCTGATGCACTTGGCGTATTTAGGCGCGGTCACAGACGTTTATTGACGGATATCGGAGTAAGTAGTTCAAAGCTAATGATGTCATCATCACTTTCTGCCCCTTGCTCAACTTCATTGACTCGTAAAGCGTGAGAAACGTTTATATTTTCAATGATTTCAGGGCCAGCACGATATTGGTAATGTTCGTGTTGGAGTAAGCGCAGGTAGAAATTCTCAATTTCATTTTCTAATTGATGACTGTCATTACCGCGCCAACGAGTTCGAAGATAAAGGCCTTCGCAATGAATGGGGTCTGCTTTATCTATCATTAGATGCGGTTGCGCTGATGAGCAAATAAAGTACTGGTATTGGCTTGTTGAGTGGAGATCAGGCCGATTAAATATGACTTTCTCAACCGTATCGGTTGGGGGGAGCGATACGGTTAAGTTATTGATCAGCGTCGTTAGGCGACGAGTGCCCGCACGCTGTGGCTCTGCAATCCAATGTGATGACAGTGGCAAGTGACGTTCATCAAGCAACACTTCGTTCTTTTCGTCAAACAGTAACCAAGTACGATCTTCCTCGGCGTGCACTCGCAGTTCAACTGGGAATTTATGTTGCAATTGACCTGTTTGATAATCGTAAATCCAATAGGCCGGCAAGCCGGCAAAGTAGCATTGGTGCTCTTGATAGACTCGTTGATATAACTGGTTAAAAGCAATGGTAACGTAGTTTGGCTCAGGCAATGAAATACTGGCAAGTTGAGTTTGTGGTAAACGCAACTCAAATAGCGAAGCTGGAATGGTTTCGTGATCAGCAAAAGGAATCGCTATAGAAAGAGGATAGGTACTACTGACGTTTTGATTGTGTTCACGGAACTCCATGATTTGTGCGCGATGAAGCGGTAAGGTGTTGGAAAACGGCTCCTCCATTAAGCGCTGGTAAGCCTGATCTATGGTTTGAATAATGATGTCTATCTCTCTCGATGAGCTATTGATGGTGAAGGTATAGCAGCCCCAGCGCGTAGGTTCTTGCGACACTATCGTCAAGGGCAAACTCAGCACCGAGCTGAGAAGGTGGAGATGCTTGATATTGAGGCGTGGGAATGACATGCGTTCAGCCCAGATTTCTCGACCACGCAACTGGGAGGGTTGAGTACAGGTATATTGGCGAAATGCGCGAGCAAATGCCTCTTGCGATTCGAAGCCATATTCAACCGCGACATCAAGAACACGCTGGTCACTGTGAGCAAGTTGTTGCGCAGCTAAGCTGATTAATCGATGTTTTTGATACTGAGAGATAGAAAGTCCAGCGGTCGCCTTAAACTGATGCTGTAAGTAGGATCGACTGAAACCACACTGCTGAGCGATCTCTTGAATAGTAACCTTATTCGGCAGCTGTTCTTCAATGATATCGATAATGTTGAGTGTTAGGGACAAATTCATTGTGAATCGCCAATAAAATAACAACGAGGTTTAGCTTATGGGGGAGACTGGTAAAGCCAAAGTGTAAAGACAAAAAGTCGATAATGTTTGTGATGCACTTCGCGTGAAATGTTGGTGTTAATGCAATACCCATTAAATAAAAAATCCGACACTCTCGAGGAAAGTATCGGATTTGTTTAGTGCTTAGTGATCGTTAAATCACATCTTGTCTAATCGTTGCGTTCATTACGCTTGAATTAGAGTCGCAGCTTGTTTCATCGCTTCTTTTGTCGAACATTCAACAACTTTTGCGTTTGCAAAGCGATGAGCATCTTTCACTTGGATATCGTGAGCAAGGATAACCAGTTTCGCGTTGGCTACGTCTAGGTCAGTGATGCGGTTTTGAATGCCGTTTTGACCTTGTGTTTCTACTTTGATCTTGATACCTGCTGCTGCGCCTGCTTTTTCTAGCGCTTTTGCTGCCATGAAAGTGTGTGCAACACCTGATGGACAACAAGTTACTGCAACTACATCGTACTCGCCTTCACCTGCCACTGGAGCGACTGCCGCTGCTTGAACTGGTGCTGCTTCAACTTCTTCAGCTTGTTCTTCAGCGACTGGTTTCCAGAAGCCAACGATAAGTGCTGTTGTTAGAGAGCCGAGAGCGATACCCACGACGTACATTGGAATGTTGCTTGATACAGGCGCTGTAATTAGACCGCCCCACGGTGCGTGTAGCAGGATGTCAGTTAGGAAACCGAACACACAACCTACGATACCACCCGCAACGATTGAAGGAAGAACGCGCATTGGGTCGTTTGCTGCGAATGGGATAGCACCTTCAGAGATACCGATTGAACCCATGATTGCTGCTGCTTTACCTGCTTCTTGCTCTTCTTTAGAGAATTTCTTCTTGAATAGGAAAGTTGCAAGAGCCATACCTAGAGGAGGCGTACAGATTGCAATACCAACACCACCCATTAGCCATGGTTGAGTATCAACTTGAGTTTGAGCAAATAGCGTTGCCACTTTGTTGATTGGACCACCCATGTCGAACGCAGTCATACCACCTAGGATAGCACCTAGAACCACTTTCGATGCGCCAGCCATTGAAGCAAGGAACTCGTTCATTGAAGTCATGAACAGTTTGATTGGCTCACCAATGCCCCATAGAACGATACCTGCTGATACTAGAGTACCGATTAGTGGGTAGATAAAGTACGCACCAAGAGCAGTCATATTTGGAGAAAGAGGGATTTTCTTCAGTTGGTATACAACGCCACCTGCAAGGAAACCTGCCACGATACAACCTAGGAAACCGCCGCCCATGTCAGCCATGATGCCAGAAGAAATCATGGCTGGAGCCAGTGCTGGTTTATCAGCGATTGAGTAACCGATGAAACCACCTAGAATGATTGGGAATAGTACTAAGCCTTTAATACCGATATTTGAAATATCTGCCAAGATGCCAGTTGCAGGAACCGCACCTTTACCAGATGCCATTACCGCAAGAGCCAGTAGAACACCACCCGCAACGATAAAAGGTAACATGTGAGAGGTACCAAAAAGTAGGTGCCCTTTTAATGTGCTGAGTGTCTTTTTAAAATCAGTATTGCTGGTATTTTGAGCTGTTAGGGTACTCATAAATAATCCACCTTAAGAATTGATTAAAATATTCAGAATTTCGTTTTGATCTTTCGCGTTATTAATATCTTGGATAAATTCATCACTGAATTTTCCAAATAGTTCTTGTAGTACATAAATATGATGGTCTGCACCGTTATCAGGTGAGGCAATCATAAAAAATACGGTTGGTTTGATACCGTCTTCGTCACCATAGTCAATACCTTCGCGCTTTACACCAACAGCGATTGCAGGATCGATAACGGCCTTGCTTTTCGCATGTGGGTAAGCGATGCCTTCGGTTGAAGTGACGCTGACAGATTCACGAGTTTCAATATCTTGTAAAAATGATTCTTTATTGCTGATTCGATTTTCATCAAATAGCATTTGAGCCAATTCTTCGAACACTTCTTTTTTATTAGTTGCTTGAAGTTCGTGTTTAATTAATTTGACGTTTGTTAGTGTAGTAATCATGTTTAACTCGGGTGTTGAAGTAATGCGATAAAATTAATCCAAGCGAGTGTTTTGCGAAATAGCAAAAAAAAACCATCCACTGTAGATTTGTATCAAGCGGATTTAAGTGTGATAGAAGTCATTATTAAAACGGTGAGATATTTGGCAATGGGCCGCTTGAGAATTGAGAATTGAGAATTGAGAATTGAGAATGGAGAATTGAGAATTGAGAATGGAGAGAAAAAAGCCCCGCGAATGCGAGGCTAAAGAAACATGGTTGTCGACTAACTGTAAGCGCGAGCCACACGTCCTTCGCAATCAATCGTGTAGTTTTGAGCGTAAGCAGGAATGAAAACCGATTGACCTTTTTCAATCAAACAAGATTCCCCATTAGTGTGTGTTAGTACCATTGCACCATCCAAAGGTAGCAATATCTCGGCGCTATCCGTGTGGATCTGACGTTGCTGTGAATGGGACACAATGGCGAATTTGAAATCATCAACCGGGATTGGGTATTCCAACATCGCATCACGTTCAATAGGATTTAATAACAAGCTGTCGTGGGGTTTCTCGTCAAATTTTGTACATGAAACAAGTTCGTTAATGTCCATAAATTTAGGTGTAAGACCGGCACGCAGTACGTTGTCTGAGTTGGCCATAATTTCAAGGCCCGTGCCTTTAAGGTAAGCATGAGGTGTTTCCGCATCAAGGAACATGGCTTGGCCGGGCTGCAGAGTGATCACATTGAGCATCAATGGAGCAAACAAACCAATGTCACCTGGGTATTGGGTTTCGAGCTCTACAATCAGTTGATATAGCGGTTCTTCGGCATTTCCTGCTCGCACAAGAAGTGCGGTGATTGCTTGATCTTTTTGCTCTCCATCGACAGAGAGTAGATCTGAGAAAAACATCGATAATCCGCGTGCGGTTGGGTTTGCTTTCAATTGAGCTAACAGTGGCTCAATGGTCGGAATCGCAAGGCGAGTAAAGTTCTCAATGATCTCGTTCACGGATCGAAAGCCGTTCATTGCATGGTATTCTGTTAATGCATAGACCAATTCTGGCTTATGGTTCGTGTCTTTGTAATTTCGATTCCCAGCACTTTGCGGAATGCCGAGCTGTTCTTCAAGAGCAAATCCGCGTTCTGCTTGGCTCTTATTAGGATGAACCTGAATAGATAACGCTTTTTCTGCAGCGAGCACTTTAAATAAGTAGGGTAATTCACCAAAGCGTGTTGCCACCTTTTCACTCAAGAATGAATTGATATTCTGCGCAATAAGCGAAGACAGCTTAGTCGGCTCTCCATTTTGGTTGTGCACGGTTGAACAACCGTTAGGGTGTGCCCCCATCCAAATTTCAGCTTGTGGCTCACCGGTTTGGTTTGCCATGCCAAATAATTGATTGAATGATGATGAACTCCCCCAAGCGTAGTTTTGTATTACGTTGGTCATCGGAAAAAAAACAGGGTTTGGCGCAAGATCAGACATAGCAATCACCGTAAGGACGAGTGTGGACGTTAAGAGACTTATGGGTAGTGATGGTGGTCATCGACGTTGCATGGCTGCACCTTAAAGTGAGATGCAGATATAAAACGCGATCACTGAGCGACCATCTCTCCGTTATTTGATGTGTTTTGTTACCTAGCGGATATTTTGCTGGGAGAGGGAGGCGTGCTGTAGTGAAGAAAAAACTCATTTACTGGAAGATTGTATCGGGATGCTGGTTGTGTGATTTAGATCGAGTAACACCTAATAAGAAGAGTTTTTCTAGGATGTGGAGGTTAACTATTTGTTATTTATAGCTTCATTCTCTAGATGGCTATTTGTTGAATGATAATAATGAGAGAGAATGGCAAGCTGCAATATTGGTGCTTTTGCTGGATTTTTGTAACGTAAGTTCTGAACTGTGACTTTACTCAGTAGCACGAAATGAGCGGGCGATGTATATCTATCTCAAGAGCATTTTTGGTGTATGCAAAGAGTAAATAATGATTTTCCACGATTTGATTTCGTCAGTATTGGCTGAGCGCGAGCCTCTGCATAACATATGGTTTGCTGGTGATTTTCATACCCCACCTGAATTTAGTTACCAAGTGAATTTTCCACGCTTAGAGTTGGTACTTGATGGCGAATATGTCAACGAGATGGAAAGCCACGATCGCAAAGTGACTCATATCACCGCGAAAGCTGGAGATGCGATTTTTATTCCGCCAAACTGTTGGAATAAACCTGATTGGGACACTAACTGTTCTGTTCTGAGTATTTTGTTTGGTCGTCGCCAATTAGGGCTTAGCTTGGTAAGCAAGCGCAAGGGTGAGACAGGTTTTTATGATATCCAAAAGCACAGCATCCAGACGCGTTCAGGATTTGCGATTGATAATATTCTTGAAGCACTGAGTTCGCTGGCGCGTGAGAGCCATAAAAAACCAATGGATGAACTGTTACTGCAAGCATTACTGCAATACAGCAAAACTATGTTGGAGGCGCCTGTCGAGCAAACTCACAGTCGCGTACAAGATCTCTATCAAGGGATTTGTATTTATATCCAAGAAAACTTTCACCGCCCGATTACGCGCGACAGTATTGCAGAGCGCTTTAGTATCTCTTCAAACCATTTGTCCCGCTTATTTCGTCAACAAGGCCACATGACATTGGCGGACTACATTACTTGGGTGCGTGTCGACCGCGCTAAGTTCATGTTGAAGAAATATAATTTTAAGTTGAGTGATGTTTCGGTACGTTGTGGATTTAAAGATGTGAACTATTTTTGCCGAGTCTTTAAAACGCGAACTGGCCGCACGCCAACGGAATATCGTGGTTCAGCTTAATTAAACATTGGGTTGATAATTGAAACTGAAATCGGCGCTTAAATTATGCGATTAGGCGCGACATTGAATACATCAATAGGGCTTGTAGGTCGACACTGCTTCTGGTTGATAACAGTCGTTCGGCCATTTGCCCGCTCAGCAGGTTACGGGTGAGGTTGGTGGCGGAAACGATTTGATCACGAGTGGGTTTGGCAGGAATTACCAGTGCTATTGCGATATGTACATCGCCCATCTTTGATGCCCAGTCTATTGCCTTATCATTCACTATAACGGCGATAGAAACGTGTTCAACACCACTAAACATAACATGTGGTAAAGCGATGCCGGGGGTGACGCACGTTGAGGAACGCTCTTCACGTTTGATGAAAGCCAGAATGAGCTCATCGGGGTTTTCTGGATGAATTAACTGGGCAAGCCCTTTTAAACATTCAAACTTTGTCAGCTCAGTGCGCGCTTTGGCATAGTGCCAATGAATTTCGCTTGGCGGGCAGATTTGCGGCAAGCGCTGAGCCAATTGACTGGAAAACTCATAATTGATCTGTGAACCCACCAGGGTGAAGTGATCAGCAATGATGTCTTTGATGACAAAACATGCCAGTTCCGCGTCAATACCGATCGCGGTAATTTGGCATAAATCGCCTTTCAAGAGCCCTGCTTGTAACATCGCCATTGACTGCGTCAACTTGGCGCAACGGTCTTGGGTGATGTTGAGGATATGCAGGGAGCTTTTGAATTTTTTAGCAATGCGATGCAGCGGCGAAGCGACATGAGCACTGGCGTTAGCATCATCAACTAGAAAGGTAATTTGGTATTCGTTCATCCGCAGTAGGCGCTTTTATTTGTCTATCGGCAATGAACAAGAAAGACTTTGTCGACGTTCAACAATACGTCTTCAATCGGGATTTTCACGATGTTCATACCTTCAAATCGGCCTGCTTGTTCAATCTCAATATCAGAGACGATCAGCACGCGATCTGCATGGGTAATATCAACAGGGGTTAATGGGTTTTCAATGCCCATCGCGCCTTGGGTTTCAACTTTAATTTGGACGTTAAATTTAGATGCCGCTTTTACTAAAGCGTCTGCGGCCATATAAGTATGTGCAATGCCTGTAGGGCAAGCTGTCACAGCAACAATTTTCATCATGAATCTCGACTCTATTTTTGCTGGATACTAGCATATCAAAGCGATAAAAGATCGATTTAAACCACTGATAGATAAGAGCCTCATCACAGTTTGAAATGAGTGTTACATTTTTCTAGTTAATGCTAGATTCCTCCTGTATCTCACCGAGACAAGTGTGGCTAATCTATGCACAAACCAGAACACTCCTCGGTCTTCTTAGCTATAGGTCATTTGGGTAAAACAGTAATGGATATCACCAATCTCATAGAGCCAGAGACGATTAGTTTAGAGTTAAAAGCTCAAACAAAAGAAGAAGTATTGCTGGAGCTTGTCGAGTTGTTAGAAACGGCAGGCAAATTGGACAATAAAAATGAATTTTTAGCGGATATATGGAAGCGAGAGAAGATAGGTAATACCGGTTTTGAGCAAGGTATTGCGATTCCTCATGCCAAAAGTTATGCGGTTTCGACTCCAGCGGTTGCTGTTGGCATTAGCCGCAGCGGTATTGATTATGGTGCGGAAGATGGTGAGCTATCGGACGTATTCTTCATGCTGGCTTCACCAGATGGTGATGATCACCACCATATTGAAGTCTTGGCGCAATTGTCATCGAAACTGATTGAAGATGGCTTTGTAGACTCGCTTAAAAAGGTAGAGACAGTCGAACAAGCGCTGGTTTTACTTACCGATGTCGAAACTGAGCAAAGTCCCGCCCATTATCAAGATCGAGTCGATCTATCTTCGGTTTACCCAAGCCCATTAAAACAGAGCTTGGCGCGAGCGAAAGAGCACTTGCTATTTGGCACTTCCCACATGATCCCTTTTATTGTGGCTGGTGGGGTATTACTGTCGCTATCGGTCATGATTTCCGGCCATGGTGGCGTGCCAACCAACGGCATCCTCGCTGACATCGCGCAAATGGGCATTGCGGGATTAACTCTTTTTACGGCAGTGCTTGGCGGTTACATTGCTTACTCTATCGCCGATAAGCCAGGTCTTGCGCCGGGGATGATTGGGTCATGGATAGCTGTTACCCATTACAACACAGGCTTTCTTGGTGCAATTGTGGTGGGATTCTTTGCTGGTTTTGTGGTTCATCTGCTTAAAAAAATTCAGTTGCCAAGCAGTATGACCTCGCTAGGTTCGATCTTTATCTATCCGTTGGTCGGTACTTTTGTCACTTGCGGTGCAGTGATGTGGCTGATTGGTGCTCCAATCGCCAATGCGATGGAGTGGCTTAACAATTGGCTGGCGGGCCTTGCAGGGTCAGGAAAAATTATCTTAGGTACGGTCCTCGGCGCGATGACGGCGTTCGATATGGGCGGTCCAATTAACAAGGTTGCGACACTATTCGCGCAGAGCCAAGTGAATACCCAACCATGGTTGATGGGTGGGGTTGGTATTGCGATTTGTACGCCGCCGCTCGGTATGGCATTAGCAACGCTATTTTCACCGAAGAAGTTCAAGCGTGAAGAGCGTGAGGCAGGTAAAGCTGCGGGCATCATGGGCATGATTGGAATCAGTGAAGGCGCGATTCCTTTTGCCGCCGCAGACCCAGCTCGAGTCATCCCAGCCATCGTTGCTGGTGGCATTGTCGGGAATGTGACTGGCTTTATGTTCCATGTCATCAACCATGCGCCATGGGGCGGTTGGATAGTTCTACCCGTGGTGGATGGTAAGTTGGGCTACATAATCGGCACTCTTGTTGGGGCAATGACGACGGCAGCTATTGTCATCTTATTGAAAAAGACCGTTAACGAAGATGAGCATTCATCGGATGCATTGCACTTTGGCGCGGTGGAAGGTGAAGGTGAGGCCGAAGTATTGGCAGTCACATCTTGCCCTTCAGGCGTGGCGCATACTTTCTTGGCGGCAAAATCATTGGAAAAAGCCGCGCAGGCATTGGGTGTGAAAATCAAAGTCGAGACGCAAGGCGCCAATGGGATTAACAATCGTATTACGGCGAAAGATGTTGAAAAAGCGCGATTTGTTATTTTTGCTCACGATGTGGCGATCAAAGATCCTGAACGATTTAATAATATAAAAATAATTGATGTCTGCACCAAAGATGCCATGTTAAGTGCGGCGGCACTACTTAAATCGAAAGCATAGAATGGCGTAATTCTTAGTGCAGTTATTTATCCAGTTCCCCCCTAAGCTGACTAGTCTTTCCCCCTAGACTAGTTTGCTCCTGTAATCCAACGTTGTTGGGCTAAAAGCCAGTCAGTATCTTGACTGGCTTTTTTCTATTTAACAGCTTCAGTCATTCATTAATGGCTCAAATTAATTTAATTATGACACCGCAA
Organism: Vibrio scophthalmi LMG 19158; assembly: GCF_000222585.1. Classification (GTDB taxonomy): domain Bacteria; phylum Pseudomonadota; class Gammaproteobacteria; order Enterobacterales; family Vibrionaceae; genus Vibrio; species Vibrio scophthalmi. The sequence continues at coordinate 50,529 of NZ_AFWE01000185.1, read as the reverse complement.
CATTGGTGTTTTTATGTGCAAAACTATCTTGTTCTTCCCTTTTTATTTTCCTATAAAGTATTAAATATCAATGCATTAACGTTAATTGCATGGGGTAGAATGTTTAGAATAATAAAAATTAAAATGTCATGCAGCCTTCAATAAAGTGAAACACAACTGTCATATTTCCTCCCTAAAGTGGGCATCGTTGAATAAACACAACGGCAATAAAGCCATTAAAGGAACTTGTGATGAAAAAGACAGTTATCGGAGCGATTGCTCTACTAAGCACACTAGCAGTGACTCCAGCTTCAGCGAAAGAAACTATCTCTGCGGTAGGTTCTAGTAGCGTAACTCCGCTGATGGAAGTTTTCTCTGAAACATACATGAAAGACAATGCGAACGTATTTATCGAAGTACAAGGACCTGGTTCTTCGGCGGGCGTAAAAGCGGCAAAAAATGGCAGCGCTGACCTAGGCATGTCATCACGCAACCTAAAAGATTCAGAAAAAGAAGCAACATTGATTGAAGAAGTGGTTGCTCGAGATGGTATCGCGGTTGTGGTTAACCCTAACAACAAACTTGAAGGCCTAACCGCTGAGCAAGTAACCGCAATCTACAAAGGCGAAATTACCAACTGGAAAGATGTTGGCGGCGCTGACAAGCCAATCGTAGCGATTACTCGCGATACGGCTTCAGGCACTCGTGGTGCATTTGAAGACATCATGAAGCTGAAAAAGAAAGTATCGGGTATGAAAGTATCGGCTATTTCTCAACGTGCTCAAGTGGCGAACGGTAACGGTGCACTGAAAACCATGGTTGCTTCTAACCCATACGCAATTGGTTACATCTCACTAGGTACTGTCGATGGTTCAGTGAATGCGCTAGACATCAACGGCACACCAGCCTCTGTTGCAAATGTGAAGAATGGCACTTACCAAGTTGCTCGTCCTTTCCTAGTACTTTACCAAGAAGGCAAGCCTTCAGCTGAAACACAAAAATTCCTAGACTGGATGTTAACAACAGACGCACAAGCACTTGTTGAGCAAAAAGGCTACATCTCAGTTAACTAATACCCTGAAACATCAATTAATTGCTCAGCCTACTTTTGGGCTGAGCCTTTTGTTACACGACTGCCCAGATAGTTTGGGCAAGTACGGTGATTTTATATGTCCATCGCAACAAATAGTGAAAAGCTTATGAACACTGAAGCGACTCAAATTTCAAAGCCTGGTTTACGAGCGAAAAAGCGCGTTGACTGGAAAGAGCGCATCTTTCATGGCTTGTTTCTCACCAGTGCCGTTATTGGTATTGTCTCTCTAGCCGTTATTGCTTACTTCATCGTGCGTGAATCGCTACCCGCTTTTCAAGAAGTAGGTGTGAGTGGCATCGTTCTTGGTCAAGATTGGTTACCACCTGCGCTTTACGGTGTAGCAACCATGATTGTGGCATCGGTTGTATCAACATTTGGTGCTGTTGTCGTTGGTGTGCCTGTTGGCGTGTTAACCGCCGTTTTTATTGCAGAAATCGCCCCAAAGCGTTTAGCTGACGTGATCCGTCCGGCGGTGGAACTGTTAGCAGGTATTCCTTCGGTTGTGTACGGTTTCTTTGGTTTGGTGATTATTGTTCCGCTCATTCAAAATGTGTTTGATGTTCCTGCGGGTAATACGATTCTTGCCGGTATCATTGTACTTGGCGTGATGATTCTACCTACCGTGATCACGGTTTCTGAAACTTCAATCCGTGCCGTGCCACGAGCGTATAAAGAAGGTTCTCTTGCTCTGGGTGCGTCAAAGATTTATACCATCTTCAAGTTACTCGTTCCGGCGGCACGTTCGGGCATTATGACCGGTGTCATTTTGGGTATTGGCCGTGCTTTGGGCGAAACGATGGCGATTATTATGGTGATGGGTAATGCTCCTGCTATGCCTGAAGGCATTCTGGATGCAGCCAGAACGCTAACGGCGAATATCGCCATTGAGATGTCGTATGCAAGCGGCGTTCACGCAAGCGCACTTTACGCAACAGGTGTTGTTCTGTTGGCATTTATTATGATGCTCAATGCAGTGCTGCTTTATCTTAATCGTCAGAAGACCAAATAGAGACGGGTAATGATTATGGATTACGCAAAACTAAAACGCTCGCGTCAGTTTAAAGATAACATGCTTAGTGCTTTCGTATGGGCTGCAGCGGCGCTAACGGTTGGCTTCTTGTTCTGGATTATTTGGTACATATTGTCGAACGGCCTTCAGCACGTAGATTGGAATTTCATTACTGACGACTATACACGTACGGGTGATGAACACGGCATTTTCCCAATGATTGTGTCGACACTGTATATGGTTATTGCATCGATTGCCGTTGCTGCGCCATTGGGTATTATGACGGCCATCTACCTAACAGAATATGCCAAAGTGGGTAGTCGATTAGTGAAAGTGATCCGCTTCTGTACAGAGTCACTCGCGGGTATTCCTTCGATTATCTTTGGCTTGTTTGGTATGACATTCTTTGTTGCCATTCTTGGATTGGGCTTTTCGATTCTGTCAGGTGCGCTTACGCTAAGTATTCTTATACTACCTGTCATAATTCGTACCACTGAAGAAGCACTAATGTCCGTACCTCAAACATACCGTGAAGGTTCTTATGCTCTAGGATCTTCACGAATTTACACCATCTGGCGTTTGATCTTACCAAGTGCGATGCCAGGTATCTTAACTTCGATCATTCTAAGTACTGGTCGTGTCATTGGCGAGTCAGCTCCGGTGTTTTTAACGGCAGGCATGGTAGCGCGTATTCCAGATTCTTTATTAGATTCAGGACGCACGCTAACCGTACACCTTTACAAACTGACCACTGAACTCTTCACCATTGAAGAGTGGAACCAAGCATACGGAACCGCCACCGTACTGATTGTTGTTGTCCTGCTGATCAATATGGTCACTAAGTTAATTGCTAAACGCTTTAATACAGCAACTTACTGATTCGAATTTAAGATTTAAGAGAAATAGTTATGAACAAATTTAACATTGAAAACCTAGACTTATTTTACGGTGAGAGCCAAGCATTAAAATCAATTAACCTGCCGATCCCGACTCGCCAAGTGACCGCTCTTATTGGCCCTTCAGGTTGTGGTAAATCGACGTTATTACGTTGCTTGAATCGCATGAATGATCTGATTGAAGGCGTAAAAATCACAGGCAAACTGACCATGGATAATGAAGATATCTATGGCAATATCGATGTGGCAGACCTGCGAATTAAAGTTGGAATGGTATTCCAAAAGCCAAACCCATTTCCAATGAGCATTTATGAAAACGTAGCTTATGGCTTGCGTGCTCAAGGTATTAAAGACAAAAAGCACCTTGATGAGGTGGTAGAGCGTTCACTGCGTGGTGCTGCATTGTGGGATGAGGTTAAAGACCGCCTTAAATCACATGCATTTGGCTTGTCTGGTGGCCAACAACAGCGTCTTTGCATTGCACGTACCATCGCAATGGAGCCTGATGTTATTTTAATGGACGAACCAACATCAGCATTAGACCCGATTGCGACACACAAAATCGAAGAGTTGATGGAAGAGCTGAAGAAAAACTATACGATCGTCATTGTGACTCACTCAATGCAGCAAGCACGACGCATTTCTGATCGCACCGCATTTTTCTTAATGGGAGAGTTGGTTGAGCACGATGAAACCAATGTAATTTTTAGTACACCACGTGATGACCGTACACAAGGTTATGTCAATGGTGACTTCGGTTAAACCGTATTACTGGTACATACTATAACTATAAGCGATGGTAACTATTGCCCCTCATAATGAGGGGTTTTTTTATGTCTGAAAAATGGAAAATAGAGGCATCAAATGTGGCCATGAAGTTATTTGTATAAAAGGCGACCATTCTGTAAATTCCTTCCCCGTTACATCTGTGATTAATTTAGATTTCTAATGATAAAGTTGTAGCTTGCTTTATTTTTCATCACTTCAAATTGCTATAAAGCCATGCTTTATTTGTGGTTAATGGGTGGTTGAATAATACAAAATAAATAAATTTATCCTATTTTAGTGTTTTTTAAATGCCGTTCTCATTTATTGGAAATTTTGCAATCTCAAAGTCTGGAACAAGTTGAATGGAGAATAATTATAGTTTGTTTTTGTCGCAAATAAATACAGACTATGTGCTTGTTGAGATGATGTTAACTGCTCATTTAGAATGAGCTTCGTTATTTCGCTATTGAAAGGAATAGGTCTAGGGCAGGGAATAGAGCATGAGAGAAATAGGTATTATAAAGCAGCATGGTGACGAGCACGTAGTCGCTTACCGTGTGTTAGATATCGCGATTATTATCGCTACTATTTTAATGACCGCCAATATTTATGCTGACAGTTGGAATATTTATTATCTTTTAGCAACCAGTGTTGCGGTGGTTTCTTTTAGTGTCATGGCCGAGCTACTTGGTGTTTATAATCCTTCATATACATCGTCTCTGCGTCAAACTTTACCACCTATTTTGCTCTCCTGGTTTTGTGCTATTGGTTTGTTACTTGTACTCGCTTTTGGTTTTAAAATTACTGACTCGTTTTCTCGCATTGCGATGACGGTTTGGTTTGTTGGCACACCGGTACTATTGACCAGTTACCGTTTAGTCAGCAGTAAGGTTCGAACTTCAGCGAAGTCGGATTCTTATGAGAAAAAAAGCATCATCATTGGCGCAACACCAGCGGGTCTAGCGTTGGCGAAGGAGATCCAATCAAGTCGCCATCACGGCCTTAACCTCGTCGGCATTTTTGATGACCGCAGCCTCGATCGTCTTGCTGATGAGAACCTTGATGTGCAACTCCGAGGCTCAATTAATGATGCTTTGCAAATGGCGAAAGAGCGTGACTTCCGCCATGTTTACGTTGCCTTGCCAATGAAAGCCTCTAATCGAATTAAAGAAGTGATCAATTACTTCGCCGATAGCACCGCTCGTGTTTATATCGTGCCAGATTTTTTCACTTATGATCTTATTCAATCACGTTGGCGCAATGTGGGTAATATTCCCACGTTAAGTATCCATGATACGCCATTTTATGGTATGTCGACTTTTGTAAAACGTTTAGAAGATATCGTCGTTTCAGCGCTTATTCTTTTACTTATTAGCCCTGTTCTATTAGCAGTTGCTATCGGTGTGAAGTTGTCTTCTCCAGGTCCAATTATATTTAAGCAACATCGTTATGGTATTGATGGTAAGCAGATCAAAGTGTGGAAATTCCGCTCAATGCGTTCTATGGATAATGGCCAAGTAGTAAAACAAGCTACAAAAGGTGACCCACGAATTACCAAATTTGGCGCGTTTATTCGTAAAACCTCCTTGGATGAATTACCACAATTCATCAACGTACTCCAAGGCCGCATGTCAATTGTTGGTCCTCGTCCTCATGCTGTATCGCACAACGAAGAATATCGCCAAATTGTTGACCGCTATATGTTACGCCATAAAGTCAAACCTGGCATTACTGGCTGGGCACAGATTAATGGCTATCGTGGTGAAACAGATACTATTGATAAGATGGAAAAGCGTGTCGAATATGATTTGACCTACATTCGCGAATGGTCACTTTGGCTCGATATTAAGATAATTTTCTTAACCATATTTAAAGGTTTTGTAGGTAAAACCGCATATTAATTTAACCAATAAAATTAGGTGTGAAAGTGATTAACAAGCTGTTTAAAATCCTTGTGCTGAGTTGTATTTCTATTGGTTCGGTCAATGCAAATACCACAGATCTGTACCAACTTGCGGCTGGTGACGTCATCAGTATTAAAGTCTACGGTGAAGAGAATCTCACCATTGATGAGCAAAAAATCGATAACCGTGAAGTGATCGATTATCCCTATTTGGGGGTGATTAAACTCGGTGGTAAGACATTAGAGCAAGTTCAAAGTGAAATTACTCAAGGTCTGCAAGGTGATTATTTAGTTAATCCAAAAGTGAACGTTGCTATTGTCCAATATCGTAATGTTTACATTAATGGCCTCGTTAATAAACCGGGTGGCTATGAATACGAGCCGGGACTCACAGTACAAAAGGCGATTTCATTAGCGGGTGGCGTGATGAGTAAGTATCGACGTAGTGCGCGAGCTTACCGTACTAAGTCGACAGAATCTGATCAGTACGCGCATCTTAGTGCAGAGCAATTGGCTATCGAGTTTGATAAAAATACAGAAACTGAAGCTGAATTATACCAAGTCATTTACCCTGGTGACACGATTCATGTCGTTGCTTCATTTTGGTAATAACCATCACCAGCCAACTCAATTTGACGAATTATTAGGGAAAGTATGAAGTTACTAAGCGATGAGAAAACCTCGATTGAAGGGGAGTCGGTGGATTTTGGTAAGTACATCGTATTACTGAAACGCAGTTGGTTAAAAATAACACTGTTTACCACTCTTGTTACAGTACTTGCGGCGTTATTTGCGTTATCAATTGCTCCGACTTATCAAGCAACGGCGACACTATTGATTGAATCAAACACCAGCAAAGCGGTGTCTATTGAAGAAGTGGTGGGCATTGATTCAACTCAGCAAGAGTACTATTTAACTCAGTTTGAAATTCTAAAATCGCGCCGCATCGCCGAGCGTGTTATTGCTCAATTGAATTTGGAGCAAAACAAAGAGTTCAATCCCTATATTGAACCTAAGCAGTCCTTTAAATCTCTTGTGAAAGAGAAAATTCTGGCGTTACCGATGTTCAAGTCAGAAGAGGCGAAAGTGGAGCCTACCGCAGAAGAACTGGCGACTAAGGTACGTTATGCGGTGTTAGCGAACTTTCAATCGAGATTGTATATCTCGCCTATTCGTAAAACACAGCTAGTGCGTATTACTTTTGAATCTGTAGACCCACAACTTGCGGCAGATGTGGCGAATGCCGTGGGTGAGGCCTACATTCTCGAAGGACTTGATGCCCGATTAGATGCAACTGAACATGCATCGTCTTGGATTTCTGGTCGAATGGCGCAACTACAAGAACAATTGAAGCGCTCTGAAAATGCTCTAATCGAATTTCTGGCGCAGGAAAAACTGGTTGATGACGATGATAGCGGTATTGATGTTCAAGCGAGCGCAGTAATTAATGATCTTATCTTACGCTTAAGCGAAGTCACTGACCGTCGAATTCAACTGGAATCTGCTTATAGTACATTGAGCAGTGGCGGTTCATTGGCCATCACGGATGTCTCTTCAGTACCTGAAATATCTAAACACCCTCAGGTAATTAATTTGCGTGGTTTGTTGTCTAACGCCAAACATGAGCAAACAGAATTCTCGAAAACTTATGGCCCTAAGCATGAAAAGATGATCGCTGTTAGTGCTAAGCGCGCCAACCTTGAAGAGCAGTTGAATCAATTGATCCGTCAATTGGTCGGTGGGATTGGTAAAGAGCTCCAAGCCGTGCGATCTCAAGAGCGTTTGATTTCACGCGAGTTGGATAAGCGTAAACAAGAATTCCAAAGTTTGACGGTGAAAAAACGTCAATATGAAGCGTTACTGCGTGAAGAAGAGACTAACCGAAATATTTTAAATATCTTCTTAAATCGTCAAAAAGAGACCACTGCAACCAGCGATTTTGATTCACGAAATGCCCGCTTTACTGATGAGGCACTGGTACCGCAGTTCCCGGCTAAACCGAACAAGAAATTGATCGTCGGTCTTGCGATGATCGCAGCGCTGCTTCTGTCGATTTCGGTTGTATTGTTGTTGGATGCCTTTAATAACACCATTACGTCAATTAAACATTGTGAAGACCGACTCGGCATCATTCCGTTAGGCGGCATACCTAGGCTCAACAAATTTAAGAAGCGAGCGCTGGGTAGTGATGTGTTCTTTAGCGAAAAGTTCATGACATTTAACGAGTCGATCCGTTCGGCTAGGACTGCGCTAGCACTGGCTAATAAAGACAATAAGTTTATTACGATATCTTCCTCGTTACCGAATGAAGGGAAAACAACGTGCTCAATCAATCTAGCGCTCGCATTTTCAAAAGTTGAGAACACTCTTCTTATCGATTGTGATTTAAGAAAGTCAGCGGTTGCGGAGCGTTTTGGACATAAACGTTATAAGCCTGGTTTAACCAATCATCTTTTGATGAACGCGAGCTTAGATGAGTGTCTGTTTGTTGATGAGCGCTCGGGACTAACGGTACTGCCAGCGGGTATGCCAACTCAGAATCCACAAGAGCTGCTAAGTTCAGAACGCTTCTCACAGCTTTTACATCAACTTGCCGAGCGTTTTGACAAGGTCATTATCGACACACCACCAGCTCTAGTGGTCAGCGATAGCATGATCGTAAGTAAAATCACTGGCAAGGTTGTGGTGGTGCTAAGAGCGTCTAGTACACGTGTCGTCACTTTACGTAACACAATATCCAGATTTATGTCTCATGACGTGCAGTTTGAAGGTTTGCTGCTAAACCAAATTAGTGAAGGGAAAGGTAAGCAAGATTATGTTTACGGTGACTATATTCACCATTTGGACAAAGTTCCTCAAGCGCAGCAATCATAAGTGGGAAACCTAAAAATGGATTTTATGTATAGCATCGTTGTGCCGCACTACAACAGCGAGCAAGGCTTGAAACGGTTATTAGACTCGATTCCTACTAGACCGGATATTCAAATCATCGTTGTTGACGATAACAGCAGTGAAGCGCTGGATAGTCAGCGTCTAGCTGAGCAGTATAAGGGGCATCACCTAGAGTTTCTAACTAACAATACGGGTATAAAAGGAGCGGGTTCTGCTCGTAACGTAGGAATAAAACAGCTACGTAGTCGATATACCTTATTTGCGGATGCAGATGACTTGTTTTGTTCAGGGACTTTTGAACTACTCGATACGGTTTTGCATGGTGATGATATTAGTTATTTTTCTCCGACTAGCCGTTGTGATGTCACAGGTGAGCTATCGGATCGTCATCATATTTATGCCAATTTGGTACGTGCTTTTCTAGAGTCGGGTGATGAGGATATTCGTTATCACTTTTCGGTTCCATGGAGCAAAGTCTTTCGTACCGAGTTTATCCAAGAGAATGGGCTCTACTTTGACCAAGTCATTGCTTCCAATGATGTGATGTTCTCGCTGGTTTCCGGACGAAAAGCGGCTTCTATTTCGGTTCATCCCCAGGAGATTTATTGCGTGACGCGCGGTAAAGGCACCCTGACAGTGAATTTTAAACCTGCGGTGGTGCGTTCTCGTTATGAGGTGGAATTAAACAGAATCGATTACATTGCCTCCTTTGCTTTACCAACTGACAGTACCTCACTTTACAAGATGGTGAAGAACTTCCGTAAGGTGATGTCACTACGAGACTTTATGCAGGTAGTGGGTTTGGTTTTTCAAGGAAAAATTTCGGTTGTACCTAAGCGCACATACTACTACCTCAAAAAACCAATGGCATTGTTCGAGCGCTTTATCAAAAGAAAGCAATCTCTGAGCAGTCAAAAATATCAAGCGTAGTAATTCGTTACTGCCTAAAATTGAACAAAATTACGGAAGATTTATGAAGATTACAGTTGTTGGTACCGGTTATGTTGGATTATCGAATGCAGTGCTTCTGGCGCAGAATCATCAAGTGGTCGCATTGGATATTGATGAAGGAAAAGTCGCCAAAATCAATCAGCGTATTTCGCCTATTTCAGACACTGAAATTGAGTTGTTTTTGGCAGAAAAAACGCTGGATTTAACCGCAACCATCGATAAAGAACTCGCGTACAAAGAGACTGATTTCATCATCGTGGCTACGCCAACAAATTATGATGCAGAAACGAATTTTTTTGATACCAGTTCAGTCGAGTCGGTGATCAAAGAAGTCAAACAGTATGCACCACAGGGTGTGGTGGTGATCAAATCAACAATCCCTGTGGGCTTTACTGAACGAGTGAAGCAAGAGCTTGATTTTGAAAATATCTTGTTCTCGCCTGAATTTTTACGTGAAGGCAAAGCGCTACATGACAACCTTTACCCTTCGCGCATTATTGTGGGTGAAACCTCGCCTCGTGCTGAAACGTTTGCTGGGTTATTGCTTGAAGGTGCAGTGAAAACAGATATTCCAGTTCTATTCACCAATTCGACAGAAGCTGAGGCTGTTAAGCTGTTCTCTAATACTTATCTGGCGATGCGTGTGGCGTATTTTAATGAGCTGGATTCTTACGCAGAAAGTCATGGCTTAGATTCACGTCAGATCATCGAAGGTGTCGGTTTGGATCCGCGTATTGGCTCTCATTATAACAATCCTTCGTTTGGCTATGGCGGCTACTGTTTACCAAAAGATACCAAACAGTTATTGGCTAACTATCAAGATGTGCCAAACAATATTATTCAAGCAATTGTTGAGGCAAATACCACCCGCAAAGATTTCATTGCTCGTTCGATCGTCAACAAACAACCTAAAGTAGTGGGTATTTACCGTCTGATTATGAAGTCTGGTTCAGACAACTTTAGAGCTTCTAGTATCCAGGGCATTATGAAACGCATCAAGGCGAAAGGGATTGAAGTCATCGTATATGAACCACTGTTAGAAGAACCGACATTCTTTAACTCAGAAGTAGTGAATGACTTTGCTTCGTTCAAACAGATCAGCGATGTGATTGTGAGTAACCGCATGATGGAAGAACTAGCGGATGTCGCGGATAAGGTTTACACCCGCGACCTTTTTGGTAGCGACTAAGGACAAGGTTAAATACTTGATGAAACTCGTCACCATTAATCCACAAAAGTCGACCACCATGGGTGGGGTAGAGACGTTGATCAGAAGTTTGCACACTCTATTTGATTGTGAAAACTATGAGTTGTATCAGTTTGAACCTGAGAAGGAACACTATCCTGAAAGTTCAAAGATCCAATACGTTAAGTATGGCTGTGGTAACAAAATCGCGGCAAAGTTAAGCCAAATCGATGCGGTGAGAAAGCTGCAACTTTCTGCCGAAGACGTTGTGGTGTTGTTTCACCCCAATGACTTGCTTTACTTGCCTCTACAGGTGTTAAAAAATGCCAAGGTGGTATTGGTGCAGACCAACAAGTTCTCGGTCTTTTTTAAACCGCTATCAAAATTAATTATGGCTTTGTTACAAAGCAAAATTGATTTGTTTACAGTTTACACCGATCAAGACAAGCAGGCATTGGCGACGTTATTTCCGCGCTTGGTTTCGAAGGTAAAAGTGATTCCTCGCGGCTGTAAGCTTTCGACTTCGTCGGATCCACAACAGTTGAGCAAAAGGTTAGTGACGATTGCTCGAATTGATGAAGAGCAGAAGAACTTCTCAGCCATGATCGAAGTTATCGACCAGTTACCTGATGGGTATCACTTAGATATCTATGGGGATGGCCGTGAAAGCGAAGTGAACGCTTTGATTGAGCGTGTCGCGGATAACACCAAAATCCAATTTAAAGGCCCTACTAGTGATGTAGCCGATACGCTACAAAACTATGCTGCGTTTATTATGACCTCAAGATATGAAGGTTTTGGACAAACTCTCATCGAGGCACGAAGCCAAGGTCTACCGATAGTTGCTTATCAAACCTTTGATGCATTGCCATGGATTGTTGAAGAGGGAGTCAATGGTTATCGTGTTGTTGAAGGCGATAGCCGTCGCTTTGCTGAGCGAATTATCGATATTTGCAGCAACGAAGCGCGTTACACCACCTTATCAAATAATGCACTAAACAAAGCGAAAGAAACTGAAATAGAAGTTGTTAATCAGTTATGGCAGGAGGCTGTTGCATGAAATATTCCGTGATTGTACCTATTTACAACACCTTTGATTATGCCCAACGCATCGTAGAGTGGTTTGTTCAAGAAGTATCGGCCCGTGCTGAACAAGACGCAGAGTTAATACTGGTCGATGATGGCTCAAAGCAGGGACCTAACTACACGATTGATCATCCGAGTATTAGATTGATACGAAAAGAGAATGGTGGCGTTTCAAGTGCTCGTAACGTTGGTATTGAGAACGCGCGTGGTGAGTTTGTCTTATTTTTAGATTCAGACGACAAATATCAATCTGGCTTATTCAGCTACTTGGACAAAGTGCTGTTGGAACGCACCAATCTAGATACGATCTTGTTTTCGTTCGAAAAAGTATCCGATGATAAATCAGAGCAAGCTCAGAACCGTGCTCAGCAGGTGACTGGTCAACAAGCGCTGTCTCAGTATTTAACCAAAGAGATCCGTCTTCATATATGTGGTTTGATGGTATCACGTCGACTACTTTCCGAGCACTCATTGAGATTCGATGAATCTTTGCATTTCAGCGAAGACTTGCTTTTTATCATTGATTACCTGTCATTCGCCCATGATTGTTATACTAGTGATGAAATTCTCTACTTCCATGTGATGCGTAGTGGTTCCGCAATCAATAGCCCACTGACACAAAAAGATACCACGCACATCGATGCTTTTGCTCAAATTTCCACTCAAGCGAAAAAGTCGGCAAGGGAGCAGGATGTTAACTTTTTCATTTCTACCTGTTACATCAACCTAATCAAGTTCTTGATTAAAAATAAGACCCAAGATAAGGATGTATTTGAAAAAATCATCTCAAATCAACAGTTTTTATTTGGTGAGCTCGATGCAAAGTTGAGTCGATATTCCGTTATCGTGATGGTTTTGCGGTTGTTATTTAAGCTGGATGGATTAACGCAGCATCGCGTGTTACGTCGATTGAGTTATACGGGGTAGGCATGAAAGTTTTAAATATATCGGAAACCACACCGGGTGGAATCGAAACTTTTTTTGAGTCTCTGTCTCGCGCAGAGTCTGTGCAAAATGATTTTTTAGCGTTTAATTATCATCGTTCTATTTTGCCACTAAAACCCAAAGGGTTTAGACCATTCAATGTACTCGTTTTACTTTGGACTTTATTGTTTAAGCTAGAGATTAAGCAGTATCAAGTCATTTTTTTACACAGTACTTTTGCTGGTTTCTTACGTCCATTTTTATGGCCTTTTGCTAAGTGGCACAAGGTGTCAGTCGTTTTTTGTAGTCATGGCTGGTCGTTTAATGTCCACTACAGCTCAAAGTTAAAAAATACGCTCTATCGTTCGATCTATATTGGCGCTGAGCGCCTGCTGGCGCCTTTTTGTGATCAAATTTATTGTATTTCTCCTTCTGAATATCGTGAGGCGCAAAAGATCGGCCTTAAAGAGAGTAAGATCACTCTTGTCTGGAATGGAGTACAAGGTAGTGCGTTACCATTAGCTAATAGAGAATGGTCAGATCAAAATCAGCATAGCGGCGTAACGCGCATGTTATTTGTTGGTCGCTTAGATATGTGTAAAGGGTTACATCTGTTTATTGAAGCACTCAAGCAATTACCGAAGGTTGATCAACCTATCGAATTGAGTGTTATCGGGGAACCGGTACACAACGATTGTCCTGAATTGTATGAGTTATTGGATGGCTCTATCGACAATGTCACGATTAAACGACTTGGGTGGGTAAAAAACAGTGACTTAGACCAACACTTCCAACAGGCCGATTTTGTGGTTGTGCCTTCGTTGTGGGAAGGTTTTGGTTTGATCGTTGCTGAGTCTTTACGCAATGGCACGCCTGTGTTCGCTTCAAATGCTGGATCACTCGCAGATATGCTTAACGATAAAACCGGCTGGGTTTTTAATCTAGAAAGTAAGACGGATTTGTCTCAAAGTATAGAAAAGGTATTGGTGGATAAAGCTTATCTTAATATTAGTCAGCAAGATTGTGTTGAGCACTTTGAGCATAACTTTCATGAAGATATTATGAATCAGCGCTACTTCCAGTCATTTTCTACACTCAGCTAGGAGCTTCCGGTGCAAAAAGCGGTATTTCTATTTTTCTGTTTGCTAATTCCGTTTGAGAACACTGCGCTTGCCTCTATTGGTGGCGTATTTACTGCGCCACTTGGGATTACTATGATCCCGTTGCTCGCATTGCAGGTTGCTCTGTCTTATCGTTCGTTATCGGAGACGGAGTTCAATACGGTCAAATTATTGTTTGGTTTTTTTGTCTATTCCTTCTTGCTGCTGACATTCTTTTATGGAGATTACAATAAAACTTTTCTATTTGACCGAGGACTGAGATTTTTATTGCTGATCATTCCTCCTGTCGTCGTCTTCCTGACGGTGATTCGTCAAGATGAAAAAACGATTTATCAGGGATTATTAGTCATCGCTGGTGTTGTCATCTTCGCATTTTTATTAAACTTAGCGGCGCGTGGTTTCATCAATAGTTCTTCATTTTTCCACCAAAACTATGCGTTGTCGCCACATCGAATGCGAGGTTTTACTTTTGAAGCGAGTACATTTGGCTTCCAGTTTAGTTTAGTTTTGTTGATGGTTGCGGCTATTTTCCGTATTAACCTTTTTGTGATTACGCCAATCATTGTGGCCAGTGTGTTATTAATCACTTCAAAGGGAACATTGATTTGTTTCTTGATGACCATCTTTATTACTTTTGTCACCTTTAGTCGTATCAATGCTTTCCATAAGTTGTTGGCCTCATTGATTTTGCTCTTTGGTATCACCGTGTTTGTCTCTACATTTTTGGGCGGCTCTATCGTCAATGACGTTGAACGTTACACCAGTGTCGCGACTCGCGGAACCGCGGTGATGACGGCAATCATATCATTGATTTATAACCCAATTGGCAGTGGTTTCTTTGGCTATCTACCATCCATGTACGAATATGGTGTCCATGCTGTGAGCTTTGTCGATGGATTAGCGCCTGGGCTACTAAATTTTTCTGAATTCTCAAAATATTTAGTCGTGGGTGAAACCAAAAGTGTATCGACGAAGTCGTTCTTTTTTGATTGGGTCATATTTGGCGGGATTTTTTTCGTCTATGTTTATGTGAAATATGTCGGACGGCTGTTTAAGTTTTTCGTTAAACACCGCATGCAATATGATTTTGCTGTGCTGCTGTTTTTAGTGTTATCCAGTGCTTTTTTTATGACGATTGATGCAAGATATGTTGCACCATTTGCTCTAGCGTTTGTTTATGTTCGTTATCGAATCGTACAAAAAAGAGTGTTGCAGGATGATAAAGAACAAACCACACAAGGACTGTCTTATGCATGAGCGTGTCGGGATTCTAACTCTAATGGTTGGTTCATTGCTGTTGATGACGCTTTCTCTTATCAAAGGAGCGGATGACTGGCAAAATCAGACAATACGTAATTATCTTAGCGACATTAAAAAGTCGGCAGAGCAAGAAAATGGCACAATAGGGACGCTAAATAGTTTAGTGGAGCCTGTGTCCCAAGGTCCTTTTATCGACCATCAAGCTTTCGGTTTGTACTATTCATGGTTGGCTTTTACTGCGCAAGATAAGGCGTCGATAGAGAAGTTTTCATTGAAGTCCGTAGAGCAGTTTCAATTGCAATTGGCGCAGCGACCTCTCGATTCATCTGTGGTGATCGATAAAGCAAACCAAATGTGGAGAAATGGCGCAGAGTTTGATGCGGTCGTTGCTGAGTTTCATTATGCCCAATTGGTAGGTCGCTATGAGCCTTTTACGGTGATGCAGTCTTTAAAATACTATTTGGCACATTGGCCACAATTATCGTTAACAGATAAAAAACAGACAATTTCTTATTTGTTGGATCATAAAAGATATAAAATGAAACTTTGGCAATATGATTCAATATTGAAGCTGCCAGTTGTAGGTGAAAGAGCCTGTAATATTTTGGCATTTAACAGTGTAAAACCCTACTACTGCCGTAATTAAAATTAAATAGTATCGGTTCAAATGTAGTTCTATTATTAATTCGTTCTATGCAAGTAAAAAAGGATATTTATGAAAAGGCTAAAAATAGCAAGCATGGCGGTTGCACTTTCTGTTGCATCTATGGCACATGCTGAATTGATGACACAAGATCAACTCAATAGCCTGTTTCAAGATGCCTCAACAAGCCCTGCGGCATTGGTGGAACAGTTTTCTCAGTATCCTGCTGCCGATAATTTGGTGCCATTTTTGAAGGAAACAGCAAAGCAGAGAAACGAAATTTTGCCACAAGTTATCACACATGCTTTTATCAAATATCCGGAACATATTGATTTAATCGTGCAAACCGCGCGTGAACTGGGATTATCAAATCAAGATATTACCATTGCGGCAATTGAGGCTGGAATTGACCCGACGATTATCGCAGAGGCCACCGCGGCGGGTATTGAAGCTGTTGCTGAAACGCCAGTACCAAATGCACCTACGAAAAAAGATCCGATTTCCGCCAACTAAGTGATTTCGGAAAAACAAAAAATGGCTGTTGGTAACAGCCATTTTTTTGTGTTTAAACACGTGGTTGATATGGGTAACTCACTAGATTGTTAACGAGGTAGGACTTTCCTTTTCCTCGCAATGACTTCTCAATGCCCTTGATAGATATCGAATGCTCATCAAGCGGTTTACCAAGCTGCTTACCAAGCGATCGCTGCGCCGAGGGCAAAGTTAGTTTCATCAGGGGTTTGGATAGGAGAGTTGAAATTAACTTCAGCAAATAACTTGGTGTACTCAAGCGGAACTAACGACACTCCAAGGTAGCTGTTATTTTGGGTGCCAGTTAATGCAGAGTTGTCGGAGTCTTGGTTAATAACCTCATGACCAGCGTAACCAGTAAGGGCAACGGTGAATGCGATTTGACCGGCAATGGCAAAGGCGTTTTTATCTACTGAGCGTGATGGTTGTGAATCATTATTAAAATTCTGATGGTAGTAGGTAACCCCTAAATTGGTGTCACCCATTTCTAAACGAGCGGTGGTATGAAAATATAGCGCGTCAGTTTTGTTATTTGTCGCGTTAGTTTCCGTTGAACCAATACCACTGACTAATATCAGTTCTGCAAGTTTATATTGACCAAAAAATTCAGCAAGGGTTCGTTTTTGTTCACCAGACTCAAAGCCGTATGTACCATTGAGGGTAAAGAGTTCGTTATCGTAAACGTACTTTATGGTATCGCCTTTAACACCGACTGAGTTTAGGTTGGACTTACCGCCAAAAACTTCGGAGTAATCGGTTCCACTTAAGTCATCAGATGATGTACTGTGTTTACCATAAGTCAGGGCGCCGAGTGACTCTGCGTATAAACCGACAAAGTACTGTGAGATGAATATTTCATCTTCATTTTTATCTTCATCAGCATCAAGGTTGACTTGTGCTTCTGTTCCTCCCGCGATCGAAATGAGATCAGTTATTGCGTAGCGGGCACGAACACCAATTTTAGAATCACCAAATGAGTACTCATTGTCTTTTCTATCGAGAAATAAAGCGCTCGCTTTTATATCGCCATAAAAATCAAGATAAGCAATATCGTTATTGATCATCTCGTAACCGTAAGAAGGGGCGCTGACAAGAAGTATAGAGGACATCGAAACTATACGTTTATTCATGATTCTTCCGTTAATCAAAATCTGGCTGATAATCAACCTTAAAGCAAACGAGAAATATATTATAAATAGAGACTTAATTGTGTCCCAAATTTGAGAGTTAGCGTAATTATTTGGCGAATATTTTGACTTAATGACGCAGAGAATTGAGACTCTTTGGTCGAGAAATAAATATTATCAGCAAAGGACGTAAGAATGATAAATAGACTTGAACGTGGTTGTTTTGCAAGTCTAGTCGCGCTGCTCATATGGCTGCCAATACCATTAGGATCAAATAGAATTTGGGCATGGACCATTGGTGAAGTATGGATTGCGAGTACTGCTTTCGTTTTAGCTTGGGTGCTTTATAACAGCCGAGAGATGCCGAAAAATCGTCAACCTCTCTCTATTCGTCAATTGAAGCCTTTTCGTTGGCTTATCATCCCTGTTGCAGCCTTTCAAATATGGGTGTTTTGCCAAATTATACCACTGCCAATATTTATTCTAGAATGGATATCGCCAGCGTCGGCGAGTGCCTATCAGGATGTTGGCGCCGAATGGGGATACATTTCACTGGACCCGGCCGCAACCTACATCTCTTTGATTAAGGGGGTCGCTTATCTGTGTTTTATCTGCTGTTGTGCCATTTTGATTAATAGCAAAAAGCGGCTAAAAACCGTCATGCTTGCGATAGTGATTAGTGGCACGCTGCAAGCTTTGTATGGCGCGATTAATGTTTTACTTGGGGTTGAATCGTCTTGGATTTTTAGCTTGCCAGAAACAGATATTGCGACGGGGTCGTTTGTTTATAAGAATCACCTTGCTAACTATTTATTGCTCTGCCTCAGTATGGGAATAGGTTTAATCGTTATTGATCTGAGTAGTTCCCAAGAGCGCTTGTCATCATGGCAAGAGTGGGTTAATGCGCTACTTCAGTTGTTAGTTTCAAAGAAGATGTTGATTCGATTTGCGCTGATTATCATGGTTATCGCTTTGGTTATGACTCGGTCAAGAATGGGTAATAGTGCCTTTTTTGCCGCCACTTTTGTCGCTGGTGTTATTGCATTCTGTTTTTATAAACAAAGACCGCCTAAGCTGACTTGGTTGCTAATCAGCTTATTCGTTATCGATATTATCGTGCTGGGCTCTTTTTTCGGTTTAGAGAAAGTGCAGCAAAGAATCGCGGAATCTCATCTGGGCAGCGATACCAGACCTCTCGTGGTTGAATGGAGCATACCGATGATGAAGGACTTTCTGTTGACGGGAAGCGGTTTAGGGAGCTTTTATATTGTTTTTCCAAGCTACACTCAACAAGCGATTGGTTACTATGATCATGCCCATAATGAATATGTTCAATTCATTGCAGAGGCTGGGCTACCTGCGTCGCTATTTTTATCAATATCATTGATTTGGGCTTTGGGTTTAGCTATCTGGGTGATTAGTCATCGACAAAGTCGCACATGTAAAGGCGCTGCGTTGGGAGGGCTTATTGCTCTGGTTGCAATGCTACTGCACATTACGGTTGATTTTAATTTGCAGGCACCAGCCAATACCGTCACCTTTTTGGCAATATTGGTGGTTATCGGAGCGAGCTATTCTATTGCAACGCCTTTGAAGAGGGTAAGAGTGGATGTTTAAGCGGTTTTTAGTGGTGTGTAGCGGGAATATTTGCCGCTCTCCTTTAGCGGAAGTGTTGCTTAAGCAGTATTTACCGCATGTCGAAGTGCGTTCTGCAGGTACGGCAACAAAGCAGAGTGAACTTGAGGGATTCCCAGCCGACAGTACGATGGTAAGTGTCGCCAATGATATTGGTATCGCAATAGACGAGCACAAGGCTCATCAATTGACGAAAGAAGATTGTCTCTGGAGCGATATTGTTTTGGTTATGGAGCCTGAACATATTGTCAGTGTCGCGAAAGTTTCAACTCAGGCTCGGGGAAAAACATTTTTGCTTGGTCAGTGGGGAGAAGGGAGCATTGAAGACCCGTTTTTAAAATCTTTGGATTGCTACCACGCGGCAGCAACCCAAATTCGTTCAGCCTGTCAGTCTTGGAGCAAAAAGCTTAATTAATCAATAGTATCGCTCTAGAGGCGAACGGAGCGATTTTGTGTAGCAAATTTCATTTGGTACATGTTTGTGTCGGCTGTTTTAAGCAGTTCGCTGAAGTTGTTGCCTTGGGTTGGATAACTAGCAAGGCCTAAGCTGGCGCTAAGCTGAACTGAGTTTTCTAGGGATAGCGTAATTTTATCGTCAAAGCAGCCGAGAATCGCCTCTAACGTTTGCTCCATCTCTTCTTGTCTTTGCTGCGGCAGTATTAATGCAAATTCATCCCCCCCCATACGAAATGCCCGACAATGGCACTCTACATTCTCAAAACGCTGTGCCATCGTCTGTAAGGCGATGTCTCCAGCATGGTGACCATATTGGTCATTGATCTGCTTAAAACCATTGAGATCGAGCAAACAGACAGTGAAGGGGGTTTCGTTCTCTATTCTGCGATTGACATATTCTGTCATCGCAAGGCGGTTTTTAATTTTTGTTAATGCATCAGTTAAGGCTAAGTGTTTGTTGTAGTTAGACTCTAAATGTAAAACATAGCCAACTAATAGAGCGCAAATAAAGAGCAATGACATCAGAAACCATTGTGTTTGATTAAGCAGTCTCGCTTGCTCCATTTGCTGTTGGTATATCGGGCTTTTGATGCGGAAGTTGATGTTTACGTATGTGATCATGTCTTGATAGATCGATTCGAGCTGATTGGTCAGCACCATTGCTTGTCGTTTGGATTTTAGCTTCCAAAGCTCTGGCTCTAAACTAATATATCGTTGGAACAGCGAGGAAAAAAACTCACGAGCGCCAGCCAGTTGCATGAAACTGTCGGCTTCTTTCGCGTTAAGTAACAGGTCAAATCGACTCCACGTAAGCTCATAACTTAGTTCCGCTTTTTTTCTGTATTGCTCACTTTCTAATGCAAAAGGCGTGACTGATACAAGTGATGAAAACTCCTTGGTCAGTTGAAACAAAAACCAGGTTGCTTGGTTTTGCTGCTCTGAATAGGATCGAGCCAATTGCCGAGTTTCAGAAAAAACATACAAATTGGCCAGAATGAGCAAAGCAGAGAGCGCCAGTAACATTCCTTTCGAGCGCGATTGTAAGGTTGAAAACCGTTTTGTTTTACTTTTATTGGTCATTATTATTGCTATAAATTACGATTTCATCAATTTGCCACACCATTTGAGAATGGTAGGTCGTGTTATCGATTTCAGGATATTTATCCAGATTGTAAAGCATCCAAAATGGGCCTTTATGCCTAATTTTCATCGGTTCACTATTCATGGATAAAGCGATAATGGGGTGGTAATTTTTAATATCATCGATAGTGCTGGTGGCTCTATAATCATTTAAGGCGGAGAAGGTCACGGCAAAAGTATTGTTGTCACCGTAGCGTTTTATTAATTCGGTAACGGGAATACCAGTAAACTGCCGAGCATCTTCAAACCAAGGCAAATGTGTTGTGAACGTTTCCGTTTCAAACTCGCTTAACAACGTTTCTGTATCTGTGTAGATAACCGATTGATCCGGAAGTTGAATTTTAAGGGGTGAGCCAAAAACTACTGCTGAAAAAAGAATTGGCATCAAGGTAATCAGGTAGCGCATATCGATTCCTTGGGCATTTTTATAATGTAAGTAAAATTATATGTATGAATGTACCAAAATGAAACTGATTTATTAATAAATATGACATTAATTGGCGTGCAATTACTGTCATTAGACGTTTAAACGGTTGAATAATTGCTCATTGTTTGTCGATTATCAGCGGTTGTTTCGACCATAGCGAAACTTCATCTGACGGTTTAAAAGCAATCGAGAGGGGTGGTTAATTATTGTCCATATTTTCAATGTCATACGATTCTAGTAGCTGTTATTATCAAATGTGATGTTTTATCTACTCAAGGAATGAGTGAAATGCAAACCTACGCGATCCTATCTGATATTCATAGCAATGTTTATGCCTTGCGAGCGGTGGTTGAACACGCCAAGCGGCTGGGAATTAATAAATTTATCAATTTGGGTGATATTCTCTACGGACCGATAGCGCCTCAACAGACCTTTGAGTACTTGCAATCACTGAATACGATCACCATTTGTGGCAACCAAGATCGGCAAATTTTTCAAGCGACTCAGAATGATATTGACGCGAATCCAACCATGCAGTTTATCTGGCAGCAATTAAGTCAAGAAGCGATGGCGTGGATGCAAGCGTTGCCGTTCGATTATCAGATTAGTGACGATATCTATGTGTGTCATGGTACGCCAAGCGATGATCTGGAGTACTTACTGGAAGATGCCAGCCATGGGCATGCGCAATTGCGTGATGATCAATCTATTCTCGATCGCTTAGATGGACAAACTTCTGCCATCATATTATGTGGTCATACCCATACGCCTCGCTGCGTCACTCTCTCTACAGGACAAGTTGTGATTAACCCGGGAAGTGTGGGTATGCCCGCTTATACCGATGATGAACCGTTTCTTCACTCAATGGAAAACTATAGTCCACATGCCCGCTATGCCACATTAACACTGAATGCAGAGCAGCAGTGGGATGTGGCGTTTCATTGCGTGGACTACGATGTGGCTTCTGCTGTCGAGCAAGCGTTGCGCCGAGAGAGAAATGATTGGGCGCATTTTTTAACCACAGGACGTGGGTTGTCTTCGTAACTAATCTATTTTTAATAAGGTAAAAGAATGAAAACAATTGGTTTAATCGGTGGAATGAGCTGGGAGTCAACGACCAGTTATTACAAAGCAATCAATGAAGGTGTCAAAGCAAAGCTTGGCGGTTTGCATTCAGCAAAAATCTGTCTTTATAGTGTCGATTTCCATGAGATTGAACAACTGCAGCATCAAGGCCGTTGGGACGATACCGCAGAAATTTTAAGTCAAGCAGCCCAATCGGTACAGGCGGGTGGCGCGGATTTTGTGCTGATTTGTACTAACACGATGCACAAGGTCGCGCCACTGATTGAACAAGCGATTTCAATACCCATTTTACATATTGCTGATGCGACTGCGATGCAACTGGTGAGTGATGGCGTGAGAAAAGTCGGTTTATTGGGTACGCGGTTTACGATGGAACAAGATTTTTACAAACAGCGCCTAACCGAGCAGTTTGGTATTGAGGTGGTGATTCCTGATGAGCCACAGCGCAATCTTGTTCATGATGTTATCTATAACGAATTGTGCCAAGGTATCGTGTCTGAGACATCGCGACAGGAGTACCTTCAAATCATTGCAAGCCTTGCCGAACAAGGAGCCCAAGCGGTGATTTTGGGATGCACGGAGATCGCGTTGCTGGTTGAACAGAGCCATACATCTGTTCCGCTCTATGATACAACGCAGATCCATGCAGAAGCCGCGGTTATGCATGCGTTGCAAGAGGCCTAAATGAGCCTTGTGAGACAAACTCAGCACAGTCGTCAGTTTGCGCGTAAAGTATAAACATTAAGGAAGAGGAGAGAAGATGGAACTGGATATCTATATTTTAGATGCGTTTAGTGATGAGCAATTTAAAGGTAATTCTGCCGCTGTGGTACCAGTCAATGAATGGCTAAGCGATGAATTAATGCAAAATATCGCCGCAGAAAACAACCTTTCGGAAACCGCGTTTATTAAACAAGAGTCGCTTAATCAATATGTTATTCGCTGGTTTTCTCCTCTTACCGAAGTGGATTTCTGTGGTCATGCGACGCTCGCGGCCTCCTATGTGCTGTTCAATATATTTGAGAGCCAAGGCGAGTTGGAATTTCTCACCAATAAAGTCGGCTCTCTATTCGTCAATTGCAAAGATGATGGCCGGATTGAGATGAGTTTTCCAAATCAGGCACCGACTGAGGTAGAGGAGGTACCAGAAAGTCTACTTAACGGTTTATCTATTAAGCCAAGTCGCGTGTTAAAAAATCGTCAAGCCTACTTTGCGGTATTTGATGATGAGCAAGATGTCTATCAAGTTCACTATGACTCAGTGCAATTGAAGCGACTTGCTCCACTTGATGTGGTCGTGACCGCAGCCGCGAAAGATTATGATTTCGTGTCGCGGTATTTTTGGCCAGCCAATGGGGGCGATGAAGATCCTGTCACCGGTTCCATTCATTCTGGTCTTGCTCCTTATTGGGGAGCAAGACTGAGTAAAACCGAGCTGTTGGCTCATCAAGCGTCAGTGCGTGGAGGCAATTTATATTGCCGACTATTGAGTGAGCGAGTGCTTATTTCCGGTTTTGCTACGATTTATTTAAAAGGCACTATCTATGTGTAGTTAATAGGTAGTTAGTTGCTAATGTGTTGTTATAAGCTAGTTCGCTAGCTTTTTTTGTAAGTGCTCAATGGCAAAATCAATAAAAGCCCGTACTCTGGCCGGCATATATTGGGTTTGTGGATATTGCATGGCGATCGCGCCATGGTAATTACTCTTTAGTGTCCAGTCGCCAAGTACTTCGATAACCTCTCCAGTCGTGAGTGCTTCAGCGATAACGAAATCGTGGAAAATACCAATACCTAAGCCACTTTTAACACCATTTAAGCGCATTTGAGAGTGGTTTACTGCATATCGACCTCGTACTGAGATGGAGTGGTATTCATCATCTTTGAAAAAGTCCCAGATATGATCACGTTCTGTTTCAGCAAGATATAAGCATTGATGATCAATAAGCTGCGTTGGGTTATCTGGCATGCCGTATCGTTGAATATATTCAGGGCTGGCGCATAAACGTAGATGCGTCTGGCCAATCTCTTTAAGTACGAGATTCTCATCAGGCTTGTCAGTCAGTTTAAAGGCAATATCAATGCGATCACGCAGCAGATCAAACTGGCCATCCGCCACGCGCAGGCGAAGTTCAATCTCGGGGTATAGTGCCAAAAACGGCAGTACCAGAGGTTGTAACACTGAATTTAGAAACGCTTCTGGTGCAGCAACAGTAATCGAACCACTTGCTTCCGTGTGATCGCTGGTGGATAGCTCAATGGCTTGTTGCGCGGCATTCACCATCAACAATGCTTGGTCATACACTTTTTGTCCGGCTGGAGTGATGATTAATGATCGAGTCGTTCGCTCAAACAACTTTACTGACAGTGCTTTTTCTAAACGTGTGATCAATTTACTTAGAGCGGAAGGCGTTACGTCTAAAATCTTGGCGGCGGCAGTAAAACTGCCTTCGTTCACAATAAGAATGAATGACGCGAGGTCAGGTAGTAACGCGATAAGGCGATTGTTGATCATAATTAGTCACATAGTAATATATTTATAAATAAGGATTTTTTGCGATTTATATCTCGGTTTAGAACCAATGCAAAGACTAAGGTATCTCCAACGATAACCTACGAGGAGACCACGATGCTCTATGCCGATATGATGCTCGACCTTTGGTCGACACTCGAAAATATCCTGTTATTTATTGCTGCAATCATGGTGCTTGCTGGTATTCAACTCGGAACACACAGCGCTTAGTTAAGCGGATTTGTGCCTCAGATTCAATAATGTTTTTCCACTTAGTGGGATAATGCAATTTCTTCTCCTAGATTACACTTAACAGATGTAGGTTGATTGAGTGTTCACGCCTTAATCAACCTAGCGCCTGGCCAATGTACTATTCATTAACGAAAGTCGAAATGGGCGCCATTTATAAAGATAATGATAAGGAATTGAAGATGTCCTCTGCATTTTACCAACAGATCCAACAACAAATTGAAGATGTTAAAGGTGAAGGCCTTTACAAATCTGAGCGTGTAATTACTTCTCAGCAGCAAGCGCAAGTCAAAATCTCTACTGGCCAAGAAGTTTTAAACTTTTGTGCGAACAACTATCTAGGCCTTGCAAACCATCCTGCACTTATCGAAGCGGGTAAAGCAGGTATGGATGAGCACGGTTTTGGTATGGCATCAGTTCGCTTTATTTGTGGTACTCAAGACATCCATAAAGAGCTTGAGCAGAAACTATCTCACTTCCTAGGCAAAGAAGATACCATCCTTTATACCTCTTGCTTTGATGCTAACACGGGTCTATTTGAAACTATTTTAGGTGCAGAAGACGCAATAATTTCTGACGCATTGAACCACGCTTCAATCATTGATGGTGTGCGACTATGTAAAGCAATGCGTTACCGCTACTCAAACAACAACATGCAAGAGCTAGAGCAGCAATTAATTGCCGCAAAAGAAGCGGGTGCGCGTCATACTCTTATTGTTACTGATGGTGTGTTCTCAATGGATGGTGTGGTTGCCAATCTTCCTGCTATTTGTGATTTGGCTGATAAGTACGATGCTTTGGTAATGGTTGATGATTCTCACGCGGTTGGCTTTATGGGCCCAACTGGCGCAGGTACGCCAGATTTCCACAATGTAGTTGATCGTATCGACATCATCACTGGCACGCTAGGCAAAGCACTCGGCGGGGCATCAGGTGGTTACACATCTGGTAAGAAAGAAGTGATTGATTGGCTTCGTCAACGTTCACGTCCTTACCTGTTCTCAAACTCAGTGGCACCAGCAATCGTAAACGCATCACTACGTGTACTTGACCTACTGCAAGAAAGTGGCGATTTGCGTACCCATTTATGGGAAAACGCAACGCATTTCCGTACTCGCATGGAATCAGCTGGCTTCACCATGGGTGGCGCTGATCATGCCATCATCCCAATCATGTTGGGCGATGCAAAAGTTGCAGCAGAGTTTGCAGAGCGTTGTCTTGAGAAAGGCATCTACGTTGTTGGCTTCTCATTCCCAGTGGTACCAAAAGGTCAAGCGCGTATCCGTACACAAATGTCGGCAGCACACTCACGTGAGCAGCTAGACCGTGCGATCGATACCTTTATCCAAGTTGGCCAAGATATGGGCATCATCTAAGCCTGTTTTCGCTTTTTATTGTGACGGTACAAATAGTGCCGTCACGATGAAGAACGAGCTATGTTGTCATTAAGAAAAGTTTTTTTGCTACGCACAGAGCGGAGCAATTTTGGGTGAATAGAATGAAAATTAAAGCATTAGCAAAGCTAAAGCCTGAAGAAGGCATTTGGATGACAGAAGTGGATAAGCCTGAACTTGGCCATAATGATCTGTTAATCCGTATCAAGAAAACCGCCATTTGTGGTACTGACGTTCACATTTACAAGTGGGATGAATGGTCGCAAAAAACCATTCCAGTACCGATGGTTGTTGGCCATGAATATGTAGGTGAAGTGGTTGGTATTGGCCAAGAAGTGCGTGGCTTTGAGCTAGGCGACCGCGTTTCTGGTGAAGGCCATATCACTTGTGGTCATTGCCGTAACTGCCGTGGCGGCCGCACTCATCTATGTCGTAACACGATTGGTGTGGGCGTAAACCGCACTGGTTGTTTCTCTGAATACCTTGTGATTCCGGCTTTTAATGCTTTTAAAATCCCAGCGGATATTTCAGATGATTTGGCATCAATCTTTGACCCGTTTGGCAATGCTGTTCACACCGCACTTTCGTTTGATCTTGTCGGTGAAGACGTACTGATCACCGGTGCAGGCCCAATCGGCATCATGGCGGCAGCGGTTGCGAAACACGTTGGCGCTCGTCACGTAGTGATCACTGATGTGAACGAATACCGTTTAGACCTTGCTCGCAAAATGGGCGTAACCCGCGCAGTTAACGTGGCGAATGAAAGCTTAGAAACGGTGATGGAAGAGCTGGGCATGAAAGAAGGCTTTGATGTTGGTCTTGAAATGTCAGGCAACCCAATGGCGTTTAACTCAATGTTGAGCACCATGAACCACGGCGGCCGTATTGCTCTATTAGGTATTCCACCTTCAGACATGGGTATCGATTGGACACAAGTGATCTTTAAAGGCCTAGTGATCAAAGGTATCTACGGTCGTGAGATGTTTGAAACTTGGTACAAGATGGCGTCGCTAATCCAATCTGGCCTAGACCTGACCCCAATTATCACTCACCACTACAAGGTTGATGACTTCCAAGAAGGCTTCGACGTCATGTGTAGCGGGATGTCAGGCAAAGTTATCCTTGATTGGGAATAACAAAAGCTAGGGGGCATAAGTGAAAAGTGATGAGGTGAGATATTCCCAATATTACACCTTATGAAGGCCTTAAGGGGAAGATGTAACCCTATTTAGCCCACGAAAATGTCCCAGGGATGTCCCAAAAAAATGCCCCAAGAATCACTTGGGGCATTTTTCGTTATAACTACTTGAAAATTAAGATGACAGGCTATGTCTTTTGGCCTAGTTCAATGAGTTCAGTACAAACGGGAGGCTATTTCGTTCTAACAGTTTTGATAAGCCATTTGCCGTAGATTTTCGCAACCGTTTCATCTTCCGTAGAACATGCATCATGCGGCCCAATATTACGGATAGTTAGCATTCAAGTTATGAATAATAACAGATCGGCAGCACTGGCGAGGTGCGAATAACATCGCAGAATATATTAACAATAAATGTAAGTAATGGTGATGATAAAATTTGTTGATTAATTAATGCTAAAGTTTATCTAGATTGTTTATAAATTAAGTACAAGGAAGTTCGGAATGTTTAAAAAAACGCTACTTACCCTCGCGGTTATTGGTGCTCTATCTGCGTGCGATAGTGATAATAATGATGATACGAATTCAGTCTCGGCGTCGAAAACTATAACGGTGATCGATGGTTATCTGATTAATGCAAATGTGTACGCAGATCGAAATGCAAATGGTCAGTCTGAATCCGGCGAATTGATTGGCAAAACCAACGACAGTGGGCAAATAACCATTCCTGCAGCTGATGCGGGTTATGACATGATCGTTACGGTTGAGGCTGGCGTAACGAGTGACAGTGATAAGCCAGGTTTCATCACGCAGAACTATGTGATGCACGCCGGTAATGCCTCTGAAGTGGTGACACCATTTACGACCTTAGCCAAAGCGCGCAATATCTCGGTTGCAGATGTTGCTGCTGAGCTGAACATTGACGCTAGTATTATTAGTGGTGATTACATTAAAAGTAAAACCACTCAGCCAGGTATGGCAAAAAAAGCACACGCGTTGGCACGAACATTAACACTATCAGTATTGCCTGATATTGGTAACCAGTCATCAGCAGCAATAAAAGCTAGCACTAATGAGATATCTGACTTTCTTGATTCTGAAATTAATAATGGTACCGATCTAGATTTGATAGAGGTAAAAAAAGATAAAGATGGGAACCTAACTACGAAACCAGCAGTAAGAACGGTTGCTGATTTTTATCGGGGAGAAACCCTTTATTTCCTAAGTCTAAACGGACCTTATTCTGTTGAGGAAGGTATTCAGAAATTCGTCTTTAGTAACGATGACACGATAATGATCACTCGCCAAGATGGCATTACTGTTGAAGGGCCATATGCTGTCAATTTCGGCCCCAATAAGATAGATGATGCCACGGTCTTATACATGAACAGCAACACTGCATTATTGGCTGAAGAAAACTGGGATTTGACATTTTCCACCAAGTCTGAATATAGCAATGGGAGTTGGCCGAGCGTAGAGGCTAGCGATGTCACCGCTGACATGTTTACTAATCAGACCATTTATCATGTTTTTGATGATTCCACCACGAAATCGCCTAAACCTTTCCTGACTAAAATGGAGTTCTCGGCGAATACGGTTACCTTGACTGAATCCAATGGTGCGACCAGTTCTGCTGGTTGGGGCCTCGCTAATGGCACTGTCATTATCGACGGTGTCTTTGATGGTAGTGACTGGCATATTACACCAACCGCTGTTTCTGGTGATCCTCAAACTCTGCTGAATAATAATGAAGTGATGTTTGCATTGTCTGGTCGAAATGCTCAAGGGGAGGCTCATAAGTTAGCGATGTTTACATATAATAAAGCGTTAGCTGAGTCCATTTATCTTAAGTGGAACAACGTTGTTAAATGAATAACTAAAGGTGATGCGGCGAAGCAGCTGTAAATTGTCGTCCTCACGCTTTTAATCGGCACAAATAAAAAATCCCTCGAATGAATCGAGGGATTTTTATTTTTTATTTCGTTAACTAACAACAAATATACGTATGAGTATGACGCCCGTGGCAACCGCACTAAACGCTCAAGTAAAGGTGGCACTGTAGTTGAAACATATGCCTACAACGATTTAGCTCGCTTAATAAGCTACCAAAAGGAGCGCGTTAACCCATCAACTTTAGAACGTACAATTGTGACAAAGGCAACCTACAGCTACGACCCATTGGGGCGACGTATTCAAAAAGATGTTGACGGTGAAATCACGTAATTTGCTTGGCTTGGCCAGCAGTTAATCAATGAATCAGGAGCGGGCTCATCTAAGTTATACCAATATGGGCCTCAAGGTTACGCACCGTTATCGGTAAACGAAGCGGATTCCGCTTTGAGCGTGGTGAGCGATCATTTATCAGCGCCTGTCGCGTTATTGAATGGACAAGCTGAAAGTTGGACGCAAGCTAGAACGCCATTTGGCGTTGATACCCTATCGAATGATCACTCGTATAATATCGGTTTTCCTGGGCAATATTACGATACGGAGTCAGGGGTAAAGCAAAATTATTTTAGGGAGAATGATCCAAGAACAGGTCGATATATTCAGCGTGATCCAATTGGGTTGGAAGGTGGTGTAAATACACATGCATATGCACTAAACAATCCATTGCTCTTGATTGATCCTACGGGAGAGATTGCAATTATTATACCGATTGTACTTACTGGAACTGATATAGCTCTTTGGGCAGGGGTTATCTGCATTCTCTCTGATTGCGGGAGTGCTGCCGGAGAGGCTTTAGGTGATTATTGGTATAACAATGAAAACGCAGATAATGACTCCGATCCTGAGAGTTGCCCCTTCCCCGAAAACCCCGACTCGTCACCGACAGACTATAGTCCGATAAAGGGTAGTAAAGGCAAATTGAATCAGAATGATGGGTCAGTTTGGGAGCGTGATCATAGTCGTCATGGTGGTGACCAATGAAAAACAGAAAAAGTCATGAAAAGAACTCTTGTAAACCAGATAATAGTGTTTAGCCCGATGGTAGAGTGAGGACGTAGATTATGAAATTTGTACATATTGTTTCTGTTGTGAAAAGTTATTGGCCTTTGGAATTTATGTGGGAAGGAAAATCAAAATTGGTGTTTATGGAAGAATTGATTTCTGAAAAAATGATTGGAATGGAAGATGAGCTATTATACAGAGAGCTGTCCTATTCATTAATGCTATATTTCTGGGAAATGCCTCAGCCTAGTTTAAGGGTGAAAATAAATGAAGTTAACTGGGATGATGTGAAGACTATTTTTGAGCAAAGAATTGGTACCTGGAATATCGATAATGATGTTTTTACGTCTGATATGAAATCACGAAATGACCATTATAAAGATAATGATTAAGTGTCTATTCAACTAGGTAAAGAGAAAATATTGAGATCGGAGCTTGACTTTTGCCTGTTGAGATTTGTTTAAGGATGTGTTGGTGCGATTGTGCCAGCACGTTTTCGCCTAGATTTTGTTGGTGTTTACAAAATTGCTGGGCAGTTGCAAGAAGATACGCAATATGCGTATGAGTATGACGCTCGTGGCAACCACACTAAACGCTAAAGTAAAGATGGTACAGTAGTTGAAATATATGCCTACAACGACGTGGCTCGCTTAATAAGTGACCAAAAGGAGCGCGTTAACCCATCAACTTTAGAACGTACCATTGAGACTAAGGCAACCTACAGCTACGACCCATTGGGGCGACGTATTCAAAAAGATGTTGACGGTGAAATCACGCAATTTGCTTGGCTTGGCCAGCAGTTAATTAATGAATCTGGCTCTGGGGCACCCAAGTCATACCAATATGGACCTCAAGGCTATGCACTGCTATCGGTAAACGAAGTCGGTTCCGTTTTAAGCGAAAAAAGGAATGGGGTCGAAAGGAATGGGGTCGTGTCTTGTGTCTTGCTTGGTTTGATAGTTCGCTTGGTATTCGAAACACACCCATCGAGTTATTAGGGTAAAGACAAACCGAACAGAACCAAAGCACGATAAATTTGATGCATTGGGTTCCGTCTGAGTGTCATTACGAAGGCACCGGTGGCGGCGACCTCGCTCATATCCAAACGCTAGATGTCTCTGGAAACTCGACGGGCCACACTTGGTATGAATACGACGAAGCTGCTCGTTTAGTGAGCGCCGAAAATGGCGATGCGTGGGTTGGGTTTGAATACAACGCTTCAGGGCAAATCACCAAAGAAACCCTCAACGCTCAGGCGTTGAGCCAAAGCTACAACGAAGCCGACATTCGCAACCAACTGCACGGTGCTAACACGCCACTCGATTTACTCTGGCAACAGGGCCAATTGCAACAACTCAGTATTGGTGCTCATCAGCCAGTTGATTTCAGTCATAACGAGGCGGACTTTGAAACCCAAAGAGGCAACCAGCAAGGATTTAGCTTGCACCAAAAGTTGGGCTACCTGAATGAAAATACCCTTCATAATGAGACTCCCTGTGAATGTTCAGATAAAGGGTCTCACTAGATGCTTAGCCAACAATATATGAATGGTGCTTATCGGGTGTTTTAGTTATTTGTTTTTCCTCTAATTTCGCTATTACGTCTACTGTTTGGCAAGTGAGTAAATAATCATCCCGCACAACGTCCCAAAAACGTCCCAAAAGTTCAAGTGTTAATCTTAACATTCTGATAATAAAGATTTAATTTATGGCTTCTTAACGTGTTTGAAACTTGGTACAAGATGGCTTCGCTAATCCAATCTGGCCTAGATTTGACGCCAATTATCACTCACCACTACAAGGTTGATGACTTCCAAGAAGGCTTCGACGTCATGTGTAGCGGGATGTCTGGCAAAGTTATCCTTGATTGGGAATAACGAAAGCTAGGGGATACTACTGGGGTGTAGCGCGTTCTAAGTTGCACCTTAGCAGGGCGTTAAGGGAGTGTGTGACTCCATTTAATGTAGACAATTTCTCGAGATAACCCTAGCAAGCCCCAAGAATTCTTGGGGCTTTTTTTCAACGTATGGTTATAAATTGAAAAGAACACTTTATGAATCATTGCCACGTTGATTGCGTGTACCTTTCTCTGTGGTAAAGGTTTGCGCTTTACCATCATGAGGCTCAGCTACCTTGCAAACGGAGCTGTATAGAACTACGAGAACACAACGCCGCGACGTTCAAGTTCTATCACGATGGCGTCGCTCAATCCCTCACAGCTATTAATTTCGGTCAGTTGCATTTCGAGCAGTTTATGGCCATCAATGACTTTCTCAAGTTGCAGTAATTCAAGGCATTTGAGGTTAGTGAGTTTTTCAATCCCCTCAAATGACTCTAAATCGAACTCATCACCAGTTCCGTCCCAGTTAGGCATTATCATGGAGTGA
Organism: Vibrio scophthalmi LMG 19158; assembly: GCF_000222585.1. Classification (GTDB taxonomy): domain Bacteria; phylum Pseudomonadota; class Gammaproteobacteria; order Enterobacterales; family Vibrionaceae; genus Vibrio; species Vibrio scophthalmi. The sequence continues at coordinate 17,788 of NZ_AFWE01000185.1, read as the reverse complement.
GTATCACAGCATTCACCAGATAAATAATCGACGCTAGCTAATTGTTTATCACTAATTTCGATAGCAAGAATTCGCTCTCGAACTTCAGGAATACAAGCAAACCACGCATATTTTTTGTTGTCCCCATAGATAAGATCCTGAAAGCCCATTGCGTGTATGTTATCTAATTGGGACTTGATCATTTCATCTTCCAGATACAACCAACCTAAAACCAGTAATTTTAAATTGTCGTTCATAAATTAGCCTTCTTACCGAGGAGAATAATGTTTAATTTATTAAATTGCTTTAAATATTAATAACATGGATATCAACAGTATAAAGCTCGCTAAGCTGTACATGGTACTGGAGAATGAACCTCCACCTCCATAGCTAAAAGCGAGGAGCTTAGTTGTGGTGCATTGATAGTGTTTAGCAATTCGACGATACGCAAAGAAATACCAGATTGAAATTAAAGGCCATACAAGCAAAAAGAGAACTCTACCTTCAGCCTTTGATGTAACAGCCGTTAATAAAAATGGAGTGACAAGCATAAATAGATAGATCAATGCTAATCGTTTCAGTTTTTTCGCTGTCTCTTTATCTTTGCTGTTATACATTTTAGTTATTGTCGAAAATAAACCAGAATTTCATAGAAGAAAATGTACACTGAAATATCAATTATGACTATGAAAAACAAGAAGATTTACTAGAGTTGGACGGACAGCTTCGGCTTTGAAAAAATCTGAACCGCCGTAAAGTGATGTTAACCAAGCCAGCGTGTTGCGAATACGCACAAATAGTGAGAAGTTAAGGGTTTAAATGGATGGTTAGCAAGGGATGAAACGTGGAGATGTCGGTGCAAAAAGAACGGATATTAATTCAACTCTTTGAAAGAGAATCGAAGACACAGCAGTTAGTCGCTATGGTGGATGTTTGTTTCGACAGTTTGAATGAGCCTGAGTTTCTCCTCTGGCGAAGTGGGAAGCGTGACTTACTTATTTCTGATGTGGCTGACAGTCATTGGATCAAAACGTGTACCGGAGGGTACATTACCGAAGTTGTCTTTCATGCTGATGGAACATTGGATGAATATCGATTGTTTGATCGATTCAAAACGGAAGGGAAGTGGTGTTTAGAAAACGGCATCCTCGATATTGAGATTTTAAAAGGAGATAATCGCTATTGTTTTAGCGTGGTCGGTAATGCCGATATCAATATCCACTCGGCCGTAGAGCATAAAAACCACGAATTGCACTCTTATCTAAAACTTAGCCAAATAAAGTAAAAAGGCTAGCCACAGAGTGCTAACCTTTTTAGGTTTGATTGCGCTACTTTGAAGCGAGTGTGATGAATTTACTCGTAGTCAGATGCGTAAGTTTCTTCGTAAGTGTGCGAGTAAAGCTCGAATAAGTTACCAAACGGGTCTTCTAGGTAGACCATTTGCGCAGGCTTAGAATCATCTTCTGGGTGGTAACGCATAATGTCCATACGCACTTTGCCGCCAAACTCTTCAGTACGAGAAATCACACCGGCAAAGTCATCTGTTTGTAGGCAGAAATGGAAAATCCCGATGCGAGAAAAATCAACGTCGTGACGTTCTTGGCGCTCTTTCATTTCGAATAGTTCAACGCCAATGCCATCATTGGTGAGTAGGTGGGCAATATTAAAGCCTTTAAAACCTTCGCCGAACACAGCAATGCACATGCGCCCAATGGCGGTTTCACGCTCTTCTTCAACCTTAGTGTTGTTCATGACAATCTTAAGACCCAGCGCTTTGGTGTAGAACTCAACCGCTTTGTCCATATCACCCACCATGATACCAATGTGATTCATCTTCATAACTTGCTCCAACTTAATTCTAGTGTTGATTATTTAAGTGAACTGCATCTGCAATGCGTTTCGATGTGGAGAAGTATAGGTTGATAGATGTTGTGTGAAAAATTATCATAATTTATGAGAATAATAATTTTTTGTTATTGTTTTGTCTGCGCCGAAATATCTCACACAGAGACTGATGTGCTGATTGATTTTTGGTCGATAACGGGAGTGCATGAGCCGTTAGGCAGTGAGCTTTGAGCGCTTAACTCTCTTACTCGGTGGTCTGATGTTGAAATGGCCCTTGGGAACTCAAGGAGCGTGAGCTCAATGATCACTAACTGAAAAAGGTAAAATTGGAAAGCGATAAAGCAGTGAGTCACTTGTAGTTCATTCAATTTTTCTTTGTGTGAACCAAACTTCTAATCAAGTTGACTACCATTCTAATTAGGACACTCATGATCGTCGTTTGTAGCGACCAACTAGCCTAAATAGGTGCTAAGCAATGCTTGGAACCTATTTACTTTATAAATGGCGATAACAATAGAGACTGGTTGCGATTTTGATCAGCGAGATATAATGAGTCTCGCTGACCTAGATGCAAAAGGTTAGCTACAAATGCAACCTGCGCAGTTCCTTCTTATCAACTTTACCCACACTGGTTTTGGCAATTGTGTCGACAAACTTCACTTTGAGTAGCAGTGCTTCTCTCGCTAGGATACCTTTGTTGATGAAGTCTTTGGCAAAGCTAAGTAGTTCTTTTTCGGTGGCTTGAGATCCTTCCTTAATCGTGATCAGCGCTAACGGCACTTCTCCCCATTTGTTATGCGGCATGCCAATAACGGCGACTTCAGAAACCGCACGATGCTGATGGATAATATCTTCTAGTTCTAGTGAGCTAACCCATTCACCGGAGATTTTAATCATATCTTTAACTCGATCAGTGATCTTGATAAAGCCTTCACCATCGATGGTGGCAACATCACCGGTATGCAAGTAACCACCGCGCCACAGGGCTTTTGAGTTCTTGTTATCTTTATAGTAATTTGGCGTTAACCACGGCGCTCGAACGACTATTTCACCACTTGCTTCGCCATCGTGGTCGATTTTTTTCATATCTTCGTCAACAATCTCGACTTCAACCATCGCCACTTTTTTACCTGTCTTGGTTCGATATTCAGCTTGCTGGTCGATATCCAGTTTTAAGTGTTCTGAGGTCAGTTGCACAATAGATAGAATTGGACCGGTTTCACTCATTCCATAGCCTGCAAATACATCTATATCGCGCTCCAGCGCCGATTTACATAACGCTTTGGGCAGTGCAGCTCCGCCTATAACGACTTTCCAGCGAGAAAAGTCGACAGATTGAGATTTCGGTGAGCTCAATAGCAAATGCAAAATAGTTGGAACACAGTGTGAAAAGGTCACTTGTTCTTGTTCTATCAGGCCGAGTAAAGCGTCTGGGACGTATTTGCCTGGGTAGACTTGTTTCACACCAAGCATGGTCGCCATGTAAGGAAGTCCCCACGCATGGACGTGGAACATTGGTGTGATAGGCATGTAGACGTCACCTTGATGCAATCTTCCCTGAACGGCATTTGTGCCAATGGTGCTGAGTATGCCAAGTGTGTGCAGAACCAGTTGACGATGCGTAAAGAATACCCCTTTCGGCATGCCAGTTGTGCCAGTGGTGTAAAACGTGGTGGCAACGGTATTTTCATCAAAATCGGGGAAGTCGAAGTGTGCATCTTCCTGTTCGAGCAGTTGTTCATATTCACACTCTTCGTCATCTCGCAAGACAACGTATTGTGTGATGGTATCGATGCGGCCTTTAATCTGATCCAGTATAGGCAAAAACTCTTCGTGGATTAGCAGTATGTCATCTTCGGCATGGTCAATGGTGAACAGGATCTGTTCAGGAGAAAGACGAACGTTGATCATATGCAGCTTTGCGCCAATCATCGGGATAGCAAAGTAGCACTCTAAATATCGGTGTGAATCGTAATCCATGACGGCAACAGTATCGCCTTTTTTCACGCCCATTCTGGTTAGTGCATTGGCAAACTGTTTTACTCGATCGTGAAAAGTTTTGTAGTTGTGACGGCGATGGTTGGCATAAACAATTTCACACTCAGGATCAAAAGCCACAGGGGAGAAGAGTAGGTTTTTGATCAGTAGTTGATAGTTGGATGGATCATTTACGTATTGGTTCATGTTGATTCTTCGTTTTCTTTTTATTTGTTAGTTATCAAGGTCGTTGTACGTATGACGAACTTATTGATCAAGGGTGAGCTATTCTGCTGTGTAGCGCAAATATGTTGGTTTCCAACTGTTAAGCGGGTAAACCTTTTTATTATAACCTGAATCGTTAAGAGGTAGGCTCAGGCTCGATTTATACCTAAGATGGCTAGGAATATTAAACGCGTCTTTTCATGACAGCGACCAATATAACGTTATTTGCAGACGTTCGGAAAGGTAACTTAACGTGGTAGAAAGCGGAGAGTTCTTTTTGGATTGATTTAATGAATGTAAAAGCAATTAATCGTGCGGCATAAAATGAGCCATGCTGCCAGAATTGAGATGAGAGCATGGCCTTTCAATCCGTGAAAATCAGATGACTACAGTACCCAAGTTAGGGTAAGTAACAAACTGACTGTGGCTGTCGCCAAGAACATAATTGAGAGAGTGATGATTTCACTTAGAACCGAGGTCGGCTGGCTTGCTGTGCTCTCTTCTGCAGTCTTGCTGCAAGCGTCTATAGATAGTGATGTAGAATTCATATTCCTCTGCCTCTTGTGCAAGTCGTTGTCTAACAGGCAGGTATTCTACTTATTTTGTGATTAACTTCAAATAAATGATTCTAATGAGTAGCTAATTTATTTTTATTGATAGCTGCTTTGTTGGGGTGAATGTCAGTATGAGTACAAACATCGATTGACCACTGGGTTTGCGGAAAGTAAAAAAGCCGTGGATTATTCGGCTCTATCATTATACATACTCATCAATATTGTTCATTTTCATCGCAACTTTTTCACCTTGAAGTGTTTTGACAACGATACCTTCTGTATTGCGAATTTGAATTTGATTTTGTGGGCTCAGTGAAGCACTTAACTTGCTACCGTTGGTATCAAGGGAGTCATTGATATAAGCGGTGGCATTTTTTAAATCTTGTTGAATATGTGGTTGATAAATAGCATTTGCGATCCGCATAGTTCCACCAATTCAATAGAGGTTAAACATTGTACACCATTTAAAATATCAGTCGGTGGCATTTGCGTCTATCTACGAATGCTCAATATTTGGACGTGAGCGATGGTTTTTTGTGCAGAAATTACGGTGTTGATTTAGACTCCTGAGCTTAAAAGCTGAGCAATTTTGCGCACGTCCGTGCCTTTACCAAACAAAAACTCCATCTCGCCGATACCTGAGGCCCAAATTTTAAACTCGGAATCCAAATCGAATGTCCCTGCGGTTTCAACGGAAAATGCGCTGATTTTGCTGTAAGGCAGCACAAAGAATTTCGCTTTCTTACCGCGTAATCCTTGCACGTCGATAGTGATTATCCGTTTATTGGTGAGTACGAGTAGATCACGAATAGTTTTGTATTCTAACTCTACCGTTGCGTCTTCTTGAATTAAAAAACCATAGCGCTTTTGGTTTGCGCCGACTGTTTCTTCGGTTAAACCGGCAAGTTTCATTGGCTTTAACATTAGTCGCTCCTTCCCATTTGAAATGGTTTTTCTATATTGGCTCGTATTTAGATTTAGTTAGGTCACTTATACTAACACCATGCAGGCTTGTTGGTTGATACGCAAGCAGCAAGTCTTAATGGCAAAGCGCAGTACACAGAAAAAACTCGGCGTGATAGCCGAGCAATATGTGGAGGTTGCTATTTCAAAGTAGAGATGTATTTACACTTTAAATTCGGCCACCAAGTGATCTAAGTGGTGACATTGCTGTTCAAGACTCCCACAGGCATTGTCAGCACTATTCACCATTTCAACCATTTGTTGGCTACTGCCAGCGATACGATGGATATTACCATTTACTTCGTTCGCGACGCTGGCTTGCTCGGTCGCTGCAATGGCGATTTGATCGTTCATATCGTTGATACTCTCAATTGCACTGCGAATGGTGTTAAGGGAGAGGGCGGCAGATTGTGCGGTAGAAATGGTTTCATTACTGCTTTGCTGGCTAGAATCCATTACGGTGACTGCGCGCTTTGCACCGTCTTTTAGGCGTTCGATCATCGCTTGTATTTCACCAGTGCTTTGCTGGGTGCGGCTGGCGAGAGATCGTACTTCATCAGCGACAACGGCGAAGCCTCGGCCTTGCTCACCCGCACGGGCAGCTTCAATAGCGGCATTGAGCGCAAGAAGATTGGTTTGTTCTGCAATATCACGAATCACGTCTAAAATGGTGACAATATTACCTACGTCGCTATCGAGCGTATTGATTACGCTGCTGGCATTGCTGACATCGGCGGAAAGCGACTCAATAGAACTCACGGTAGAGGTAATTGTGTTATTCGTGGTTTCAGCTTCTTTATTCGCTTCACGGCTGGAATCTGCTGCGACAATAGCATGCTCGCTGACCGTCTCTGTGGTGGCCAGCATTTGCGAAACGGCTGTTGCGACCATTTCACTTTCTTGTTGTTGACTACTACTAAAGTTCGCCATGCTATGGGTTATTGACTTGATATTTTCCATTTCAGATCGAACAGCATTTGATGAAATGACCACTTGCTCGACGGTAGTGTGAATACGAGAAACAAAAGTATTAAACGATTTCGCCAGTGCACCAAGCTCGTCCTTGGTATCAATGTCAATACGTTGTGATAGATCCGCTTCACCTTGGCTAATATCATTCATTGCGAGTTGTAGTGATTTGATTGGATTAACCACAAAACGACTGTTCATCCAGAATGCGAGAATGGCAACCAATACCGCGAACGCTGCACTAAATTGAACGGCGACATTTGAGCGAGAAATCGAAGCATTTACTTCTTCAATTAAAACTTCTTTTTGTAATTCGATATCGTCTTTGATCAAACCTAGATTTTCGCGAATGACTTTGAATTGTTTTTCAATTAACTGCTCATTTTGATTGAAATAGCCTTCCGCTTGAGCAGGATTATCAAACATCGGCTTGAACGAGTCTAACCAGATATCCGTAGTCGATATCATCGTATCGTAGTTAATGCGTGTTTCGGCGCTCAATAGCCCTTGTTGATAGAGTGGTAATGCCGATTGCATGCGTGGAATGGCTTTTTTGGCATTGTCGAAATATTCTTCAGTATGATAGGCAATTTGCTCAGGATCACTGACGCGATAGATATTCATCGCGGCAACCATGACTTGGTAAAGATCGCGATAGGCATCTTCCAAATTGGTGAAGGCAGGCAATACACTCGCATTGAGTTGACGGTTTAACTCTTTTTGCGTGTTTGCTTGAAACATCGAGAACATGGTGGAGAAGAGTAGGGTAGAGAGCACGGCAATCAGGGGAATACTCACTTTGAAAGAGATTGAGAGGTTTTTCATAACGGCAGCCTTGTAACTGAGTGTTAACATATTGCTAATCGTTATACGTTAAGTTTCATAGCGATTACTATGGGGTTACATTGGTACATTAGCAAGATGGAATCGGCTTCAACTCAATCAAGAGTTTTAGTTAAAAATTCCATCGAAAGAACGATTTATCAGTATTGCAGGCGATAAAAAGAACCCCGCATTGAGCGGGGATGAAGGCTTGTGGATATTTGTAATGATTTACCGTTGACGTTGTAGTGAACGCAAGGAGAACGTTAACTGCATTAACCTTAGGTAAAGAAGTCATATTTAGCTAATTTCAATATGCAAATAATTGCCCTTTGAGTGGTGATTGGGATTTGCATCTCACTATTTTGTTTTGCATTCGCTTCCCATTCAAAATGACGAAACGATTGCGTGGTTAATATTTGTTCGCTTGAACGTTTGCGCAAAAATATGTGATGAATATCTCACACTGATGTTTATACTTTCCGCCCGGTTAAGAGCATCAGCTCTACCAATTACAAGCCGTCACAGGGAATGGTGAATGACCCCACGGACCGGACCAGCTACCAACTCAATGCTTGTAAAGGTAATCTAAAGTGAATGTATTATTTGGTTTAATCGGCGTTCTCGCTCTGATCGGGTGTGCGGTTCTATTGTCAGAAAGTCGCAAATCAATTAACTGGAAAACAGTCTCTCGAGCTCTGTTGTTGCAAGTGGGTTTTGCCGCTTTGGTTCTCTATTTCCCGCTGGGTCAAGCCGCGTTAACCAGTATGAGCAGTGGTGTGGCCGGGTTGCTCTCCTTCGCAGATGAAGGCATCAAATTCCTATTTGGTGATTTAGCGACGTCGGGTTTCATTTTTGCTGTGCGTGTCCTTCCTATTATTATCTTCTTTAGCGCGCTTATTTCAGCTCTCTACTACTTAGGCATCATGCAAAAGGTCATTGAGTTTATTGGTGGCGGTATCCAAAAATTCTTGGGTACAAGTAAAGCAGAATCGTTAGTTGCAACGGGCAACATCTTCCTTTCTCAAGGTGAGTCTCCTCTTTTAGTTCGTCCATTCTTGTCTCGTATGACACGCTCGGAACTTTTTGTTGTGATGTCAGCGGGTATGGCTTCAGTTGCGGGTAGTGTTTTAGGTGGATATGCTGGCCTAGGTGTCGATCTTAAATATCTGATTGCAGCAAGTTTTATGGCCGCTCCAGGTAGCTTAATGATGGCAAAGATCATCGTGCCTGAGCGTGATGTTCCTGTGGACCAAACTCAGATTGAGATGGACAAAGCGCAAGACAGTAACGTCATTGATGCATTGGCGAGTGGTGCGATGAATGGTATGAAAGTCGCGGTTGCGGTGGGTACCATGCTTATTGCCTTTGTTTCAGTGATTGCGATGGTGAATACCGGTCTAGAGAATATGGGCGAGCTGGTTGGCTTTTCAGGTATTACTCTACAAGGTATTTTTGGCTACTTGTTTGCTCCTCTTGCTTGGGTAATTGGTGTTCCAAAGCATGAAGTTCTGATGGCTGGTTCTTACATTGGTCAAAAGATCATTATGAATGAGTTTGTTGCGTTCATTGATTTTGTAGAACACAAGCAATTGCTTTCTGAGCACTCACAGGTGATCATCACCTTTGCGCTATGTGGCTTTGCCAATATTGGTTCGATTGCAATCCAGCTTGGCTCGATTGGTGTTATTGCTCCAGACCGTCGCTCTGAAGTGGCAAATCTAGGCCTTAAAGCTGTGGCTGCAGGCACTCTAGCGAACCTAATGAGTGCGTGCTTAGCGGGTATCTTTATTCTGCTATAAAAAGATGGTTTTTAGAAAGCGCCTCTATGATGAGGCGTTTTTTTTACTAATTTTTGCTCCAAAGTGAAAATTTTGCTTTTTAACGCCTAGTTAAGCAGAGTGTCGATTGCAGTTAATGAGAAATTTATGATTTGCAGCAAAAACATCCATAGCTGAAGGCGTAGTATCAATGCGGGAACTTTTCTTGGAACGTATTGAATATGAATAATTTGGTTGATCGCTTTTTGCGTTATGTAACTTTTGACACTCAGTCTAACCCTAGTAATCTGCGTTGCCCAAGTAGTGAAGGCCAGCATACCTTTGCTCAAGCTTTAAAGCAGGAACTGATCGATCTAGGTTTGAGTAATATCTCACTCGACGATAATGGCTACTTGATGGCTCGCTTACCGAGTAATGTTGACTATTCAGTCCCAGCGGTTGGCTTTGTCGCCCACATGGATACGGCTCCTGATGCGTCGGGTTACAATGTAAAACCGCAAATCGTTGAAGATTACCAAGGCGGTGACATCGCGCTTGGCAAAGGCGATGAAGTACTTTCCCCCATTCATTACCCTGAACTGCATAATCTGCATGGTCACGACATCATCTGTACAGATGGTACCACCTTATTGGGGGCAGATAATAAAGCTGGTATTGCTGAAATCATTACAGCGATGGCCCACTTAATAAATAACCCTCATATTCCCCATGGCGATATTTGCATTGGTTTTACCCCTGATGAAGAGATTGGCCGAGGAGCAGATCTATTTAATGTTGAGAAATTTGGTGCGGAGTGGGCATATACCATTGATGGTGGCCCTGTAGGTGAGTTGGAGTATGAAAACTTCAATGCAACTAACGCAGATGTGATCTTCCATGGCATCAATGTTCATCCGGGCACGGCGAAAGATAAGATGGTCAATTCCATTAATCTTGCGGCACGTTTTCAAATGATGATGCCTGCGGATGAAACACCAGAATGCACCGATGGCTACCAAGGCTTTTATCATCTTAAATCGGCAGAAATGTCGGTTGCTCGCAGTGAGCTTGGTTACATCATCCGTGATTTTGACCGAGCGGGGCTTGAAGAGCGTAAAGCTGTCATGCAGCGTAATGTCGATCGATTGAATGCCGAGCTACATAAAGGTCATGTGGAACTGAAACTCACTGACAGCTATTTCAATATGAAGGAAATGGTTGAGCCTTACCCGCACATCATTGAATTGGCCAAACAAGCAATGATTGAGTGCGATATTAAACCAAACATTACTCCCATCCGTGGTGGAACAGATGGTGCACGTTTGTCATTTATGGGCTTACCTTGCCCGAATATCTTTACCGGTGGCTATAACTTCCATGGTATCCATGAATTTATCACCGTACAAGGTATGCAAGATGCGGTTAACGTTATTGTGAAGTTGTCAGAAAAAACCGCACTCAATTACCGATAATTCTCTGATTGTTCTAGGATTAAGGAGTCCCCTTAACTCTGGAGTGAGTGATGATTAAAGGTGCTTTATTACTATTTTCTCATCTGTTTATCGGTGGGGTGGGCTTTGCGTTAGGTATTTACGCATTGCCCATCCTTACTCAACCAGCGTCACCGGAAATGACTTCGGTTGAACAAATCTCAAATCACGCGCTATTTAGCGGAACATTTCAACGTGAGCGGCAAGACAGTGATTTTTTGCACTGGGGAGAAGGTTCCGTCTCGTTAACGGACAGTCAGGTTGTATTCATCGGTGAGTTGGCGCCAGGGCCTGACTATAAACTCTATCTATCGCCTATCTATATTGAAACAGAAGCTGCGTTTCATCAGCATAAAAATCGTATGGCTCAAGTAGGTGACATCCGAACTTTTGACCGTTTTTCTATTGATCTCCCAGCAGATATAAAAGTGGAAGAATTTAATACCGTGATCGTGTGGTGTGAAAGTTTTGGCCAATTTATCACCTCCGCACGATATAACTAGCTGGATTTTCTGCGCTTAGTGTGGGAAGTTTATGGTTAAAGCAACGCGTTTGAATTATTGATAGGAGTAGAGCGTGGAGAAAGTACAAGTTGTTATCGATTTTCTTCTAACTCATAAGTTGGCATTCTCAGCATTGATTATCTTGCTGATTTCAATTGTACGTCGTGTCACTTTAGCGAAGATTCGCGGTGATGTCGCCTTTTTATCAGAAGATCAGCGCAACTGGATGTCACGTACCAAAAATGGCGCGTTTGCCATGATGGTACTGTCTCTGTTTATTTTGTGGCAATCGGAGATCAATGAGTTTGCATTGTCTTTAACGGCTATTGCTGTGGCGGTCGTTGTGGCAAGTAAAGAAATTATTCTTTGTTTCACAGGATCTATACAGCGTGCCAGCTCACGCTCTTTCCGAATTGGGGATTGGATTGAAGTGGGGAAATTGTGCGGTGAAGTTATTGAACACAATATGATGGCAACGGTGATTCAAGAGATCGATCTTTACCATGGCCAATACCATTTCACGGGTAAAACCGCGACATTACCGAACAGCATGTTCTTTACTTATCCGGTAAAAAACCTCAATTTTATGAAGCGCTATGTTTACCATGACTTTAGTATCGTAGTACGTGACTTTGTTAACCTCTACCCATTGTTGCCAGAACTTAATGTTAAGGTTGAAGAACACTGTTTATCATTTATTGAAGTTGCGCGTCGCTATAACTCAGTGATTGAGAAACATGCGGGTGTCGATCTTCCTGGCTCGGAGCCTCATATTCACATTAATAGTACCCCAACGGGAGAACAAGCCGTTCATGTGATGCTGTTTTGCCCCACCGAACAAGCCAATCATCTGGAGCAATTAATTCGCCAAGATTTTATGGAAATGTACAGTGAGTTGTTTACAGAACCTACCCTTAAAAATATAGGTTAACTCCATGTTATTTGTCAGATAAATCTATCCATTCCAGGTTGATGTACTTTAAATCGTAACGATAAAATATCGCGATGGAAATCTAGCGGTAGAGAAGGTAACGTGCGCCTGCTTGCTTATTCATAACATTTAATAAAATTGGCAAGTTTGCTCAGAGTGAGCAGTTAGTATGGCGCAACTGTTGATAGATCAACGACCCATAGGGGTAGAAGTTACAAGGATAGATTCGGTGCGGCAGTTTTTCTGAACATATTGCGCAATGCAAGTATTGGAAATTTAGCCTCAATGAACACAAAAACACTTTATTGTGTACTCTCAAAAATATCAGAAAACCAATACATTAATGGCTTATGTAATGTATTTCTGATGCTATTACCTATCAGTTTACTATCTGCATTTTGTATGTTGATTGGCACTGGTCTATCTATGCTCGGTTTTGCAGACTGGGCACAAAAAATTCAGCTAACGAGTACGTTAGTCTGGAAGCTTTTCCCGATTTTATTGGTTGTCTATTATTCACAATTTTTAGCCACGCTACATAAAACCTCGCGTGCTAATGTCATTACGCCTGCATTACTTATTTATGTCATCTTAGGCCATGAATGGGGGATGTTACAGCCGGGTTCAGTGATACCAACTAACTATCCATTGGCGATTATTATTCCTTTTTTGGTAAGTAAGACGACACAACTTATCGAAAAGAGACGATTGTTTGTTGAATCTGAATTGCCAAATGTCGTCGATCAAACCATTAATTTGGTTGGAGCCGCCATTTTTATGGTTGTGCTTTATGTAGGTGCCGGCACGCTCTTAAAAGATTGGATTATTGCGAGCAGTGAATTTTTTAAACTCATCCCAACCTTAAATGAGTACTCTTTGGGTGATGCGGTTATCTATGAACTTGTGCGCAATTTGTTTTGGAGCATAGGGATTAATGGCCATATTGTACTTGCACCTTTAAAGAGTGAACTGTACGAATTTTCTGCACAAAGTTATCGTTTATATGCGGACTTTGGCGTACAACTTCCAATATTAACCAGCAATTTTTACGATATCTATGCTGCGATGGGAGGCTCTGGCAACACCATAAGCCTTGTATTATGCATGTTGTTTTTTACCAAAAATAGAGGCTATCGAGCACTTGCTGCCGCTACTTTAGTGCTTAGCATATTCAATATTAATGAGCCGATTTTATTTGGCTTACCGGTAATTTTTAATCCACTGTTGATTGTGCCATTTTTACTTGCTCCGATTGTTGGTTTGGTATTGGCTTATTTTGCCACTTCGTTTGGTTTAGTTTCACCCGTTGAAACGTTCGTGAGTTGGATGACTCCTGCGTTACTGAGTGGCTACAATGCAACTGGTAATGATCCAGCCGCAGTGATATTGCAACTGAGCATCATATTGGTCGGTGTACTTATCTATTACCCATTCTTTAAACAAATGGATAAAGTAATCGGTACTAATGCGATCTTTACCAAAGGTTTATCTGATAACTTCTTCAATTATCGTGATATGGGTAATAACCGAGCTGTGATGGGGATGTTACCGCAGATGAGTGGTAATCTGGCAGCGCAGCGTAATATTAGTCAATTGCAAACGACAGGTGATTTTGTCCTGTTTTACCAGCCACAAGTTGATATGCAGCGAAACTGCATCAACTCGTTGGAAGTACTGATCCGCCATAAAAGCTACGATGGTAAAATTACCCCACCGACCTTTTTATCAAGCTTCGCGAAGTTAGGCTTATCTTCCGAAGTGGATTTGTGGGTGGTTAAACAAGCTTTGCATGAAGTGAGCCCACTAGCGGTTGATCCAAAATTTAAGGTATCGATTAACATATCACCTGATACATTTTTGATTGAAAACTTCGCAAAAATTGTGATTAAGATGATTGAGCAAAGTAATTTGGCATTCAATCAGATTGAATTTGAGATTACTGAAGATTTGCTGATTCAAGATGAAGAAACAACTTGGAACGTATTGCAAGAACTACGCAGCATAGGCATTAAAATTGCGTTGGACGATTTTGGTGCTGGATATTCATCGATTGGTTACCTGAGCCGCTATGAATTCGATAAAGTGAAAATAGACCGCTCGCTTGTTTTAAATTTGAAGCAGAAAAACGGTAAAGAGATGTTTAGCCTCACGACTCAATTGGTTCGTACTATCGGTGCAGAAATCGTGGTTGAAGGGGTTGAAGACCAAGAGGAAATTGATTTCATGCAGCAGCAAGATATCCATTTGATTCAGGGCTACTACTTCTATAAGCCAATGCCACTGAGTGAGATCATTGAGCAAGATATGTTTTGTTAACTAGAAAGAGGGCGCAAGCCCTCTTTCTATTTCTGCTAGATGATTTAGCGACTTGTTGTTGGGGATATTGAAGCTTGAATAGGGTATTTCTGTTTTAGCTTTAATGCCACGTTAACCAGTGCGATTAGTACAGGCACTTCGATTAATGGCCCAATGACTCCAGCAAAAGCTTGGTCAGAATTTAAGCCAAATACCGCTATAGAAACGGCAATCGCGAGCTCAAAATTGTTGCCTGTCGCAGTGAAAGCGATTGACGCATTCTTGTCGAATTCGATCCCCATACGTTTTCCCACATAAAAGCTAACGAAAAACATTACGACAAAGTAGATCGCTAATGGGATAGCCACACGCACGACATCCATTGGCAATTCTAAAATCATCTCTCCCTTTAAGCTAAACATCAGCACGATAGTCGCAAGCAGCGCAACTAAAGTAATTGGCGAGATTCGGGGAATGAAAACCTCGTTATACCAACGTTCTCCCTTCGCTTTTACTAATAATTTACGGCTGAGGAAGCCAGCAAGGAATGGAATACCAAGATAAATGAGTACGCTTTCTGCGATAGTAAAGATTGAGATATCAACATCAAAGCCTTGATACCCCAAAAGCGGCGGTAACACACTGATAAACAGCCATGCCATAAAGCTATAAGTGACAATCTGAAATGCGCTATTCACGGCAACCAGCGCTGCGCCGTATTCTTTATTGCCACCACCCAGATCATTCCATACGAGAACCATTGCAATACAACGCGCTAAGCCAATTAAAATGATGCCGACCATGTAACCTGGTTTATCTCCTAAGAAGGTAATCGCGAGAACAAACATCAGGATAGGTCCGACAACCCAATTCATAATCAAAGAGAGCTTTACCGCTTGCTTATCTTTGCGCACGTTACCCAGTAGACGGTAATCGACTTTAGCAAGTGGTGGATACATCATCAGAATGAGACCAATCGCTAATGGAATATTGGTCGTCCCGACAGACATAGCCTCGTTCCAGTGTGCAACTTGCGGCCATAGTGCACCTATCGCAACCCCAATAGCCATCGCTAAAAAGATCCACAGTGTTAAGTAGCGATCCAAGAAACTCATGCTTGGTGGCGTGAGTGGTGGAGTTGTATTATTCATAGCAAAACCTTTCGTTTATCGTCGAATTGCGATTAATTGAGTTAATAAAAAGGTAGCACAAGCTACCTATATTTGTTCAATCAGTATTAGTCTAGTAGTTGGCTGAACAAGGCTGAAAAAGTTTCCGCTGTTTGACGGTTGATGCGATAACACATTTTAGGCGGCATGGGTTCTGCACTAATAAATCCGGCTTGTTTAAGGATGCGTAGATGTTCAGAGACCGTCGATTGGGCAAGGCCAAGCTCAGAAACCAAGTCACTGTTTAGGCAGCCACCCAAATTATCGAGTGTAAATAGAATTTTGAGTATACGAACGCGAGCTGGATGAGCGAGTGCTTTTGCGAGTGTTGCAAATTGTTGCTCTTTTTCCAGTTGCGCTGGATCGGTCATTAATGCTTTAGCGGTTATCTCTTTACATTTATTCATAGCACTTTGCATAGTGTATCGTCGAATGACGATTATCCTATCGTGTTACTTTGAGGCGATCAAGTTTTACCGGTTATATTTGTTTCTTCCCCCCATTTGAAGATTTGCTGATCAAGTTTGCCAAACGATTTTCACTTAGTGCTCGAACGTATGGTATTGCGTAAAGTGGTGGATCTGCTTAGGTACAAACGTGCTATAGATCAAACTCGTATGACTACGAGGTGTCAGGATATGATCGGTCATCCCATCAATCATGGTTTCTTCTACTGTCACCGTGCCATCAGATTGAATACTTCTATCCATCATGAGCAATGCTCTCGCACCAATGGGTAATGTTCCTGCAATACATCCTAGCCTTTGTGGAAACTCCCATCGGTCTTCATGTAGATCTAATCCGTGCTGCGGTGAGTTACCGAGAATAGAGGCGAAACCTAACTGTTTTATTCGTCCGACGATGGAAGCGCCTTTAATTGGGGTACCAATAGTGACGATATGGCTAATAGATTGAATAGTGGGTTTACGAGAGGCAAGATAACGTTTGATGATAATCCCGCCAAGGCTATGGCCAACGAGAATATTCGTTTCGCTGCTGGATAAGGCGTCATCGAGTTTACTGAAAACAGCATTGTCATCAATTGCAACAGTGTTGTAGGTAATCGTTTGAGTATTAAAGCCCATCTGGCGAAGCTTGTGGCTTAGCGGCTGCATAACAATGCTATGCATATACAGCCCATGCAGAATGATAACCTTCATCGGTTTGTCTCCCCAATACACTCATTTCCACTAAAGAGTAAATTGCCAGATTTTTTATAATAAAACAATGTTCATTTGCTGGGTTTATACAGCCGTCGGAAAATATATTCCAAATTGTATTTTTGATTTATCTCTTATGATCAAGCCGCTATCGGCCCCCCTAGATCTCATTTAGGTTTTAATTGGACATATTGGTTTGGATTCAGCGTGATTATGGCGTATTGAACGATGGTCAGATCGCGATGAGTTATGTGTCTATTATGTGCGCCATGCCCTGCCAAAATTGCCATTTGGACTACTATTAAATGAGCCGAGTTATACGGCGAGTTTATTATTGTATAAAGTAGGACAGGTGTTGTTATGGGACTTGGGGCTTATCTATCAATTGCGAATGTTGCGGGTGCTATTGTTGTTAGTGCTGATGGGAATGTAAGAAACCTTAAGGAAGGGGAGAGTCCTCTACCAGGTGATATAATAATGTTACCTGATGGCACATTTACGGAAGCCGGTACTCCAGTTGTTAACGCTGCTATCGCAGAACAAGATGGATCGCTTCGTGATGTCAGCGATGATGTTCAACAAATCATCGCGGCCGTTGAAGAGGGGCAAGACCCAACTCAAGTTGATGAAGAGTTTGATCCCGCTGCTGGTGAAGAAAATGGTTCCAGCGGTACAAGCTTAGATTCAGTGCAGCGTACTGGTGATGAGGCAATTGCTCAAACGTTATTTGAAACGCAAGGTTTTGAAAGCCTCGGACTATCAACCACGCAAAGCCTAGGCCTGATAGAACGAATTATCACATTAGTAAATGAGCCAATTCTTACACCAACTCCAGAACCAGATACGCCGCCACAAGCTCGCAGTTTTGATGTGTCACTTGATGAAAGTGGCAGAGCAGCGATCATTTTCAATGATGATGTTGATTCAACGAAAGACCATATTTCCGATGCCGAAGATGATGCCGCTAATTCACCGCTAAGGGTCGTAATCACTAGTCTGCCAGAATCGGGAGTGCTGTTTTATGATGGTGTCGCACTGACTGAAAATGATCTAACCGTATTCAACAACCTTTCAGTATCCGATAGCCTTTCTCAATCTAATGGCGATGTGATTGGTGAGCTTAAAACCTTCGATCCAACGCTATTC
>NZ_AFWE01000186.1 GCF_000222585.1 Vibrio scophthalmi LMG 19158 | reverse complement strand
TGCTACAACTGCTATCACTACTGATGGTACTGCTGCAATCACTGAAATCGGTGGGGCTCTTATCGGTCTAGCTGGCGTTGCTGTTGTGTTCAAATGGGCTAAAGGCGCAATCTTTGGCTAACCACTTACCAACCAATTTTTAAGGGGCTTTGTGCCCCTTTTTTGGAGCTCAACATGCCTTATGTCTTTTCCCCTAATGATTTACTTCTCGTTTTTGTTTTACTCGTTGTTACTGACTGCATTCGTCGCCTGATGCCCTAGGAAATTCCATGAATATCAAACATTATTTCTTACTTTTATTTTTATTTTTTGGTGTTTCTTTCTCTGCTTCTGCTTCTACTTTAATTACAGCCACTCATACAACTAACCTCAAGGTTCCGTGTATTACTTTCGGTACTACTGGTACTTGGGGTTATTGGAATGATGTTTGCGTTGGAACTACATTTGAAAATTCTGGAACTAAAACCATTACTCGCATATCAGGTCGAAATGGTCAGTTTTCTATCTGTTGGGGGGCAGGTGGTCTGTGTGCTGGTACTGTTTTTTATCGAGAATCTTCTTCATGTCCATCAGGCTCTGAATTTGATTCTTCTTCTGGTGCTTGTGTTATTCCACCTCCTTCATGTGAAGGTGATGATATTTTTAATCCAGATACTGGTCTTTGCGAAGATATCCCTTTCTGTGACCGTCAATCTACCATTGACCAAATCATAGAGGCTGATAACGCTTGTCATGCTCAGGGTGGTACTTTTGTTTCTCAGTGTAATAACGGTAATGACCTTATTGAACCTTCTTTAGACCTTAAATGTGTTATGTCTGATAGTTGTGTTGTTGGTGGTGCTAACTGGCCTGAATGTTTGTCTGATTTGGATCCTTCCAAACCTATCGACCCTCCTACTGGAGGTTTTAATCCTGATGCTCCTGATACTTCCAACCCTAAACCACCAAGTTTTGATAAACCTGAACCCGATGAGGTTACTCCACAAGAAACTACGGATACCGCCGTTCTCACTGCTTTACAGAATCTAAATCGTGACCATAACGCCGCCGCTACTGCTTTGAATAAAGATTTGAATGACGGTATCGCTGATTTAACAACTGAACTTGATGGTATTAATAAAACTACTCATGCCGTTGGTGAAACTATTGATTCCCAAATCAAACAAGATTATGAAATCTACCTTGCTCAAAAAGCTCTAAGCCTTTCTCAAATTGGTGCAATTAACAATATTGGCTCCGATATTACCTCTGCTATTGATGGTTCATCTAAAGATATTGTTAACGCCATTGATAAGCTTGGTGAGAAAGAAAAGGGGTCTGTTACTGCTGTTGGTTGTGCTTCCTTTGAATGTGATGGTGATGCTGCAACTTGTTATCTAGCTAAATCCAGTTGGCTTAATGAATGTGGTACTCGTGACGCTCTTACTCGTTATGAAGATTCATTGTCCATCCTCCATGATGACCTTAAAGGCATTTCTCAAAGTTCTGTTAATGCTGACGGGGCTTTTAAGGGTGTTTATGCAGAATCCAAAACTAGCGCTGATGATGCTCTTGATGCTTACACCACTGCTAATGGGTTTAGCTTCGATGGTGGTTGTCCTGCTGCCCGCACTTACCACGTTTTAGGTCAGCCTTGGGTTATTGATTTTCAACCTTTTTGTGATTTGGCTCTGGTGTTTCGTTTTTTCATCATGGCCTCCGCTTCTGTCGCTTCGTTCTTAATGATTGCTAAACATCTTTAATAGGGGGTTTTATGCCATTACTCATCAATGCTTTTTCGTTTTTGTTCGGCTGGATTCGTGCTGCTTTGCCTTGGCTTGCTGGCGCTCTTGGTGCAACCGCTTCAAATATTCTTATCTCTGCTGGTTTTGGTATCGTCGTTTTTTCCGGTATGGATTTACTAACAGGTCGTCTCATTGCTACAGCGGTTGAATCCTTTAATGGGCTAAATTCCCTTGGTGCTCTTGGTTCTGATGTTGTCGCTCTAGCTGGTTACATGTGGCTTGATAAAGCTCTTAACCTTATGATTTCTGCTGGCGCTTTTCTTCTTACTTTGAAGGGTGTTCGTGAAGGTGCATTTGCTGCTCAAGCTTGGTATAAGCCCGGCGCTAACCGTGGTGGATTTGACGCATGATTTATTTACGAACAGGTTTACCCGGTGCATCAAAAACACTTAACAGCCTAAAGGAACTTGTTAGCGGTCATGACTCTGACCGCCCTTACTTTTACAATAACGTTAAACTTTTGATGCTTGATATGGAGGTGGCTAAATCATTCTCCGGTTGGTATTACGGCTGGTACTTTCCACGCCTTACCGATAAAGCTCAAAAACGCAAACTCATCAAAATTATGAAACCTATCCATGATGAAGGTGATTTTATTACGTTGGCTGATGTACCTTGGCTTGAAACTTTGTTTGATTCCCATGACCATTTTTCAACGTGGCTTTATTGGGTTAAACGTTGTTATCCGGTTAAAAAGCTTGTTAAGCTCGATAGAGTTTTAGAAGCGGCGGGGGATTCCGATGTTGATAAATTTGAGATGGTAAAATCTCTTAATTTTCACTTCACTCATTTCTCTGACCCTAGGAACTGGATGGAATTGCCTAAACGTTCCATTATTTTCATTGATGAATGTCAGCAATTTTTTCCACCTCGCGCCGTTGGCTCAAAAGTCCCTCCGGCAATTGGTGCATTAGAGACTCACCGTCATGGTGGTTATGATATTCATTTTGTTACCCAAGACCGGACCTTATGTGATGCCAACTTGCGTAAGTTAGTTGGTTGTCATGTTCATTATTTTAATGCGTTTGGTGGTAGTCAGGTTACCCGTAAAGAATCACCCAAGTGTTTCAATCCCGATGATTACCATGATTCCAAACAGGCCAAAAAGAAATCTATTTCACGCGACAAAAAATTCTATGGTGTTTATTGGTCTGCTGAGATTCATACCCATAAATTTAAAATTCCGTTCATGGTCTATGTAATGATCTTCTTTATCGGTCTTTTGATTTTTTGTCTTTACTCATTTAGCTCTAAGTTTTTGTTTGGTGATTCACCAACTGACACGCCAGTTGAGCAGGTTGCACCATCTGGCCAACCAGCACCAAAAACTACCGAAGAATTTAACCCGCAAAATATTCTTCTTGAGTTGCTTACCGATGTTTATATCTCAGGCTCGGTAATTGAACATCGTCACGCTGGCAAAGATATTTTCTATTCATTCGTTCGCACCTCTGATAGTGCGGTTTTTTACCCTGAATCCATTGGTTTAGTTGTTGAAGATATTTCACCTTGTTTGGTGAATTTGCGTTTGGGGGATATGACTCAACCAGTTACGTGTAATCCGTTTTACGTGCGAGAAGTCATTGAAGATGACGAAGACATTGACGACATTCAGGGGCATTTAGCCTCAAATGAAGATGCTGAACGTTTTCAGCCTAACATTAGTTTGTTCTAGGGAGTTTGTTATGGATTGTGCTTTAGTTACTACCGCTGATATTGAGTTACTAGCTACTACTTTTATGATTTGGTCTGGTATGGGGGTCTTTTTTTCTTTGTTTTTATATGACTTTATTTGTTGTTTTTTTGCGGTTATGCGTCGGCGTTTTTCTTCAAAGACCGTCGATTTAAAAACGCCTT
>NZ_AFWE01000187.1 GCF_000222585.1 Vibrio scophthalmi LMG 19158 | reverse complement strand
TTGGTATAAGTACGTTTCACATGCTTCTCATGATCTTAACCATGCTAAAAAACTCCATCAATGCACAAACTACGTGCACCATCTTAGTGTCATCTCACCATAACAGTGCATGCATAGTATTCTAAAAGGTTCAGTATTGTTACGCCAACTAGGCTAATGCCTTGATATAAATGGATTATTTAAGTTAAGGGTATCCTTGTTAACAATTGGAATACAATTTGCTCTGTTTGTCACTAACTACCTATTGTTACCAGTTTGGTGAAACAGGTTTAGTTTGCACAGGATTAGTGCGTGATTAAATGATGGAGAAAAATAATGAGTGTAACTGCCAGCCAAGTAAATGGCGCTGTACAAACACTGACTCAAAGTTCTGATACGCTATTTTTATTACTTGGCGCGATTATGGTTTTTTTGATGCATGCAGGCTTTGCGTTTCTTGAAGTGGGAACGGTGCGCCAAAAAAATCAGGTTAACGCCTTGGTTAAAATTATCGCCGATTTCGGCATTTCCGCACTCGCTTATTTCTTTATCGGTTATTGGGTCGCCTATGGAGGCACTTTTTTTGCTGATGCAGAAACGTTATCTCAAGGTAACGGTTACGAGTTGGTTAAGTTTTTCTTTTTACTTACCTTTGCCGCGGCTATTCCTGCGATCGTTTCAGGTGGTATTGCTGAACGTGCGCGCTTTTATCCGGTGTTAATTGCGACATTTTTTACCGTTGGATTGGTTTACCCATTCTTTGAAGGCATGATTTGGAATGGTAACTTTGGCGTGCAGGCTTGGTTTGAAGCTGAGTTTGGTGCTGCATTTCATGATTTCGCCGGCTCGGTCGTGGTGCATGGGGTCGGTGGTTGGATTGCTCTCGTTGCAGTCATTTTCTTAGGCATGCGTAAAGGCCGGATTCGCGCTGGTAAGCACACCAACTTCGTACCTTCAAATATCCCATTTCTGGCGCTAGGTGCATGGATTCTTTCGGTGGGCTGGTTTGGCTTTAATGTTATGTCAGCGCAAACGCTGGAAGGCATTAGTGGACTTGTGGCGATGAACTCATTAATGGCGATGGTTGGCGGTATCGTTGCGTCATTAATCGCGGGTAAAAATGACCCTGGCTTTATTCATAATGGCCCACTAGCCGGCTTGGTGGCAGTCTGCGCTGGTTCAGATCTAATGCATCCTATTGGTGCTTTGGCTACGGGGATGGTTGCTGGCGTGTTGTTTGTTTATCTATTTACCTACCTGCAGAATAAAACCAAGATCGATGATGTACTTGGTGTTTGGCCCCTACATGGTGTGTGCGGTGCGTGGGGTGGAATTGCTGCGGGCATCTTTGGCCAAACGGCATTCGGAGGGTTAGGTGGTGTTAGCTTGACAGTACAACTGTTAGGAACGGCGTTAGGCATCAGCGTTGCTGTACTAGGTGCACTTGCAGTTTATGGTGCGATCAACGCCGTAACTGGTTTGCGATTGTCGGAAGAAGAAGAGTTTAATGGGGCCGACCTATCGATTCATAAGATTTCGTCTACCAATGAAGACTAAACGAATTTTGACCTCTTAGTTATATGTCTAAAAAGAGTGGCAGTACGTCAGATTATGCCACTCTTAGCAATTGCCTTTTTTAGCTTGTCCAGGTGGGCAGAATTTGTAGTCGCCGTCATGGCGCTTATCACTGTCTTTTGTACTTACTTTTACTTCAACATCATCAATTTCACCTTCAACTTTGGTCAGTTGACAGCCCGCTAAGCTAATCAGCATTAGTAGCACTAGAGATGCTTTTATCATTGTTTATCCTCTCAAAAATCAAATCAAACCCGAATTCATACGACCATGGTCTAATCCATATTACTACTGTAGTTATTCTTTCAGTGTTAAGCTTAAGAAAAAGAATGACAAGGAATGGTTATGAATTTCCCTTATAGAAATATTGTAGTACTAACTGGTGCAGGTATCTCAGCCGAGTCTGGAATTCAAACGTTTCGTGCCCAAGATGGCCTATGGGAAAATCATCGTATAGAAGACGTGGCGACTCCGGAAGGGTTTGAGCGTGATCCTGATTTAGTCCAGGACTTCTATAATCAACGCCGCAAAAAGCTGCAAGGTGAGGGCGTGACACCCAACGCCGCTCATATCGCTTTAGGCCAGTTAGAACAACAGTTAGATGGCTCTGTAACGGTGATTACGCAAAATATTGATAACTTGCATGAGCGTGGTGGTAGCCAAAATATTATCCATATGCATGGCGAGTTATTGAAGGCACGCTGCAGTGAATCGAATCAAGTGATTGAGCATACGGGCAACATTGAAACTGGCGAACTGTGTCATTGTTGCCAGATCCCAGCACAGATGCGACCTCACATTGTTTGGTTTGGTGAAATGCCGTTAAGAATGGGTGACATTTACGCGGCGATAGAAAAGGCTGATCTGTTCATTTCAATTGGCACATCCGGTGTTGTCTATCCCGCTGCGGGTTTTGTTCACGATGCACGTATGCATGGCGCACACACAATAGAAATCAATTTAGAACCCAGTGCAGTTGAAAGTGAGTTTGAAGAAAAGCGTTATGGTAAAGCGAGTGTG
Organism: Vibrio scophthalmi LMG 19158; assembly: GCF_000222585.1. Taxonomy (GTDB): domain Bacteria; phylum Pseudomonadota; class Gammaproteobacteria; order Enterobacterales; family Vibrionaceae; genus Vibrio; species Vibrio scophthalmi. The sequence goes on along the minus strand of NZ_AFWE01000187.1, from coordinate 18,940 downwards.
GAAGTGCCGCGCTTAGTTGAAGAGCTACTTGCAGTCTCAGATATTAAGAGCGTGATATAAGGTATTGTTCGCATCGTGTAGCGATGTCTTAAGATCGATGATTTGCATTCAAATAAAAAAAGCGGCTTCAAGCCGCTTTTCTGTTTTATCCAATAAACAAGGTTAGTTATCAACCTTTAGTTTTTGGAAGTATTCGTCGTAAAGCACACTTGCTTCACCGACTTCATCTTGCCATACGCCGGTATCCATTACTTCTTGTGGAGGGAAGATGCTTGGATCGTTTGCAAAATCTTCTGGAAGTAGCTGGTGAGCTGTTTTCACTGGAGTAGGGTAACCAATCTCTAGTGCGATTTTAGCTGCATTCTCAGGACGTAGTAGGAAATCGATCATCTTGTGTGCAGCGCCCGCGTTTTTTGCACCTGCTGGGATTGCTAGGCTGTCCATCCAGAAGATAGCGCCTTTTTCTGGCCAAATGATGTCGATCTTGCCACCTTCTTGACGAGCCATGTAAGCAGAGCCATTCCAAAGCATGCCTAGTGAAACTTCACCGGCAAGGTATGGGTTAGCAGGGAAGTCTGAGTTAAATACTAATACGTTAGGCATTAGCTTTTTAAGCTCTTCGTAAGCGGCTTTGATCTCGTCAGGGTTCGTCGTGTTTGGTGAGTAACCTAGTTTAGTTAATGCAATATGGAACACTTCACGTGAATCGTCCATCAGCATTAATTGACCTTCCCATTTGCTGTCCCAGAAATCACCCCATTTTGATACAGATGATTTGTCTAGCATGTCTGAGTTGATACCAATACCGGTCGCCCCCCAGATGTAAGGGATAGAGTAGCTATTGTTTGGGTCAAAAGGTTTGTTTAAGAAGTTTGTATCTAGATCTGCGAAGTGTGACAGCTTTGACTGGTCAATTTTTTGTAACATGCCTTCTTTGCGCATCTTTGATACAAAATAAGTAGACGGTACTACCAAGTCATAGCCAGCACCTTGAGTTTTCAACTTCGCGTACATACTTTCGTTAGATTCGTACGTAGAGTAGATTACCTTGATACCAGTTTCTTTTGTAAAGTCTTCAAGAACTTCGTTTGGAATGTATTCAGACCAGTTGTAGAAGTAAAGTTCTTGATCAGCAGCCATCGCTGAAGTGGCGAATAGGCTAGCTGCGCATAATGCGCCTGCATAGATTTTACTTTTCATTATATTTCCGTTTTATCCTACTAAATCAGCACATTATCAATCCTGATAACATCCTCTGAGTAGTATTGAGTATAAAAAGTTGTTTATTGCTAAATGAGAAAATTAGCAGGCGTGATTATATCAGCACAAAATAAAAATAGGCAGCGAATGCTGCCTATTTTATTGTTTCAATCTGGATTATTGACCAGCTTTAAGCTTAAGGAAGTAATCTTCGTACTTCACAGTCAAATCACCTACAGAGTCTTGCCATTCTACGCGGTCAAGATCTTCTTGAGATGGGAACAGCGGTGCAACGTCTTGGAACTTGTCGTTAGACGCTTTAACAGCTGTTAGGTAACCCGTGTCGCTAGAAATCTGCTCAGCGATTTCTGGACGAAGTAGGAAGTCGATCATCTTATGAGCTGCTTCTACGTTTTTCGCACCAGAAGAGATTGCAAAGTTATCTACCCAACCGATACCGCCTTCTTTAGGGAAGACAAGTTTAAGTGGTAGACCTTCTTTTTGCGCCGCAGCAGCAGAGCCGTTCCAAAGCATACCAACACCAACTTCACCAGACATGTAAGGAGCGCCTGGGTTGTCAGAGTTGAACAGTAGAACGTTTGGCATTAGCTTTTGAAGTTCTGCGTATGCTTCGTCGATTTGTTTTGGATCAGTTGAGTTACCAGAGTAGCCCAATTTGCGCAGTGCAATGTGGAATACTTCACGAGTATCGTCCATTAGCATTACTTGACCTTCAAGCTCAGGGTTCCATAGATCAGCCCAGCTTTGGAAGTCGTTTGGATCGTACATATCGGTATTAACTGCAAGACCTGTGATCGCAACAACGTGTGGAATAGAGTAGTCGTTGTTTGGATCAAATGGTTTATCTAGGTAGTTAGCATCTAGATTTTTCAAGTTAGTCAGCTTTGACTTGTCGATCTTTTGTAGCATGCCTTCATCACGCATTTTCGCAACGAAATACGTAGAAGGAACGACAAGATCATAACCTTGGTTATGGGTCTTTAGCTTCGCGTACAAAGTTTCATTCGACTCATAAGTCGAGTAGATAACTTTGATGCCAGTTTCTTCGGTAAATTGTTCTAGGATATTACTATTAATGTAAGGACCCCAGTTCATAAATACCAATTCTTTGTTTTCGTCCGCTGCAACTGAACCAGAGAACAGTGAAAGCGCACATGCACTACCAGCTAATAGAGTAGCCCATTTTTTCATCGACGTTAGTCTCCAAACCAAACGTTGCTCGTTATATCGAGCGTCTATATAAAAACAGAATGGCTTTGCCATTCTGTTTCGTGAAAAGCCTGCGATTCTACTTTACTTTTTCTCGTGCAAGCAACTGCGACGTTACTACAAGAGCTAAAGAGACAATCAGCATGACTGTTGCTAGGGCATTCACCTCTGGAGAGATGCCCACTTTGACCATTGAGTAGATCTTCAATGGCAAAATTTCATATGTTGGACCAGTTACAAATGAACTGATGATTACGTCATCAAGAGACAAGGTAAAACTGAGCAACCAACCAGCAGCTACAGCTGGCTTAGCAAGGGGTAGGATGATCTGCTTTAGAATGACCCATTCACTTGCGCCCAAGTCTTTTGCCGCTTCCAACATTTTCACATCGAAACCGTTAAGACGGCTGTAAACCGTAACCACAACGAATGGCAAACAGAAGGTAATGTGTGCCACAAGCAGGGTTAAGAATCCAAGTTGCGCGCCCATAACGAGGAACAACGCCAGCAGCGAGATCGCCATAACGATATCAGGAGACATCATCACAACGAACAGCATGCCGTTTACTAGGCCTTTACCCTTGAAAGAGTAACGGAATAGAGCAACCGCCGTTAAGCTACCAATAATTGTAGCAGCTGTTGCAGAAAACACCGCCACGTTTAAAGAGTGCCAAGCGGCCTGCATTAAACTGTCGTTGTTAACTAACGTTTCGTACCACTTAGTGGTAAACCCACCCCATTTCATGCCAAAACGGTTAGCATTGAATGAGTTAACGATTAAAACGATGATTGGCAAGTATAGAAATGCATATACCAGCGCCATAAAGCTAAATCTAACTGTACGTCCCATTAGTCTAGCTCCACTTTCTTATTCAACAATTTACCCGCTCTATAGTAGGCATAAAGCATAATCGCCATCGCAACCGTCAACGCAATACTGGTTGCTGCGCCAAATGGCCAATCACGCGCGTTCAGTACTTGGCTCTTAATCACGTTACCAATTAGAAGGTTCTTCGCACCGCCCAGAAGATCTGAGATGTAGAACATACCAAGGGCAGGGAGCAGTACCAATAAACAACCACCGATGATGCCAGGCATCGTAAGTGGCAGAATCACGCGAGTGATAGTTTGGAATTTGTTAGCACCTAAATCTTTTGCCGCTTCAAGGTAAGTGTTGTCGAGTTTTTCGATCGCACTGTAAAGCGGTAAAATCATAAATGGCAATAAGATGTACACCAAGCCAATCATTACAGCCGTTTCTGTATACATAAGTCGTAATGGCTTATCGATGATTTCCATCGCCATCAGAGACTTATTCAAGATACCTTGTGTGCCTAACACGATTTTAAGGCCGTAAGTACGGATCAGCGAGTTAGTCCAAAACGGTACAATAACCAGAAACAGCATAAACGGACGCCATTTGTGTGGCATCTTCGCGACGATATAAGCGAATGGGTAACCAATCACTAAACACAATAGGGTTGCAACAATCGCCATGTAAAAAGAGTGCATCAGCACTTTGGCATACAGAGGGTCAACTAAACGAATATAGTTGTCCAATGTAAACGTCATGTCGATTAGGTTTGCTTCATCACGGGTTAGGAAACTGGTACCAATGATCATTAAGTTCGGGATTAGTACAAACAGTGCTAACCACGTAACAATCAGTGTGATGATCGCATTCTGAAGATTAAATTTCTTGCTCATCATTTAGTACCACCTCCCAGCTTTCAACCCAGGTAATTGCCACCTTTTGGCCTAGTGAGTGATCCACATCTGGATCATCTTCGTTGAAGAATTCACTAACCATTACACGCATGCCAGATTCAAGTTCAATCACAGAATCAAGCGTCATACCTTTGTAGGTACGTTCAGTTACATAACCAACAATGCCTTCTTGCTCAGACTCTTTGATCTCTTCAATACGAAGATCTTCTGGGCGGAGTAGCACTTGCAGTTTGTCACCGGCGTTTGCTTCTTTCTCGTAGTAAACCACAGACTCAACACCTTCGATTTGCGCACGAATACGCTTGTCGTCGATGCGTTCTAGCATCGTAGTGTTGAATACGTTGATTTCACCGATGAAGCGAGCAACGAATAGGTTCTTCGGCTCTTCATAAATTTCACGTGGAGAACCGTCTTGTTCGATCACGCCATCACGCATCACAATGATACGGTCAGACATCGACAACGCTTCTTCTTGGTCGTGAGTAACGAAGATAAAGGTAATACCAAGTTGACGCTGTAGCTGCTTAAGTTCGATTTGCATCTGTTTACGTAGTTTGTAATCCAGTGCTGATAGCGATTCATCAAGAAGCAGTACTTTAGGTTTGTTCACAACAGCGCGCGCAATCGCAATACGTTGTTGTTGACCACCAGAGAGTTGGTGCGGCTTACGTTGCGCCATTTTTTCTAGGCGAACCATACGCAATGCTTCCATAACGCGAGGTTCAATCTCAGCATTAGGAACTTTCTGCATGCGCAAGCCAAACGCAACATTCTCATATACGGTCATATGAGGGAATAGCGCGTAACTCTGGAACACAGTGTTGACATGTCTCTGCTCAGCAGGAACTTCAGTAACGTTCTGGCCATCTAAGATAATGCTACCATTATCCGCGGTTTCAAAACCTGCGATCATCCTAAGAACGGTGGTTTTACCACAACCTGATGGACCAAGAATTGTTAAAAATTCACCGTGGTTAACATCAAGGTTAAGATTACCGATGATCTCCTTGTCATCGAAACTCTTACTAATACCAGTTAAACGGATAACCGGTTGCTCTGCTGTTTGTTTGTTCAACGTCTGTTTTTCTCCCACATCGGCCATTTTAAACTCATTTCCGTCAATGGCCTGTAGTTACACAAATAGAGCCGCGCATCATAATCACCAAAAGTGTGAATTCAAAGCATTTTCTTACCTAACGGCCTAAAAAATTTTACAGGTAAAAGTAAACATTATTTACCATACTGTTTTTATACGATTTGCTTATTTAAAGCATTCGGCAGTTTGCGGCGTGATCGCCAGCGAATGATGCGCTTTTTTTGGCTTTGCGGGTTAATTATCAGCCAAATAGGCAATAAAGCAAGAGTAGAAAGCAGATTCGATGTGAGTGTTGGGCCGCTTTGCGTATAATGTCCACCACCGCAATTTTTGGTTACAGCGTTATATTTGCTACAAGAACAGTATCCGCGGTATTTTGCTCAGCAATCGTCAGCCGATATAACGAAGAAAACACCGGATTAAACAATGAACAATGATATTGAGAAAGACTTTAACTTGGGCGGGAGCGTAGAACGCGCAATCACCGGCCAGTACGACTTGAAAGCCGGAGAAGTATTTCGTGAAGCTTGGGAGTGTACGATTAAGAACTTCTTATCGTTCTCTCCAGCCATCATCATTTTAATGTTTGTACAGTTAGCGATTTTCTACATCGCACTGAAACTGCAACTAGGTGACCCATCATTGCTGTTTAAAGCGATGGCTGACCCAGCGGCGTTTAGCCCCGACATTGTACAAGCGCTTTTTATCGCAAACTTTAGTTATGAAGTGATTAGTGCGCCGATTTACGCGGGCATTTGCTTAATGGCAATGAGCCACTCTGCTGGCTTGAATACCAAGCCTCGTCACATTGGGAAAGGGTTACAGTTTACTATTCCCGTTATTTTAGCGACGCTGTTTAGCTTGATGCTGCAAGGCGTTGCCAGCATGATTTTGCCGTTTGTTTCATTTTACTTATCATTAGCGTTTAGTAACTCTATTTTACTGATTTGTGAAAAGAAAATCCCACCAATGCAATCATTGCTGCTATCACTACGCGCAGTAAATAAGAAGATTTTCGTTCTTGCTGGCATCTACATTATGTTGATGCTGATGTTTATTGCAGGTGCGATGTTTTATGGGCTAGGGCTGATCTTCGTTCTGCCATTTTTCTTCCATGTGAAAGGTATTCTCTACCGTAATATGTTTGGTATTAAGCTAAGGATTGTTGCAACTGAACGCCCGAAAGATGATGATGACAACAATCCACAGGTGTTTAATGCATAAGTTAGAAATAGCCGTAATTTCCGCGGCTTTTGGTCTTGGAGTCTTTGGTTGGTTTCGATTTGAATATCCGACAGTGGACGTTGAGCAAGGGACGACCAACCAAATCCTTTTTGTTGGTCAAGCAGTAGGCTCAGCACCAAATTTTGCATCATTTGACAATGTTGTCGAGAAGAAACAAGCCTTTTTTGATTACTTGAGACCGGGCGTTGAACTTGAAAACCAACGTGTGCAAAAAGAGCGAGCCCGTTTAACGAGAATCGCGCAACGCTTTGCGCAAGGTTCGTTAACGAGCGAAGACAACAATTACGCTAAGCGTTTAGGTAAGCTATACGATGTAGAGGTAACGACGGAAGGCATTACAGTAGCTTGGCTCGATAAGATGTTGCACCGTGTTAATGTGTTACCTGAATCTTTGGTTATGACTCAAGCGGCAAATGAATCAGCGTGGGGCACTTCGCGTTTTGCAACCAATGCAAATAATTATTTTGGCCAGTGGTGTTACAGCAAAGGTTGTGGTCTCATTCCGTTACAACGTAACGATGATGCGTCACATGAAGTTGCTAGTTTTGATTCGGTACAAGAATCGATTCACCGCTATTTTATGAACGTTAACCGCAATAGAGCCTATTACGATCTGCGTGAGATCCGTTTTGACCGTCAACAGGGCGAACAGAGCTTGATTGATACCCAGGCCGCGATTGCTTTGACTAACGGTTTATTGAAATACTCTGAGCGAGGTGAGGCATACGTCAAGGACTTACAGACGATGATCCGTCACAATGATGAGTTCTGGACAGACTATAACGATCTCACACAATAATGAAGAAAGTAACGCTCACACTGATTTCTGCAGCGCTGTTTAGCGCTGTATCTTTACCAAGCCAAGCTCAAGAATACCGATTTACCTATTCAAAGCTTTATACACACATGAAGCAAAACGACAAAGAAGGCCATGAGGATGTCAAAGTCGGCTTCTTTTTTCTCGATGCCGCTTCTAAGCAGCTATGTAAAATCGAAAAAGCCTGGATGGAAAAAGAAGAACATTACGAAGATCTTATCATTTCACCTGCTCAAGAAGTATTGGTACCACTCGATAGTCACTTACGTCAGGCTAACCCACTAGTTTATGTTGACACTCCTCAGGATAGACAGTGTGACTTTTCAATGGTCGTCATGACCAAGCAGGCGTTTTCTGGTGAGGTTGCATACAGCCAAATTGAAGCACTATTACCACAAATGCAATCCATCCTAGAACAGTTAGGCGGAATGTTTGCGAGCTGGTTTACCCCAGAGGTCGAAGGAGTCACATTAGAATTCGCCAACAACTTGAATTCAACAGTTCAATTCTCCAACGGCAAACAAAAGCCAGTGGTCGATGGGAAAATTCAAATTACATTGAATGAGATTGGTGAAGGAGGTTCCTTTACCTTACCGCAAGAAACTTTACGCGTTTTACCTTATCTCACCAAAGCAAACTAGAGAGCTAATATCACTCTATCGTCAGCGGCCTACATGGCTAGTAAGATATTCAAAACCAATAGTCACAATGTAAAAAGGGTCGCAATCAGCGACCCTTTGTAATTTTAAACCCGTAGTTTTTAAAGTTTAGATATTGGTTACATCTAACTTCAAGCTAGGATCAAATTCCTGCACGCTATCTTCGTCAGCAAAGTTTTGTACTGGCATCTCTTCTTTATCAAAGCCAATATCCCCGCCGTTAATAACGCCTGAATCACGGTCAATAGCTTTAAAATCAAATAGATTGTAGTCAGCAAGATGGCTTGGTACCACATTTTGCATCGCACGGAACATCGATTCGATGCGACCTGGGAAACGCTTATCCCAGTCATTAAGCATGAGCTTAATGTTTTGACGCTGTAGATTTGGCTGAGAACCACACAAGTTACATGGAATGATTGGGTAATCACGCATCTCAGAATACTTAATGATGTCTTTTTCACGACAGTACGCCAATGGACGAATAACCACGTGCTCGCCGTTATCTGATACCAGCTTAGGTGGCATGCCTTTTAATTTGCCGCCATGGAACATGTTTAAGAACAAGGTTTCCAGAATATCATCGCGGTGATGACCTAGTGCAATCTTAGTTGCACCTAGCTCTTTCGCCGTGCGATACAAAATACCACGACGTAGACGAGAACACAGAGAACAAGTGGTCTTGCCTTCTGGGATCTTGTCTTGAACAATTGAGTATGTGTCTTCTTCAACAATTTTGTACTCAACACCTAGTGATTCAAGGTATTCAGGTAAAATGTGGCTTGGGAAACCTGGTTGTTTTTGGTCAAGGTTAACCGCTACCAGCGAAAACGAGATCGGAGCACTTTTTTGTAGGCTCATCAGTATTTCCAACATCGTAAAGCTATCTTTACCGCCTGATAGACAAACCATAATGCGGTCGCCATCTTCAATCATGTTGAAGTCTTGGATCGCTTGGCCAGTGTTACGGCGAATACGCTTTTGTAGTTTGTTGAAGTTATATTGTTGAGCCTTGGTGCGCTCTTGATTTTGCTCGGTCATTAGTTCGCAGTCTTATCCGGTAATCTGAATACAAAACGATACCTGCATTGTGCCTCTATGAGGCTCAAATCGGTATGAAGGGCGTATGATACGGATAAATAATTGAGATGCTAGTGCTATTGTTGGTGAAGATAGAAAAATCCCCTCACGTTGGAGGGGATGGGTGTGTTTAGATTGCGGTCGTAGGGTCGAGAGGGCTGATGTAACCTTCAGGTTTGAGCGCAAGAACATCACAATTAATTTTATCAATAACATGTTCAGCCGTATTACCAATGAACACCGCTGAAAGGCCGGTACGGCCAGTTGTGCCAATGATGACCATTGCGGCATTAAGCTCTTTGGCAGCTTGCGGAATGATATCTTCAGGCAAGCCTTGCTCTACTATCGTTTGTTCATCGTCGTAACCATGTTTTTGACGCAATGCTTTCATCGCAGTTAAGTGATGTCCGCGCACAGCGTCGGTATACGTCGTTGGGTCAAACTCTGGTAGCTCAATGGTAATATTGGCAGGCGTGACTGGGTAGGCATTAATCAAATAAGGTTTAGCGCCTAATCGCTCGGTCAAACAGGTCAATTGTTCAACCATAAGATCATTGAGACCTAAATGGGTGTCGTTTTCTGAACCAACATGAACAGAGGCAATAATACTTGCATCCGCTGGCCAATCGGCATTTTTAACCAGCAAAACTGGAGCAGGGCATTTACGCAATAAGTGCCAATCAGTTGGGGTAAAGATTACGGACTCGAGCACGTCATGTTTACGCGTACCTTTGATCACAATGTCATGGCTGCCTGCATAAACTTCCGCGATAATCGCTTCGTAAGGGCGGTTGTGCCATACCACACGCACGTCAAAATCAATATCTTCATTGATATATGGTTCAGCAACACTACGCATCCACTGTTCACGTTGATGGATTACGCCACGACGCATAGCATCACGCTCATCCATAGAGAGCATGGAAGTCATGTCGTAAGAGAAGTCGTAGATTGACAAGAAAAACGTAATACGGCTGCGAGAGCGGCTTTTGGCTGCTAATTGCATTGCTCGCGCGAGCGCTGGTTGATCATCGCTATTAATATTGGCAACGACTAGGATGTTATTATAGATACTCATAGCAAACTCCTTAAAGCTGAGGAGACTTATACCTAAGTCACTTGGGCCGACAAGATTACTTTAGCGCAGTTGAGAGGGAATTATTAGGAAAAGTTTTGTCGAGATTGGGATTTTATGATGTAGCTCAGTTTAGAGCTACATCATTGAAGTTATTACGATTCTGTCGAAACTCCAGCCAGTTGCATTAGGGCGTCGTGATCAAGAATAGTGATGTATTTGCCTTTAACGCTCAAGATTTCTGACTTTTGGAAGCGGCCAAGTAGGCGACTGATCGTCTCTACCGTCAGACCCAAATAGTTACCGATGTCACCACGAGTCATGGTAAGGCGAAATTCTCTTGGACTAAAGCCACGCTGTGAAAAGCGCGTTGAAAGGTTATACAAAAATGCTGCCAATCGTTCTTCCGCGTTTTTCTTCGAAAGTAACAGGATCATTTCTTGATCGCCTTTTATTTCACTACTCATCAATCGCATGATTTGTTGACGTAGTTTTGGCATCTTACCGGACAAGTCATCAAGAATTTCGTAAGGGATCTCACAAACCATTGATGTTTCAAGCGCTTGTGCGAAGCTTGGGTGGCTATCATCGGTAATGGCATCAAACCCAACGAGATCACCAGCCAAATGGAAGGCGGTAATTTGCTCGTCACCTTGCTCTGTAATGGTGTAGCTCTTAATGGTTCCTGAACGAATCGCATACAGCGACTTCAATTCGTCGCCAGCTTTAAATAGTTCTTGGCCTTTTTGAATTGGCTTTTTACGCTCAATGATCTGATCAAGTTGGTCTAACTCGCTCTCATTTAGCGTAAACGGAATGCATAGCTGACTAATGCTGCAATCTTGACAGTGGATAGCACAACCACCGGATTGAATGCGTTTTGCAGGCTTTTCAGAAATCATAACAACCTTTCACTATTTGATATACATCAATATTTTATCACCGCTAAAGGATAAAAGGTAGTGAAAAAAGATGCTTAAAAACAGTAATCTATCAACTCTAAGCCAGTAAACGCATCGCACCATATGCAGTATATAGCCCATAACCCAATATTGTGATCGCGGCGATGTTTCGAAAAACCGTAGATTGTTGCAGTTTGTGTAAATACGTTGACCCATAACCAACCATCAGCATCGCAGGTAAAGTTCCCAAGCCAAACGCCGTCATAATCAACGCGCCATTAAGGCTACTTCCAGAAACCACCGCCCAAGTTAGAGTGGAATAAACTAAGCCACAGGGTAGCCATCCCCATAAAAAGCCAAAGGCGCCAGCTTGGTACGGATTGCTAATGGGTAACAGTTTTTTACTCATCGGTGAGATGTATTGCCACAACTTCTTCCCCAGATTCTCAACGATGAGTAGACCTTGCCACCAACGACCAATATAGCAAGCGAGCAAAACCATAAACAGTGCCGCTAGAAGACGTAACCACGCAAAGCTATGGTTAAGGCTGGCCACTTCTGCAATGGTGGAAACCGCGCCACCGATTAAACCACCGAATAATGCATAACTGAATATTCGGCCCAAATTATAAAACAGCGGAATGATCTTAGATGGTTGCCCATTTCCCATTGAAAGCAGGGATGCCACGCCACCACACATGCCCATGCAGTGACCTGAACCAATTAGACCAATCATAAAGGCGGCGACGAAATCTGCACTCATTTTTTAGGCTGATCCTTTTCATCTTCATCAAAAAGGATATTGTGTCCTTGACGCTCTAAATCCTCGAACTGTTCACTTTTAACCGCCCAAAGAAATATACCCACCGCGACACAAACCAAGACGATCGCAATCGGAATTAATATATAGAGGCTTTCCATAGTTCTTAACCTTGTTCCTTATGGGACTCTTTTAGTAATCGCAGTGAATTAGAAACAACGATGATGGAACTCGCCGACATGCCGACTACGGCAAAATAGGGGGCAACTAACCCCGCAACAGCGAGAGGTAAGATTAATAAATTATATCCTAATGACCAAGCGAGGTTTTCTGCGATAATTCGTCGGGTTTTAAGAGCTAACTCACGCGCTTGCAAAATTCGGTCGAGCTTGTCACCCAGTAGCACCATATCGGCAGACGCTTTGGCAACATCGGTACCGCCTCCCATCGCAACAGAAAGATGAGCGCCCGCTAGAGTCGGGGCATCGTTAATACCATCACCGACCATCATGGTGATATCGTCATCGCGACAACTGTGTAAGTAATCAAGTTTATCCTGAGGCTTTGCTTCCGAGACCACATCATCAATACCGATTTGTTGTGCAACAAGCTCAGCATTGGCGTTTGAATCGCCCGTGAGCAGCGTCACTTTGATGCCGGCATTTCTAAATTGCTTAACAAAGGCAACGGCTTCTTGGCGAATTGGGTCTTGATAATAGAAAGTGGCAACATGTTCGTTGGCAATCGAGAGGTATATAGCATTCGGCTCGACTTTATCTTGAGATGACAAGACAAATTCAGCACTGCCAATTTTGATCGGTTTACCCTGATAACAACCTTGGATACCGGAACCAATCACATTTTCTATCTCGTCTATTATGACATTTGCATCAAGATAAGGACGAAACGCGCGAGCAAGAGGATGATTGGCGTGTGCTTCAAGTGCTGCGGCTAAAGAGAGAGTGGTACTTTTTGATTGCTGGCCAAACAAACGCACATCATTGATTTCAATGTCGCCATGGGTCAATGTGCCCGTTTTATCAATGATAAGGTGATTGACCTTACATAAGGTCTCAAAGACATGACCTTTACGCAGTAAGATCCCAAGGTTACCCATTCGTGATGTCGCACACGTGAGTGCGGTAGGTGTCGCGAGGGAAAGAGCACAAGGGCAGGTTGCCACAAGCACAGCAAGCATGATCCAAAACGCATCATCAGGTTGGTTTTGTTGCCAGTAGAACCAAGTCGCGGCAGCAATAACAAGCAAAACAGCGACAAAGTAACGCGCCACCACATCGGCAATTTCAGCGATCTTAGGTTTAGATAGCTGAGCTTCATCTTGCAGGCGTACAATGTTTGAAATCATTGAATCGGCTTTGCTCGAGCGCACTTCAAGGACGAATGCTTCTTCGCCATTAAGCGTGCCAGCATAAACATGGTCACCGATGATTTTTACCACCGGGATGGACTCTCCCGTTAACATCGATTCGTCAATATGCACACGGCCTTGCGTGATAATACCATCCGCTGGGATATGCTCTCCGGGCAAGACGCGAATTTTGTCGCCTACTTGTAACGATTTTACCGGTGTTTGTTCACCCTCAAGGGTCGTCGCCATCGCTGGGATAAGTTTCAATAGGTTTCCGCTTGCAGCTGCCGCTTTTCTGCGCGCACGCATCTCTAAGAAACGACCAACGAGCAAGAAAAACGCGAACATTGAAATTGATTCGAAGAACACTTCACCTTGTTCGGTTACGGTAGCGACGAGGCTGGCTACATAGGCAAAAATCATCGCAATAGAGACAGGGACATCCATTCCGAGCGTTTTGCTTCTAATACTGCGCCATGCATTAAGATAGAAAGGCAACGCAGAGTAGAGCATGACCGGAGTGGCAAAGATCAAGCTTACCCAACGAAAATAATTGCGAAATTCGGGGTCTAAATCGCCAAAAACTTCGAGATAAAGGGCAACCGCAAGCATCATCACTTGCATCGTCGCAAGCCCTGCGATACCCAATCGATAGAGGTATTGCTTCATCATGCGGTGATAAGCAGCTTCTTGTTGATCCGCCTCAAACGGCGCTGCTTTGTAGCCTAGTTGATGAATCACTGCCAGCAATTCACTGAGTTTTGCTTTTGAGTTATCCCAAGCGAGGATAGCTCGATTCGTGGTTGTGTTAACGCGTATTTGAACAACGCCTTCGGTATGCGAAAGCTGCTTTTCAATCAACCATGCACAAGCCGCGCAAGAAATACCATCGAGTGACAATGTCACTTCAGAGTGTTTATCGCTATTGCGAACAAATTCGTTTTGCACTTCTTGGTTATCATAATGCACCAGTGCCTGTAATTGCTCTGGGACCATGTTGGCTTTTTCTGCAGGGGCAGTTCGATATTGATAATAAGAGACCAAACCACTATCCATAATGGTTTGGGCGACAGTCTCACAGCCCGGACAACACATATCACGTATTTGTCCGAGAATCTCTACTTTGTAGTCCGTGTTGACTGGTACTTCTTCACCGCAGTGGTAACACGATTGGCACATAGATTTTATCAGTTCATTAGTTGTGTTGGAGTAGCTGAAGGGAAGGTAACTCGTCCTTGAACCAGCCATTGTTTATCGTGCGGAGTAAGCTCGATAAACCAAGGGCCTTGTAGCGGCTCTTCCAACAGGATGTGGTATTCACCACTCGCATTCGCCGTTAGCATTTGGTTAAAGTCGCGATCAGGTAAAGTGCGGTGAGCAAAGGTGGCATGTAGAGCCGGAAAATGCTTAAGCGTCCCCTTGTCCAGCGTTAACACAATCGCATTACCATCGGATAAAGCCGAGGCATTGATCGCTAATTTTTTTGCTACTTTAATCTTGGAGAGGTCGATATTGATACCTTTGCCTTTTTTATAGTAATCCTCAGTAACCAAAGAGACTGAATGGTTGGACAATATGACAATTCTAATCACTGACCAGATAATGACGGTTAGAGGAAGAAGGATTAGAAACCACGGCCAAAACTGCTTATACCAAGGCTTTACCATAAAAAAGTTCTCACAAAAAATTGGAATGTCTTTACTTTAAGAAAAGTCAGCCCCTAAGACTAGGGGCTGTTATTGAAATGTTACTTATTGTCGCCGTTAGATAGACTCCAAACATAGGCAGAGACTAGTTGAACTTTATCTTCACCAAGGATGTCTTTCCAAGCAGGCATTACACCTGAGCGGCCATACATAACGGTTTGCGTGACATCATCACGAGTACCACCAAACAACCAGTATTGATCGGTTAGGTCAGGAGCGCCAAGAGTAGGGTTTCCCTTACCATCGGTACCGTGACACGCAGCACAAACGACGAAACGTGCTTTACCGGCTGCCGCTTCTTTCGCATTGACCGAACGTCCAGATAGACTCAACGTATAGCTGACAACTTCTTTAACACCGTCATCACCGAGTACATCTTTCCAAGCTGCCATCATACCGACACGACCATTCATAATGGTGTTCACAATTGCATGCGGTTCACCACCATATAGCCAAGCACCGTCAGTCAGATTTGGAAAGCCTTTTTGGCCACGAGCATCCGAACCATGACATTGAGAACAGTTTTGTAAGAACAAACGTTGTCCAACTTTAACCGCTTCAGGATCGGCAGCGATATCAGGAATCGATTTGAGTTCATCAGTTCCTTCTACATAAGCTAAGCCACGAAACGCTTCACCAAAGTACTCGTCAGCATCACCAAGCTCTTTCGCATACTGATCGAGCTGCTTGTTTTCTTGTGCTTCTTTAATCAATTGCTTTGATTGTTCAACACTTTGAACAAGTTGGTTTGAACTAGTCCAACCTAACAGACCTTTATAGCTACCTAAGCCTGGGTAGAGTGCTAAGTAAATAGCGGCAAAAACAAATGTACTTACAAAAAGGTAAGTCCACCATTTCGGTAGCGGGTTATTGAGTTCACGAATACCATCGTATTCATGGCCCATATCTGCACCTTCTTCAACCCCCATTTTGTCTTTAAGACACCAATAGAGTAGTGCAGCACAGCCAAGCAAAGTGCCTACTGTGATTATGATTATCCAAAGACTCCAAAACGTATCCATTATTTGGTCTCTCCTTGTCCTTTCGTCGGCGTTTGCTCTTCGTCAGCGAATACAAGGTTGGCATCTTCCTCAAAGCGAGCTTTACGTTTTTTACCGAAAGCCCACCAAACCACACCCAGAAAACTCACAAAAAGAACGATGGTCCAAATACTGTGAATAGTACCTATTTCCATGATCAGCTCCTTACTTCATTGCATGACCAAGAGACTGAAGGTAAGCAATGATGGCATCCATCTCTGTTTTTCCTTCTACATCTTTCGGTGCGTTAGCAATTTGTTCATCGGTGTAAGGAACGCCAAACTGATTGCGGAATAACTCAAGTTTTTTCTTGGTTAATTCGCCATCTAGACCGTTTTCTTCCAACCAAGGGAAGCCTGGCATATTTGATTCAGGAACCAATTCACGCGGATCAATCAAGTGAACACGGTGCCATTCATCAGAATAACGACCACCAACGCGGGCAAGATCTGGGCCGGTACGCTTAGAACCCCACAAAAATGGATGCTCATAAACGCTCTCACCAGCAACAGAGTAGTGACCATAACGTTCGGTTTCAGAACGGAAAGGACGAATCATTTGGCTGTGACATACGTTACAACCTTCACGAATATAAACATCACGTCCTTCCATTTCTAACGCGCTATAGGCGCGTAGATTTTCTACTGGTTCAGTGGTTTGCTTTTGGAAAATCAACGGAGTGATCTCTACTAAAGCCCCTAAGCTGATAGCAAAAACAATCAAAATCGCTAGCAAGCCGACGTTACGTTCAACAACTTCATGGCGATTGTTAGAATTATTGCTCATTCCTAAATCTCCTTATGCCGGTTGCGGGATAGCTTTGAGGCTATCGTTTGGTGCAGTCACAGTCTTATAGGTGTTGTATGCCATTAAGAACATACCCGCCAAGAAGATAAAACCACCAATGAAACGTACCGCGTAGAACGGGTAAGACGCTTGAACAGACTCAACAAAACTGTAGGTCAACGTACCGTCAGAGTTGACTGCACGCCACATCAGACCTTGCATCACACCAGAGATCCACATGGCGACGATATAAAGTACCGTACCAATGGTTGCAAGCCAGAAGTGTGCATTAATCATGCTCACTGAATACATGCGTTCTTGGTTAAATAGGCGAGGGATCAAGTGATAAACCGAACCGATTGATACCATTGCAACCCAACCTAAAGCGCCTGAGTGAACGTGGCCGATTGTCCAGTCGGTATAGTGCGATAATGCGTTAACCGTCTTGATTGACATCATCGGACCTTCAAAAGTCGACATGCCATAGAAAGAGAGAGAGACAATCAAGAAACGTAGAATTGGATCGTAGCGAAGCTTATGCCATGCACCAGATAGCGTCATGATACCGTTGATCATGCCACCCCAAGATGGAGCAAACAGAACCAATGACATCACCATACCCAATGACTGAGTCCAGTCAGGCAGTGCGGTATAGTGAAGGTGGTGCGGACCAGCCCAGATGTAAAGTGATACTAGTGCCCAAAAGTGTACGATCGATAAACGGTAAGAGTAAACAGGGCGCTCAGCTTGTTTTGGTACGAAGTAGTACATCATGCCAAGGAAACCTGCTGTTAAGAGGAAACCTACCGCATTATGGCCATACCACCACTGAATCATCGCATCGACGGCTCCAGCGTAAATCGAATATGACTTACCAGCCGAGACTGGGATGGCCATACTGTTAACAATGTGCAGCACGGCAACGGTGATAATGAAAGCACCGAAAAACCAGTTTGCCACATAAATATGTGAGGTATTACGTTTGATCAACGTACCAAAAAAGACAATCGCGTATGAAACCCATACAACAGCGATTGCAATATCAATAGGCCATTCAAGTTCTGCGTACTCTTTACCTGAGGTATAACCCAAAGGCAAAGTGATCGCGGCGGCTAAAATAATAGCTTGCCAACCCCAAAAGGTGAACGGAACGAGAGGACCTCCAAATAAACGCGTTTGACAGGTACGCTGCACAACATAATAGGACGTTGCGAAAAGGGCGCTGGTACCAAACGCAAAAATTACCGCATTAGTATGCAGTGGACGTAATCGACTATACGTCAGCCACGGTGTATCAAAGTTTAACTGTGGCCATACTAACTGAGCGGCAATCAAAACCCCAACTGCCATGCCGACAATACCCCAAAGAATGGTCACTAAGGTAAACTGACGAACGACGGTATAGTTGTAGGCTTGTTCAAGCTGCTTTTCCTGGCTCATATTTGCATGCTTCCAATTCTATTATTACTACACTTTACTTCCAACACGACTCATGTCGTAATGCCACCCAAACCACTCAGAAAAACCATACTGCTTAAAGTGGTTAAATAATCTTTGCGCTTTTTAAAAAAAGTGGCATTTTCAGGAGGAAACTATACTGCAATTAACATTTTAATGACAGAGGGGTAACCTTACTCACAGTCTGGATTTGCTTATTTATTTAAAAACTTTGAAGCTTGTTACACGGAGAAGACCCAATAATGGCTGCACAAAAGCTGACAAAAGGACGTTTTGTTCAAATAATCATCATGTTAACGGTGCTAATCGTTGCTTTTTTTTGGCGAACTTTTAATTATGAAGCGGAGAAAAAGACGAGTTGTAAATTGCAACAACCGTGTGCATTTTATGTTAACGATGCCCAATTTTTCGCTCAATTTAGCCCGCAAGAAATTAAAATTGTAACGCCTAATGACTCTTGGGAAATTGATGGTGCAATAGCGCAAAAAGCGGCCAAAAATACTTGGCAACTCAACAACAGTTTGCTGCGGAATATCACAGTTAGGAGCAAAGAGAATGACGAAACAACGCATATAGAATTTGTTGTACAAGACAACTAAAGAACAGTAAAACATAGAAAATACGAAGCTTTGATCTTAATGACACATTTATATCGATAGATAATAAATGTGTTTATTAAGTATTTTATGGTAAATAGATTATGTTTAATCAAATGACTGAAATAGGCGGAATAAGAGAGGAAGATTGATGAAACACTTCGTATCTTTAGTATCATATTTAACATAATAT
>NZ_AFWE01000188.1 GCF_000222585.1 Vibrio scophthalmi LMG 19158 | reverse complement strand
GTCCCGAAAACGGGATTTTTACTTACCCGTCAGGCTTTCTTTCATATCCTTTTTTGCTTCACTTAAATACTGATCGAATAGGTGGTTAGCAACATCCGTCCACTTTATTTGTCTTCCTGTTGCGTAGCTAATTTCTATTGCAGCTCTTTCTAGTTTTATCTTCTTTTCTTCACTGACTCTTAGCGATGTGTATTTCTTCATGTCTTCCCCTCGATTGCACTGTTAAGCGCATTCTATTATGCATGTATCATATATTTTAATGCGTACTTGCATACAAATATATTTGGGTGTATTTTGCATTTTAATAAACATGCATACATGGGTACATATGTTTTTCATTGATCAGCTTTTCATGCAGCAAGACCATCCCGATGGGGGACTTCCTTTTGTTGGTACTCATGTTATTGAGCGCGTTGACATGGAATCTGGCGAAAAGCTTCCACCAAGTGTTAACCAAAAAATTCTAGAAGGATCATTTAGCACCAAGCTAACAATTCGCTGTAATGGCAACCGTGTACGTGTAGAGGGAAATCCCTCGCGTTGGCAGCGTATGGATAATCTTTGGGGGTTAACTTCTCTCGATGAGTGCGTAGCAATTTATAACCACATTTTAGCTAAATATGATCTGCCTCCATTCACTAAAACCACGCGCGCATATCACCGTCAGACACCGGACGGTAAGTCGTCGTCAATTATTGGTAACGGGGCTGAAATTACTCTTATTGACTGGACGCGTAACCACATGGTTGGTCGCGGTAATGAGCTTTCATTTATTCGTGGTATGTCATCTGTGGCTATGGGCCGAGCGCGTGAGGCAATTCTTAAACCTAATGGCATGACATGTAACTGGGGCGAGGGGTCAACATGGGAAATGCTCAAGCTCTACTGCAAAGCCTTTGAAATGCAACTTCGGTTAAAAAAATACAAACGTAGTAACAAGACCACACAAGATCACATTAAGTATTTAGAAACGCTTATCGAATATTGCGAACAAAACGGAGTTGTTCGTGAAGAACACAGCCTAAGACAAAAATTACTTAAACGACACGATTTGCAATTTTACGGATTGGTCAGTGAACAAGACTTTTACAAACATCTAACGACGATGGAGGACGCCATGAAGACATTACACGCCACTAATGACACACATCAATCAATCGCAGAACAATTATTAGAAGCAGGCGCTGTCGATACCATCCGCAAAGCTAACACCACCATGAACTATTTCACGCTTTGGCAGCACGGTACGGATTTACGACATACGTTAAGTCGCACCAGATTTTACGAGCACAAAGCCAGGTTAAGAAAAATTGGTATTGATATCGGTCAGCAATTCGATGTTACACGCCTTTGCCCAACGCTCAAGCGTTCTGAGGTTATCGAGCTTAAACCGCTACCTATTCCAAGCTGGTATCAGATGCCACAAGTAGCCCAATCAAACGTAATGCCATTTAGAGCAGTTGCTTAATTC
>NZ_AFWE01000189.1 GCF_000222585.1 Vibrio scophthalmi LMG 19158 | reverse complement strand
GGGCGTATTTTTTTATTCATCAATATTCAAAGTGATTGGTGTGAGTTAACGCAGTCAATGCCGCTATCACACCAAATACACCGAATATTAGTGCTCGCGAGTTGCGCGGAACACCACATCAGGGAAACGCTCTTGCGCTAGATTCAAGTTCACCATGGTTGGCGCGATGTAGGTTAGGTTATCACCACCATCGAGCGCTAGGTTAGCTTGGTTCTTGCGTTGGAAGTCGTCCATCTTCTTACCATCAGTACAGTCAACCCAACGAGCCGTTGCCACGTTTACGCCTTCGTAAATCGCTTCTACGTTGTATTCTGACTTCAGGCGCGCCACAACCACATCAAACTGAAGCACACCGACCGCACCAACGATAAGATCGTTGTTTTGTACTGGACGGAATACCTGCACAGCACCCTCTTCTGAAAGCTGAACAAGACCTTTAAGTAGCTGCTTTTGCTTCAGTGGATCGCGTAGGCGAATACGGCGGAACAATTCTGGTGCGAAGTTAGGGATACCTGAGAACTTCAACGATTCACCTTGAGTAAAGGTATCACCGATTTGGAT
The DNA here is from genome assembly GCF_000222585.1 of Vibrio scophthalmi LMG 19158. GTDB lineage: Bacteria > Pseudomonadota > Gammaproteobacteria > Enterobacterales > Vibrionaceae > Vibrio > Vibrio scophthalmi. The sequence goes on along the minus strand of NZ_AFWE01000189.1, from coordinate 21,690 downwards.
CGTACCGTGGTTGTGTAGACCAATGATATCGCCAGCAAACGCATTTTCTGCACGTGAACGGTCGCCCGCCATAAAGGTAACCGCATCAGAAATACTGATTTGTTTTCCTAGACGTACGTGGTTCATTTTCATGCCTTGGGTGTAAGTACCCGATACGATACGCATGAAAGCAATACGGTCGCGGTGTTTAGGATCCATGTTCGCTTGGATTTTGAATACGAAACCAGAGAATTTCTCTTCTGTCGCTTCAACATCACGCTCAACCGCTTGACGAGTTTTCGGCATTGGAGCCCACTCAGTCAAACCATCTAGCATATGGTCAACACCAAAGTTACCCAGTGCGGTACCAAAGTAGACTGGCGTTAACTCACCGACAAGGAAAGATTCAAGATCAAACTCAGGGCATGCGCCCATCACTAGTTCAAGCTCTTCACGCACGCTCTCCGCTAGATCAGCACCAACTTGCTCATCAAGCTCTGGGTTATCTAGACCTTTAATGATGCGCACTTCTTGGATTTCATGACCATGACCTGATTCGTACAGAATCGTTTCATCACGGTGGATATGGTAAACACCTTTAAACTCTTTACCACAGCCAATTGGCCAAGTAATAGGCGCACACATCATGCCTAGTTCGTTTTCAACTTCGTCTAAGACTTCCATTGGATCACGAACGTCACGGTCCAGTTTGTTCATGAAAGTTACGATTGGCGTATCACGCAGGCGAGTAACTTCCATCAATTTACGTGTACGGTCTTCGACACCTTTCGCCGCATCGATAACCATCAAGCACGAGTCCACCGCCGTTAGCGTACGGTAAGTATCTTCCGAGAAGTCTTCGTGTCCTGGAGTATCCAGTAGGTTAACTAGACAGTCGTTGTATGGGAACTGCATCACAGACGTTGTTACCGAGATACCACGTTCTTTTTCCATCTCCATCCAGTCAGATTTCGCATGCTGGTTAGAGCCACGACCTTTCACTGTACCCGCTTTTTGGATCGCGTTTCCGAATAACAGAACTTTTTCTGTAATGGTGGTTTTACCCGCATCCGGGTGCGAGATAATAGCGAACGTTCTACGTTTAGAAACTTCGCCAATAAATGGTGTATTTGACATGAAACTGGTCTTCTTTTCTGTCTGGATGCTTGTTTAAACGTTAAACAAACCGGTTCGATTCAATTTTGCGCGCTATTCTCGCTTATATTGCTTTTATACTCAAGCAACCACAAGCGGCGCGATAGTCGTACGCTAAGTCATCACCTAGCGTTAATGCTTAATTCAGCACGCTGATTAAAAGAGAAATAGGTAACTCATAATAATCGCGTCTTCTTTACCTTTGTCGGTTGGGTAGTAATTACGACGGCGATCAAGCTCGTTAAAACCAACCGCTTCATAAAGAGCAAACGCGCGCTGATTGCTTTCTCTCACTTCTAACCAAGCGCTTTCGGCTTTAGCTTGTTCGCAAATATCTAAAAAGTGCTCGGTTAACGCCTTACCATAACCTTTGCCTTGTTCGGCAGGATCAACAGCAATGTTAAGTAAGGTGACTTCACCGACGATGTTTTGTGCGTAAAAGTAACCAACGACTTTTTGATTCACGACCAAAGCATGATGGCAGGCACCACGGCTATTAAGATCACGAATCATCGATTCAGCCCAAGGGTGGCTATGCGCCGTTTGCTCAATGGCCCACACTTGGTCAAGGTGCTCTAAGGCAAGAGGATAAAATTGTAGTGTCATAAGGCTCGTTAGTATGAACAGATCTGTTGCCACAGCGCTTTACGCTGCTGATTATTCCCATCGATCTCACTAAGAAGTGGGGTCATGAGTGCTTTTTCAGCCAATTGTTCTGTACGTTCGCAGCCTGCAAACCACACCCATTCCATGGATTGTCCAGCTAGCTGAGTCGCCTGTTCAGGGTAGATATGGCGTGCTTGGTCTAAAGAAATATTGATGCTTTTTAATACCCGCTCAAACAGCAGTGCTAACTCACCGTTTGGACTCACGGGCGAAACTAACAAGAGTTTGCACTCGGCAGGCAATTCCAGCGCTGGCGCTTGGTAACCGGTCAAACGTTCAGGATGGCTGAGTTGATAACAATCAATCCCCATCTGTGTTAGGTAAGCAACATGGTCAGTTTGCATGAATAGAGTTCTCTAAATTTCGTATCGTCATATTAGCACAGATCGACGGGCAACAAAAAAGGGGCTATCGCCCCTTTTTTCTGCGTAAGTTTACCCATTAAAGCTGGCTAAACTCTTCACTATATTCAATCAAACCACTACGTTCTGCGAGCTCGCCATCAGCGATCGCCAGAACTTGAAAGACCCCTTCAGGGACATCCCACTGGCATTGCATGTGGTGTTTTTCTGCCGATTCAAAACCAAAACGTTGGTAGTAGTCAGGATCGCCAAGCACGACACAAGCGGGGTAACCAAATTCGTATAGCGATTCAATACCTTCGCGAATCATCGTCGCAGCAATGCCTTGCTTACGATAGTCTTCACGTACAGATACCGGCGCTAGACCTTGCCAGTTTAAATCTTCACCTTGCAACGTTACCGGAGTAAACATCGCGTGTCCGACGACTTCGCCTTCATCATTACACGCAACAAGTGAAAGCGTCAGCTTGCTGTTTTCTCTCAGTGCCATCACTAAGTTTGCTTCCGCTTCTGTCTCAAAGGTGGTTTTAAGCAGGCGGTCAATGGCCAGAATATCCGCTGGCGCTTCAGTTCGTATAAGCATTCGCTACCTCATTTTGTACTGCTGGCGATTGTACGCCTTTATGCACAAAATCAGCTAACTGATTAAGTAAAATCTGTAACGGTTTTGGCAAAAGCTCAAGATCGACACTATCCATCAGGTTTTTCACTTCCAAACCTAATTCCGTATCGCCTTCAATCGACAAACGACGCTGGAAGAATAATGTATCAGGATCTTCTTTGCGGCCAGCGATCAAAATCAAGTCATTCAGATTACCAGAGAAAGATACGTCTTCTTGCTGCGGAGTTTCAGCAACAATTAACTTGTCGTCTTCGTAGCTGATATACCAATGTAGGCGCATATCTTTAACTTCTACTTTCAACCACTTGCCTTCAAGGAATTCAAAATCACCATCTTCCAATGCTTCTTTGAATACCATTTTCAAGCCATCTAACAAGGCTTTTTTTTGAACAGATTGTGGTAATAAGTGGACTGGAGATCGCAAAATTGATGCTGCATTTTGAACTAATTGAGTGCGAATCTTGTTAATCACGCGGGTTATCCGTTACTTTGTAGATAGATGCATGGATGATAATGGATAGATTGCTTTCGTTACCTGTTGTGTATCAAAAAATGACGGAATGGTTACAACTCTTTAATCTCTTAGATAAGGTGGTTATAGTAACGCATTCAGCTTGTAATAAGCGCTTATTCACTCTCTTTGGAGACTTGGTACCCCCCGAATGCCATCGCAACAGTTTCAGGATTGGTTTACACAAATTACGGCTAAGAGTCCTTTTTTCTCGGCCATCTTAGACGATCAACATAACTATGTGATGGTTAACGAACGCTATTGTGAAATATCGGGACTATCACAAAAAGAGCTTGTCGGGCGGAGCGATCGTGAAATTCTTGGTGAGCAGTTTTATTACCAGCTCAAACCCTACTACCAACGCGCTCTACTTGGCGAATCAAGTGAAACTGAAATTACGCTTAACGATGTCGACCTCGAAACCAGTCTGCTCTGCTCCATCTCTCCGATTAGCTTCAATAACAAAGTGCAATACGTCGTTCTTCATGCGATTGATACCTCTGAAAAAAGCATTTTAATCCACTCGCTCGAAGAAGCAGAAAACAAGTTTTCCGCGCTGACTCAACTGTTACCCGAAGGGTTATTGCTAGTTGAACATGACTGTATTTTGTCAGCCAATCCCGCCGCCGTTCGCTTACTTGGATTTGAATCAAGCAGTGATTTATTAGGTGAAGAGCTGTCGCGCCTGTTTATTGATGAAAACAGCAAAAAGTCCTTCAATAACAAACTTGGCATGCTACTGCATGATGCACCGATTTTGTGCCTGACAGGACCACGCTGTGGATTGGAGCGAAAAGTTCAGCTACAGGCCGCACATGCGATGATCATGGGCGAAGAATCACAACTGGTTCTGATCCAAGATGCTGAACAAGCACCGAAGAAAATCAGTGACTCCACCATAAATAGTGATGCTCATATTGATTCTTTAACCGGGCTATATAACCGCTTTGGATTCACCAAGCGCCTTGATCAGCTGATCAAAAATGAAACACCGTTAATCATGCTCTACCTTGATATCGATAACTTTAAAAACATCAATGACTCTTTAGGTCACCATATCGGTGATAAGGTCATCAAAGAAGTTTCCTGTCGACTCAAGCGCTTATTACCTCAACAAGCTGTACTTGGCCATTTAGGTGGCGATGAGTTTGGTTTGATCTTACCCAATCCAGAAAACAACCGCATGGTTGAATCACTTTCAGATCGAATTATATCACTCATCAACCAGCCATTTGATTTGCAACACTTTAGCAAACGCCTTGCTTGTTCAATTGGTAGCGTTGTCTACCCTGGTGATGGCAACGATGCACGCATATTGCTGCAAAATGCTGACACTGCCATGTATGAAGCCAAAGAGCGCGGCCGCAACCGTCTAATTAAGTTTAACGATCAGATGAACAAAGAAGCGCGCATGCGTTTATGGCTGGAAATCGAGCTACAAAAGGCACTGCAACAAAATGGCCTTGAAGTGTGGTACCAACCGAAAGTCAACGCGCGTGATTTCAGTATCAACGGCGCAGAAGCACTAGTACGTTGGAAGCACCCAGTTGAAGGCTATATTAGCCCAGGCGCCTTTATTCCGGTAGCTGAACGAGCTGGATTAATTGAGCACTTAGGTCGCGTTGTCATGCGTGAAGTTTTTGCCACGGTGAAACGCTGGAAGATGCAAGGCATCTTACCGGGACGTGTCGCTATTAACCTCTCGCCAGAGCAGTTTGGTAACCCGAAACTGATCGATTACATGGAAAAGTTATTGCGCTCCACCGAGCTGGATCCTAGCTGCATCACATTTGAATTGACCGAAAGTGCAGTGATGAGTGACAGTGAGCACACCCTTCAAATGCTCAATGCAATCAAAAAACTTGGTTTTGCCCTATCCATTGATGACTTTGGTACCGGCTATTCATCCCTTGCCTACTTAGCTCGCTTCCCTCTCGATGAGCTTAAGATCGATCGCGCCTTTATCACCGAGATCGACACCTTACCTAAACAGGTAACGGTGATTGAAAATATCATCAACTTGGGCAAATCACTCAATTTAACCGTGGTTGCAGAGGGGGTTGAAACCCAACAACAAGCAACACTACTGTCAAACCTCAACTGTAACTCGATTCAAGGCTTCCATTTCTATCGTCCGCAACCAAAGCAAGACGTCGAAGAATTGTTCATGCAGAACCGTCGCCATAAAAATTAAATCTTCCGTAAAAGTCAGCGAAATCCATTATCCGGAAGAGGTAATTGTCAGCTAACTCACTCAAACCTGCCTTACATCAAAATTGCCGTTCATAATTCTTCATAAAATGCTGGCAATATTGAAAATAATAGGTTTAGCTGAGCAATGGAACTCCTATGCCCCGCAGGTAATCTACCTGCCCTAAAAACCGCCATCGACTGTGGTGCCGACGCGGTTTACATCGGCTTTAAAGATGACACCAATGCCCGCCATTTCGCAGGGCTAAACTTTAACGGTAAAAAACTCGATAAAGCCGTGCAGTATGTGCACGACCACAACAAAAAAATTCACGTCGCGCTGAATACCTTCGCTCACCCAGATGGCTTTGAGCGCTGGACGAGTGCGGTTGATCGCGCTGCGGATGTAGGCGTCGATGCCCTAATCGTGGCGGATATTGCTGTACTGGAATACGCTGCACGTAAATACCCAGATTTAGAATTGCACCTTTCAGTGCAAGCATCGGCCACCAACATTGCCGCGATCGATTTCTATAAGAACAACTTCAACGTGAAACGTGTCGTACTGCCACGCGTATTGTCGATCCATCAGGTGAAACAGTTGTCACGTAACATCACCAGCGATGTAGAGCTAGAAGTGTTTGCTTTTGGTAGCTTGTGCATCATGTCGGAAGGTCGTTGTTACCTATCGTCTTACATGACGGGTGAATCGCCAAATACCGTCGGCGCTTGCTCTCCAGCCAAATATGTACGCTGGCAAGAAACTGAACAGGGCCTTGAGTCTCGCCTCAACAACATTTTGATTGACCGTTATAGCACGGGTGAGAACGCCGGTTACCCAACCTTATGTAAAGGCCGATTTAGCGCTGATATCGAAGGTGAAGCCAAGGTTTACCATGCACTCGAAGAGCCAACCAGCTTGAATACCCTTTCTATGCTGCCTGAGCTATTTGCTGCCAATGTTGCTTCGGTGAAAATTGAAGGTCGCCAACGTAGCCCTGCTTACGTAGAGCAAGTCACCCGTACATGGCGCGCGGCGATTGATCGCTATCTTGCCAACCCAGAAGCTTACCGTGTTGAAGCTGCTTGGGATGCGGCACTGGCGAACGTCTCTGAAGGTACGCAAACCACGCTTGGTGCTTACCACCGTAAATGGCAATAACGGCATAGGAATAGAATAATGAAATACGCACTCGGTCCACTTCTCTATTTTTGGCCAAAGCAAGACGTTGAAGATTTCTATCAGCAAGCAAAACAAAGCTCTGCCGATATTATTTATCTTGGCGAAAGTGTTTGCTCTAAACGCCGCGAAATGAAACCAGCACACTGGTTTGATATTGCTAAAGAGATCGCAGGCTCAGGCAAGCAAGTGGTGCTATCAACCATGGCACTACTCGAAGCGCCAAGTGAAGTCAGCATCATGAAGAAATACATCGACAATGGTGATTTTGCAATTGAAGCAAATGACGTGTCGGGGATTCAACTGGCTTACGAAAGCAAGGTGCCGTTTGTGGTTGGCCCTGCGGTTAACACCTACAATGCACATACGCTAAACCTGTTTTTAAAACAAGGTATGACGCGCTGGTGTATGCCTGTTGAGCTGTCACGCGATTGGTTAGACAAGGTTCTCGTTCAATGTGAGCAATTGGGTATTCGTAACCAATTTGAAGTTGAAGTATTTAGCCACGGTTACTTACCATTGGCCTATTCAGCTCGCTGTTTCACCGCTCGTGCGGAAAATAAAGCCAAAGACGATTGCGAAACTTGCTGCATCAAATACCCAACGGGTATTCAAGTACGTAGCCAAGAAGGCCAAGAAGTCTTTAACCTCAACGGTATTCAAACTCAGTCTGGTTATTGCTACAACTTGATCAACGATCAATCGAGCATGCAAGGCTTGGTCGATGTCGTGCGTTTGAGCCCACTGGGGTTAAATACGTTAGGCGAAATTGACCGCTTCCGTGCCAACTTGCACGGCGAAAATCCAGTTAAGATTGAAGATCGTCAATGTAATGGTTACTGGCATCGCTTAGCGGGCCTAGAAGTTAAGTCTTAACCTTCGCTTGATAAATAAAAAGCCAATCATATTTGATTGGCTTTTTGTTATCTTAGCTACTCATCACCATAGGTTGAGGCGGTAGAATCATCCGCTTCACGTCACGCCACAACATCCACATCACCACCAGACTCAATGCGATATTCGACAATGGGTACGCAATCCAGATCCCATTGACACCCATCAACTTGGGCATAATGAACAGGAACGGCAGTTGAATCACCATGTTGCCGATGGTCACGAACATCGCTTTACTACCCTTGTTGATTGATTGGTAATAAGCACCGGCGACCACCAAGAAGCCATCTAAGAACATCGCAAACATATGTAAGCGAATGCCAATCACGGCATTTTCCATCAACTCAGCATCACTAGAGTTAAATACCGAGACAAATTCACGTGGGAAGATGTTTAGTACTACCACAAAAGCGATACCACCCAGCACAGCCGTTCCCATAGCGATCTGCAGCAGTTTACGAATATTGTCTTGATTACGTGCACCATGGTTGTAGCTCACCAGCGGCTGCATACCATTCGCTACGCTTTCTACAATCAGGTAGTAAACGGTAACGATATAGCCCAAAATCGCGTATGCGCCAATCAAGATACCACTGCCATAATCAGCAAACAGGCTGTTATGCAGTGCCACCATCATCGAACCATAAGCGTACATAAAGAAGCTCGACACACCGATCGCAGCGATACGCGGAACCTCTGCAAACTGAATGCGTAAATCACTCAAACGTAAGCGCATATTCGCTTTGCTCGAGAAGAAATAACCGATACCTAATAGAGTCACTATCATTTGCGACATTGCGGTTGCCAACGCCGCGCCTTGCAACTCCCAACCTAACCAAGCAATAAATAGGTAATCCAAAATGATATTGGCAATCGCGCCAATCACCATCAAGATTGTCGCTAAATTTGGACTACCATCATTACGCAGTAAAAACGGTGTCGCAATCGAGCCAAGCGAGAATACACAAGCGAAAATCAAGATATGCAGGTATTGACTACCGAGCTCTAAAATTCGCCCTTGAGCGCCCTGCCATAACAAGAAGGTATCAGCAAAGAAATACAGCACGACAGAGACTATCGGCGCAACCAAAGCCAACAACAGTAGCCCCGTCGCCAACGTACCTTTCGCGCCCTCCGTATCACCTTCACCTTGTTTAATTGACGCCAATGCACCTGTGCCGACGCCGACCAACATACCAATCCCTAGGATCGAGCCAATCACTGGCCAAGAGACATTAATCCCTGCCAGACCTTCAGCACCGACATAACGACCAATGAATATTCCATCAACCACTTGATATAAGCCGTTAACGAGCATCGCCGCAATGGTTGGGATCGCGTAACGCCAAAACTGTTTATAGATTGAATCTTGCATTTTTTCACCAAGCAAAATACTGCCGAATCTAATTAGTTAGCAAGGCTAACTAATCGGTTAAAATTTTTATCTATGAAGTGCTTTATTTAACAGTTGCACTAACTGCTCAGCTTCCTGTTGTGAAAGAGACTGGTTAAGGTCACTCGCAATTTGCTGGTACACCACCTTCTCTAAAGACATATCCTTAACGACTTTCTCAGTTAACATGACTCGTTTTGCTCGAGCATCTTCCTGACAAGCCACGCCACGTACTAAGCCTTTCTTCTCAAGACGAGCCACCATGTTCGAAGCCGATGGTTTGGTAATACGTAACTCATCGGCAAGATCGGTAATACGCACGCCTTGAGGGTATTGCTGTATCACCTTCAAGTAATCAAATTCATTGAAACTTAAATGACACATTGGATCTTCCTTGGCATAGACGCGCCACGCCTTAGAGCAAAAACGTTCTAGTTCAATCAAACTCTGTTCTAAAACCATGGTTAATCCTTTTAGTTAGCCAAGCTAACCATTTTAGCTGTTTTTAAATTTTGGGCAATAAAAAACCGCCTAAAAAGGCGGTTTATCTAAGCTCATCTTAATCAGAGACTAAGGCTGCGCAGCTTCTTCAAGCTTTGCTTTGGCTAGCTGTTCTGCTTTCACTTGTGTGAAGATACGCGTCAACTCAAGGAAAGAGTATCGATGTTCAACGTACTCATAGACGTTAAATGAAATCGCTAATTTATACATCGATATCGCACCTGCAAAGTCACCTTGATGCTGGTAACGCTTACCTAAATAGAAATAGGCTTCCGTTAATCGTTGCGCGAGTAACGTATTATCTCGTGTACCCGCAATAATCGCTTTAAACGCTTGCTCTTCACTTACCTCACCGAGAGTGATCGCCACCAGCACCCAGCCCCATTGTGAATCGCGCTGTTGGTATTGCTCAAGCAATGTTTGACGTGCGGCTTCTGGCGTTTGTTCTAATTTAATTAGATACACCCATAGGGCGCGGAACGGGTCGCTCGGTTCTTCGGCAAAGTGCGCGTCAATATCTTCGATTGCGAGCTCAATTCGATCGCCATAATAAAGGGCTATCGCTCGGTTTCGTACTGCATAAGAGTTTTCAGGATCGAGATCTAACGTAGAGTCAAAAGCTTCGTATGCCGCGTCGAACTCTCCGACTTGAGTGTAGTAGACACCCAGTAAGTTGAATAAATCGGGTTGCGACGGATTGAGTTGTAGAGATTGACTGTAGTCCAAACGGGCAAGATCTCGTAAACCTACGCTGTCGTAATAGTTACCACGTTCAAACAGCATTTTAGCACGCAGTTCTTCAGACAAATCCGGACGCTTAAGCAACTGAGACAGGCGGGCAATCTGCACTTCTTGTTGCATGCTTGCCTGTAGAGGAACGGCCATGGGTGGATAAACCCATTGCTGGTTAGAGGTTGAGGTACAACCTGTGGCAACCAAAATGCTTAATCCAAGCGTTAGGGTTTGAAACCATTTCACGAATATATACTCCTGTTACCAACCTATAGTGTATACCTAAACCGCCATGATGCTTTCATTTGCATCCAGCATTGGCGATATGCAAACCCAGACAAATCAGATTAGCGCATCACTTTCGCTAACGAATCTTTATATAAATTGGTTTTACTGCACATAAAAAAAGGGGGCGAGACGCCCCCTTTATAACATGCTTTTAGCTCAATAAGCTAATAGATGCGATTACTCAGCGTCAGCCGCTGGTTTCGCTTCAGCTGCAGCTTCTGCAGGCTGTTCTACTGCTTCTTTCATGCTTAGACGTACACGGCCTTGGCGGTCGATTTCAAGTACTTTAACTTGAACTTCTTGGCCTTCAGCTAGGTAGTCAGATACTTTCTCAACACGCTTGTCAGCGATTTGAGAGATGTGTACTAGGCCATCTTTACCTGGAAGAATTGTTACGAACGCACCGAAGTCCGCTAGACGTGCAACTTTACCAGTGTAGATACGACCTACTTCAACTTCAGCAGTGATCTCTTCGATACGACGAATTGCTTCTTTCGCTGCAGCGCCTTCAGTTGCTGCAATCTTGATTGTACCGTCGTCTTCGATTTCGATCGTAGTACCTGTCTCTTCAGTTAGAGCACGGATAACTGCGCCGCCTTTACCGATAACATCTTTGATCTTCTCAGAGCTGATCTTCATCATGTAAATACGTGGAGCAAATTCAGAAATCTCTTCGCGAGCACCAGAGATAGCTTCATCCATTACAGAAAGGATGTGCTTACGTGCACCTTGCGCTTGGTTAAGAGCAATTTGCATGATCTCTTTAGTGATACCTTCGATCTTGATGTCCATTTGAAGTGCAGTAATACCAGCATTAGTACCTGCTACTTTAAAGTCCATATCACCTAGGTGATCTTCGTCGCCAAGGATGTCAGAAAGAACAACGAAATCGTCGCCTTCTTTAACAAGACCCATTGCGATACCCGCAACAGAAGCTTTGATTGGCACACCAGCATCCATAAGAGCTAGAGAAGTACCACATACAGAAGCCATTGAAGATGAACCGTTAGATTCAGTGATTTCCGATACAACACGGATGGTGTATGGGAATTCTTCAACAGAAGGCATTACTGCAGCAATACCACGTTTAGCCAGTTTACCGTGGCCGATTTCACGACGCTTAGGAGAACCTACAAAACCCGTTTCGCCAACACAGTATGGAGGGAAGTTGTAGTGTAGTAGGAAGTGATCTTTACGCTCACCCGTTAGCTCATCAATGATTTGCGCGTCACGTTGCGTACCTAGAGTCGCAGTAACGATCGCTTGCGTTTCGCCACGAGTAAACAGTGAAGAACCGTGAGTACGTGGAAGAACACCAGTACGTACGTCTAGCGCACGAACCATGTCTTTTTCACGGCCATCGATACGTGGGTGGCCAGCGATGATGCGGCTACGTACTACTTTCTTCTCTAGAGAACCAAGCATACCGCGGATTTCGCGCTCAGCTAGGTTTTCGTCTTGTGCTAGAAGGGCTGCAACAACGTCGTTCTTGATTGCGCCAACTTGCTCGTAACGAGCCATTTTCTCAGTGATTTGGTATGCATCAGCAAGACGGGTTTCAGCTAGATCAGCAACAAGAGCTTTAAGCTCAGTGTTTACTGCAGGCGCTTCCCAGTTCCATGCTGGAGTTGCAACTTCAGCTGCGAACTCGTTGATTGCATTGATAACAACTTGTTGTTGTTCGTGACCAAATACTACTGCAGAAAGCATTTCTTCTTCAGTTAGGTTGTCAGCTTCTGATTCAACCATTAGTACTGCGTTTTCAGTACCAGAAACCACTAGATCTAGTTTAGATGTAGCAAGTTCAGTCATGCTTGGGTTAAGCACTAGTTGACCATCGATGTGACCAACGCGCGCTGCACCGATAGGACCATTGAATGGTAGACCAGAGATAGCAAGTGCAGCAGAAGTACCGATCATTGTTACCATGTCTGGTTGAACGTTAGGGTTCACAGACATAACAGTTGCGATGATTTGCACTTCGTTTTTGAATGCAGATGGGAATAGTGGGCGAATCGGACGGTCGATTAGACGAGCAGTCAGAGTTTCACCTTCAGAAGGACGACCTTCACGCTTGAAGAAACCACCAGGGATTTTACCTGCAGCGTAAGTACGCTCTTGGTAGTTTACCGTTAGCGGGAAGAAGTCTTGACCTTCAACTGCTTCTTTTTTACCTACTACAGATACGAATACAGCAGTATCGTCCATAGTAACCATAACAGCAGCAGTAGCTTGACGAGCGATTACGCCAGTTTCTAGAGTAACCGTGTGGTTACCGTACTGGAACGTTTTAACAACTGGTTTTTCGAACATTGTTATTCCTTGTACTGAGTATAAATACCCTGACTAAGTTAAGAAAAAACCCAAAACATTACGAATCGCGACTAGTGAAAAGACACTGTGTATGACGCTCAATGGCTTTTGAATAGTCGCGACCTGTTGGCCGACATCGGTGACTGTAATGCGATGAGTCATTATGATTTTTGCTGGCATCAACAGTAACAACTGTTTCAGCCGGACAGTAGTATAAACTACTTGAAGGGAATTGGGGGATTTTAGACAATAAAAAAAGGGGCATAAGCCCCTTTTTTACAAACTGTTCTATGCAGCCGCTAATTAGCGACGTAGGCCTAGACGTTTGATTAGATCTTGGTAACGAGCAAGGTTTTTGCCTTTCAAGTAATCAAGAAGCTTACGACGGCTAGAAACCATACGTAGAAGACCACGACGGCTGTGGTGATCGCCTTTGTGAGCTTTGAAGTGACCTTGTAGGTGGTTGATAGAAGCAGTAAGTAGTGCTACTTGAACTTCTGGTGAACCAGTGTCGCCTTCAGATTGTGCGTATTCTGCAACGATTGCTGCTTTAGTTTCTGCATTCAGAGACATAATGCTCTCCTAATAAGAGTAGGTTTATATTTTGTAGCAGCCAATCTCTGATTCAGCCGCTACGCGAAGCGCGGATTATAGGTGAATCCATAACGCACCGCAATAGCAATTTTATTCCGCCAATTGTCTGTTTTGACCGCAATGTCACTCAATCGAAGCTCGATAATGAGTTCAGGCTAGCAAAGCTTCATGATAAACTTTGGCCACTTTAATTTACTACCTAGGTTTAGCCCATTATGAAAATCGGCATTATCGGTGCGATGGAACAAGAAGTTGCCATCCTAAAAGACTCTATCAACAACTGCCAAGAAGTGAAAAAAGCAGGTTGTACCTTCTTTGCTGGTCAAATGAACGGCGTTGACGTAGTACTGCTTCAATCTGGCATTGGTAAAGTGGCTGCGGCAATCGGTACCACCATTTTGCTTGATGAATATCAACCAGATGTGGTGATCAATACCGGCTCTGCTGGCGGTTTTGACTCAAGCCTAAACCTGGGTGATGTTGTGATCTCAACCGAAGTTCGCCACCACGATGCTGACGTTACTGCATTTGGTTACGAAATGGGCCAAATGGCGCAACAACCTGCGGCGTTTATTGCTGATGAAAAACTGATGGATGTGGCTGAGCAAGCGCTAGCGCAAATGGAAGACAAACACGCGGTACGTGGCCTAATCTGTACTGGTGATGCTTTCGTATGCACTGCTGAGCGCCAAGCATTTATCCGTCAGTACTTCCCTTCTGTTATCGCAGTAGAAATGGAAGCATCTGCCATTGCGCAGACTTGTCACCAATTCAAAGTACCATTCGTTGTCGTACGTGCTATCTCTGACGTCGCAGATAAAGAAGCAACGATGAGTTTTGACGAGTTCCTACCGCTTGCCGCTCAAAGCTCTTCTGAGATGGTGATTAAAATGGTTGAACTGCTAAAGGCTTAGTATTAAACAATCATGGATGATCTTTTTAATCAGCTATTTGCTAATGGTGCGCTCCTGGTTATGTGGGGCGCACTGCTTTGCCACTGGATTCTTCCTTTCCCCCGCGAAGCACATCCTGCCATCCTTTGGCACAAATTTGCCGAACAGCTCGCCAATAAAGTAAACACTCAAAGCCACTACTCACAAAGCTTGCTTTCCGGCAGCCTTGCTTGGCTAATGATGCTTACTCCGATGTTGATGGTTCTATTAGCATTACAAAATTTGGTCTGGCAGCCACTGCTGTTTGATTTGGCCTTTTTACTGCTCGCCTTAGACTGGCGTAATACCAATCAATTGGCGAATCAACTCATCCCTCAACTGGCCAATGAAGACAAAAGTGCCGCGAAACAGTTGCTCGCACCATGGCTCAACCGTTCAACCGAGAGTTTATCGCTGCTAGGCTTAGGTAAAGCAGGCAGTGAAACACTGATCATGAGTTATGGCCGTAGCGTCGCAGCCGTGCTCTTTTGGTATGCCGTTACTGGGGGAATTGGTGCCTTTATGTATCGCATGGCGATGGAATTAGCTCGCGCATGGTCACCCTCACGCCAACAGTTTATCCCATTTGGTCTCCCTGCGATTCGAATTCTAGCGGTGCTCGACTTTATACCTTTACGACTATTAGCCTTATTGATTGCTTGCGGTGAAAGAGCAAAAGCTTGCTTGAGCTTAATCAGTCAACAATCGGCGTCTTGGCCATTGCCCGGCCCTGCCTGGCTATTGGTCTCTGTTGGAGCCAAACTGCAGCTCTCTCTTGCAGGCCCTGCTATCTATAACCACCACAAAGCGCTACGGGCTAAATTGGGTGGTCGTATCGCCCCTGCCGCAATTCACGTTGACCAAGTTCGTAAGCTTTTAGTTGGTCGGTTGTGGATTTGGCTGATGCTTCAAAGCCTGATTATGGGCGCTATTTATCAAGGATTATAATGCTTAAGCTGACTCTTCTTCTCTCTTTGGTTAGTTTTTCCCTTTCTGCGCAAACGATTGACCGCGTTATTAGCCTCGCACCGTCCACCACTGAACTGGCCTATGCGGCGGGTTTGGGTGATAAGTTGGTCGCGGTAAGTGAACACAGCGACTACCCTGAACAAGCACAAAAACTAGAAAAAATAGCAAACTATCAGAGCATTAACGTCGAACGAATCATTGCTCTACAGCCAGATCTGATCATTGCTTGGCCAGGAGGCAATCCGGCGAAAGAACTCGCTAAATTGGCGCAATTTGGCTTCACGATCTATAACGCACAAACCGGTTCACTCAACGATATTGCCGTCAATATCGAACAACTGAGTCACTACGCTGATGATCCAACCATTGGCCAAAAAGCCGCAGCGCAATTTCGTGCTCAACTTGAACAATTTAAAGCGCAATACAACACCGAGCAAACAGTCAGTTACTTCTATCAGCTGAGTGAAAAGCCGATCATAACCGTGGCTCAAGATCGCTGGCCAAGTGAAGTTTTTCGTTTCTGCGGTGGCATAAATGTGTTTGAAGACAGTGCTGCGCCTTACCCACAAGTAGGACTAGAGCAAGTGATTGTCGCAAACCCACAAGTGATCTTCACCTCACGACATGCGATGGAAAATGGCAATATGTGGCAAGCCTGGCAAGAGCAGCTGCAAGCAATTAAACAGCAGCAAATATGGACGCTCAATGCCAGCTGGATCAACCGCCCAACCCCGCGAACGCTCGACGCTATTAACCAAGTTTGTGAGCTCTTCGAAACAGTCAGACAAAAGCAGTAACGCATAGCACGAATATCTCGTACTATGCGCGCCGAATTATCAGCCTAAGCGAATAAAAACCTCGCGGTTGTTCGCTTGGTTTTCCTCTATTACTACTTATTATCAGAGAGATCTTCTTTTCATGGATTCCATGCTGATCTATATCATCGACCTTTTCGGCACCGCTATTTTTGCTGTTTCTGGCGTTTTACTGGCAGGTCGTTTAAAAATGGACCCTTTTGGTGTCGCGGTGCTTGGCAGTGTAACCGCAATTGGTGGCGGTACGATTCGCGATATGGCGCTCGGCGCAACCCCCGTATTTTGGATTACCGATACGAACTATATCTGGGTGATTCTACTCACCTGTTTGCTCACCATGTTGGTGGTTCGTCGCCCAAAACGTGTCGCTTGGTGGATTTTGCCCGTTTGTGATGCAGTAGGTCTGGCTGTGTTTGTTGGCATTGGTGTTGAAAAAGCAATGATGTATCAAGAGTCAGCTGTCATTGCGATTATTATGGGTGTGATCACCGGCTGTGGTGGTGGCATTATTCGCGATGTATTGGCGCGTGAAGTGCCGATGGTTCTGCGAAGCGAAGTCTACGCAACGGCTTGTATTGCCGGTGGTGTCATCCATACTGCAACCTTAGCGATGAATTTTAGCAACGATGCCGCCTTCTTAGCGGGTGTCGTGACAACATTGGTGATCCGCTTAGGCGCAATTCGTTGGCATTTATCACTGCCTATCTTTGCCTTAAATAAATAGTACTCAGTTGGGCAAGAGCAAAAACAGAAAAGGTCGCCAAGGCGACCTTTTTAATTCGGTTATAAAACCAATCATCTAGCACTATTGTATTGTAGTGATGTAGTGAGGGGTTATTGGTTTGCTTTACGCAATACCACTTTCAACGCCTCAAAGTCGTTAGGTAAATCTTCTGATAACAACTCCATGGCAGCATGCTTAGCCAGTGGTGCTGGTAGATCAATATCCGTCGCTAAGATGTCATCGACCACTTCTTTAAACTTCGCTGGGTGTGCGGTACACAAGAACAATCCCGTTTCACCTTCAGCCAGTTGCTCGTCTAATACTCGGTAAGCAATCGCACCATGAGGTTCACACAAGTAACCTAGCTCATTCAGTTCACGAACTGAGGCTGCGCTTTGTTCATCAGACACCACGCCTTTACCTAGCGTATCAAGTCCCCATTGCTTAATACCACACAACTCCTCAATACGAGGCCAGTTATTTGGCTGGCTGACATCCATCGCATTCGAGGTGGTTGCAACCGTCGGTTTTGGCTCCCACTTACCAGTCTCTAAGTAACGCGGCACCGTATCGTTAGCATTGGTTGCGGCAATAAAGCGTTTGATCGGTAAACCAAGCGCTTTTGCCAATAGACCTGCAGTTAAGTTACCAAAGTTACCGCTTGGCACTGAAATAACTAAATTTTCACGTTGTGCTTTGGTGAGCTGAGAAGCCGCTTCAAAGTAGTAGCAGATCTGCGCCATCAAACGAGCGATATTAATTGAGTTAGCAGAGTTTAGACCGATCTCTTCACGCAATTCTGCATCATCAAAAGCGTGTTTTACCAACGCTTGGCAAGCATCGAAATCACCATCAATCGCGACGGTATGGATGTTATTACCTAGAGTACAGAACAGCTTTTCTTGTAGTGGGCTGATCTTACCTTTTGGATAAAGGATCACGACATTAATGTCTTGCATACCATAGAAAGCATGCGCGACCGCGGCACCAGTGTCACCAGAAGTTGCGGTGAGAATGGTGATCTTACCGCCATTAGAGACCGCTGCAAGTGACTGCGCCATAAAGCGACCGCCAAAGTCTTTAAATGCTAACGTTGGGCCGTGGAATAGCTCCAAAGCGTACACGCCATCTTTAACTTGCTTAATCGGTGCAGGGAATTGGAATGCGGCATCAACCATCGCATTGACTTGCTCTTTTGGTAATTCATCACCAATAAGCGCTGAGAGAATTTTACTGCTGCGCGTAATGAAGTCTTCATCAAGCAGAGCATCAACATCATCAAACTGAGGCAGTTGAGATGGAAAAAATAGGCCTTGATTACGACCTAACCCTTGGCGCACGGCTTGGCCAAAGGAAACTTGTTCGTCATTTTCTTTTATATTGTACAGCTTCATAGCTTACTTCCTGTAACGATCGAACCTTGCTTGTCCAAACGACAAACATGAACGAATCCTTCTTCATTTTGTACGTAGTTTTGTTCGAGCCATCGAGCTACACGTTCTGCGGTATCTTTCTCTTTGCAGATACTAAATAACGTTGGTCCACTGCCAGAGATACCTGTCGCCAACGCTCCAGCTGACGCTGCGTACTTGCGTGCATCAGCAAAACCGGGCAATAGTTTCTCACGATATGGTTCTGCGATCACGTCTTTGATCATTTTTGCAGCAAGTTCAGGCTGATTGGAATGACACGCATGGATAAATCCAGCCAAGTGACGACCATGGGCAATCACATCTTGGCGGCGATATTGTGACGGCAGAATAGAGCGCGCTTCGGCGGTAGACACCTTGATGCCAGGATACGCCATCACCCAATACCACTCATCAAAGCACGGCACCTCTTGGCTGATAATACCCAACTCTTCCAGCATCAACTGCAAGCCGCCTAAATAACAAGGAGCGACGTTATCGTAATGGATACCACCAGAGATCTGCCCTTCCATTTCACCCATTAAAGCCAATAATTCAGTTTCGTCTAATGGTTGACCATGGTAGCGATTAAGGGCATCGAGTGCGGCGACAATCGAACAAGCACTAGAACCAAGCCCTGAACCGATAGGCATATTTTTTTCCAGCGTCATCGCAACTGGCAGCAATTCAACCGCTTTCTTGTCTAGCTCTCGAGCAAAGACACGCCAGCAGTCATAGACAATATTTTCCTTAGGATCAGTAGGCAACTTAGAGACAAAATTACCCGCGGTCTCAAGACTAAACATCTCACTGCCTTTTTGTACCAAGACTCGATCACCCAGTAGCTCGCCACTGATCGGTGACACGGCCGCCCCAAGTACATCAAAACCAACACTCACGTTACCAATTGACGCTGGGGCGTAAACAACTACATCCATACCACTACTCATTGTTATACCCCTAATTTCCAGCCTAATGTACGCATCACATCGGCAAATACACCAGCAGCAGTAACTTCTGTACCAGCGCCGTAGCCACGTAGCACTAATGGGATTGGGTTGTAGTAGCGGCTAAAGAATGCCAGTGCATTTTCACCGTCTTTGATCTTAAACATTGGATCATTTTCATCAACAGCGGCAATGCTCACACGGCATTGACCATTGGCAATCTCACCGACATAACGTAGCACTTTGCCTTCCGCTGCTGCTTGCGCAACTTGTTGTTGGAAATAGGCATCGGCTTCAGGAAGACGCGCCATAAATTCATCCACGCTACCCGAGTCATCAAAACCTGGTGGTAACGCTTGATCAACAATCACATCTTCTAATTCAAGCGCCATTCCTGCTTCACGAGCGAGGATCAGTAGCTTACGTGCGACATCCATACCCGATAAGTCATCACGCGGATCCGGTTCAGTAAAACCATTGTCTTTAGCGATATTGGTCGCTTGACTCAACGTCATACCTTCATCTAGTTTACCAAAGATATAAGAAAGTGAGCCAGACAAGATGCCGGTAAAGCGCTCTAACTCATCACCAGCAGAGATAAGGTTCTGCAAGTTTTCAATCACTGGCAAGCCTGCGCCTACCGTGGTTTCATACATCAATTTACGACGAGAGCTGCGCGCGACATCGCGTAACTGATGGTAGTAAGACATGCTGGCTGTATTGGCTTTCTTGTTTGGTGTTACCACGTGGAAGCCAGCCGCAAGAAAGTCTGCGTATTGATTAGCAATCACTTCGCTTGAAGTACAATCCACCAATACTGGGTTAATGATGTGATTACGCTGAACTAATGAACTTAGGCTTGCCAAACTCAATGGTTCACTTACCCCATTCATGCGGTCGCGCCAATGATCGAGCGGTAAACCTTCGCCATCGAGTAACACGCCTTTACTATTAGCTAGGCCACATACTCGCAGCACAATACCTTTCTCTGCCAGTTTAGCTTGTTGGCGTTGGATCTGATCCACCAGCTCACCACCGACACCGCCAACACCGACAACAAACACATCAAGGAAGTGTTTAGAATTAAATAGATTCTCATGACACGCTTTGATCGCTTCAGAGATTTTATCTTCAGGGATCACCGCAGAGATTGCACGCTCAGATGAACCTTGAGCAATCGCGACAATGTTAACGTTCACTTCCGCTAATGATGAGAAGAACTGAGAGGCGACGCCACGAGATGTGCGCATGCCATCGCCGACTAATGTTACGATCGCAACATTATCGATGTATTCCACCGGTTCAAGTAAACCGTCTTTAAGTTCTAACTCAAAGGCATCGCAAAGCGCTTGCTGGGCAATGGCTTTATCTTGAGCTTCGATACAAAAACTGATGCTGTACTCTGATGAAGATTGCGTAATCAATACAATCGACACACCCGATGATGACATAGCGCCAAACACGCGACTGGCCATCCCGACCATGCCTTTCATACCAGGGCCTGAAACGTTAACCATGGTCAGGTCACTTAACGTCGTGATGCCTTTAATGGCTAATTTATCTTCACCAGTATCTTGACCAATCAAGGTGCCAGCACCTTGTGGGTTGAAACTGTTTTTAATTAAGCACGGGATATGGAACTGGGCAATCGGTGCAATAGTTTTAGGATGTAGAACCGAAGCACCAAAGTAAGAAAGCTCCATTGCCTCTTGGTAACTCAGTGATTTTAGTAAACGTGCATCAGCAACAAGGCGTGGGTCGCAGTTATATACCCCGTCAACGTCAGTCCAAATTTCACAACAGTCAGCACGTAGACAGGCCGCCAATACGGCCGCGGAATAATCTGAACCATTACGGCCCAAAGTCACCAACTCACCTTTTTCATTTCCCGCAGTAAAGCCAGGCATGATATTCACATGACCTTGCGGTAGCGGTTTTTGACGGAAGTTTTGCGTTGAAATATCAACATCAACCATCGCTTCTAGGTGTTCACCGCGTGCAAATAAGTATTCAACGGGGTCAATCAGATGAGCAGGTTGGCCTTTCGCTTCCAGTACTGCTTTCATCAGTTGAATAGAGACACGCTCACCTTTGCTGATAATACGGGCATTGACGTTATCTGGGCACATGCCCAGTAGGTCGATACCGTTTACAAACTGGCGTAATTGGCTGAGTGATGACTTCACCTGCTGGTTGTAACCACTGCCATCAATGTTTGGCAGTACTTGTTTAATGTCTTCAAATAAGCCGCGGAAAGCATCTTCCAATTCAGCAATCTGACTTTCAGCGTCACCACTTTTTAATGCCGCTTCAATCACTGCGACCAATTTATTGGTTGTTTTCCCTGGTGCTGAGAGCACAACGGCGACTTCTTCTTGTTGCGCATTGTTGGCAACAATGTCTGCCGCTCTTAAAAAACGGTCCGCGTCAGCTAGTGACGATCCTCCAAACTTTAAAACTCGCATCCCTTCCTCCAAATATCCTTTAAAATTGGGTATAAAAAAAAGGCTCGTA
>NZ_AFWE01000190.1 GCF_000222585.1 Vibrio scophthalmi LMG 19158 | reverse complement strand
AGCGTTTTTATTATCTATTTTTCAATTATCATGGCTGCAACGACTACTGCCACTATGCAGTAAAAATGAACGTTAGTCGTCTTCTACGCTGAACAGGTTTTCCATGCTCAAACCTTGTTTAATCAAGATTTCACGTAAACGACGTAGACCTTCTACTTGAATCTGACGCACACGCTCACGTGTTAGATTAATCTCGCGTCCCACTTCTTCAAGCGTTGATGGTTCATACCCAAGCAGACCAAAACGGCGCGCTAAAACTTCTTTTTGCTTAGGGTTTAACTCATCAAGCCAATTAATCAATGAATCCTTAATATCATCATCTTGTGTTGATACTTCAGGATCTGAATGCTTCACATCAGGAATAATGTCCAACAGTGCTTTTTCGCCATCACCACCAATTGGGGTATCAACCGAACTAATACGCTCATTCAGGCGTAGCATTTTACTCACATCATCAACTGGCTTATCTAATTGCATTGCAATCTCTTCTGCCGTTGGCTCATGGTCAAGCTTTTGTGAAAGCTCGCGAGCGGTACGCAGATAAATATTCAGCTCTTTAACGACGTGAATCGGTAGACGAATTGTGCGGGTTTGGTTCATCAACGCACGTTCAATGGTTTGACGAATCCACCAAGTAGCATACGTTGAAAAACGGAAGCCACGCTCTGGATCAAATTTTTCAACCGCTCGGATCAGACCTAAGTTACCTTCTTCAATCAAATCAAGCAGTGCAAGACCACGATTGCTGTAACGACGAGAAATCTTCACCACCAAACGCAGGTTACTTTCGATCATACGTTTACGCGCTGCTTCATCACCACGCAAGGCACGGCGAGCATAAAGCACTTCTTCTTCTGCGGTAAGTAGTGGTGAAAAGCCGATTTCGCCAAGGTAAAGCTGCGTCGCATCAAGGCTCTTATTCGAGACCTCATACTCTTCTTTCGCAGCTGCATTAGCTGATGCGGATTTTTTTGCGGTTTGTGCTTCAACCTCTAACGTTTCCATGTTATTGAGATCAAATTCTTCAACTTTTGTTGCTGTATTGCTCATACTCATAGCGCCTCCCCATGGCGAGTTAGCAAGACATTTTAAACATCCTATGCCGCTAATTTTTTACTATTTGCAAGTCAAGTTTATGGTAAGTAGCGTTTTGGATTCACCGACTTACCTTGGTAGCGTATTTCAAAGTGCAAGCGAACACTATTGGTACCCGAACTACCCATTGTTGCGATTTTTTGTCCTGCTTTTACACTTTGTCCTTCGTGTACTAGCAACTTATCGTTGTGCGCATATGCGCTTAAATATTTATCGTTATGTTTTATTATTACGAGATTGCCATAACCTCGTAGAGCATTACCTGAATAGACAACTGATCCCGCGGCGGTTGATGTGATGGCTTGGCCTCGCTGTCCTGCGATATCAATACCTTTATTTCCTTGGTCACCAGCTGAAAAATTCTTAATTACCCTCCCCTTGGTTGGCCATAACCACTTGGTAACTTTAACGTTAGCTGATGTCGTTGAATTGACATTTTTGTTAACACTTTGTTTACCTTTAGAGCCAACATACTCCTTTGGTTTAGATTGTTCAACCCCTTTAGAGGCCGTTTTTTGTGCTACCGGTTTCTTAGCGGGAGGCTTAGTTGACGCAACTTGTTGATTAGAGTTTTTACTCGCCACTGATGGCTTGGCCGCCGTTACTGCGGCAGCGCCCACAGCGACTGAGCTGGTAGCGACAACAGCACTGCTTTTACCATAAGAAGGGGGATTGTAAGCTGGCTGCCACAACTTGAGTTTTTGTCCGGGGTAAATTGTGTACGGCGCTTGCAAGTTATTGAAACGTACAATCTCGTTTACATCTTTATTAGTGACGTAGGCGATAAAATAGAGCGTATCTCCACGCTCCACTTCATAGTAGCTACCACGGTAACTTCCACGCGAAATTGCATCATAATCTTTATTCAAGCTTGATACTGGCGCAGGGGAATGAGCAGCACACCCAACTAGTGCGCTACCTAATGCAAACATCAATAATGAATTAGACTTAACAAACATGATTAAGCGAGATCACCTGCAATTAATGGAACAAAGCGTACCATTTCAATTACTTCAGACTGGAACTCGCCATCGCGACGAGTAATTTTTAATAGTTGCTGTTCATCAACACCAACCGGAATCACCATAATGCCTCCCTCATTAAGCTGCTCAAGTAATACCGGTGGAATCGAGTCAGCCGCAGCGGTAACAATAATGGCGTCAAAAGGCGCTTTCGCTGCCCATCCTTGCCAACCATCACCATGCTTGGTAGAGACATTGTAAAGATCAAGTTGCTTTAAACGTCGTTTCGCATCCCATTGTAGCGCCTTAATGCGCTCAATAGAGTAAACGTGATCGACCAGTTGAGCCAATACGGCGGTTTGATAACCAGAGCCGGTGCCTACCTCTAAGACCTTGCTGTCTCTTTTCAGTTCAATGGTCTCTGTCATCTTAGCCACGATGTATGGCTGAGAAATGGTCTGTCCATGACCGATTGGTAAAGCATTATTATCATAAGCCTGATGGATCATAGCCTGAGAGACAAAGCTCTCACGTGGCAGATGATAGATCGCATCCAATACAGCTTGATCGTGAATGCCACTAGCGACAAGAAACTGCTTTAATCTGTCGGCATGTGGGTTTGCCATAGCCTAATTACCTTTTAACCAATGATTCATCGCGGAGATAGATTCATGCGCCGTTAAATCCACCTGTAACGGTGTGATCGACACATAGCCGTGTTCCACGGCATAGAAATCCGTACCTTCTCCTGCATCTTGCTCTTTACCGGGAGGACCGAGCCAATAAATATCATGACCACGCGGATCTTTCTGCTTGATCATATCCTCGGCGTGATGACGCGCACCTAATCGAGTCACTAATGTGCCCGATAACTGCTCTAGCGAACGATCGGGAATATTGACGTTAAGCAGACGATTGGTCGGAATTGGACGCTCTAAGTGCTGCTGAACCAGTTCGATGGCAATGTGCGCGGCGGTTGCAAAATGTTGCTTACCCACCAGCGACAACGCAATCGACTGAACACCAAGAAAATGTCCTTCCATCGCCGCAGCCACGGTACCTGAATAAAGCACATCGTCACCAAGGTTCGCACCATGGTTAATACCAGATAGCACCAGATCAGGCAGATTGTCTTTCATCAACTCGTTCAAAGCAAAATGGACACAATCGGTTGGCGTACCTTGCACTGAATAGGTGTTATCCGCAATTTTATTAACGCGCAGTGGTTGCTCTAACGTCAGTGAGTTTGAAGCCCCCGACCGATTGCGGTCAGGGGCGACAATAACGATATCGGCAAAAGGTTTTAACGCGTCAGCCATGGCGTGAATACCTTCAGCATGCACACCATCATCATTGCTCAACAGAATCTTCAATCGAGGTTCAGTGTTGCAAGCAGAACTCATGAATAAACACGCTCCACTTCAATCTCTTCAATCAGTTCACGCACAATAGATGTAGCAAAACAGCCACAATCAAGACTAAAGCTTAAGGTAATATTGTCACCTTCCACCGACCATGTCAGATCTTGCGCTTTAAGTGCAATACTACGGCGATCATGGCGCATACGGTTACCACGAATCAATGCCATCAAATCAGGCTCTGAATCTAGGCAAGGTTGCTCTAATAGCAATGCATCGTCATGGGTTGGCAATGCATTGTCACCAGCCATCGCCGCACTGATCTGCATATCGTTATTGGCAACGGCTTCACCGATGCTGGCAAAATTATCAGCCGTGACAAGGATCGGCTTAGCATTAGTTACGCCCGTCTCTTCATCACTCATCTTCACGTCACTCAGCGCGATATCGCCCAAGATAACTTGTGTAAAGATGTTTTGCTCAATACGCGCAGACACGATTTTATTAAAAATCCATGAACGAGCACTGGAAAGAAACAGGCTGCGCTTGTTTTGGTCTTTGGTACGAACGTTATTACGCCCCCAACGACGAGCTTCACTGAGGTTATTACCTTTGTGACCAAAGCGCTGACTGCCAAAGTAGTTCGGCACGCCCGTTTCCATAATCGTTTCCAAGCGGCGTACGACATCAGCAACATCCGTCACTTCAGACATCGTCACAACAAAGCTGTTGCTGATATGATCACCAGGACGTAGTTTTTTATTATGACGACCGGTCTTAATAATTTCGATCTGTGGGTACTGCGCTAAGAAAGCAGAAAAATCCGGAGTTTCACCTTTTGGCAGATGCACACTCAACCATTGCTCCGTCACCGCGTGGCGATCTTTCAAGCCAGACCAGCTGACATCTTTTGACTTCACGCCGCATGCTTTGGCAAGTTCATTGGCCACAAATGCAGTGTTTTCACCAGTTTTACGAATACGTACCATCAGGTGTTCACCTTGACCGGCAAACTCAAAACCGAGGTTTTCGAAAACTTGGAAGTGCTCAGGTTGTACTTTTAGCTTGCCTTGAGCGGTTGGTTTACCCGTTAGGTAAGCCAATGGAGATAGAATATCTGACATGATGAGTTCCATCGCAGCTCTTCGTCGCTGGCAACAACAATGGCGCCAACAGCGAAAACCAACGATTAAAATTAATTTTGTTTAACCAGTAACACCACCGCTTCACAAGCGATGCCTTCTTTACGGCCTGTAAAACCTAAGCGCTCTGTTGTTGTCGCTTTTACATTGACGTTGCCAAGATCCGTTTCTAAATCTTGGGCAATCGCCGCACACATGGCTTCAATATGCGGGGCCATTTTAGGGGCTTGCGCCATAATCGTAACGTCGGCATTACCCAAGGTATAACCTTGCTCTTTAACGCGGCGGTAGACATCACGCAATAACATACGGCTATCAGCCCCTTTCCACTCATCATCCGTATCAGGGAAATGGCGACCAATATCACCGGCAGCAATCGCACCAAGCAGTGCATCGCACAATGCATGCAGCGCAACATCACCATCAGAATGGGCAATCAATCCTTGCTCATAAGGAACGGCAACACCGCCAATAATAACTGGGCCTTCGCCACCAAATTTATGTACATCGAAGCCGTGACCAATTCGCATCATGTTTTATCCTTTTTCTCGCTCAAGATAGAACTCGGCTAACGCTAAATCTTCAGGCTGAGTGATTTTGATGTTGTCCGCATAACCTTGCACTAACGCAGGTTGTAAGCCGGCCCATTCAAAGGCAGAGGCCTCATCGGTAATCATAGCACCCGCAGCCAGAGCGTCGCTCAAAATGCGCGTTAGCGGTTCTGTTTTAAACATTTGTGGGGTTAATGCATGCCACAACGCTTCGCGATCTACCGTATGGTCTATAGCGCCATTCTGATTAGACCGCTTCATCGTATCACGCACTGGAGAAGCTAAAATGGCTCCCACATTATGTGATTGTGATACCGAAATCAGTGTATTTAAATCTTCTACTCGCACGCACGGACGCGCAGCATCATGCACCATCGCCCATTCGCCAAGCTGGTGAGCTTGCACATATTGTAAGGCAGACAAAACCGAATCGGCTCGCTCTTTACCGCCCGAAACCCGCATAACGCGTGGATGCGTAGCGATGCTTAATTCTGGAAAATAAGGGTCGCCATCGGTAATCGCGACCACCACAATCCCGACCGCAGGATGCGCTAACAGTTTTTCAACCGTATGCTCAAGGACCGTTTGTTGGCCAATAGTGAGGTATTGCTTAGGTTTGCCCGCTTTCATGCGACTGCCAACACCAGCAGCTGGCACAATCGCAACAATAGATCGCAACAACGTAGAATGAGAGGATTGAGTCACCATTATTTGTGATCATCTCCAATAATGCGGTAGAAGGTTTCACCTTCTTTAACCATGCCAAGCTCATGACGAGCACGCTCTTCAATAGCATCAAGGCCTTGGCGCAGATCGTCAATCTCAGCAAACATTTCATTGTTGCGCACCGCTAGATTGGTATTTACCTGATTTTGCACCTCAATATCCGCACTGACGGCTTGAAAGTCAGTGATACCATTTTTGCCCAGCCACAAGGTGTACTGAAGCCAGCCAAATAGTAATATTAAGATCAGAGCAAAAGCGCGCATAAATTTTTGTTAAAGAAAAGAAATAGAAAGACCACATATATACCACAATGTCGCGGATGGCGCGAGATTGGGTTATGTGGTCTTCGAGGTAAAAGTAGGCTGGATTAGTTAAGCGCTAAAAAGGCCAACAAGCCGAAACCTAAAATAAGACGGTAGATAACGAAAGGCATCATGCCCATTCGAGAGATCAATTTCAGGAAGAAGTGGATACAAATGTAGGCACTAATAAATGAAGTCACGATCCCCGTTGCCAATACTGCAAAATCAATCGGCGCACCACTTTCCACGAGCTTGAGGCTTAAATAACCACCCGCTAAAAGAATGATAGGAATCGACATTAAGAATGAAAAACGTGCTGCCGCTTCACGGGTAAAACCCAAATAGAGTGCCGCGGTAATCGTTGCGCCAGAACGCGAGGTGCCGGGAATCATCGCCAGTGCTTGAGCAACACCAATAAATAGGGCTTTCTTCCACGTGGTTTGGTATTCATCTTTGACCAAACTGGCATTCTTATCGACGTACCAAAGCAGTAAACCAAACACGATGGTAGTGATGGCAATAATCCATGCGCTGCGCAGATAAATTTCGATGATGTCTTTCATCAATAAACCGAAGATACACGCTGGGATCGTTGCGAGTACGATCATCCACGCCAATTTCGATTCTTTACTGCGTTCGCCTTTAAAGATCGAACCGAAAAATGCCGATAGCAAACTTACGACTTCAGCGCGGAAATAGATCATCACCGCTGCTAGAGTGCCAACATGTACCGCGACATCGAACGCCAAACCTTGATCGGCCCAGCCGAACACAGCCGAGGGTAGAATCAGGTGAGCAGAGCTCGAAATAGGTAAAAATTCAGTTAAGCCTTGGATCAATGCCAAGATAAACGCTTCAAAAGTACTCATTGTAATCTCATTAACGACCAATCAAAAAAACCATGGCTTAACCACAGTTAACACTTCTGGGTATTTGGTAGCAGTATAAATTTGCTGAATGGTTCTACCATCCCCAGGTACAACTAATTGCGGGCATAATTCATTAAGCGGCTGAATCACAAATGCAAATTTGTAGATATCATCACGCGGTATTTTCGGCTGGTGTTCATTCACCAACTCACCAAACAAAATAATATCCAAATCTAAAGTGCGAGGCTCAAGCTTAGCGGCGTCTTCCCTGCGTCCCCATTTAAGCTCTATCTTACGAAGGGCATGTGACAACTCCGTTAATCCCATAACGGTTTTCATTTCCACTACGAGATTGTAAAAAGGCTCACTTTTGAAACCAACCGCTTCACACTCATAAATTGTAGAGATTTGTAAATCCTCTCCAATTCGAGACAATTCGACAAGGGCGATCTCAACGTGCTTTTGTCGATCAATATTGGAGCCAATCCCAATATAAGTGGTAATCATAGCTGTCCGCGTTCGATCACTACACCGACGCCTTTGGCTTGAGGTACCGCGCCAGGCTTGGTCAAACGGATCTTGATCCAAGGCACGCTAAATTGCGACATGATCAACTGCGCAACTTCTTCCGCTACACGTTCAACCAATAAAAAGCGACCATTGCCGATATGGTTCAGTACAGCAGCGCTCACTTGGGCATAGTCCAAAGCATCGGCAACATCATCACTCTTACCAGCAACACGATTGTCATGCGCCATTTCAATATCTAGCACAAGCTTTTGCTTAATCTCTTGTTCCCAATCGTAAGCACCAATAGTAGTGATCACTTCAAGTTGTTCGATAAATACTTTGTCCATTCTTCGTCACTTCCTATACAGGTCGGATACCCAATAAAGAGAAAAAATCGTACTATTTAACTCTCAACTACTTACAGTAAGTAGTGAGAGCGCGATATGATATCAATTACTTGCACCATAGACACTTTTTTCATCGAGTTGACTCTTTATGACGCCATTAGCACTAGCCATGATCATTTTTGCCTATTTACTAGGTTCGATCTCTAGTGCCGTTTTGATCTGCCGGATCTTGCGCCTGCCTGATCCTCGCAAAGTCGGATCCAACAATCCTGGAGCGACCAATGTGCTGCGCATTGGTGGCCGTAAAGCAGCGCTGTCAGTCTTGCTGTGTGACATGCTCAAAGGCACCATTCCGGTCTGGGGCGGCTATTTACTAGAAATTGATCCCATCATGCTCGGTATTGTCGCCATTGCAGCCTGTCTTGGTCACATGTACCCACTGTTTTTCCATTTCTCTGGCGGAAAAGGAGTCGCGACAGCATTAGGCGCCATTGCACCGATCGGCTTGGATCTTACTGGAATGGTGATCGCCACCTGGATCATTACTGCTTTTATCTTCCGTATTTCATCACTGGCTGCGCTGGTGACGGTGTTACTGGCCCCCATGTACACTTGGATGATCAAGCCACAATATACTCTGCCTGTGGCCATGCTCTGTTGTTTGATCGTCTTCCGTCACCATCAAAACATTCGCCGACTGTTTGATGGCACTGAGCCAAAATTAGGCAGCAAGAAATTTAAATAAGCGTAAACTTGCATCGCTGTCGTGAATATCAAGCAAATCAAAAAAGGCCTCATTCGAGGCCTTTTTATTTAAAAGATTTAGCGTTAGCACTAACGCAGCGCTTTGGTTAGAAAATCGTTGAGCAACGATGTGACAAATTGCGGCTGCTCTAAATTAGAGATATGACCGGCATTGGGAATTTGCACCAACTCCGCGCCATCAATACAATCTTGCATTAAGTACGACTCCAAGTAAGGGCGAGGAATATCTTCTGCGCCTACGGCAATCAGGGTCGGTAGTGTAAAATGCTCTAAAGCGTCAATCAGATCGCGACGACCAAAAACCATCCGACCAACCTTTGCAATCGCCTCAGCTTGTTCACCTTTTATTTGAGCGAGGTGCTGCTGAAATTTCGCCACCAATTCAGGGTTATCTTGCTCAGCATTACGGGCAAAAAACAGCGGTGTTACCGCAGCAATGATCGCTTCAGGAACATGTTTAACTGTGTTGATCGTCTCTAACATGGCAAAGTACTTTTTGTGTGCCACTTCAGGCTCTAAACCGACAAAAGTATCCATCAACGCAATGGCATTCACTCGTCGTGGCGCCATCGCCACCACTTCTGCCCCCCACATGCCACCAACAGATAGGCCAACGATCGCAAATTGATCAATCTCTAAGTGATCCATCAATGCGAGGATCTGCTGGGCGTAATCTTGCAATGATCGGGTTGAAAGCGGTGCGCTGTCAGACTCTCCATGAGCCCACAGATCTGGCACAATACAACGAAATGACTGACTTAACTGCGCTATTTGTGGCGCCCACATCTCACTATCCCACAAGTAGCTATGACCAAATAGCACCACAGGGCCTTGTCCTACATCCTGATAGGCCATTTCACAGCCATCGATTGCAAATTTTTTCATGCTTCTATCCATTGTGTCGCTTTCCTATCACTGCTTGCTATTGCTGCTCTACATTTATCCATTGTTTCAAAGCGATGGCAATAAGCAATTGTTCTGCTGAAGGCAAAAAAAAGGCCGCTATAACAGCGGCCTTGATTTGAATTGATCAATTAAGCGATCGGTTCAAGTTGATCGATCGGCCAACGCGGCTTCGCTTCTACCGCCAGATCCGTTGCTTCGCTGTTTTTCAAACGCTGCATACCGGCATACGCGATCATTGCGCCGTTATCGGTACAAAACTCAGTACGAGGGTAATAAACTTCACCACCGATCTTTTGTGCTAACTTGCCAAGTTCAACTCGTAAACGCTTGTTGGCACTCACACCACCAGCAATCACAATGCGTTTAAACCCAGTTTGATCCAATGCGCGTTTGCATTTGATCACCAAGGTTGCACACACCGCTTCTTCAAACGCTAACGCGATATCCGCACGAGTTTGATCGTCATCGCCATTAGCGGCAATGGTATTGGCTGTAAAGGTTTTCAGACCAGAGAAGCTCATATCGAGTCCCGGTACGTTGGTCATCGGGCGTGGAAACTTAAAACGACCCGGAGTGCCTTTCTCTGCCAGTTTAGACAGCAGTGGACCACCTGGGTAATCCAGTCCCATCAATTTTGCCGTTTTATCGAATGCTTCACCTGCCGCATCATCCACCGACTCGCCAAGGATCTTATACTCACCGATCCCTTTCACTTCCACCATCATTGAGTGACCGCCTGAAACCAGCACAGCAACAAATGGGAACGGTGGTGGGTTATCTTCCAACATTGGCGCCAGCAAGTGGCCTTCCATGTGGTGAACCGCAACGGCAGGGATGTTCCATGCATAAGCAAGGCTGCGGCCAATCGTCGCGCCAACTAAAAGTGCACCGGCAAGACCAGGGCCTGCGGTATACGCGATGCCATCGATATCTTTTGGAGTAAGGTTCACTTCAGCCATCGCAGCTTTGATAAGCGGAATGGTTTTTTTAACGTGATCGCGAGAGGCCAATTCAGGGACTACACCGCCGTAATCGGCATGCAATTTTACCTGACTGTAAAGCTGGTGAGAAAGCAGGCCTTTCTCATCATCATAAATGGCAATTCCCGTCTCATCACAAGAGGTTTCGATACCGATAATACGCATGGTTAACTCAGAAGGCTTCTGTCGACTGTTTCAAATTGGCGGCAATCTTACCTCGCCTTGACGTTGCAAACAAATTTTGTCCCTGCAGATAGCACTAACCACACTCGCTATAAATGGCCATATCAGCCATGAATAATGGGGTTAAACGATTACAACATCCAACAAGTAAGTTCATTTTTATCAATAATGACAATAGATTAGACCACTCTATCGCGAAGCCATTAAAATTTGATTTAGGTTAATTTTTTGATTTCGAGATGTTAAGCAACTAAATTAGAGCCCTGAGCTTAATCCATGGGGCGACCAATCAAACTATACCTTGGCGCTGCATGGATATATACTCGACAAAATGCTTTACAAAGCTATTGTGATCGGATTAAAATTCCGCACCATTTTTGATCAAGCTGGTTATAGACCGAACAGCATTGTTTGGACTACCGATGCCAGCGTTAACGAATAACCCCTGAGGTGAAAGGCATATGCCAGTAGTTAAAGTACGTGAAAACGAACCGTTCGACGTTGCACTACGTCGTTTCAAGCGCTCTTGCGAAAAAGCAGGTATCCTTTCTGAAGTGCGTCGTCGTGAGCACTACGAAAAACCAACTACAGTTCGCAAACGCGCTAAAGCAGCAGCTCAAAAGCGTCACGCTAAGAAGCTAGCTCGCGAAAACGCTCGTCGCGTTCGCCTGTACTAATAACTAAGTCCATTAGGAAATAGTTATGGCTCTCATTGATACTCTCAAAGACGAGCAAAAATTAGCGATGAAAGCCAAGGATAAGTTACGCCTTGGCACTATTCGTTTAGCCTTAGCAGCCGTTAAGCAACGTGAAGTTGACGAACAGATCACTCTGAACGATGACGACATTCTTGCTGTGCTGACTAAAATGGTTAAACAACGTCGCGACTCTGTCGCTCAATACGAATCAGCGGGTCGTCAAGACTTAGCAGACGTGGAAAGCGCCGAAATTACAGTGCTTGAGGATTTCATGCCTCAACCGCTCACCGATGAAGAAGTTGCGCAGCTTATTGAAGCGGCAATTGCTGAATCTGGTGCTGCGGGCATGCAAGACATGGGTAATGTAATGGGCGTTCTTAAACCACAGATTCAAGGGCGTGCAGATATGGGTAAAGTAAGTGGTTTAGTTCGCGCTAAGCTGGCTTAATTACCCAACCCTATTGCAACAAGCCGTGCATTCCATTGGATAGCGCGGCTTGTTTGTATCTGAATGCATGAAATAATCAACCGCTTCTGCGATACTAGATTGCATAACTCATCCATTCTGTTCTCTTTTCTTTTTTGTTAGGTTTTATGGCTGGACACATCCCTCGTAGTTTTATTGATGACCTCCTAGCTCGACTTGATATCGTCGATATCATTGACGCACGCGTGAAACTTAAGAAAAAAGGCAAGAACTACGGTGCTTGCTGCCCTTTCCATAACGAAAAAACCCCCTCATTTAGCGTCAGCCAAGAGAAGCAGTTTTACCACTGTTTTGGCTGTGGTGCGCATGGTAATGCCATCGACTTCATGATGGAGTATGAACGTTTAGAATTCGTTGAAGCGATAGAAGAGCTCGCCTCTTTTATGGGCCTAGATGTGCCACGCGAGCAGCGCCAAGGCGGTGGATTCCGCAACGATCAACCTCAGGCAAGTAGCGATCAAAAACGATCGCTTTACGATCTCTTGGGCAGCATTGGTCAGTTTTATCGTGATCAACTCAAGCAACCGAAGAGTAAGATCGCCATTGATTATCTGAAAGATCGTGGCCTCTCTGGCGAGATCGTACAGAAATTTGGCATCGGCTATATTCCCGATGAATGGGATCTCGTCAGAAAGAACTTTGGTCAACAGAAAAACAGCCAAGATATGCTGGTTTCTGGTGGCATGCTAATCGAAAACGATAAAGGCAATCGTTATGACCGTTTCCGCGGTCGTGTGATGTTCCCGATCCGTGATCGTCGTGGTCGTGTGATTGGTTTTGGTGGCCGCGTGATTGGCGAAGGGACACCAAAATACCTCAACTCTCCTGAGACGCCAGTGTTCCATAAAGGCAAAGAACTGTATGGTCTTTATGAAGTTTTACAGGCGTATCGTGAACCACCTCGTATCCTTGTCGTAGAAGGCTATATGGATGTGGTGGCTTTAGCGCAATATGGCGTCGACTATTCGGTCGCCTCGCTTGGCACCTCAACCACAGGCGATCACCTACAAGTCTTATTTCGACAAACAAGCTTGGTGGTCTGCTGTTACGATGGTGACAGAGCTGGACGTGAAGCGGCATGGCGCGCAATGGAAAATGCATTGCCTTATTTGACCGATGGTCGACAATTGAAGTTTATGTTTCTCCCAGATGGTGAAGATCCAGATTCTTATATCCGTCAACACGGCAAACAAGCGTTTGAGCAACAACTCGATTCTGCCACATCATTATCTGAATTTATGTTCAGTTCATTGATGCAGCAAGTGGATACATCCACACGAGAAGGCATGGCAAAACTCACCAGTCTCGCCATTCCACTGATTGACAAAGTACCTGGTGGCACACTGCGACTTTACCTAAGAGATTTACTCGGTAAACGCCTTGGCTTAATGGATGAACGACAACTTCAGCAATTGATCAGTAAAGAAGGGCAAAAAGAGGAGCGACCTCAGCCTCACAAAGAGATCAAGCGCACACCAATGCGTGAAGTGATCGCTTTGCTAATTCAAAATCCGAGCTATGCTGAAATGGTACCGGATCTAAGTAGCGTGAAGCACTTGACGGTTCCAGGATTAAGTTTATTCATTGAGGTGCTTGAATATTGTCAATCGCACCCCCATATCAACACAGGCCAATTGCTTGAGCATTGGCGAAATAGTCGCCATGAGGCCCTATTGTCACGTCTCGCGGGATGGCTAATCCCCCTCGTAGACGACAATGAAAAAGATATATTTTTAGATTCATTGGATAAGATCCTTTCCCAGTGCGTCGAAAAGCAAATTGAAAATCTGCAAGCCAAAGAAAGAAGCATCGGTTTATCAGCCGAAGAGAAAAGGGAGCTACTAGCGTTAATGCTAGATTTAAAAGCGTAACCCTGTTTAATTAGGCAGCAAACAATTAATTTGTTAACATGTATGGTTTGCATATCGCATACTAATTCCTTCACCAGATACTAAGTTGGATACCGTCTATGGATCAAAATCCGCAGTCACAGCTAAAACAACTTGTCATTAAAGGCAAGGAACAAGGCTATCTGACCTACGCAGAAGTTAACGACCACCTGCCTGCAGAAATCGTGGATTCTGAGCAGGTTGAAGACATCATTCAGATGATTAATGACATGGGTATTCGAGTAGTAGAAACTGCTCCGGATGCTGATGATCTTGCGCTGAACGATGATGACGCCATCACCGATGAAGATGCAGCAGAAGCTGCAGCAGCGGCACTTTCAAGCGTTGAAAGTGAAATTGGCCGCACAACCGACCCAGTACGCATGTACATGCGTGAAATGGGTACTGTTGAGCTGCTAACGCGCGAAGGTGAAATCGATATCGCGAAGCGTATCGAAGATGGTATCAACCAAGTTCAAAACGCCGTTGCAGAATACCCAGGTACAATTCCTTACATTCTTGAACAGTTCGACCGTATTCAAGCTGAAGAGCTACGTCTGACTGACCTGATCACGGGCTTTGTTGATCCTGATGCAGATGAAACTGCAGCACCAACCGCGACACACATCGGTTCTGAACTCACAGAAACAGATCTTAAAGACGAAGATGATGATTCTGACGACGACAGTGACGACAGCGATGAAGAAGAAGCTGAAGAAGATACTGGTATTGATCCTGAGCTTGCGCTTGAGAAATTTACCGCTCTACGCAACACCTTCCAAAACCATCAGCTAGCGGTTAACGAACACGGTCATGACAGCGCACAAGCACAAGATGCTCATGCACTAGTGATTGATGTGTTTAAAGAATTCCGTCTAACACCGAAGCAATTCGACTACCTAGTTGAAGAGCTACGTACTTCAATGGAACGCGTTCGTACTCAAGAACGTTTGATCATGAAGGCAACGGTTGAATACGGCAAAATGCCGAAGAAATCATTCATCACGCTATTTACTGGCAATGAGTCAAGCGATGCTTGGCTAGATGAAGTTTTGGCATCAGATAAGCCATACGCAGATAAAATTCGCCAAAGCGAAGATGACATCCGTCGTTCTATCCTAAAGCTTAAAATCATTGAAGAAGAGACTTCTTTAACGGTTCAAAGCATCAAAGATATCAGCCGTCGTATGTCTATCGGTGAAGCGAAAGCTCGTCGTGCGAAGAAAGAGATGGTTGAGGCGAACTTACGTCTAGTTATCTCGATTGCTAAGAAATACACCAACCGTGGTCTACAGTTCTTGGATCTGATCCAAGAAGGTAACATTGGTTTGATGAAAGCGGTTGATAAATTTGAATACCGTCGTGGTTACAAATTCTCGACTTACGCGACTTGGTGGATTCGTCAGGCAATCACTCGTTCGATTGCAGACCAAGCCCGTACGATCCGTATTCCGGTTCACATGATCGAAACGATCAACAAACTGAACCGCATCTCTCGTCAAATGCTACAAGAGATGGGTCGTGAGCCGCTACCGGAAGAACTTGCTGAACGCATGCAAATGCCAGAAGACAAGATCCGTAAAGTACTGAAGATCGCTAAAGAGCCAATCTCAATGGAAACACCTATCGGTGATGACGAAGATTCGCACCTAGGTGACTTCATCGAGGATACTACGCTAGAACTTCCTCTTGATTCAGCGACGGCAACTAGCCTGCGCGCTGCAACCAAAGATGTTCTTGCGGGTCTAACACCTCGTGAAGCAAAAGTACTACGCATGCGTTTTGGTATCGATATGAACACTGACCACACTCTAGAAGAAGTGGGTAAGCAGTTCGACGTGACGCGTGAACGTATCCGTCAGATCGAAGCAAAAGCACTACGTAAACTTCGTCATCCAAGCCGCTCAGAAACCTTGCGCAGCTTCCTAGACGAGTAATTCGTAAGCAATTAAAGAAAAAGGTGAGCTCTGGCTCACCTTTTTTGTATCTAGCGCGTTTAACTGAATAAAAACTAAACGGAATTACCCCCCTACTCGGCTAGACACTCCAAGGCGCTTCCCCTATAATCAGTCACCTTAAAGGCCCCTTAGCTCAGTGGTTAGAGCAGTCGACTCATAATCGATTGGTCCCCAGTTCAAGTCTGGGAGGGGCCACCAAATTTAGAAAGGCTCGTAGAGAAATCTACGAGCCTTTTGCTTTTCTAGCATCTCAATATACCCTTCTCATTCAAGCCATGGGCTCAACCTCAAATTAACCCTTTAAGACTCTGTTTATTTAGAACGCTGACTAGTAAAATTCATACTGGTTAGAAAAATATAAGCTGTAGTTATTATGCCAAATAGCGAGATCGTGGTTTTTCCTTGGAACCCTAATTTTGAAACTGGAATAGATCACATTGATGCCCAGCATAAGACGTTGTTTCAACTCGTCAATAAACTCGCCAATTCTTTAGTGCATGAAAATCGGATTGAAGTTGCTGAAGTGTTTGATGAACTCGCCAACTATGCGACGTACCATTTTACCGAGGAAGAACAAGTATGGTCTGAATACTTCCAGCAAGATAACTGGATGTTATCTCATACCGATACGCATGAGTCCTTCCTACCTGACATTGAAAAAATCAAACACGCTGCCATTACAAACTGTTGGCAAGATACGATTGAAAATGTACTGCAGTTTCTTATTCGTTGGCTCGCTCTGCATATTCTTGATAACGATAAAAAGATGAGCTTAGTCGTGCATGGACTGAAAGACGGCATGGCGTTAGATGAAGCGAAGAAGCAGGCGCGAAAGCAAATGCGAGGTTCCGTTGGTGTACTGATTGATACCGTATTAACCATGTACGACGAACTGTCATCCCATGCGATTGAATTGATCCGTGAAAAACATCGCCGCATTATTGCTGAAAAAGAGCTTACCGCTCTGAATCAGAAACTACAGCAACTCGCGATCATAGATGAACTTTCAGGCCTATTTAACCGACGTCATTTTATGAATGTTATTCAGCCTGAAATTCAACGGGCCAAACTTGAGCAACACGCGCTTAGTTTTATTTCTCTCGATTTAGACTTATTTAAATCTCTTAATGATTCACTTGGCCACCTCAAAGGCGACGAAGCGATTCAATCTGTTGGTGATATTTTATCTCAGCTAAGCAAGCAATATGGCGGTCATGCTTTTCGTATGGGTGGGGAAGAGTTTTTGGTGGTTATCACCAATACCCACTACCAACATAGCACAGCTCTTGCTGAAACAGTCCGTCAAAGCATCGCGAACGTGACACTATCAAACGAAGAGAAAAAACGCTCCCATCAGCTCACTTGTTCGATTGGCGTGTTTTGTCATACCCCACAAGGTGATGAAGACTTCTTGTTTTTCTTAAATAAGGTGGATGAAGCGCTCTATCAAGCTAAATCCGCCGGACGTAATAATGTAATTTCAGCCAATAACAGTGCGCCTTGTTGTGCTTGATAGCCTAAGCTCTGAATATAAAAATGGCTGCCTCTAGGCAGCCATTTTTAATGCATCATTGGGTCGCTAACTAGATAGCCCAACCTATATAGCCCAACCACCCGCGTAAAACGCCACTAGCACCGCGGTTAGAGCCACAATACCAAAGCTAAGCTTCTTCCACTCGCCAGAGATAACGCGACCAACGACCAAACATAGGAAGCCAAGCATGATACCGGTGACGATATTGGCAGTAAGCACGATAAACACGGCACACACTAATCCTGACAAAGCATCAATTGAGTCGCCAAAATCAAGCTTACTCACATTACTCAGCATCAATAGGCCAACATACATTAGCGCAG
This sequence comes from Vibrio scophthalmi LMG 19158, assembly GCF_000222585.1. Taxonomy (GTDB): domain Bacteria; phylum Pseudomonadota; class Gammaproteobacteria; order Enterobacterales; family Vibrionaceae; genus Vibrio; species Vibrio scophthalmi. The sequence continues at coordinate 13,772 of NZ_AFWE01000190.1, read as the reverse complement.
GCGCCGTTGCGTAGCTTGGTACTAGGTAACTGATTGGCGAGATGAACAAGAGGGCTAGGAACAAGGTACCAACAACCACAGCCGTCAAACCGGTTTTACCACCAGCCGCCGTACCTGCTGCAGATTCAATGTACACTGCCGCCGGAGCGCCACCAACAGCACCAGAGACAATGCTACTCACAGAATCCGAGGTCAGCGCTTTACCGCCATCGATGATGTTGCCATCTTTATCCAGTAAATTCGCCTGACCTGCCACTGCGCGAATCGTACCAGTCGCATCAAAGATCGCCGTCATCACCAAAGCCAATACGCTTGGTAGTACTAATGGGCTAAATGCACCCATAACATCCATCGAACCAAATAGAGAGCCTTCGCCGCCAAATGATGGCATAGCAAACAAACCATGGTAGGTCACATTTGGATCGAAAATAAGACCAAAGATCGAGATCACTACGATAACCAGTAAGATACCACCTGGTACACGGCGCTTCTCCAAACCAAAGATAGCGGCAAGGCCGAGTACCGACATCATCACAGGTAAAGAGGTGAAGTCACCAAATTTAACCGGTAGACCTTCTGCAAGATTCTTCTCTACCAGCCCCACACCATTGGCGGCGATAAGCAATAAGAACAGACCGATACCAATCCCAGTACCGTGTGCGATACCGACGGGTAAGTGTGTCAAAATCCACTGGCGTAAACCTGTTACGGTAATCGCGGTAAACACCACCCCCATTAGGAAGACAGCACCCAGCGCAACCGGAATAGAGACACCTTGTCCCAATACCAAGCTAAAGGCCATGAATGCGGTTAATGAGATCGCACAACCAATCGCCATCGGCAGGTTCGCCCACAACCCCATCAATAATGAACCAAATGCCGCCACTAAACAGGTCGCAACAAACACCGCACCTTGATCAAATCCAGCCGCACCCAACATACTTGGCACCACAATGACTGAGTAAACCATAGCAAGAAATGTCGTTAAACCTGCCAGCATTTCTTGGCGCACGTTACTACCGCGTTGCGAGATCGAGAAGTAGCTATCCAGTTTGCTCGCCATTGGCGACGAAGCGGATGAGCTATTTTGCGTATTTTGAGTGGGAGTCTTATTAGACATGAGTTTTCCTATTCAATTTTATGACTTAATACCATAAGAAGCATTGTAGCGTGATGGATTCACGGCCTACCCATGCCTGGTTGGAATAGATCATTGATGGAGTTTTACAAAGCAATAACTAGGCTTAAACACCGCACCCTAAGGGTTGCGCTATCGTTTAAAGGCGGAGAAATTACAGGGTTATTTTGCAGATGACAAGTAATTTAAACCTTTGCGGCAAACGTTTCCGTAAAGAAAAACAATACGCGGTGTTGGGTGAGGTTTACAGCGCTTAATCTGCTCCTATCTTCTGCCCATCTCTCCGCCATCTAAATACCGAAGGGCGCGATGAGTACGAGATGAAGAGAGTGCAAATTCGCTTTTACGCGCTACAATACAGCACAGATTGACCATATAGAAATAGATGACCATGCAGCTTGATTATACTTACCAATGCTTAGCGAATATGCCTCGTGAAGAGCTAGAACAACTTAGCCTACGAATGGTTCACCGCTTAGTACCTGAAGATTACCTTAGCGAAATTTTTACTTTTGATGGTGAAGAAACCGAATCAGAAGATAAACTGCATGAAGCTCAGCTCGATGCGATGTTACGTCTTAATGCCATCGCTCTGAGCCAATTACCCGCTCTATTTCAAGAATCAGAAAATGCCCAGCAAAATACGCTGCGCATGCAACGCCTGCTATTGTGGCACTTTTACGCGATCTCATTTCATCTTGAGCGTGCAATTCCTTTAGAGGTGCATTGCAACCACGTGGAAGTAATCCTAAAACAGAGCCCAGAAAACACCTTAGAATGGGTGACAACCTTAACGGATTTATTGCGTCAATACGCCAAGATTGCGCAGTAATGTAAATAGCGACGGACATCAAGTCACATACTGTGACTGGATGTCCTGCAGCTCAAGTCGTGATATATTGAATCACGATAAAATATAGGTTTTGATTGTCTATTTATATGGAAATTAAACTTCATTCAAACGCTGCGACCACACCCAAGATTCGCAAATATATTAAAAATTCAGAAAAATCTGATGCCGACCTAGCGCATGAATTAAGTATCTCGATAGATACGGTAAAAAAGTGGCGTCATCGTGAAAATGTCTATGATAAATCCCACCGGCCTAAAGTGATTCACCGTCGTCTAACTCCAGAACAAGAATGGCTTGTTATCTATTTGCGCCATCGCCTTTCGTTATCGCTTGATGAACTGCTCGAAGTTGCCCAATTACTTATCAATAAGGCCTTATCACGAGCAGTGCTTAATCGTTGCTTGAAGAAATACCAAGTTCCTCGAATGACTAAACCAACTCTTAATCAAGTTGGAACGGTCGATGTAGACATGTTAAAGCTTCCGGTAGAACTAGCCCAGAAATCTCCTTATTTATTAGTGTTAACGGAGCAGTACTCTGGTTTTGTCAGCTTTGCTTTAATTCCATCCTTAGATGATCATAAAGCTATTGATGGTTTAAGCGAGTTTGCTAAGCATGCACTGCCATACACTATCAAAAATATGATTTTGCCTAATCAACCTTTTGCAATCCAATGGGCAGAGAATATGGGTATAGCATGGCAACTTCATGATGAATATTCTCTTTTTACTTTAGAGACAGAGGAAGCGGTAAATTTTCAACAAAACTATGAATACTTCCTCGATGGAGAGCACTTTGATAAACGTCTAGGCTTACCGTCAATTTTGCTGAACTATGAAGATCTCCTGAATAAACGCGTAATGCGAAGTCGCTTAAAAAGCCTGACGCCGAGCGGATATTGGAAAAACAAAACAGGGAGCTAAAGCTCCCTGTTTTGTGACTAAATTATGCACGGAATAAGCACTTCTATGCTTGATTTACCTTTCTTAAATCAATGATTTCCTCAGCCATATCCATTAGCAATACCGCATTCATCAAGTGATCTTGGGCATGCACCATAACAATATGGACTGGTAGCTTCCCTTCGCCCTCATCAAACTCAATCAATTGAGTTTGAATGTGATGCGCCTCTTTTAAAGCCTGCTTTGCTCCTGTAAGTAATTCTTCTGCGCTAGAAAAATGACCCGCTCGGGCTTCACGCATCGCGTTCATCAACATACTTCGGCACTGTCCTGCCTGTACGATAAGCGACATCACCCATTCTTCGTATTGATCTTTATTCATATTTTCCAGCCTCTAAGCCGTCATATTCAGAGCTTGAGCGAGAATCTTCTTACCATCTGTCATCCCGTAGTCCATCATATTGATCAATGCGATAGGGCGGTTATGAGCACCAGCGACCACTTGAAAGTCGGCCAACTTATAGCTGATTTGAGGAGCAAGTAAGTAGCAATCAAATTCCGCTGCGCAATCTTCAAAATCCTGTGAGCCTTTCGCTTCAATTAATGCTTCAATGCCTTCTGCTTGTGCTGCTTCTTGCATTCGTTTAACCACTAAACTAGTCGACATTCCCATGTCGCAAATAAGCAAAATCTTTTTCATTATAAACTCCTAACTATTCTATTGGTGCAGTAATACGCGCTTGATATGCATCCAGCCACTCTTGGCTAGCTGGGGAATAATGCGTAAAACCTTGTTCATCACGCTCACACACATAAACCATTGCAGGGTGCTTCGCAGTCATCACAGAAAACGTAAAACTATCAATATTGGTTGCTGCACCAAATTCTCCTTCTTTATTGATGCAAACCACCGATAAATCCCCCGCCTTTCCATAACGAGCAATCAGTTTTTGTTCTAACTCTCGGACAGCACTATCTGCGGCTTGCTGAGGCGTCATTCCCTCCCCCATCCGACGTACTATTTCGTAGCTAATGCAGCCTTTCATCAAGTCTTCGCCAAGACCTGTTGCGGTTGCGGCACCAATGTCACTATCAGCGTAATAGCCTGAACCTGAAACAGGCGAATCGCCAACACGACCAGGACGCTTCATAAAGAGGCCACTGGTTGAAGTACCAACACAGATATGGCCTTCAGTATCCAATGCTGCGATACCAACAGTATCATGCCCTGTATAAGGAGAAAGCCCTCGTAAAATGGTTTCGCGACAACGCTTCACATAATGTTGCTGAGCGCGTTCAGTGAGCATATTTTTCTTTTCAAAGCCTTGGTCAAATGCCCATTGCTCTGCGCCGTCTCCAACCATAAAACTATTAAAGCGCTCACGACTTAATTTTTCTGCAACCAAAATCGGGTTTGCGATGTCTTTTACGCTCGCTATCGCCCCTAAAGCCATGGTCGTGCCATGCATAAAAGCAGCATCCAATTCAACAATACCTTTCTCATTTGGCAAACCACCATACCCAACACTTTTGTAGTATGGATAATCTTCAACACGAGTTACCGAAGTTAATACGGCATCACTGGCGGTTTGGCATTTTTGTAACATGTCCGCGCCTTCACAGATGCCATCAAATGCCATTCGCCATGTAGCGATAATTCCCCAGTTTTTTATTTCCATCGATTAAGCCTTTGCTGTTTCTAATGTTGTTTTTAGTTCTGTTTCTTGGGGCACTTCTGTACTGCGATACTGTTTATCGATAATACGAAGGAACGGTAGGTAGATCATGGCGCCAATAGTTAGGTTGACTATCTGCATAACAGCGCCTGAAATACTCGCTGTTACGATAAACCCAGACAACACAGGTGGTAATGTCCAAGGGATAAAGGCGCCCGTTGTGGTTGATACCAAACCTATCGACATTGCGACGTATTGCAGCGTCACCAACACCAAAGGCACTAAGTTGAATGGAATCAACATGATTGGGTTCATGATAATAGGTAGACCAAATAGCACTGGCTCATTAATGTTAAATATCGACGAACCTGCAGCTAATTTACCTACTTTCTTAATATGTTGAGAGCGAGCAAACATCAGAATAGCAATGATCAATGAGAGCGTTGCACCCGCGCCCCCCATCCAAATAATGTCAAAAAATTGCTCTGTTACAACGTGTGGAGGCGTGACACCATTCGCCATTGCACTTAAGTTATCTTGTTGGTTTTCAGCCCATACAGGACGCATAATGCCGTTCACCATTGAGCCACTGTTAATACCGACAGACCAAAGTAAAGTAATGGTCAACGATGTCATTAAAGCACCAAAGTAAGAAGTCCCAAATGATCGAACTGGTGTTGCTAATACATCATAAATAAATTGGTGAATGGTATTGAAATCAGTCACGGCAAAAGCAAGGCGAATTGCAAGTGCTAAACACAAAACAACCGTCGCTGGAACTAAAGCTGCAAAAGACTTCTCAACTGCTGGTGGCACGCCATCTGGCATTTTGATTGTGATGCGCTTTTCAATGAACCAACGAAAAATCTCTGTCCACAATAGAGCACCGATCATAGCCACAAATAGGCCTTTCGACCCCAACCACTCAGTAGGAATAACGGTACCAACCCCTTCAACATGAGCAAATGGAGTTAAAACCATAAATGCAGAAAGAGAAAGAACACCGGCGGAAATTCGGTCAACCTTGTAACGCTCTGCAAGACGGTATGCGACCATAAAAGAGATGAACAGAGACATTCCAGAGAAGATAACCGAAAATGGTATTTCTATATTTGCCCCCCAATTGGGACCAAATATAGACGCCATAAACTCTTTGTAGCTCGCGCTTGGGAAAGAACTAATAACAAGTAGAATGGAGCCGACAATAATAAACGGCATAAATGATATATATGCGTCGCGAATTGCTCCTAAGTGACGCTGTTGAGCCACTTTACCTGCAATTGGCATCATGCGACTTTCAATAAACCGCATTACCTTTTCCATACAAACCTCCATTAAGCAATCATGTGATACTTCATTATGTTTGTGATGATATTATGCTGATTAATTTAAAATAAACTTGGCTTAAATCACACTGACATTAATTTTGTATCACATGATTACCTTTATAAATATGTTTGTGATCAGCTCCACGAATTCATAGCTATACGTATATAATTACCACTAAAACAGCCCGTGACCTTTCATCATACTCTCACTAAATTGCAGCATCACTGACATATAAGCGCCATACACTCGTTATGAGTTAATGAGAGTTCGAGGAAAATATGGAAGTTACTAGCCCTTTTCGCTTGCCACGTAAAACACCATTTGGATTGGCTGAACAGGTTACTGAATGGGCGACCGGCCTAAGCAAATTAGATAAATTTTATGCTCAACGTCCGGCGCAATGTAATACAGAAACCTTCTTGCGCTTCACCCTGCAAGTCCTTGGTATCGACTATCAGATCATTAAGGGATCGCTTAACCAGGTGCCTGAGCAAGGAGCAACGGTCATTGTTGCCAATCATCCGTTAGGTTGTGTGGAAGGGGTAATTCTGGCGGAGCTACTGTTAATGATCCGCCCTGATGTAAAAATACTCGCTAATCACTATCTAAAAACCGTTCCCGAACTCGATTCATTATTTATCGGTGTCGATGTATTTGAGGGGAAAGAGCGCCATAAAGCCAATTTAAAAGCGCTACGTGAGGCGCATCGTCATCTAGAACAAAGCGGATTACTATTGCTCTTTCCTGCCGGTGAAGTGTCCCAGTTAGTCGATGGCAAAACCAATCAAATAGAAGATAAAGCTTGGAGCCGATCGGTCAGCTCATTAATCAAAAAAAGTGCCGCGACCACCCTACCTATTTTCATTAACGGTCAAAATTCAAAACGCTTTTATCTTGCCGGTAAAGTGCATTCGTTGCTACGCACACTCATGCTGGGGCGAGAGTTGCTAAACAAATCCCACCAGCCCATCGAAATTGCGATTGGCAGTGCCATTAACTACAAAGAAATCCGCGCTCTCGATGACGAAAGCTTAGTCAATTACCTGCGACTCAATACTTATCTGTTAAAACCACAGTCTGAACATAGAGATCTATTTTGTGACGCTCAGCCACAAACGCCTGTTTCACCCGCATTAGATTTAGTTCGCTACGAAGAAGACTTAAACGCCATACCAAAACACGATCACTTGCTCAGCAGTGGGGAATTTGATGTCTACTGCACCCGAGCGAAATATATACCAAATCTGCTGTATGAGATTGGTCGACTCCGTGAACAAAATTTCCGAGATGTGGGAGAAGGCACCGGTAAAGCGCTCGATATTGACCGTTTTGATCCTCACTATCGCCATCTCTTTATTTGGGATCGACAACAACGTCGCTTGGTTGGCGCTTATCGATTAGGCCTAGTCGACCGACTGATGGAGCATTCCGGCATCAATTCGCTCTACTCAAGAACCCTATTTGATTATGATCAGCGATTTATCGACCGAATGGGGAAATCCATCGAACTGGGGCGCTCGGTCATTGCTGCAGAATATCAACGTAGCATGAGTGCGCTACTGCTGTTATGGAAAGGCATTGCAACATTCATTCAACGTAACCCCAATTACACTCATCTATTTGGCCCCGTTAGCATTAGCAATCATTACAGTCAAAGCGCTCGTCAATTGCTCGCTGAATCGATGGAGATGCATCATTTCGACAATCACAGCGCAGAGTTAGTCACCGCCTCGCATCCATTAAGTCACAGTAAAACTTATTGGAATACTAGCATGCTCAGTGCCTTAGGTGATTTACAGCTGCTATCAAAAGTGATTGCTCGTATGGATGAAGGAAAAAGCGTGCCGGTTTTGTTACGTCAGTATCTGGCTTTAAACGGCAAACTGGTCAGTTTTAACGTCGACCCCGAATTTAATCATGCGCTCGATGGGCTGATTGTGGTCGATCTACGCCAAGTGCCAATTAGAACATTAGGCCGCTATATGGGCTTGCCTCTCGCTGAGCAATACATCGCGTATCATCGACAAAAATAAGGCTGTAACTTGGCAAGGCGTTTGCGCCTTGCTGTGAGATGGCCGAGATTTTTAATAACACTACTATTCACCAAATTATTAAAACATCGCATTACGAGCAAAAGATCATGCCAGTAAACACTGGCTATCCCGACCATAGATGAATCAATGAGCAGCACTATCGACTCATTACTTGTTTCTCTGCCTTCCTCCCCAACCTTGACGTGTAAAGACAGAACAAGAACCCTATTCGATGCTCAACCCGTCATGACAGGAAGTTATAACAATGAAAAAATGGTTCACACCCGCACTGACACTGCTCACCGCTCTCTCGGTCGGCTTAGTCTCGAATAGTGCCCTTGCTCAAGAGAAAGTTTACCGACTCAAGCTCGCCGAAACATGGGGACCGAATACCCCGATTCTCGGTGACGCATCAAAAAACATGGCTAAGCTCGCCGAAGAGATGTCTAACGGCCGCCTACAAATTCGCATTGATTCTGCCAACAAACATAAAGCACCCCTCGGTGTATTTGATATGGTCAAATCGGGCCAATACGATATGGGACATTCCGCCTCCTACTACTGGAAAGGCAAAGTACCGAATACCTTGTACTTTTCGGCAATGCCTTTTGGCATGATGTCGACAGAGCAATACGCTTGGTTCTATCACGGTGGTGGTATGGAATTAATGCAAGAGGTGTACGCTCCGCACAACCTCTTGTCTTTCCCTGGAGGCAACTCTGATATTCAAATGGGCGGCTGGTTTCAAAAAGAGATTAAGACCATCGATGATCTAAAAGGTCTTAAGATGCGCATTCCGGGTTTCGCAGGTGAAGTAATGGCTCGAGTGGGCGCGAAACCAACCAATATTGCGCCGGGAGAACTTTATACATCACTTGAACGTGGAACGATCGATGCCCTAGAGTGGGCGGGGCCAGCATTTGATTTACGTATGGGCTTTCATAAAATCGCGCCTTACTACTACACCGCATGGCAAGAACCGGGCTCAGAAACACAATTTCTCGTCAATAAACGCGCTTGGGACAAGCTACCTAAAGATCTGCAAGTAATCCTTGAAACCGCGTTTCGCGTCGCAGCTTTTGACATGTACACCCAAGCCATCGATGCCAACGCGAATAGTTGGGCCTCGATGAGCGAAGAGTATCCAGAGATCCAAGTGCTCGAGTTCCCGCCAGAAGTATTAGGCCGCCTAAATCAAGAAAAGCAGACGCTACTCGAGGAGTTAGCAGCCAAAGATCCACTCGCAAAACGTATTATCGAATCACAACGACAATACTTAAGCAAAGTACGTTCATGGACCGATATTTCGACCAAAGCTTACCTCAATAGCAAGCAATAAAAGAAAGCGCCACATTGTTTGAATGTGGCGCTTTCATCATTTCCCATTTAGGGCTTCCCTTATCGCAAACCAGCAATAACCATTGCATTTAATGCACATGACCTTGTGAGAAGTTAATCATCATCACACCAACCACAACCAAAGCGATACCACCCCACACCATAGGATCAAGATGCTGACGGTAGACAAAAGTGGAAATCAGACTGACAGCCACGATTGCCAAACCCGCCCATAACGAATGCACTACCCCAACAGGCATGCCTTTCATCGCTTGGCTTAAAAATAGAAATGCCGTCAAATGCCCCACTATCACAACGGCTGCTGGAAGTGGTTTCGATAAACTAAAACCATCCGTCGCTTTAAGTGCAACGTGCGACAGTGCTTCAGACAGTACGGCAAAAACAATAAACAGCCAGCTCATCAAGAAATTCCTATGGTTCTAAATTGGGGATGGCAGAGAGAACTGACTCACTCACGTAAGAACATTCTACTCACCTATGAAAATAAAATGGAAATGCGAACAGAAAGAAAAAGGCCGAGAGAAACAGTAAAATCTCGGCCTTTGTCATAGCAGCAGTGAACGTTTTATTAAGACTCAACCGCTATTACTATTTGATATAAATTACTTATCCATATGTAGGACAGTACGGATCGACTCGCCTTTGTGCATCAATTCAAAAGCTTCGTTGACGTCTTGTAGACCCATGGTGTGCGTAATGAATTCTTGTAGACCAAATTCACCAGCCATGTAACGGTTTACGATTTCTGGAAGCTCAGAGCGGCCTTTTACACCACCAAACGCAGAACCACGCCATACACGACCCGTCACTAATTGGAATGGACGAGTTGAGATCTCTTGACCTGCACCAGCAACACCGATGATGACAGATTCGCCCCAACCTTTGTGGCAGCACTCAAGTGCTTGACGCATCACGTTAACGTTACCGATACACTCAAATGAGTAATCCACACCACCATCAGTCATTTCAACAATCACATCTTGAATTGGTTTGTCGAACTTCATTGGGTTGATGCAGTCAGTCGCGCCAAGCTGTTTTGCTAGTTCGAATTTGCTTTCGTTGATATCAACACCAATGATGGTTTTCGCACCAGACATACGCGCACCAATGATTGCAGAAAGACCGATACCACCAAGACCAAATACCGCAACGGTGTCACCTTGTTGTACTTTCGCCGTGTTAAGCACAGCACCCATACCGGTAGTCACACCACAGCCAAGTAAACAAACTTCTTCTAATGGTGCATCTTTCGCAACTTTAGCGAGTGAAATTTCTGGTAACACTGTGTACTCAGAGAAAGTAGAACAACCCATGTAGTGGAAGATGGTTTCACCATTCACTGAAAAACGGCTTGTTCCATCAGGCATTAGGCCTTTACCTTGAGTCTCGCGAACCGCTTGGCAAAGGTTGGTTTTACCTGACTTACAGTATTTACACTCACCACACTCGGCGGTGTACAGCGGAATCACATGATCGCCCACTTCAACGCTCGTCACGCCTTCGCCGATCATTTCAACAATACCACCACCTTCGTGGCCTAAAATAGATGGGAAAATGCCTTCTGGATCATCGCCTGATAGCGTGAACGCGTCAGTGTGACAAACACCCGTTGCAACGATGCGCACTAGTACTTCACCTGCTTTAGGGAGCTGTACATCAACCTCTTCCATTTTAAGTGGTTCGCCTGCAGCCCATGCAACCATAGCTTTTGATTTGATGTGAGTTTGACCCGGTTTGATTTCAAGCGTCATTAGATTTTCCTTTGTTAGGCCAACAATAAGTAAGGCCGTCATAAGATTTGAATCAATTCGAAGTAAGCTTAGTTGAGAGTGATTTATCTCGCCGCTTCGTTGTTGGGGTCAGTATAGATGTTTACGTATTTATGATAATCCCTGTAAAGTGCAATTCATTATTACCAATATGTAATAAATAGCGGTAATCACAGCGACTATAGCGTTTAATGGCGATACCTAAAGATCTGTATGAATAGATCTTCCATGAGCTTCTCAAAGTCTTAGCACTCGATAAACGAAAAGAAACCAGCATCATGCTGGTTCTATAATGCTTTTGACGTTAAGGCATGACGGTATAATTGAAGGGAAAGGACTCATGGACATCCATCGCTTGCTCTACGTTGATTAACGTAAAACCCTGCTGCGGGACTTCCATTAATATTTTGAAGCCATAACGGCGCTGAACAAAAGGGTGATTAAGGAGGGGAAACTCTCGACTGTTCTTAAATCGCAACTCAGCCACTTTAATGATCTCTTTCGCGCTAGCGACATTAATACCATCACCTTGCGTTGAAGATAAACGATCATGTGATGATTGCCATTGACCAACCGACGAGCAGCCACAATTGTCGATAACGTAATACCACTCACCCTCTATCAACCTAGCCAAGTCAACAGTGTTAGTATTATGTTCACTGGTGAGTGTGGTTATCTCTTTTATCGCACTCAAAAAGTTTCCCCTTTATCTGCATCATTCTCAGCACAAGCAAACGAGTCGCTGACTAAGAGATCAAACATCAATCCAGCAGGCGATCAACAACTGGCCACCGACACGAATCGGTGGACCAAGTCGGCGTGAGGAGAAATTTTCGCGGCGCAACAATCTTTCCACCGCGATCGGTGAAACACTCACTAACGCTCTGGCACCATGCGATTTCGCCACTTCTAAGGTTTTGCGCAGCAGAATAACCGTAGATTCAGCCGAGAACTGAGTGCTGGTTTGCTGCCATTTGTTCTCACAGTCAAAACTGGTAAAGCGTGACAGCTCCCAAACATCATCACACTCAGGTGCTTGCATACCATTCAATAACTCAGGGAAAACATCTTTCAAAAGGTAGGGTTGCGAAGTCGGTAATAGCCGCGCACAACCAACCACTGATTCTTGTTCTCGTGCGATCACATAAAGTGTTTCATCAGTATCAAATTGATCTTTTTCCAGCCGTTCGATATCAGAGCCATAACCCTCAATAACATCCCATTTAAGGTTGTCTATGAAGACCTCATATCGATAGTTATAGAGAGCTAGCTTAGTCGCCTCATTGAGTTCAAGAGCCGTGCCAGTAATGTAATGCATACTACCTCAGAGTCTAATTTCCTATAGGGATAAGGTAGTGGGATATACAATAAAAACTAGCTCTCAAAAGTACTAGCTTGACGACTATTGATAGGCTTGAGCCAAATAACTCAACACCGTCTTTTGCCAATTCAAACTCTCTAGAGATGCTTTAATCTGAGCAAAATTCGCCTCATTCGATAGATCATCGCCATACGACGTTTGCAGAATGAAGTTAGCAAAAGGTTCGCCCTCAAAGCTCAATTGGCCACCACGAAAAGACCAATCAAAGCCAACAGAAATGGCCGGTTTTGTGTCACTCACCCACTCAGCATAACCATTTAATGGCGCGACACTGCCACTTTGCAAACTGGTCGGATCATCATAGAGCCCAGCATCGAGTAACGTTAAACTTGAACGCTCAAAAGCTGAGCATTCAAGGCGAAATATATTGTCCTCCACTCGAGAGAGTGAGTTATCCAAAACTTTTAGAATCAAGATGAAAGTTCCTCTTAATATTCAACCACAATTAGTGCAGGATAGCGTTTAGAATTCGATAAAACATGGAGCCACTTTACTACTGAATAAAAATAAACCCATAGGTTATCTTTGATCTTCATCAGCACCATTCTTAATCAACAGCTCAAAAATGAAGCTATTTATAAGGATAGTAAATCGAAAAATGGTCATAAATTACAATATCGCATTGATTGAAGAATATATTCAGCAACTGACTTCCTGCCAGTCACAAGAAGATCTCACCGTTACTCTTAGCAAATCAGCCCAAGCACTTGGCTTCGATAACTTTGCCTATGGCATTAGGGTCAAGCACCCTATTACCTCCCCAAAAATTGAGATGGTTAGCTCTTACTCCAAACAGTGGAACAGTATTTATCAAGAGCAAGGATTGGCGCTGCAAGATCCTATTGTTCGTATGGGGCTACGGAGCTCACACTATATCAATTGGCAAAGTCTCACCGATGATAAACTCGAATTTTGGCAGCAAGCTCGCGCTCATGGTGTCTATCGCGGTTGGTCAAAACCAACACATTTACCGGAAGGCAGCGCGTCTCTACTCTCGTTTTCGCGGGGGATGGAAGTGATTAGCCATGCTGAAATGATGAGCAAAACACCTTATTTGCTATGGCTGACTAGTGTGGCCGATCAAGGATTCCAAAAATTTATGACGGTGCCAAAACTGCTCACTCAAGTGAGCGAATTAACACCAAGAGAAACGGAAATATTGAAATGGAGCGCCGACGGTAAAACCGTTCAGGAAATTGGCATTATTCTTGGCCTTGCCGAAAGTACCGTGACCTTTCACATTAATAACGCGACCAAAAAGCTCAATACGTCCAATAAAACCGCCACCGTCGTGAAGGCGGTATTATACGGACTGATTTAATATTGCGACTT
>NZ_AFWE01000191.1 GCF_000222585.1 Vibrio scophthalmi LMG 19158 | reverse complement strand
GGTATAAAGCGGTCAAGCTATCACATCGAATCTATCGATGACGATGGTGGCTCTACATTTTTAGGCGTTATAAACGAAAAAACCCCAGTCTTTCGACTGGGGTTATTCGAATGTGGCGGAGAGATAGGGATTTGAACCCTAGGTGGGCTATAAACCCACGCCGGTTTTCAAGACCGGTGCTTTAAACCACTCAGCCATCTCTCCACGTTCTTTCATCATCAGATTAGTACACTGACGATGTTGTTATTTGCGTGCAAATAACGGTATCTCTTGTCTTCACTTGGTTAAAGATGAAAACGAAATTAAAGCCTGGCGATGTCCTACTCTCACATGGGGAGACCCCACACTACCATCGGCGCTATTGCGTTTCACTTCTGAGTTCGGCATGGGA
>NZ_AFWE01000192.1 GCF_000222585.1 Vibrio scophthalmi LMG 19158 | reverse complement strand
TTCTCGCGTGTTTGATACTGTGAATTAACTCTTTACGAGTTTACTCATGGTTGAATTCAATCCGATATCAGTCTTCTGATATCGGATTTTTTATGCCTGTTGTTTATTAACGAGCCTATTTAGGACTTCAAGCGAAATGTTCAAAAGCATAGCGATAAAAAAACCGCTCAGTTGCCTAAGCAGTTATCGTGAGCTTTTACAATTCCCTCATGAAGCGATTTCAATGAGGAAATAACCAGCGCTATTTTTCCAGTGCTTTGATCAGAACAGAGGTATCCAGTCGGCCTAAGCCTTGCTCTTGCAACTCTGCATAGCGCTGATCAACTTGCTGAGTCAGCGGCAGTTCTAGACCAACACGTTGCGCTTCTTCTAAGCAGAAACCAAGATCTTTACGCATCCAGTCAATCGCAAAGCCAAAATCAAACTTATCTTGTGCCATGGTTGTCGCGCGATTTTCCATCTGCCAAGAACCTGCAGCGCCGTGCTTGAGGGTATTCACCACTTGTTCAATATCCAAGCCTGATTTTTGTGCCAATTGAATCGCTTCACTTAAGCCTTGTAACACCCCTGCGATACAAATCTGATTAACCATTTTACAACGCTGACCTTGTCCGTGTTCACCGAGCAATGTCGCTTGCTTAGCGTACACATCCATCACTGGCGCAACTTGTTCAAAAATCGCCGCTTCACCACCACACATGATGGTTAGCACGCCATTTTCAGCCCCCGCTTGACCACCAGAAACAGGAGCATCAATAAAGGCATTTCCCGCTTGTTTAGCGGCTTCAGCCAGTTCTACAGCAAGATTGGCCGATGTCGTGGTATGGTCGACTAAAACCGCGCCTGGCTTCATGCCCGCCAAAATGCCCTCATCACCATATACCACGCTGCGCACATCATCATCGTTACCGACGCAGACAAATACGATATCGCAGCCCTCTGCGGCTTGCTTTGGCGTTTCACATGCTATGCCTTGATGCTCATCTTGCCATTTTTGTGCTTTAGCGAAAGTACGGTTATATACCTTGGTGCTGTAACCGGCCTTACTTAAGTACCCCGCCATTGGGTAGCCCATAACCCCTAAACCAACAAAGGTAACTGTTTTGCTTTCCATATTTACTCCGATAATGAAGCCAGTTAAACCTTGTTTTTGTTATGGTTTATAGTACTGACGTTGTGAAAAACTTATTGCCTTAGTTTAACCAATATCGAACAATGAAATGAACCGTTTTTATAATTTTGCACTAAGTTTTTTGTCATGTTTTATGCCACAATGACGGTCCCTACACTCTATTAAGCTGTACTCAATAAATGAATTATAAAGCTGCAATCTTTGACATGGATGGCCTTCTCCTCGATACAGAACGCGTCTGTATGCGCGTCTTCAAACAAGCATGTCAAACCGTTGAACTGCCTTTTTATCAAGATGTTTACCTCTCGATCATTGGTCGTAATGCGGCAGGAATTGAGAAAATTTTCCGCGATGCTTACGGCGACGACTTGCCTAAATTACATGCAGAATGGCGCGCCAACTATGATGCCATTGTGCGACATCAGGCGATTCCGGTAAAAGAAGGTGTGGTTGAACTATTGGAATGGTTAAAAGCCAACAACATTCCGACCGCCGTTGCGACTTCCACTCATAAAGATCTTGCCAGCATTAAGCTCAAGCTTGCAGGCATCGATCATTACTTTGATCATTTAACCTGTGGCTGTGAGGTGACTAACGGTAAGCCTGATCCTGAAATCTATCAACTCGCCGCTCGCCGTCTAGGTGTTGAACCAGAGCAGTGCATCGCTTTTGAAGATTCTAATAATGGCGTTTTATCTGCGGTTTCAGCCAAAATGCACACCTTCCAAATTCCAGATTTGGTTGAGCCAAGCGAAGAGATCAAAGCGCTTGGCCATGAGATTGAGCCATCGATGATAGACGTTCTTGCCAAGTTAAAAGCGCAGTAACGAAACCACGCCACCATTATCATTTGCATTCGTAAGGCTTAACGCACCGTTAAGCCTTTATTTTATTCGCTGTATTGCTGTTATCCCCATAATTCATCAATTGATGAATATAGTGGAATTATCTTTCTTTTCTAATGCTTAGTAAAAGCACTACCCTATTCTAAATAGAGAATCCTAAAACATAAGTTCGTAATGGATCACATCGTCGCTGTGGCAAACTCGTTACTCTATAAAGAGTTGCCCCCATTCTAAGGAATCGAGCATGCAAAAAATCCTCGTTAGTGTACTGTTTATTTCACTTCTCTCAGCTTGCTCCCCCAGCGACAAAGACAAAGCACTCGGTACTCTTGAGCGCGATCGCGTCACTCTTTCCGCGACTGCCAATGAGATTATCCGCCAATTGCCGATTCGCGAAGGCACCGCAGTGACAGCGGGCGATGTGCTGGTTCAACTCGATACCAAAAGTCAGCAAGCCGTTTTGGCCCACGCCATTGCAGAGCAAGCGAAAGCTGCCGCCTATTTACTTAAACTGACCAACGGTGAACGACCTGAAGACATTGCTGCCGCTCAAGCTCGCGTTGTCAGGGCACAAGCGCAGCTCACAGAGGCGCAAAAAAACTACCAGCGCAAAGCCGAGTTAGTTAGTAAAAAACTCATTAGCCAATCAGAGAAAGATACCGCTTTAGCTGCGCGGGATTCTGCCCGAGCAGAGTTAGATTCCGCAAATGAAGAATTCAGTAAACTCACCGCAGGATCGCGTCCTGAAGATATTGAACAAGCGCGCGCCGCACTGGCTGCGACACAAGCTGATGTCGCCCTTGAACAGCAAAATCTGGATGATTTAACCATCATTGCCACACGCGATGGTGTATTAGACAATTTACCCTATAACCTTGGAGAAAGAGTTCCGGTTAACGGTATTGTGGCGGTGGTACAAGCAAGCCAAGTTCCTTATGCGCGGGTTTATATTCCTGCAGACTACCGCGTCACTTTCATTCCGGGCAAACACGTTTCAGTGTTTGTCGATGGGGTTGAAGCCCCCTATCAGGGAACCGTCCGCTGGGTTGCCACCGAGCCCTCTTTTACTCCGTACTACGCTTTAACCGAAGAAGAACGCTCTCGTTGGATGTATTTGGCTGAAGTCGATTTGGAGCAAAGTGCAACCACACTGCCCTCTGGGCTTGCAGCGCAAGTTGCGCTGTTCAAGGAGTAAGCATGACGGAATTTGCTATCCAAGCCAAAAATGTGATTAAAAAGTTTGGTGACTTTACCGCGATTGAAGGGATCAACCTTAATGTCCCTAAAGGCAGCATATACGGTTTTCTTGGCCCTAATGGTTGCGGGAAATCGACCACGATTCGCGTACTCACTGGCCTACTAAGCCCAACCTCAGGCGAAGTGGATGTTCTGGGGCTTGAGATACCGCGCCAGTCAGAGTTGCTGCGTTTAAAAATTGGCTATATGACCCAGAAATTCTCGCTGTATGACGATCTGACTGTGAAGGAAAACCTGCAGTTTATCGGCCAAATATTTGGTATGCCGAGCCGTGCCCTCAAGCAACGGATTGACGAGCAGCTCGATATCTATGGCCTCGATCAGCGCCGCAACCAACGCGTTGGAGGCATGAGTGGTGGACAAAAACAGCGTTTATCGCTGGCGGCTGCGACTATGCACAACCCAGAACTATTATTTCTTGATGAACCAACTTCCGCTGTTGACCCAGAAAACCGACGGGAATTTTGGGAACAGTTGTTTGATCTTAGCGATCAAGGCACCACCATCTTGATCACCACCCACTATATGGATGAAGCGGAGCGCTGCCATCGGCTTGCGATTATGGAATCTGGGGTTATTCGTGCTGATGGTGAACCGGAACAGCTGATGGCTGAAATGGGGGTAAATATTGTCGAGGTTAAAGCGCCCCACTTACGTCAATTGAAAAGCAAGCTTTTAGGGAAATCAGAGGTACGTACTGCGGCGCAGATAGGGATTCGTTTACGCGTACTCATTCGTAACCAAGTGGCCAATCCAATTCAATGGCTGGTCAATAACTTTCCGGAACTAAAAGATGCTGAGATGAATCTTGCTCGGCCAAGTTTGGAAGATGTGTTCGTTACCGTAACCGGAGAAGGACGCCAATAATGATGCAATCTATCGCCCGTATGAAAGCCATCATGGTAAAAGAGATTCGCCAGCTTTCTCGTGACCGCATCACCTTTGGTATGGTGGTAATGATCCCGCTTATCCAACTACTATTGTTCGGCTTTGCGATTAATACCGATGTTCGCAATATTCCAATTGCTGTCGTTGACCAAAGCCAAAGCGCCGCGGGACGGGTCATCACTGAATCGGTGCGAGTGACGCAAGTTGTCGATATTACCCAACGCTTCGCAACTCCTCAGCAAGCTGAGCAAGCGATTCAAGATGGCCAAGTTAGAGCGGCACTCATCTTGCCATCTGATCTCACTCAACGTATGGCACAAGGCCGTGAACTCGGTCAATGGATTGTTGATGGTTCTGATACCATGATTAGCCACGCGATTATGGCGCTTCAAAGTATGCCGTTAACCGACTTTGATTTTGAAATCCGGCCACCAGCACAGAAAACTTTCGAAGTTGCACTCTTTTACAACCCTACGCAACGCTCGGCGGTGAATATTGTACCGGGTTTATTAGGTGTGATTTTAACCATGACGATGATCCTGTTCACCAGTGCTGCGATTGTTCGAGAGCGTGAGCGCGGTAATTTGGAGTTACTCATTACCACCCCGATCCATTCGATGGAGTTAATGGTTGCGAAAATCGTTCCCTATATTTTCGTTGGCCTAATTCAAGTCGTGATCATTCTCGGCTTAGGGCATTTTATTTTTGGCGTGCCAATTAACGGTGCTCTGAGCCAAATCTTATTCGGTACTTTGCTGTTTATCTCCGCCAGCTTAACGCTCGGATTGGTCATTTCAACCATCGCGACAACTCAGCTACAAGCAATGCAAATGACGGTGTTTATATTGCTGCCTTCAATTCTACTTTCGGGCTTTATGTTCCCCTACGAAGGCATGCCTGTTATCGCACAATGGATTTCAGAAGTCCTGCCAGCGACACACTTTATGCGCCTTATTCGCGGTATTGTCTTACGTGGCGCCGACTTAACTGATCTATGGCGTGATAGCTTGTGGTTAGCAGGGTTCACTTTACTTGGGCTTCTCATTGCTTCGAAGCGATTCAAAAAATCGCTCGATTAATGACTCTCGTGATTTAGACCTCAAACACTAATAACCTATCATGGTTCGAATCATTTTATGATCTGAACCATGAGGCGATGACAAGCTTTCACGCTGGCAAATTCGTCGTAAGCCACTAGCTGATTTAAGCCATAGATGGTCAATACCAATCATTGAGGCTGCAGGCGTTGACGAAATCTGCAACCAATTCGGCCAACTGGCCACTGGTGCTGTTTGAAAGCCTAGAAATAGTTTAGTGAAGCGCATGCTTCTTGACGACAAATTGAAATCACCAATAACGAGTACTTCGTCGCTTGGGTAAAGATGATTGAGTGACTCAATGGTTTTCATTAGCGCATTGCGGCGATACCAAAGTGCTTCGGTTCGTGGTGAAGGAGGATGAGCGGTAAATACCGTGATGGCTTGCTGCTGGCCAGCTTGCCAAGTAGTACGAATAATATGTTGCTGATCAGGTGTCATAAAAACAGAACTGTCCACCAAAGGATAACGGCTTAGTATCATCTGTCCTGAGGGATAACCAACCCCTTCTTGGCCGCCATAAACATAAGGATATACGTCACTTAAAGTCTGCAGCACAACACCAACTTTCGGTGACACTTCTTGTAGTACCACTAAATCCGCCGGATGATTAATTAAGTAGTTAATCAGTTGGTTGGTATCGGGATTTTCATAATAGATATTATACTGGATGATCGAGACACTGTTCTCACACTTAACCATGATAGACCGCTCGTTGACCGGCGTTAGCATAAAAAAAGCCAACGATAAGAGTGCGCAAATAATCGCTTTTGACCAATGTTTAGAAATCAAAAATAGAGCGCACAGGCTCGCATATAAACCAAAAAATAGCGCGGGATATCCTGTAACGTTTTCTAGCCACCAAATATCATCATTAAGAAACAGCGCTAGCCAAAGCCCTGCAGGTAAGACGATTCCAAACCAAAGCACAATTTTTTTGAGCAAACCCATCTCCCCAGTCATCCTTGATATGATGTAAGTATGGAAGAGTTCATCAATAAAAGAGAAGTTACCGCTCAGCCAAAGCGCCAATGATCACTATCTAACTTACGTATCAAGAAAATAAAACGGTTGCATCTAAGCAGAATGCAACTAACGAGCAGAGAGAAAGAATCGCACTTTTTCTGAGCCGGAGTATAATTCCCCCAAGTAGGCAACGACCACCGTCGCGCCATTTTCAACATAAAAAGAATCAATATGAAAAACTACTTCGCCAGCCCTTTTGTCGGGAAATCACTGCAAGAACAAGTCACCAATCCCAACATCATCGTGGAAAAATACAGCTATTACTCTGGTTATTATCATCAGCATAGCTTTGATGATTGTGCTCGTTACCTTATGCCTGATCGCGATGATGTCGATAAACTCATCATTGGTAGCTACTGCTCTATTGGGTCAGGGGCCGTATTTATGATGGCGGGGAACCAAGGTCATCGACACGATTGGGCTGCAACCTTTCCATTCTTTTACCAAGATAATCCCTTATTTAGCCAAGCTCAGGATGCCTTCCAGCGCGCCGGAGATACTACTATTGGCAATGATGTTTGGATCGGTTCAGAAGCGATGATTATGCCCGGAGTTCAAATTGGTGATGGGGCAGTTATCGCTAGCCGTGCGGTCGTCACTAAAGATGTGGCGCCTTACACTATTGTTGGTGGTAATCCAGCTAAAGTGATTCGACAGCGCTTCTCAGAGCAACAAATTGCCCAGCTATTAGAAATGAAATGGTGGGAGTGGCCAGAGCCGCAGCTCGAACAAGCGATACCTTTGCTTTGCAGTGGAGAGATTGGCCAGCTTTATACATACTGGCAAAAAGGCTAAAGCCATTCACTCGTCGCTACGTTGCGGTGTGTAAATGAATACAAACCTCCTTATTACCCATCTTATGCGGCGCACCTCACATTAACTTGCAGAATTTCCATTGAGTTAGCCGCCTCTCATTCTCTATATTTCTATTATGGAGATCATCGTGAGCGGCTTATGGGACACAACCTCGATATCCAAAGCATTTATGTTTTGGTCAAAATGTACGAACTACGCAACGTTAAACTCGTCGCAGACGCGTTAGGCAAAACGTCCAGTGCGATCAGTAAGATTTTATCAAAGCTAAAGTTACACTTTGAAGACCCACTGTTTATCCAAGGCCGACATGGTTTTGAGCCTACCACCTTTATGGATACCAACCTTGCTCACCTCGAGCATATATTGGCGACCTTTGACTCCATTCAACATACCGAATTTTCGCCGCAAACCTTAAAGCAAGAAATCATCCTTTATGGGCACGCCCTATTTTGGGATAACTTTGGCGATAAACTCTATCTTGCCCTACGTAAAGATGCACCTTTAGCGAAAATATCAATGCGCCAATGGAGCTTAGAGGCTCGCTCACGCCTAGTTGAAGGTGAAAATTCCGTTTTATTCAACACTTATGATGAAACTCTACCGCAAGTCATATTACAAAAATCCATCTGTGAAGTTTCCCCAACGTTTTATGTGCGTAACGGTCATCCCGCACAAACGCTTGAAGAGTTAACTGACTATCCGTTTGTGATCACCCGTAACCCAGGTTGGAATGACGTTCGTTATCCACTATTAGAACGTCTCGCCGCAATTGGTTACCAAGTCACGCCGACCGTGGAAGTCGAGAATACACTCGCGATCGAAAATATTGTGCGAAATTCCGATCATTACTCTTTCACGATGTCACGCCTAATCCCTGAGAACTGTCGTGGTATTGCTCTACCTAAATTATCAGATATGCGTGTTAAGTGCGTTATGAGCTACCACAGAGCCAAACAAAACGATCCTCAAAAGGAATGGCTATATAACACCTGCCACCGCGTTCTCAACCAACTGACTGAATAAGTCAACGCCGATTTATTCACTTAGTTGGTTATTTTTCCTTTATTAATAGGCCCTGATCATTCAGGGCCTATTGCTTGCTATCGTCCGTGTTACAAAGCTTTCCCCCAAAAGCAACCATTCAGCCAGCGCATCAATTCGACACAAGTCACATAAATTTCCAAAATGGAAACTCTGCCTTTCCTCTACATGTGATCTACATCTCGGTAATATCATTCCTGTCGAGAGGGGAAACCCGCTAAAACAATCAAACAACAAGGTAAACCAATTATGAAAAACGTACTCATCATCGCTCTATCAGTATTCTCTGTTTCAGCTTTCGCAGCTAGCGGC
>NZ_AFWE01000193.1 GCF_000222585.1 Vibrio scophthalmi LMG 19158 | reverse complement strand
TGTTTCCTAATTCGAATTCAGATGAAAAAGCGCTAACACGGCTAATTATTAGACAATCGCAATCGTTTTAGGCATACCTAGCCCAGTGAGCTTGTTTAACGCTTTGATCATGGCGTAAGTTTCGCCAACCTGGGCATTGTAATTTCTTAAGCTTAATGTCCCGCCGAGCAATTTCTTCACACGGAACATCGCTGTTTCTGAGAGTGAACGTTTATGGTAGCCATACCTTGTTTTCCAATGCTTATTTGAACCGTATAGCTTCTGGCAACCGACCGCTAGATTACGTGGATGACCTCGCTCCCAAAAAGCAGCCCCTTCTCTCGGTGGAATGAGTGGAACGGCTCGTTTGATGCGAATAGCTTCGTAGCATGACTTTGTGTCGTAAGCACCATCGCCTGATATCTCCTTGATTCTTCGACGAGTCTGTTTGAGCAAATTAGGCAGCACTTCACCGTCGGTCACATTCGAGAGACTTAACTCAGCGGCAATGATTTCATGCGTGTCTGTATCGACCGCTAAATGTAGCTTTCGCCAGACTCGGCGCTTCCCGTCAGTGCCATGCTTTTTTACTTTCCATTCGCCTTCGCCGTAGACCTTCAGCCCAGTCGCATCAATAGCTAAATGCTGGATCGCTCCTTTAGTCTTCGTCTTGAATGTGACGTTAACCGTTTTGGCTCGCTTGCTAATGCATGAATAATGAGGGCATGACAACGGCAGTTGAGCAAGCTTGAAAACAGAATTGATGAATCCTTGTAGGCCTCTCAACGGCATTGAAAATACTCGTTTGACCATAAGAGCCGTCGTAATCGCTAAGTCACTAAACAGACGAGGTCTTCCACGGCTGTGGTATTGAACAATCAAAATGCCAATACCACTGCTGACCATAGTCGATACGGGAATCATGAAATATAACTAACGGTAGGTGCAGTTTTGTTTGGTTATCCAGACAACATGAAGACTCGTGTGCCATTCCTCGATAAAATGAGTCAAGTGAGCGCAACGATTCCCATGCCCTTATTTAAAGAGGAATCAGCATTAGGCATTTAGGTTATTCTCAAAAAAAGGGTAGGCAAGACAGTAGGTTAGTGGTTATTGGGTAAACGACGATGAAATTAATGTCCGGATTACGAATAAGGGTAAAGATATTTTGAATAAACCAGTGTTGCCCACACTCTAGCTCTTTGTGGTGAAACTGATTAGCGTGTTGTAGGTGTGATTCGGTCAGATTTCTGTCACTGAAAAATAGCAAAACGAGAACGATGTACTGGAATTAAAAAAAGTTCATAGTGCGCCAAATACTCCGGTACCTTGCTTACTCATGCTGCTTGATATGTAAAAAGGCACTCAGCGAGATACTGAGTGCCAAAGCTTGAAATTTATGAGGTTATCTTTTCATTGAATTCCAGAAGACAGGTGTAGGTTTTAATTTACTCTGCGTCAGTGAAAAAATCGTTGTATAGCATGTACAAGTGAGCCGCACTCCAAGAGAAGTTTGGAGCACCTTGTTGTTCACCGTTTAATGGGTTGTAGTTCTCACGGATAGGGCCGTCTTGCACCAAGCCATCGGCGTGATCGAAGAAAGCGCCAGCCATTTCAATCGCATCATCACGGTAGCCATAGCTTTCCATGCCTTTAAGGCCGAAGTAGAATTGGTCTACCCATACACGTCCACGCCAGTATATATCTGGGCCGAAAGCAGGGCTAGAAAGCGCTGCTGTACCCAGTGGAACGTAGGTGTTGAACTCTGAGGTATCTTTCATCACAGAGACCACCGCATCCGCATGTGCTTGCGTTGCTGCGCCATTAAACAGTGGTGACCAACCTTCAGGGCCTTTACCACGTTCTACAATAGGTTTACCTGCACAGCCATTGGCTAAAGGTTTATCTTCAATGCGAATGTCGTAGTAGAAGTTCGTGCCTTCATCGAACATACAGGTGTTGATGTAGTTCGATAGGTACTCCGCTTTTTCGCGGAACTCTTTTGCTTCAGCGTCTTTACCCAGAATGTCCGCCATCTCCGCTAGGTACTTGTTATCACTGTACATGTAGCTTGCTTGGTCAACGGACTCTTGCAACAGTGAGTAGCCTAACAAGGTACCGTCTTCCGCGCGGTTTTGAGCGAATTCAACATCCCAATCACTGCGTTTGCCGCCGTTGGCAACGTATGCGTCTAGCTGGTCTTTATCGATGAAACCAAAGGCTGCTGCATCATCACGACCTGATTCCCAAGACGCAGCGGTTTGAGCTGGGCTCTCGATGTTGTCATAGTTACCTTCTGCAATCACTCTATCCAGTGCCGCTTGGCCTACAACTGTTTCGTGTTTATCGCCACGAACAACGGTGAAGTACATTTCACCTTCAGGGGTGTTGTGTGCTTTATCAAGTGCTGCGCCGTATTCTGGAACGCCATTGCCGTTGTTATCGCGGTTACGTAGCCACCAGTCGTGGTAAGCCACTAGCTTTGGATACATCTCTTCTAGCCAAGCTTCATCGCTGGTGGTCTTGTAAACTTCCATTACCGCCCACGCCGCTAGGCTTGGCTTGGTGTTACGTTCGTTCCAGTTACCACCGTCGCCGCCACGCTCTGGGCTTAGGTTGTAAGCCAATAGATCTGGCACGTAACCTTCATCCCAAGGGCGAACAGGGTCGTCAGCTTGAATTTGGTAGGCAAACATTGCGCGGATGTTGTCTTTCGCTACGTCTGGGTTGAAGTGCGCCATCGCGTAAGCTTGCTTCCATGTATCCCACGGCCATGTTTGGTTGCCTGAGAACCAGCGAGCCGTTACCGAAGGAGTCACAGAGTCAAACTCCATCGCTCCTGCTGCGTCACGCCAATTACCGTTTAGGGTTTCCATCGCTTTTACCGCAACACGCTCTTGCTCTGGCGTCGCATTCGGGTTGGTTAAGCCCATCTCTAGGTAACCTTCCCAGCGAGCTTCAGATGCGGCTAAGAAGTCGGTAGGGTTTGTCATGATCTTTTTGATCTCAGGCTGTTCCGCTTTAGCTTCTTTTGCAGTTAACACGTGCGAGTATGTGGTGTAGATGGTGGTTGATTCTTCAATGCTTGCGGTTGAAGTAAACGTTAGGCCATCGACCTTGGTTTGGGTTGGAATCGATTTATGAACTTGGTACTCAGACTTCCCTGAAGTCAGTAGATCCCATGTTGAACGCACTTTACCGAAAGTGACCTTTAGCCCGTCGTCAGTTGTAACGATTTGACGATTGTAGTTAGGGTAAGTCTCGGCAATGGTTTTGTCGGTTTGCGCTACGCCTTCTTTCGCGTGTGTTTTTTCAAGCAGTTCACCGTCCCACACTAGCTCAACTGGCGAGTCAGTGGTGATTTTAGTCTCCAGCAGAGAAGTGCGGTTAGAAGCAAAACGCATTGTCATCTCGACCGTTACATCGTCAGATTTTAGCGTTTGAATCAATGCGCCAGGTAGGCTGTAAGCTTCCATCGTGAATTCGACTCTTTTGCCATCTTTGAACACGCTTAGGCGGTCAAAGTTATCAGCCATGAAGTTGATGTACTCTTCAGTAAGTAGCGCTGTTCCAGGGAAACCACCCATGCCTTCAGCCGTGTCTGGTAATAAGTGACCGTGCCATGCACCTAGGTCGAAGAACGGGTTAAAGCGTTGATGATCATCGAAGTCGTAGTCACGCATGTATTCTGGTGAGCCAGTACGGTCGATAACGTTTTTAAATTGGTTTGCTTGAAGCTCTTCAGAGCCTGTATTTGATACGCACCCAGTAACAGCAAGTGCTGCGCCAATAGCGATAGCTGCGAATGATTTGTTCAGTTTCATAGTGAGTTCCTGTTATTACCAGTAGAAGTATTGCATTGCGAACACTTGTGCGTCGCCAATTTCAGTGTCGCTGTGGTTAGCAGCGGTTTCATTAGCGTGGGCATTCGCCGTTAGAGCAGCAAGAATACAACTTGTAATAAGAGTGGTTTTAGTAAAACTACGTTTCATTTTATTCACTTCTGTTTCGGGTTGACAAATGAAGCTTCGTAGGTTGCTCTGACTTCTAATGTGGTTGCTCTTTAAGGCGTATACGGTCAGCTTACTTACGATCGTAAAACCGATATTAATGATTATTTTCATGTTTAAAATTAAACCACTCTAAAAGTGTGATCTGTTTTTAGTAAATATTTATCTTGGTGTAAATTTGGTTTTTAGTTGAATTCGTACGCTGATGGCTTGCAATGGATATATTTGGCTTGTGAATTAAAATCTGATGAATGAATTGGATGGGTAAATGAAAAGACACTCACCAAGCGGGGGGGGGAGGTGCCTTAGGGCTTTAACGAGAACATAGGGTGAAATTAAGCGTTCGCAGGCTCTGGTCTTGCTTCTAGTTTTTTCTCTTCTGGAGACAAGCTTTTCTCGTATTGACCGTACTTCCACCATGCGTAACCCAAGAAGATCACGATACCGCCGACGTTATAGAAGATGATGGTCATGATGTCAGCACCTGTTGGGAAGGTTGATGCGAAGAAACCCACCGTGAATATGCTGATAAGAATCGATACCGCAGCGATACCAACTGGGCGAGAACCCATACGGAAATCACGTGGTAGGTGATCGAGTTTCAGGCGTAGGTGTAGGTACGCGATCATGATGAACAGTGGCGGTAGCATAGAAGCTGCTGCTGTCATATTGATGATGGTGCTCATCAAATCTTGCACTGTGTCAGATGCTAGCGTTGGGATGAACATCAACGGAATCACGATAAAGAACTGAACCCAAGCAGCACGCTCTGGTACGCCTTGTTTGTTTAGAGCGACGGTCTTCTCGCCGAAGATACCTTTAGGGATTTCAGAGAAGAAAATCTTAACTGGTGTTGCTGTCCACATCAGAAGAGAGCCTAACATCGCAGTGAAAGAAACGATGCCGACAAAGCGATTCATAAGAATTTCAGGTAAGCCGAAGTAGAGTGCTAAGCCTTCAAAAACCTGTACTGACCCGCCAGTGAATTTAATCTCGTCACGAGATACGAATACGTTTGCCAGGATAGAACCCACCGAGTACAGAGCACCAATAAAGATACCCGCAATGATGATCACTTTAACGAAAGACTTGTGACCGCCTTTGATGTCATTTACGTAAACCGCGACCGACTCTGCGCCGCCAGCGGCCATAAAGATCCAAGTGATCACACCTAGGAATGCCCAGTTAAAGCTTGGAGTCATTGCTTCAATGGTGATTGGGTCTGCTGGTTCGA
Source organism: Vibrio scophthalmi LMG 19158 (assembly GCF_000222585.1). Lineage (GTDB taxonomy): Bacteria > Pseudomonadota > Gammaproteobacteria > Enterobacterales > Vibrionaceae > Vibrio > Vibrio scophthalmi. Next base: position 988 of record NZ_AFWE01000193.1, on the reverse strand, counting down.
TACCACCGATCAACGCACCGCCTGACAGTAGAATGTAAGACATGGTCAGTAGCAGCATCAGTGACGAAGTTAATGAGGTGATAGGGCCTAATAGTTTCGCGCCGTTGTTAGAGATATGCGTCGCGACCGCAAACAAAATGGTACTTAGAATTGCTGTCGTCATTGGCGTGAAGATGTACTCGAAACCTAAGAACGCATAAGACGCGTAAGCGATGATTCTAGGCAGTAAAGACGTGAAGAAGAATAGGTTAACAAACCAGTATGTGTAAGCTGAGATAAACGCCCAGCGACCGCCTAGAGAGCTTTTAACCCATGAGTAAACACCCGCTTCTGAGTCTTTATTCAGGGATACGAACTCAGCAACAATCAGACAGAAAGGAACAAAATAAAAGATGGTTGCTAAAAAGAACATCGGAGACGAGGATAGGCCGATTTCGATGTTGTTATTAATGATGTTATTGAAGCTATATACCGCCGCGAAGGTCATAGACAGTAGGGCAAACTTGCCTATCGTACTGCGTTTATTATTGGACATGATGTTCTCCGGTGAATCACGTTGATGATCGTTATAACTTGGTCCTAGACAGGGTGAATCTAGGCCGCACTTTTATTGTTATGTTGGTTTGGCAAACACCTGCTTTGTTTTGTCAGGGTTGGCTCGTTGTAATTTATATTCGATGTACGATCGGACGTATAAGTATCAGTTTTAATTGATTTCAGTAAATTTATTACCGAAATCAAGGGGTAAATACTTATGTGTTCTACAAAGAGATAGCTTGTTTCATAAGCGACGTTTTTTATGGAGCTTATAGGGGCTGTATGTCGCTTTTTCTATATGAATCAGTTTGTCTCTTCAGTAAGAAGATTAAAGATTAAGCGGAGGGAAGTTAATCGAAATTGATCAAATATGTGACACTAAGTAAATATATTTAGTTAATGTTTTACCTTGGTTTTTGTGGCTGTTTTATTTAGTGATTTGTCGGTGTTT
>NZ_AFWE01000194.1 GCF_000222585.1 Vibrio scophthalmi LMG 19158 | reverse complement strand
TGTCATGCGTTTCTCGATCTTCTTGCTGAGAAGTACAACCGCAAAACAGGTGGCGAAAAAGGTAACGTAACCTTTTCTAGTTACGATGGCTCAACACAGGTGCAAATCAGTGTGCAGAACTCTCAAGTTTTTGGGCCTGAACTACAGATTGCTAAAGCATTGATTGATGAATGCATTAACGATTGGTCAGAAGGCGCTAACGATAAACTCAAGGTGATCATTGTTGATGCGTTCGATGTAGACAAAGAAGGTAACTTAAACACTGGCCGCATCTTATCTCTTCGCCGAATCGCAATCACTGATGCGCGCTGGCAAGAAGCAATGAAAGCGATTGGTGATTCAATCCTTATTTCGTCAACCAAGCCTTACCTGCGATTTAAAGAGCGTGACGAGCAAGGCAAGATGAACAATATCACGCTTGATATTGCTGCCCTTTAATCAATAGGCGGGCAATGCGCCCGCCAGTTCAACCAATATGGGTGGTGTTATGTGCTCAGTCCCTCACTCCCTTGATGCGATTTATCAAGAGATTGAAAAAGCAGAAACGATTAAGTCCACCATTGATACAGCAAACCAGGACTTAACTTATGAAGATGGCGTGATTAGCGCCTTGATGTGGGCGATGGGTAGAACGTCATCCCCTTGCGAAGATATCTCTGAGCTTATTTGCAGCGAGTAAGCCTTACCTAAAACCATTTAATTAGAAATACGCGAGCAGAGCTATACCGCTTCACTGCTTTGGTTTTGCTCGCTTTGAA
>NZ_AFWE01000195.1 GCF_000222585.1 Vibrio scophthalmi LMG 19158 | reverse complement strand
GGTAGGCTTTTTTTATATTGTTTGAATTTAGTTGGTCGAAAGATTAATTCATCAGTGAGCTGTGGCTGAAGTAAATGGGTACGGCACTTTTTACATGCAACGTTTCACTGCTAATCACTTGATGGACGTTTTCAAAAAAAGATCCACATTCGGCGCAAAGTAAAGAGCCAGAGCCAGACATTAGGTATTCATCGCTGCCACATAGTGGGCAACATTGGTGATCAAGAGTTGAGGCTTTATTTTCTTTCATTTCTTCTCCGGTGCGAAGCGAACAAAATAGGCATTAATCGCCATATTGGCGTTATTTATTATTTAATATTTATTTTTCAGTAGCGTACGGGCTAAACTCCCCGCGTGCAATTTAATTCTAGCCTGCCAGCTCTAAACTAACGTCATTCACGTGTCATTCGTTATGTTTTTGCGAGTCACATCTAGATAAAGTGCTTGATTATTTTTTTGGAATCATATTTCACGTCAAGAATTAACTTGTGTGGATTTTATCAGCCTCTTAGCGCTGCTATTTTCTACTAGAAAGTGAGTATGTAGAGCTTACGGAGAAATCTTATGCCAGATACCTTTTGTATTGTATTAACCACCACAAACAGTATAAGTAATAAACAAGCTTTAATTCATGCTGTATTACAGGAGTAATTGGCCGCTTGTATTCAAAGTATGCCCATAGAGAGTCATTACGTTTGGCAAGATGAAGTTTGTATTGATGAGGAATGGTTACTGGTGATGAAAACAACGCAACGTTGTTATCAAGCGCTCGAAGCTTTGATTGTTGAGGAGCATGATTACGATACTCCTCAAGTGGTTAAATTACCGTTTACGGAAGGATTTAACCCTTACTTAGCATGGTTAGACGAAAACACGCGCCGTTGAAAAACAAGTAGTGTGAGTGCGCTGATGGCACCCAGTGTATCCATCAGCATATCTTTTTGTGCATCCCAAATATCGCCCTGTGAGCCTAGAAATGCGATACCTTCTTCTCCGCCCGCTAACTCCGCATACCACCATTCGATGATTTCATAGCCAGCGGCCAGAGACATAATAGAAAAGAGGCCGAACAGGCAGGCAAAAACGGGTTTGATGATATTGCGACGGATAAGGTATTCCGCGATGGGATAGGCGTAGAAGCCAATCGAATAGTGAGCGACTCGATCAAAATGGTTGCGTTCTTCTGAACCAATGAGTTGATTAAACCAATCAAACGGTACCTCAGCAAAGGTATATTTAGAGCCGATGGTATGCAAACAAATCCAAACAAACATTAAGATATAGGCGGTGTTGGAGAAAACATAGTGGCGTGCTACCCACCAAATTATACCTAAAACAGCGATCACAGGAATGATCTCAGCAACCCAGACGGCGCGCGAAACAGGCTCGATGCCCGCAAAAATAAACACCGCAATGTAGAGTACGGTTAGTGCCTTTAATGTGAGGAGGCTGTGATGTTGAGGCATTACTTTGTCCTTAAATTTTGTGAACCTAAAACTTGGTACTGACTAATACTAATCAGCTTTAGTTAAGCATAGCCAACAATAAAACGGTGTTCAATTGATTTTTAAACCGAGCAATTTCGACTGAGGGTATGATTGCTTTGGTAAGATTGACTCATTCATAAAAAGGTTAAGTTGAGGCGTTGCTTCAAACTGTTGTAAAAAATGGCGCAGTGGCAGTTGAATCATAGCTTGGTGCAAGGGTAAGCTACTATAATCAATACTAAATATGCCATTTTTATTAGGATGCTATGAATCAACAATATGGCCTAGCCACACTGTGTGAAATCGAAAATCCGCTGTTGTGGCCGATATTGGAAGTATTGCGTAAGAAGCCGACAGGTTGGAAAGTGCATATATTAGCCGCGCATTTGAGCGAAAAAGAGTTGATGCCCGTCCTAGATTCTCGTCCTGATAAAGATTTATTTAAGCGCAATTTTTTAATCATGAATGCGCTGTACCAACTACAAGAAACTCTCTATCCCGACCGTTGGGTGCAAGTAGAGGCGATGGATATTGCGTTACTGCCGAATTGTCATCATGGCCAGCAATACCATATTGATCCACAAGATCCTCTGCGAGATTACTATACGCAATGGAGTAATTACGAAGCTGAGGAAGGTGAAATTAAACGTCTGCTCAATGAATTTTGGACGCGTTATCGTGAATACGTCGGACAGCAAACACAACGAACGGGTACATTAGATCGAGTTAAAGCATTGCGGCTGTTTGAGCTCAATGAAGGCGCGAGTGATAGTGAAATACGTAAGAAGTGGCGTAAACTCGCCTTAAAATGGCATCCGGATCGACAAAATGGCAATACTGACCAATTTCGCTTGGTGTGTGAAGCATGGCATGTATTGAGAGTGTGATGATTTATATGCACGAATCTAATAAAAAAAGCGCCCTTATTTGGGCGCTTTGCTGTAAGAATTCGATAAAAATCGCGCTGCTTTATTTGGCTGCTTTAAATTGCGCTTTACGCAGTCGGTTTAGCGCTGCCATCACATCCAAAACACGTGGTTTGGCAAGATCGCCCTGTTTTGGCATTGTTTGATGCCAATCACCTGAGATCATTTGCGCAATTTCTTTGGCTGGATTGGTTGTCCAACCCGGTAGTTGAGCAAGTTGGAACCAAAGCCAACCGATCGCATTCACTTCAGAGCTAGATTGAAGTTGCTCAAGGGCTGAGATGTCCGCGAACTCTTTACCAAAACGTAGGGATTCCGTGCCTTTACCAGACACTCGGAACTTACCATCCAGCAAAATCGCTTGCAGAGCCGCGCCATTAAGAGCGCGAGGACGGAATGTTTCAAGTGGGCTTTCACTTTCGTTACAACGCTGGGTAGGGTGCTGTGCAATAACTTGTTGCGCTTTTTCAGTTACGTCAACAGGTTGGTAGTCGTGCATTTGAATTACCGTGTCTGCGACATCCAAATAGTCACCGGAGCCACCCATAACGACGATGGTTGAGATATCTAATTCAGAGCGCAATTGGCCAATGCGGTCAACCAATGGAGTAATCGGCTCAGCGCCCTTGCTAACCAGTGCTTGCATGCGTTCATCACGGATCATGAAGTTAGTTGCTGACGTATCTTCATCAATCAATAAACCACGCGCACCAGATTCAATCGATTCTTGTAACCATGCTGCTTGAGAGGTTGAACCAGAGGCATCTTGGGTTGAGAAGTCTGCGGTATCTTTACCCATTGGCAAATGATTGATGTAGTTTGATAGGTTTAAGTTGTGAACACTGCGACCATCTTCAGCGCGGATTTTCATCGCATCAAGGTTGGTCACAATACGCTCACGGCCATCACCAGGAATATGGTTGTAGATCGAACGCTCAATAGCAGTCAGTAGAGTCGATTTACCGTGGAAACCACCACCAACGATCAATGTAATGCCTTTTGGAATACCAAGACCAGTCACAGGCCCTTGGTTAGGTGTCTCTAACGTAACTTGCAGTGACTCGGGGGCAACAAATTCAACCGCATCTTTCATCGGTAGATCGCAGTTACCGGCAAGACGAGGTAGAACAGAACCATTGCCAATGAAAGCAATCAGGTTATTTTTTTCTAACTGCTCGCGTAAGGCTTCTTGATCTTCTATTACTTGGCAATGACGCTCTAACGCGGCGATATCAATCTCACGAGCAATGGTCGCGCGGCGGACAAATTTAGGCAAATGGAAGGTAAGAATGTTGATTGACTTTTTACCGAGTACTGAACGGCCTTCCGCGGGTAGGTTAACGCGGAAACGTAGCTCGATACCTTCTTCAGTGAAGACCACTGCGGTCGAGTCGAGTACAGTTTGGCCATGCAGCGCGATGCTAACGTGAGATTCTTGTTTCGCAAATTCTGAGAAAGTACGAGCAATAAAATCGCGTGCGGCGATTTGATAGGCCGGAGACTTCTCTTTTAGCCAATCTAAGCCTGTTAACGACCATGGGCGGAAGGCGCGGAAACGTGAAGCAGAAGCAAATGGGTCAGCTTGAACGTGATCAACAAATAGCGTGAAATCGGTTAGGTCGTACTGACCTTTGATTTGGTGATACGCGCGATAGTTCTGTTTTTCGATTTTTTTTAGGGTCGCGATTAGCTGATCCATAAAGAACTCACATTAGGAATGTCGGTAAAGGCGTGGATTATAGGAACCGCTTGGCACAGAGTAAAGCTCAAGCGGTGATTCTTAACATTTTATCGCCATTCGTCTGTCTCGTAGGGCATTTTTCTATGAGATAACGAGTCTAGCTCGCTTGAAAATAGTTTTGGCTTAATAAATTGATTTCAAATTCGTCGCATGGCATTGGCTTCCCATAGTAGAAACCTTGGCCGAATTCACAGCCTTCCTCGATGATAAACTCTTCATGTAACCGATTCTCTATTCCCTCAACGGTGACGGAGAGGTTGAGTTTTTTCGCCACTGCAATGATGGAGCGAACGATTTCTTTGTCTTCTTGGCAATTATCTAATTGTTGAATAAAACTCTTATCGACTTTGATGGCATCAAAGGGAAATTTTTTGAGGTAATTGAACGAAGAGTAGCCAGTGCCAAAATCATCCAAAGAGAGTGTGACGCCCAGCTTATGTAGCGCCAATAAAGAATTCTTCGCCATTACTTCGTCTGCAATTAAGCTGCTTTCCGTGACTTCCAATTCCAAATATTCCGGCGGGAGTTGATAGGCGATCAATAACTCTTCAATTTGTTCTGCGAAGTGGGGGTTCTTGAGTTGTACCGCAGAAATGTTGACCGCAATTTTAAAATCTTTCACATGGGTTGCCCACTCTGACGCTTTTTGGATCGCTGAGCGTAGTACGAATGTGCCCACTTCGAAAATAAGACCATTTTGCTCCGCCATATGGATCAGCGTTTCATTGGAGATATCGCCAAGAATTGGATGGCGCCAACGTAACAAGGCTTCGGCTCCAGTCCATTTATGATTAAGTGGCGATACCTTTGGTTGGAAATAAAGCAATAGGTCTTCACTTCGTACCGCTTGCAATAGGTAACTTTCTAATTGATTGATGTCAGTTTGCAATGCGGAAATATCATGCGAGTGGAAACTGTATTTATGGCCAGAGTCTTTACAGGAATGCATCGCTCCGGATGCGTATTTCAATAACAGGTGTCCAGAAGCGGCGTCATCGGTAGTACTGATACCGATGTAGCTGTGCAGGTGATGGTTCTCGCCATCAACTTCAAATTCTGAGTGGCTGACGGTTAATAACTGTTGGCATAAATCGTTGATGTGCTCACTAAGACGATTGGACTGAACCAATAGGACTAGCTCGGTTGAGGTTGGGCGCGCCGTTTTGACATGAAATTGGTTGAGGTCACCAAGTCGCTCGCGAAACTTAACCAGAATATTTTCCCACACGCCATACCCATGTTTGGTTTGCAGTAACTTGCCGTTAGTAAAACCAATGTGGATTGCAGCTGCTTGGAATTCAGGTTGTTCAGAGTGCGCTCTGAGCATTTGATCTGCTTCAAACTCAAGCGAATTACGATTGAGAAAACCAGTGCCTAAATCGTGTTTTTGATGGTACAAGATCTTTTGTTCAGCAGCGCGGCGCTTATCAATCTCCATGTTTAATGAGAAATTGAGGTCAACTAAGTCTTGCGTGCGCGTACTGACGCGAGATTTCAATTCGACATTGAGCAGTTTGAGTTTTTCGTTTTGATAAAGAGTCACCAATTGTGCTTGAATCGCGTCACGGAAATTTTGTAGCAGATCCTTATAGGTCGTTGTGAGAGATTTTGTTTGCGAATCTAACACGCAGATAGTGCCAAACGGCTTGCCATTCGGCCAGTTAATTGGGAATCCGCAATAGGCGACCATGCCCAGTTTGATATCGGGATTGCAATCCCAGTTTGGATCCGCAAGCGCATTGGGTACCTCGAGTGCTTGCTGTTGCTCAATGACATACTCACAGTAGAGACCTTGGCCGAGCTTTTCGCTATCACCAATAGCATAAGGATGCTGGGCGTTATTATTGCTCGAGACTACTTCGATGACATCGGGATGAATTCTCATGATTAAGGCAGCTGGTACTGAAACGATCTCAGCAAGCAAGTTGACAATGTTTTGCCAACTTTGAGTCATCTCATCGGGTATGACTAATTTGTTAGTATTGATTTTTGACATATAAAAACAGTCCTTTTTGGCTAAAGCCAAAAGTGCGCACTCCATGCTCATCTTTTAATAATAGACGGAAATTTCCTTTTGTAATCTGTGGGCTACTTTAACAAAAAAGCCCCCAAATTATGTTGGGGGCTATACGGTAATGATAGTCATCTCAAAAATGAGACGTACATTAAGCGATCAAGGTTAGCAATTGGTTATAGCAAACTGTCGGCCAGGCAATTGTACTTTGAGATAATGTTCTGAATATCGACTTTTTTGTTGTAATCAATACCAGCCAGACCAAAACCATTAAGCTGCATGAACTCTTGCTTTAGGCCTGCGTAATCACCCAATTGTTGGAAGTTATTCGCGTTCATCGATTCTACCAACTGATGAACTTGTGCTTGGGTTTCTGGGTTGAGCTCGAGATCGTCGATACGAATTAGGCGTTCGCCGTCAACGGGTACTTTGTCACAACCATACAGTTTGGTGGTAAACAGTCGTTGCATCTGTTCGATACATCCTTCGTGAGTACCATTTTGTTTCATCACTTTATAGAGGGCAATCAAGTAAGGTGTGAGACCAGGAATGAAAACACTCGCTTTGGTCACGAGCGCTTTACAAACACTGGCATAGGCACCACCACTGAAATTAGCAAGCTTGAGGTTCAGCGCGTGACTGGTTTGATGTAAGTCTACTTTCGCGCGGCCTAGCGTGCCATCAAGGTAGATAGGATGGGTTAGATCCGAACCAATATAAGAGAACGCGACCGTTTTGCAGCCTTCAGCAATGGATTCAGAGTTAATCAGAGTATCGACCCAAGCTTCCCAATCTTCGCCGCCCATCACTTTAAGTGTGCCATCGATCTCTTGCTCGGTTGCCGGATCTAATGTCGATTCTAGCCATTGATCGTGCTCAAGCGAGACTGATGCACCAGCAACGGCTTGACCGATAGGTTTGATCGCTGAACGCCACATCTCACCCGTTTGGTAATTGGGACGTAGGCCACTGGCGACACTGTAGATAATTAAGTCGACTTCACCCTCAAAATACGTTTCGATAGCTTCGATCACGCTCTCTTTGGTTTGCGTAGAGAAGGCATCGCCATCGATATTAATTGCGATACGACCTTCGTTCTGAGCGTGTTCACGAAAATAGAGATTATTGTAGAAGCCAGCGCTACCGACGCCTTTGTCTGATGGGCCTCGCTCAAAAGAAACACCAATTGTATCCGCTTGAGCTCCCCCGAACGTCAATGCGATACGTGCAGCAAGGCCAAAACCAGAAGATGCCCCAATGATCAGAACACGTTTAGGCCCGTTGGTGATCGGCCTAGCGTGTTTCACGTAATCAATTTGATTTAAGATGGCTTTTTCACAGCCAAGAGGATGCGCACTACGAGCGATGACGCCGGATATTTCTGGTTTAATTATCATTTAGTTCTCCAAAAGCAACAGCTTAAGCATTCAATTTAGCCTAAAGTGACACGGAGTTTTTTGCGCTAAGGCAATTAGAGATGGTTTATTAACTGTGCAGAAACAAATTCTGCGATCCAAGGTTGTGCTTCTGCTTTTGGGTGCAAGCCGTCGCTCATCATCCATTGCGGGTTGTCGCGTAAAATTGGTTCAAGAAAAAACGGAATAAGCGAGATATCTTGTTGCTGCGCGACATTTGGATACAAGTCTGAGAAGGCTTGTGTATAGCGTTTTCCATAATTGGGTAGAATATGGATTTGCATCAAGATAGGCGTGGCTTGTGATGCCTTAACGGCATCGATGATGGTGGTGAGGTTGGCGGCAATCAGATTGGGTGGAAAGCCTCGCAGTCCATCATTTGCACCGAGCTCAATTAGCACATAGTGCGGCTTATATTGAGTGAGTAATTGTGGCAAGCGCGCTAACCCGTTCCCTGTAGTATCACCTGAGATGCTGCTGTTAACGATGGTCAGTGATTTGCCTTTATTGTCCATCATATTTGGTAATAAACTAGGCCAAGCTTTTTCAATTGGCATCTGATAGCCTGCACTAAGGCTATCGCCTAATATCAGCAGCGTCGTTGCACTAGCAGGAATGGTCGTGAGTAACGCGAGAACTAAGGAAAGAAGTCGTAGCATGCAAACATCCGTGATAAAAGCTATATCTTTAGGAAAGACAGTTTCCACCAATCAAGAACATTTGACAATCCTTGATGATATTAACCTTGAGATCCAAGCGGGCGAAAGTGTCGCGATTGTCGGCACTTCTGGCGCGGGTAAATCGACGCTCATGACATTGTTGGCTGGGCTAGATACGCCGACCAACGGTGAGGTTGAATTGCTTGGACAACCATTATCAAGCCTAGATGATGAGGCTCGAGCCGCAATTCGTAGCCAATCGATCGGTTTTGTGTTCCAGAGTTTTTTGTTAATCCCGAGCTTATCTGCGCTTGATAATGTCACTTTGCCTTGTTTGCTCAAAGGGGAAGAGCAAGACAAAGCACGGGCCATTTCCTTACTGGAATCGGTTGGGTTGGCGCAGCGCATCCATCATTCCCCTGCACAATTGTCTGGCGGAGAGCAACAACGTGTCGCGCTTGCTCGTGCTTTTATGACTGAACCGCAGATTCTATTTGCCGATGAGCCGACAGGAAACCTTGATCAACACACAGCAGAAAAAGTGGTGGAGTTGTTGTTTGAGCTTAATCTGCGTCATGGCACGACATTGGTGTTGGTGACTCATGATATGCAGCTCGCCGCGCGATGTGACCGCATTTTTACGATTCAGGCGGGTAAATTGGAGATTAAGTAATGACAAAGCTTACTCAAGGTCATCTTAATCTTCAGCTCTTTAAGTGGAGCAGTAAAGAGATCCGTCAAGGACAGTTATGGCCAGTATCGATTGCACTAACCTTGATTATTGCCGCAATCTTTGCGCTGACCGCGTTGGCTGAGCGTATGGAACAAGTGGTGGTTAAGCAAGGCAAAGAAGCACTCACCGCGGATACTATTTATAGTTCGTCCAATCCTATTCCGGATAAATTGGAAGCACAGGCCATTACCTTACAGTTAGACTCCTCAGTATTGACTCGCTTTGCCACGATGGCTTTTAGTGCTCAAGAAATGAAGTTAGTTACGGTTAAAGCGGTTGATTCGCGCTATCCGCTGCAAGGCGAGCTCAAGTTGGCAAACGGTGAAAAGAGTGAAAACCGTGTCTTGCGTAATCAATTGTGGCTGGATGAGCGTCTATTTAATCAGCTAAAAGTTCAGCAAGGCGATAGCATCACGCTCGGGGACGCGGATTTTGTTATTACAGGGCGCGTAGTCGAAGAGCCGGGATTGAGCTTTAATCCATTTCAACAAATGCCATCTGCGTATATTCATCAAGATGACCTAGAGAAGACCGGGGCTGTACAGCTTGGTAGCCGAGTGCGTTACAACTATTATTTCAACGGCAGCGATGAGCAGATATCCGCGTTGCAGGGCAGTATCGAATTAACGCCAAGCGATTCTTGGCGAGATCAGAACAGTGCCAGCCGAACCAATGAAGTGTTTCAGCGCACTGAGCAGTACCTTTCTCTGACGGTGGCGATCGTGGTGATCATGGCGGCGACCACATTAGTGTTAACGTGTCAGCATTATGTATCGACTCGTTTAAAAACCATCGCGATGCTAAAAAGTTTGGGCGCGAGTAAACGCTGGATTATTCATTGGTTGACCATCCAAGTGTTGATATTGCTCGCTGTAGCCTCGTTCTTAGGCTGCCTATTGGGTATTGGTCTTGAATATCTGCTGCGTATTCCTTTGGCTGATTTGTTGCCGAGTCCGTTGCCTTCTTATGGGATTGCGCCTGCACTTATTGCGGTGGCAACGAGTGTGCTCATCGCTATTCCGGCCTTAGGCATTCCATTGATAAAGCTGATTAATGTCAATGCGGTCAATGTGATGCAATCGACGCAACAGCGAGTGGGGCGCGCACGCTATGCTTTATTGCTGGTGCCCGTGCTACCAATGTTAGTGGTATATCGTGACAACTTACTGGTGTGGTTAGTGCTGGGTGGAATGATGATATTGTTTGTCATTTTGGCGTTGGTCAGCATCTTTATCACCCGCGCGATGGCGAAATTACCACTAAATGCCGGGTTCAAACTGGCGTTGAGTCGCATCAATCGCTCTCTGATGAGCAGTGGCATTCAATTTGGCGCACTGTCGTTATCGCTTATGTTGTTGGCGGTAATGTGGTTGGTTAGAACTGACTTGCTGTCTGATTGGCAGAGAACGTTACCCGATAATGCGCCGAATGCGTTTGCTTTGAATATCGCCCCTTATGAAAAAGAGAGTTATCTTGCGATATTAGATGCTGAAGCGATTGAGCGTTCAGAGGCTTATCCGATTATTCGTGGGCGAGTCGCCACCATAAACCAGCGCGCAGCGATGGAATATGCACAAGGTGGTGAGGGGAGCGATTCCTTACGTCGTGAAATTAACTTTACCTTTGCTGAGGCGATCCCAGCTCACAATGAATTGCTTGAAGGAGATTGGCAGCCAAGCGGTGGTGTGTCGGTTGAATCTGAGGTTGCAACCGATTTAGGGCTTAAATTGGGTGATGAGCTAGGCTTTATTATCAATAGCCAAACCGTGGTGGCAAGAGTGGACTCCATCCGTCAGGTTGAGTGGCGAGATATGAAGCCTAACTTCTACTTTATTTTTACTCCGGACGTGTTGAAGCAAATACCGGCCACCTATTTAGTCAGTTTTCGTGTTGAGCAGCAACATGATCAGTTACTTAATACACTTTCACGCCAGCATCCAACGGTAAGCTTAATGGATATTCGTGTGATGGGCGCCAAGATTCAGCAATTGGTCGGTCAGATCGTGTGGGCAATTACTTTGTTGGCATCGCTCAGTGTTATCGCGGGCGCTTTATTGATTTTTACCTTATTGCGTTTAAGCCTTGGCCAGCGACAAAATGAAATTCAACTTTATCGTACTCTCGGGGCCAGTAAAAAACGAGTGATTAGGACGATATGGGCTGAATATGGCGTCATGGCGCTGGTCGCAGGCATTATCGCTATCTTGGGGGCGGAGCTCATTGTCGCGGCGATCATGAGAATCGGTTTTGATCTTGAAAATCAACTGCATTATTCACTATGGATCTGGCTGCCAATGTTGGCGTTTTGTACCCTGGCCGTGGTTGTTAACAGTCTAATAAAACGGCTATTAATCCCTATAAATAAAGACTTTAGCTAACATTGAGTAGGTCAAACTAACTAGTTACCCACAGAACTTGTGGATAAAGTTAGGGATAACTCTTTGGGCGTGGAAAGCTGCCCATCGTGCTAAGCCAATAAAACCCGCCTTTGGCGGATTTTAATTATTCACACAGAGGGAATTTCGCGAATTTGCAAAAAATGCGTCAAGCTTTTTTTCGATTTTTTTCCCTGAAAATACGTGAAAATTACCTTGCTAAAAATGTGATTTTCATAACGGCATAAAGCCAGTAAAATACCATCAGAAAGAATGAATTACTGATCTAAATGACATTAAATATTGATCAAGATAAACCGACTAAAGTTGCGGTTATCGGTGGTGGTATTGCGGGAGCAACCACTGCATTACACCTTGCAGAACAGGGCATTGAGGTTGATCTCATTGAAAAAAGCTCAAGCTTAATCAGTGGCCCGCCAATCTGTCACTTGCACGCTGGTGGAAATTTGTACAGGGAGATCCCGCTTGAGCAGTGTGTTCAGCTACTCAGACAGTCGATCGACTCTGTTCGCCTTTACCCCCATACCCTAAACAAACGCCCGACTTTGATTGTGGTACCCCATAGCGATGGGGGTGACCCAAATGAGTTGTTGCCGCGTTTAGAGCAAATTCGTGCTGTATATCGAGATTTAGTTGAGCAGGATGAGGCAAACCGTGTACTGGGCGAGCCAGAGCAATACTTCAAATTGTATTCTCGTGAAGAATTAGACCAACTCAAACTGCGCGAGCAACGTGCAGAGCCACAAGATCACGATGAATGGCTAATTCCATTCGCTCAACAAGCGGACTTAGACGCCATTCATTATCCCGTGGTATCGGTAAACGAATATGGTTGGAGCGTTTTTCGCATTGCCGCGTCTGCAATGCTGGCGCTATTGCAACTGCCTAATTGTCAGATGAAACTGAACACTCAATTGGTCGACATGACCCCATCGGGCATGCAGTGGTTGTTGACCATGGATGACGGTCAGATGCGCTATCAGCATCATTATGATTACGTTATTAACGCCTGTGGTTTTGAGACGGGTATTGTTGATGATTTAGCAAATACTCCTCGCCAACGAATGGTCGAATTTAAAGCTGCGTATGTCACGAAGTGGGCGAGCAATCAACAAATGTGGCCCGAAGTGATTTTCCATGGTCCTCGTGGCACGCCAAATGGAATGGCTCAGCTGACGCCTTACCCAAGTTCAATTTTTCAGTTACACGGTATGACAAAAGAGGTCACTCTGTTTGAAGATGGCTTAGTGGGGTCTTGTCATCAATCTTCGCAACCGCAACTGCCTGCGCAGCTGGTGAATAAGATCAGTCAGGGTTGGCGTGAATCTGTACGGGTTGAGCGCAGTAATAAAGCGATTGAGCATATGAGTCGTTTTGTACCGAGCTACGCTGATGCAATCGAGTTTGGATTACCTTTATTTGGAGCGCAACAGATCCCCGGAAATGATGAAACTTTGCGTGCCGCCGATGTTTCATTTGCTGGTGAGCATTATGCCCGTATTGAGGTGGTAAAAGGTTCATCGGCACTTGAAGCGGCGTGTAAAATTGTTGAACAATGGCAGTTGGTTGGCAAGTCCAAGGAAGCAATCAATGATGAGCCGAGGAAAATGAGCATTGAAGATCTGCATCCAATCAGCTGTGCGCTAACTGAGTCTCAGGTGGTAGAAAAGGCGCAGTTGCTGGCGCTAGAGCGTGGTTATCCTACCGAGCTTGCTCAAGTATATGGGCATTAGTATTTGAGTTACTCAGAGTAAAAAGTCATAACCAAACGGCCTGCATTAGCAGGCCGTTTGGTTATATGTAGGGTGTTATCACAACCGAAGTAATTAATAACCTAAGTAACTAATAACCGAAGTAATTGGCCCATTGAACCCAGTCCGATTGCAACTCTTGCAACTGTCCTTTGACAAAACGCACTTTTTGCCCCGGCTTTGCTTGAGCAAGCCGGGGTAAATCAATGCGCGAAATACAACCTATCTTGGGATAACCACCTACGGTTTGGCGATCATTTAATAAAATAATCGGTTCGCCATCGGGCGGTATTTGAATTGCACCGAGCGCGATCCCCTCACTCAACATTTTCTGCTGAGGTGGGGTAATACAAGCTCCGGTTAAGCGGTAACCCATCCGGTTAATATGGGCGCTGACTTCAAACTCTTGTTGATAGAACTGCTCAATGGCTTGTTTTGAAAAAATGTTACGTTGATAGCCTTCGATGACGCGTAATGTGATGGGCAGATCATAGTCAGGGATGAAACGAAAACTGAGCTGGCGCTTTTGAAAAGAACTGCGCGTATTCGGCGCTGAAAAACGCAGTTGATCACCTTCTTGCAGAGCCTTGCCATTGGCGATTCCACCAAGCTGGTCACGTTCAACACTGGCACAACTGCCTAATTGTGAGGTGAGTAAAAATCCTCCTTTGACTGCCAAGTAGCTACGCAAACCATTTTTGGGCAGGGCGAAGCTTAAACATTGCCCCTTAAAGGCGAAAAAGGAACTCCAATTCTCCAATGGTGTATCGTCTAAGCTTGCTTTTAGGTCGGCACCACAAATAGCAAATTCACCATCCTGTTCAATGGCAAATTCAGCTTGGCCGAGCGTGATCTCGATGCAGGGCAAATTGACTGGATTACCAAGTAAGAAGTTCGCCCAGCTGTAAGCGTATTCGTCAAGAGGGCCACCTTGGCTAAGCCCCAATTGTGCATAACCAAATCGGCCGAGATCTTGTATAACGCTTAACGCGCCAGGCTTGAGTACTCTTAATCCTTGATTATTCATACCAATCCTCCGAAATGACGCCACCAAGCTCCAAAAAGTGCGCTTTATTGATGGCGACAAACTTGACTTGATCACCAATTGAGAAAGGGGTCATTGGTGACTGGTTTGGGTCATATAGAGCAATAGGGCAGTTGCCGATTATGTTCCAACCCGCAGGGGAGTCGCAGGGGTAGACGGCGGTTTTATTGTCAGCTATCGCGACGCTGCCTTTTGGTACTTGTAGCCTTGGTGTAGTATGTCTTGCACGCTGAATATCGGTGACAACGTCACCTAAAAAAGCGAAACCTGGGGCGAAACCAGTTGCCTGAACGGTATAAATTGTTGAGGTGTGTAAAGCGATGGTTTGTTCAATATCGTTGCCGTTCTGTTCGAATCGCACTAGATCAGGTCCAACATCAGGATGATAGTAAACAGGCAATTCAATTAAACGCCGTTCAACCTGATTTGCAGGTTCTGATTGCACCTTCTCGATAATACCGCTTAATTGTTTTTGCAAGGTGATGAGCTGTATTCGATGCGGAAGGTAATCAACCAAGATGGTCGTGTAAGAGGGCGTGACGTTCATAATGCAGTGGCTTAACTGCTGGTAGAATGCTTGAGTCACGCGACCAATGGTAGCAGAAAGCTCTGCACTATCTGGCTGGTTAAAATTGATCAACAGGGCGCATTCAGAGACGGGGCTAAAGGTGAGTTTATCGGTCATCTTCTACTCCCATTGCGTTATTAAGTTGCGTGAGAATATTCACTGCATTTGGGTTGTCGCCGTGGACACAAAGAGTATCCGCTTCGATAACGAGTGTCTCGCCATCTAACGTGCGGATCTTACCAAATGCAGTCAATTGCTTTACCTGATCGATCACTGCTTGGCAATCATGCAACACTGCGTCTTGTTGATGACGAGGCGCGAGTGAACCATCGCTGAGGTAGGCACGGTCAGCAAACGCTTCAAATAATAGCGGCACTTCATAACGATCAGCGATATCGAGAAAGGGTTGGCTATTTGGCACAGCCAGCATCATCAATGGCACATTAAAACAGGCAACGGCATCAATGACGGCTTCAAAAATTTCATAATCTTTGAGCATGTCGTTATACAGAGCACCATGAGGCTTGATGTAGCGAACGTCAGTATTAAAGCTCTCACACATCGCTTTAAGCGCGCCAACTTGGTAGATGATGCTGTAGGTCAGTTCGTCGGCTTGCATGGCGAGTGATCGCCGACCAAAGCCAACAATATCGGGATAACTGGGATGAGCGCCAATTTTTACATTGTGTTGCACTGCCAATTGTATGGTTTCCGCCATCGTTTTAGGATCAGAAGCATGAAAGCCACAGGCAATATTCGCCATATCAATCAAAGGCATGATCTGTTCATCATTGCCCATCGTCCATTGCCCATAACTTTCACCCATATCACAATTAAGCATGATACGTTGTTCGATCATTGATGCTCCCTCTCAATATTCTTTGCTTTAACTACAACCATTTCAATAACCCTCTCGTGCGATGCTTTATGAGGGTTATTGGTTGCCGCTAAAGCGTGACGAATTGTTAAGCAACCTTACCTCAGAATATCAATTGGGGTCTGTGACACCGATAGGGTGATAGGAAATTTGCGGTTGGGTGCACGCTTGAAATAATCACTCTGTATATGTCGTAAGTTTGATAAATGTCGTAATTTGGCTTTGAGGTAACGGTAAAAAACGTCGTATAATTGAAGGATATTGACGTAGAAGGCAAAAGAATGAACGTATTAGTCACAGGTGGTATGGGTTATATTGGCAGCCATACTTGCATTCAAATGCTCGCGGCGGGCATGACTCCGATTATTATTGATAACCTTTATAATAGTAAAAAATCGGTACTGAAGAGAATTAAACAAGTTACGGGTGTCGAGGTTAAATTTATTCAAGGTGACATTCGTGATAAAGCCTTTATTACGGATGTTCTTAAAAATAATGAAATTCAATCCGTCATTCACTTCGCTGGCTTAAAAGCAGTTGGCGAGTCGGTGCAAAAACCTCTCGAATATTATGATAATAATGTCCATGGTACGCTAGTGCTGGTTGATGCAATGCGTGACGCGGGTGTCTCTAGCCTGATCTTTAGCTCTTCCGCTACCGTGTATGGCGATCCTGCTTCTGTGCCTATTACCGAAGATTTCCCAACCAGTGCGACCAACCCTTATGGCCGTAGTAAGCTGATTGTGGAAGAGTGTCTGACCGACTTCCAACTTGCGAACCCAGATTGGAGTATTACGCTACTGCGCTACTTTAACCCGGTAGGTTCCCATCCTTCTGGTGAACTAGGTGAAGACCCACAAGGCATTCCAAACAACCTAATGCCGTTTATTGCTCAAGTAGCGGTTGGACGTCGTGAACACTTGTCGATATTTGGTAATGACTATCCAACCGTTGATGGTACGGGTGTGCGTGATTACATTCACGTTATGGATCTTGCGGATGGTCATATTGCCGCATTGAATGGCGTGGGCTCGAAAGCGGGACTACACACCTATAATTTGGGTGCTGGTAAAGGCTATAGTGTGTTGGAAATGGTTGAAGCATTTGAACAAGCTAGCGGTAATTCAATTGCGTATCAATTTGTGCCACGTCGTGCTGGCGATATTGCTGAGTGTTGGGCTGATTCAAGTAAAGCGGCAAGAGATTTAGGCTGGAAAGCAACACGAACGGTTGATGAAATGACGCAAGACACATGGCGCTGGCAGTCAAATAACCCGCAAGGTTACCCTGACGAATAAACGTCGCGCAAATCGCGTTTGGATACTGGATTGAGTCGTTATTCTTTCAGTATTCTGAACTCCACTCTGGTAGACATAAAAAAAACCGAGCGATTAAGC
>NZ_AFWE01000196.1 GCF_000222585.1 Vibrio scophthalmi LMG 19158 | reverse complement strand
TCTTTCGCTATTCCTTCCATGCTGGCTTGCTTAAAGCCTTTTTGCGAAAAAACCGTAATAGCAGATTTAATGATATCGTCTTGCTTAATGTCGCTTCTTTTTATCATGAGTCAATTCTACATAACCAAAAGCACACGAAAGTGAGTACTTCTATTAGATTGAAACAGAAGTATACACTAACGTTTACTTTGTCGGGTAGCGTATCAATCACGAAACTCTAAATCATCTAATGGTGATGCTCTACTACACGAGGAGATGTTTACGGGGAGTTAGCAAAAGTTTGCTAATTCCCCCCCGCTTAAAGACTCTACTGGGTAATAATTTGTGGAATTTCACCCGCATGCACTGGGTCGATTTTTAATGTCTGGGTTGGGTAGGCGATATCGGCATCATGTTGATGGATTATCGTCATGATCTTGAGCAGAACATCTTGTTTCACTTCATGGTACCGAATCCAGTTTACTGTCTTGGTAAAGGTATAAACCAACAAATCAAGCGAAGAGGGGCCAAAAGCATTGAAATTGACGATGAGTGTTTGGTTGGCATCAATATCGGGATGCGTCTCTAACATGCTTTTTATGTCGTTTACAATGAGTGCGACTTTTGCACTGTCATCATAACGGATACCAATGGTTTCGTTGATTCGGCGATTAAGCATGCGCGAAGGATTTTCGACCACGATGTTGCTAAACACGGAGTTAGGTACATAGATTGGACGTTTGTCAAAAGTGCGGATAATGGTCATGCGCCAGCCAATACGTTCAACAGTCCCTTCGATTTGGCGATCTGGTGAGCGGATCCAATCGCCAACTTTAAATGGACGATCAAAATAGATCATCATGCCACCAAAGAAGTTCGAAAGGAGATCTTTGGCCGCCAAACCGACAATCAAGCCACCGACACCACCAAACGTTAATAGGCCGGATAAACTCAGACCAAACGCCTGCATTACCGTGAGCCCGCCAATTACAATAAAGAACAAGCGGGCAACTTTTGCGACTGCTTGCACGGTAGTTTCATCGCGATTCTTTTTGTTTAATACAAACTCTTCAACATTATTGATAAGGCGCATCGTTATCCAGACAAAGATACCAATGACTAAAATGAGTTTTAGGGTACTGAGCCAATTTAGCTTAGATCCCATATGGGTTTGCAATAAAAACCCCAGTGAAATCGTGGCAGGCCAACACCAAATCAGTGTACTAATAGGTGTTTTAAGCGCGCTCAGTGTTAAATCATCCCAATGAAAGGCGGTGCGGCTAACCAAGACTTCAAGTCGGCCATAGAGGATGCGCCAAATAATCCAGGCCACAAAGCTTGCGATAGTAATAAACAATACATTGGTATCGAGTTGGTTAGAAAAGGAAGCCCAATCAGTCGGCAAGAGCTGGTTCAGTTGATTCATTTAGTGATTTCTTTATTGTTAATAAGTGTTGTATCACCCCAACGTGATCCGTTGTTGAATGGGTAAGACAAGCCGATTCTAGTAATAACTTAATGCCTACAAAAAATCGGGTGTAAGTTGTGGCCAAGTATATACGCAAGCGATAACCACGAAAATGGTGCCGTTAAGAAAAAGCTCCGGTTGTAAACGTGCCGATCATTTTTCGCTGAAATGTTCTGCAAGAGCTGCACGACGACGCTTTGCTATCCCTCCTCCTTCCATATCGACAGTGTGTTCAAACCCCTGTTTTATAAAACGTTGAGTCGGACTATTTGGCTGTAAGCGGCGTAATTGAGGGGAGTTGAATGTACCAGCAAGCTGGTAAATTGAAACGCCAGCACCGGTAGATACGAAAATCTTGCTGCCATCAAATTCAAACTGAGTCGCGATCAGCCGTTGATTCCGAAAAACGCCCGTTGAATTTAACTCTAGCGTATCTTGATTGTAATTGGCTGTGCCGATTTCAATCCATCGGCCATGGACATTATGCGGATTAATATAGTCAAGGTAACTGTAATAAATGGCTGCTGAAAAGGTGGCTAGAATCGCCAAGCAAAAGGCAATAAACAGCGATTGAACAAAGGATAAATTCGCTATTGTTCGAGATTTAAATCGACCTTTTGAGGAATACACGACCACGACAACGACTCCTAAAACAACTTAAGGCATGGATTGCATGTTAATGTCAAAGCTTGAAAGAGTTTGCCCATGAACGCAATCTTGATCAGATAAACTTAGATATTGAGCGCAAACTAATGGTGTGATTTGTGAAGCACCTTGAGGCGCAATAGAAGAATCATTGTAGGAAAAAAGCCAATACCCAAGTGTGTTAGCTGTACTCAAAGGTAATGTGCTAGGAGCTGAAGTACATAGAATTGCTACATAATTGTGCGTTTTTGGTGTACGATTTGTTTATTACGCGTGGTTTTTTGTTGTTTTAAAATGATGTGTTACCGCGTGAATTACGAACAATAGGATAGTTTGATTCGTATAAATAGAGTTGTACACGATAGAGATAGACCAAGGATGAAGTAGATGAGAAAGGCAGTGATGGTAAGCTTACTCAGTTTCTCTGCAGCAGCTCATACCAGCGATATTAGTACCTATATTGTGAATGGTTCTGATGCGAATGTCGGAGATTTCCCGAGTTTTGCGAGTCTGTTTTATGAAGATGATCGCCAATATTCGACCAGAAGTTTTTGCGGTGCGACGATTATAAATGACTACTATGTATTAACGGCTGCTCATTGTGTGGCGGCTGATTCTTCTCAATTACCTCATATCACTGTCGCCGCTAGCTTACAAAATGAAAATAACTATGCGCCATTAACTTATCCTCGTGTGATTGAATACTATATTCCAAATGGATTCGAAAACGAACGAGATATTCTTTGGCCGGATGACATTGCAATTTTAAAACTTGATCGTTCTATTGGAAGTGGGGATTTATATTCGAGCCTCAATTTTTCTAAGAATCGTGGCTTTACCGTGGCAGATCGCTTTGTTGCTGTGGGGCACGGTAAAAATGATTATCTTGAAGTCCCAGCTGCAAATAGCCCGAACTTGCAAGAAGTCGAGTTAACCTATATCGATAATGCTACTTGTATTGCTGCGTTGGGGACAAATATTTCCGATAAACAGATCTGTTTTGATGGTGTTGATGACGGCGCTGATAAAGGTTCTATCTGCTCAGGAGATTCTGGTGGGCCAGTGTATTATCAAGAGAATGGAACGGGACCGAGGATTCAAGTTGGGGTTGCCAGTTTTGGTTTTGAGAGGTGTGGCGATATAACCAAAGCTGTGACGTCGGTGTTTACGGATGTCTATGATTACAAATCATGGATAGACAATGTTATTACGGGCAATGTGTCACCCACTTATTACATCCAAGTTCAAAATGGACAGCGCGTTTTGGTTGATCCATCTTCGCCAACAGCCATTTCGCCGACAAGTTCGGATAGCTCCGGAGGAAATGTTTCTGTCATTTCTTTGTTAGGACTTTTGTTTATATCGCTTATGCGACATTGCAGGCGTGTGCATATGAGTTGTTCAAGTAATTACCTACGTTCTCAAAATTAAGATGATCGTCGTAACCTGATGAAATTGTTGCTTAAATTATTCATATCTGAAGAAGTGTGAACTGGGTTAATGTTGACTATTTGTTTCTAAACGATAGTTTTACATTATAAAAGCCAGAGCATAGTGTGGAGAAACGAATATGAGCGCCAACAGTACCTATAACATTACCTTGTTATCTGACATCAGCATGCAGTCGAAGTTGTTTAAGGATTCATTAGAGCGTGGCATTGAGTTAGAGGTGCGTTTAGTTTCTCTTGACGACTTGAGCGTTGGAGTTGAGAGCAATAATTCGTTGCTCGGTGACTATGTATTGATTGATTTTAATTATCTCAATGATTCTAATTTTGAAATCTATAATCAAGCTCGGCTGTCGGCCAATAGTAATGCGAAAGAGATCGTGATCAATTGTCCGAAAGAGGTCGCATCATCGCAATTGTTTAAATGGCGTAATCTTGTTGGTGTGTTTTATGTTGAAGATGACATTAGCCTGCTGCTTAAAGGTATGGAAAAAGTCATGCAAGATGAGATGTGGTTATCACGTAAGGTCGCACAAGATTATATCGAACATTTCCGTTGTGCGAATACGGTAACGACATCGCAAGTGTATGCCAACTTAACCAAACGTGAGAAAGAGATCATGCGTTTGTTAGGTCATGGGGCATCTAACCTCCAAATTGCCGATGAGCTGTTTGTCAGTGAGAACACCGTTAAAACACACTTGCACAATATCTTTAAGAAAATAAACGCTAAGAATCGACTACAGGCGTTGCTATGGGCAAACAACAATATCGCCTTGGAAGAGCGCGTGTAGAATGTTACTTGGGATGAAAGAAGGGAGCCAGCGGCTCCCTTTTTGTTTACCTGGCTAAAAATCGTCGCACTTGCTTTCGCTTAGCCTTAATTTAGCGTTAGTCGTAAATGGTCGGAATAGGCTGACGTTTATGTTGCGTCGTGCGATATATGT
This sequence comes from Vibrio scophthalmi LMG 19158, assembly GCF_000222585.1. GTDB lineage: Bacteria > Pseudomonadota > Gammaproteobacteria > Enterobacterales > Vibrionaceae > Vibrio > Vibrio scophthalmi. Next base: position 69,634 of record NZ_AFWE01000196.1, on the reverse strand, counting down.
GTACGAGACGATCAGAGGCTTCCTGAGAAACGGTTTTGCCTTCCAAGAAGTCGTCAATCTGCTCATAAGTCAGGTTCAACGCATCTTCATCGGCTTTTTGTGGTGCGAGTTCTTCTAAATCGGCAGTCGGTACTTTCTTAACTAACTGCTCAGGAGCACCGAGCGTGGCGGCAACTTCACGGACTTGACGTTTATTCAAACCAAACAGAGGCGCGAGATCGCAAGCACCATCACCAAACTTGGTATAGAAACCGGTGATGTTCTCCGCTGAATGATCCGTACCAAGCACTAAGCCACCAACAAAACCGGCAATTTCGTACTGGGCAATCATGCGTGCACGCGCTTTTACATTGCCTTTGATGAAGTCTACTTTAGCAGGATCTTGTGGGATCAGCCCCGTATTTTCAAGACCAACCAGAGAGGCGGCATGCAGGCCATCTGCGCCTTCTTTAATGTTGACGGAAACGGAGTGGCTTGGTTGGATGAATTGTAGAGCAAGTTGCGCTTCGTCTTCATCCTTTTGCTCGCCATAAGGCAATCTCACTGCAACAAATTGATAGCCGCCACCGCTCTGGTCATTTAGCTCATCCACCGCAATTTGGGCAAGTCGGCCACAGGTCGTGGAGTCTACGCCGCCACTGATACCGAGAACCAGCGCTTTGCAGCCAGAATCTGTTAATTTACGTTTGATAAAATCGACGCGACGGGTGATTTCAAAATGAGGGTCAATCGATGGTAAGACGCGCATTTCATCGCGAATCAACTGTTCCATTAGTTTTCTTCCTGCAGCAAGGTTGTTTATCGTAGTATCATACCTAAAACCAATAAATAGAAAACCGAGAACACGGATTTCCGCCCATTCAAGGTAAAAATTATGAAAATCGCCGTATTTGGCAGCGCATTCAACCCACCCAGTTTAGGTCACAAGAGTGTTATAGAATCACTCTCGCATTTCGACCGTGTTTTACTGCTTCCAAGCATCGCGCATGCTTGGGGAAAAGAGATGCTGGATTATGCGTTACGAATTCAATTGGTCGATGCTTTTATCGTCGATTTGAATATGACGAATGTCGAGCGCTGCACGATTGAAGAAACATTATTGGATCGAGCACAATCATCGGTAACGACCTATGCCGTACTTGAGGCATTGCAAGTTGAAAACCCTACAGCTGAACTTACGTTCGTGATCGGGCCTGACAATTTTTTCAATTTTGCTAAGTTCTATAACGCGGAAGAAATCGTTCGTCGTTGGTCGGTCATGGCATGCCCAGAGAAGGTTGCGATTCGCAGTACCGACATTCGCACTTTGTTGGCAGATGGAAAGAAAATTAATCACTTAACAACCCCAAATGTTTGCGCTATGTTAGTTGAAAATAACTATTACTAACTTATCTATCAGTATTGTTCATCAGTTAATCAAGACGAGGTGAATGTATTGAGGTGCTTATGGCTAAGAAAAGCGTTTTGCTTGTTTTTGGTCTGTTTTCAGCTTCTGCTTACGCTTGCATTGAAAATAACCAAGGAGTCAGTATTGGAGCTGACTCAACAACACACGATCTCGATCGTGAGCTGTGTTCTCCCATGCTTGGGGAGAGCGTTTATCCAGTAAATCAAATAACTACCCCCCTATTGCTGGTGAAGGAAAAATATAACCAATCCAACTATTGGTCTGATTGGGTGTTGAAAACCGAATCCAATCCGGTGTTAACGCAAAACTTCGCAGATAACTATTTTGGTGTGGGATGGTGGTCTCCTCAAGATAATGTTCTTCAAGGTGATGAACAGACCACGGAAGAGTGGTTAATGAATCACGGTCTAATGTTTAGCGTTGGTTTTGGTGATAAAACCATTGGTCAGCCTCGGTTTAGACTCGACTATCTTTGGCACGACGAAGATCAAGATAATGTCATGATGCAAATTGAAGTGCCGTTTTAGTGGCACTTTATTTCTCTCCTATTGCAACATAGGCAGCTAATTAGAAATAGTCTTTGGTTGCATTAAACACAGATTTGAGTAGTAGCTGATAATATTGAGCGGGATCTCAGGTTTCGAGAAGTAATAACCTTGTATTTGTGTACACCCCATATCACTGAGCTTTTGTAGCGCGTCTTCACTTTCAACCCCTTCTGCCACTAAATTCACTTCAAGCTGTTGTGCAAGTTGTACTATTAAACAAACAACGTGTTCAGCTGTTTCGTTACACAGCATATTTTTAATGAAAGTCGCATCGATCTTAATCGTATCGATAGGGTAGCTATGGATGTAATTTAAGCTTGAGTAACCCGTACCGAAATCGTCAAGAGCAATAGTAAACCCCTGATTGCGAAGTTTATCTAATATGTATCGGACTTCATTGGTTTGCGATAGCAGCACTGTTTCAGTGAGCTCTATGGTGAATTCTCTCGGCTCGAAGTGAAAGCGTGAAATGGTGGTTGTAAGATGGCGCATATAGCGCGAGGAGTCACTCAGTTCGTGAGCTGAGCAATTCAGGCTAAGGCGAACTTTATAACCGAGGCCTTTCTCTAATTCCCATTTTGCATGACAAGCCAATTCAACGATACGCTCACCCAATTCAATGATCAAACCGGACTGTTCTGCAGCTTCAATAAACTCCATTGGTGAGACCACGCCAAGCGTTTCGCTGTTCCAGCGAGCCAGTACTTCAAAATAATCCCACGTCGGCGAATTTAATGAAACGATAGGTTGCACTGCGACATAAATTTCCCCGCCTTTACTAGAGGTTCGATCAAGTTCGTTGCGCAGAGCGTCAATCACCATGGTACGACGGTAATACTGAGCACTGAGGTGGGTATCGTAGCTTTGCACTTTGCTGTTGCGAGTTTGCTTGCAATCTTTTAAGGCCAGTGAGGCATTTAATATCAATTGGTCTGAAGTCAATCGTTGGTCAGAGGTGCGAGCAAGACCAATGCTGACACTAATTTTAATCGTATGTGATGGGTCAACATAGCCTTCATTTAAGCGTGAAATCAAGGTTTGGCAGATGGCCAATGGGTCGCTAGAGAAGGTGACAAATGCGAACTCGTCCCCTGCGATACGGTAGGCTTGATGGTCTTCCGGGACCGCAAATTCAACGGCTCTTGCGACAAATTTAATCACTTGGTCGCCAATGTAGTTGCCGTATAGATCGTTGATCGATTTGAAATTGTCAATGTCGATATAGGCGAGTGTTAAAGGCTCAGCTCGTGTTTCGATGATATGTTCGAGCGAATTAGACAAGTAACTGCGATTGAGTAGTCCGGTGAGATTGTCGTGAGAGACTTCGTGGCTGAGTTGATGAACCAGCGTGTCGGAGCGAGCAGAAAGCCATTTTGATCTCAAGCTGTGAACGATAATGTTGGCAAATAATAGATGGCTATCAATCAGATTTTGATTGTGAATGGTTTGCTTGGTGAAAGTAGAAAGCAGGATGCCCAAGATATCACCAGCACGATTACGTAACGGAACGCCTAGATAGGCCTCGACGCCGTTATCAATCAGGTAAGTGTCTTGTGGAAACTGCTTTGAAACACCTTGTTCAAACAAATAAAAGAGTTTGTCTGATTTACTAACAACATCACAAGGTGTTCCCGCCAAAGAATAGCTAAACTGTTGTTGGATCTGTTTTTCGCAGGCAAAGGAGAGGGTATGCGCAGTAAAGTTCACCTTGTCTATTTCGATGACACAACAACATTGGCTGTTAAATGCTTTATGCAATGTCAATGTGACCCGATGGAGTAGTTCTGGTCCATCAAGTGCCATAATTTGGTTGAGTTCATCAATGTTAATTACGTCGGGTTTGTTATCCTTAGCCATGACGAATGCTCCTTATTTGTGTGATTCTGGTCACTTATTGACAGAGTTCGCATCGTTAAATATGGTACATGGCGCATATGTTTGCAAATAAGGCGTATCAATTTAGGCTAGGCGTGATTTTAAGTAATCGAGAAACAATTGAGTTCGGGTATTTTTGTAATCTAACTTAGGATGATAAGCATAGACCGTTGCCTCATCGGCGGTGATGTCAGGTAGGATACGTTTTAACGTGCCGAGTTTGAGTTCTTCTTTGATCATGACATCGTTGGTTAGCAATATGCCCATTCCAGCTTTAGCTGCATAGAAGAGCGCCTCTGGGTTGGTGGTGGCAAAGTTGCCCGAGAGCAGAATTCGTTGCCCCTTTGAGAGCTTCACCTCACGCTGCGGGTTTTCTCCCCAATTGAGCATATTGTGTAAGCTCAAATCTTGCGCCGTTTTTGGCTCACCATGACGACCGAGATAGAGGGGTGAAGCGTAAAATCCGGCTTTGTGTTCAAAAAGACGGGTAGCGATAAAGCTCAGAGAATTTAATTGTTCAATTTCACGGCTAATGAACAGATCTAAGCTGAGTGCTGGTAGTTGCCCTGGAGTGGTGGTGGTTAGCTGGATTCGAATATCAGGGTAGAGAGAGAGAAAATCATCCAGATATTGGACAAGAAATTTCGAACCCACCGCAAGCGTCGCTCCAATCTTGAGAAGCCCTGCAGGAGATTGGTCAATGGAGCGCGTTTCATCAACAATCGATTGCCAACCGTCTAATTGTACTTTTGCGCGTTCGTAAAACAGCGCGCCTGCTTCAGTTTGTGAGACTGAGCGCGTGGTACGTTTTAGAAGTTGCACGCCAATACGCTCTTCAAGCCAATGAATGCGCTTACTCACAGCTGAGCTGGTGGTGTTTAAACGCCTCGCTGCGCCGTTGAAGCTGCCCTCATCTACGACCAAAATGTAGCTTTTTACGTTCTGTAGCCAGTCCATGGTATGACCTTATTATTAAATCTCCATAGGAACTAATTAGTTTCCTTTTTAGAGTATTATCATTTATGAGTTTACAATTTAAACTCAATCGCATGAAAAGCAAGCAAACTTCCCCTTTTAATAAAATCCCACTATTGCTGGCGATGATGATCATCGCGACCGGCCAAGTAGGCGTGTCCATTTATTTACCTGCACTGCCTCACATCAGCCAATCGCTATCAGTCGATCAAGCTGATGTTCAGCTGTTAGTTACCCTATTTTTAGTTGGTTTTGGTGGCTCACAGCTCTTTTATGGGCCGCTCTCGGACGCAATTGGCCGCCGGCCGGTTTTCATTTTTGGGCAGGGGATCTATTTGCTCGGCACGATCGTCTGCTTACTGTTTATCGACAATCTATACTGGTTAGCATTTGGCCGTCTGTTGCAAGGCTTAGGGTCGGGGAGTGCTTCGGTATTGGGGCGAAGTGTACTGCGTGATAGCTACGATGGTGCGCACCTAACCAAAGCCTTTGCCTATATTTCGGTCACAGCTTCAGTGATCCCCATTTTTGCCCCAGTATTGGGTGGTTGGATTACCTATCAGTTTGGTTGGCAAGCGGTATTCATTTTTGTTTTCATTTATTTAGCTGCAATTTATTTACTCGGTATTTTTATCCTACCGGAAACTCTGCCCTATGAGGCGAGTCGTTTCAATTTGCTGGCTGTGATGAAAAACTATCGTCGCTTGATGACCAATCGACAAGTGATCTCCAGCGCCAGTTACAATTGGTTAAGCTATCTAGCCTCGCTCGTTTCGTTGTCTGTCTTACCGTTTATTTTGCAACAAAACTTAGGTTTATCTGCGGCGCAGTATGGTTCGATCATGATCGTGCCTTCTGTGGGGCTTATGTGTGGTAGTTTGGCGCTCAACGTGTTGAACCGTTTTTTAAGTCGTTCTCAACTACTCGCTATTGCGATCACTATCATTGCGTTATCAGGGCTTTGGTTGCTCAGTTTTGAAATGACACTATTCCACTTAGTCTGGGCGTTTAGTTGGCTCAGCTTTGCTCAAGGGATGTCATTTCCAATCTCCATTAGTATGTTGCTTGAGCCACATAAGAAACAAGCTGGGGCGGTATCTGCGTTATCTGGATCGGTTCAGATGGGCATATCAGGTATATTTGGCGGCTACTTGGTGCAGTACTGGGTGCATACTCAAATTGGATTAGGGCTATTCTACCTATTGATAGCGGTGGTAATGGCGGCAGTATTAATGTCTCAAAAATCTATATTCTATACAGAACAACAGGCGTAGATCGTTTGTTGTCATTGCATAAGGTTATGGAATACGAGAACTGAATATCGCCAAAATGAGCGCATGAGGTTACAATGCCCGCCATTCGCGTTATCAACACCATTGGGTGACATTATGGAACATAAAGAGTTTGAAGAACTGGTCAAAGCAGCCAGTCAGCAAGAAGCTTTGCCACAAGCATTAGCAATTTTAAAAGCCAGTGAAGATCAAGAAGTTGCAGAAGCGGCTGCGTCACTTGCTGGTCAGTTCTCTTTGGCTGAAGTCGATGGTGAAAAGCGCATTTACCATGTAACGACTCACGAAGATGAGCAAGGCGAAGAACAAGAGTTCGTAGAGCATGTGATGAATGAAGGCGACGAAGTGATTCGCTTTGTTGCTTGGTTCTTCGATGCCATGTTTGAAGTAAAACGCAAAGATACCTATCAAGCAGCAGGTAAAACTTACCTACAGCCTAAACGTAGCTAATTCCGCGTATCATTGAATGTAAAAGCCCCAGCATGTGATGTGCTGGGGCTTTTTATTTTGAAGATTCAGATCTGTGAAAGTGAGGCTTAACCTTGGTTTGCTTCAAGATTGATGACATTGTCAGGCACTGTATTGAGTCCTTTTTCCTCAATCCACGCTTGTAGATTATCCGCACCACCAATGTAATGACCATCGAGCCAAATTTGCGGCACAGTGACAGGTGTTTTTAGACCGATAATCGCTTTTACTTCCGGGATCATGCGGTACAGTGCTGCACTGTCTTTCACCACATCATAGTATTGATACTGGATGCCTGCTTCATCGAGTAGCTTTTTCGCTTTCACACAATATGGGCAGGTCGCTTTACCATAAACAATATTCCCTTTTAAGGTATCGCGCTTGGTCCATTGTTCAATTACGGATTGAATCAATACACCGCGGTTTAAGGCTTCACCTTGGCTGACGACCTTGCCTTCAACCACTAAAATTGGTGCATGCCATGAACCGAGTTTGAGTGGCTCCCACCAATGAGATAACCAATCTTTCATTTCTAGCTCAATCGGAATACCCGCCAATTCATTGTTAAAAGTATCTTGTAAGATATCTTTTGTCAGGGTGCATTCCCCACACGGAATGTTGACCTTAAAAGGTCCCCAGCTACCCGCCCAGCGATAGAGCGTTATTTTAATTGGTTGTGTCATTATCTTCTCCCGAATTGAGCCAAGCGGTTGGGAAAGCGTCTTTGTTTCAGCGCCTTTGTTTAAGCGTAGAAGGAAACCCAAACCATTTCAGTTATTAAGAACGGTGAAAGGGAAGATTAATTTCAACAACTCAACGTTTTTTACGAAATTTCTTACTTTCCCATTGGGTAATAAAGGCAACGGAGGCGATGATGATAAACGCGCCTAGCCATAAACGACCTGGTGGTACCCAACCAAACACAACCCAGCCAGCTAACACATTCAGTGGTAGTTTAGCGTGGTCAAACGGCTGAACAAAAGAGGCATCAGCTACCGCGTACGCTTTTACAATTGCCCACTGCGCGAGTGCTGTGGCGATGCCGGCAGCGATCAAAATCAGCCATACATTAAGACCACTTGGCATTTGCCAATCAGGCAGTGCGAGTAAGATGTTAAATGGCGTAATTAAAATCAGCAAATAGACCACCATTGTCGAGGGTGAATCGTTCGCAGAGAGTTTTTTCACCATCAAAGAGTAGCAAGCCCAAAAGAAGGCGGCACCAACAGGTAACAATGTTGCCCAGTTAAAGTCGTCGCCCCACGGCTCAAGGATGATCATTGCACCAATGAAACCGGTAATGGTGGCTCCCCAACGAGCAGCGCCAACGTTTTCTTTGAGCAAAAGACCTGAGCCAATAGTGGCGAACAGAGGCGAGGTCATCAATAACGCGATGCCTTGCCAAATAGGCACAGGATAAGCAAGTGCCCACAGCCACAGTTGAATACCAATCACCGATAAAAATACGCGGAAAATATGTAAACCAAGCTTGTCTGTTTTAAGAGATTGACGAATACCTAACGTTTTTAAGTAAGGCAAAATCGCGACCAATGCGATGGCGTATTGGATCAAGGCAACGGTCGTTGACGATAAGCCAAAATTGATACTGGCGACTTGTGCAAGGCTATTGACGATCGCGAAGGATAGTCCCGCAGTAAGCATCCAACTTGCGCCTTGGATTGGGTGATGATTGTGACTCATAAAAATTAGGTACTCGAAAAAGATGGCTGAATCATACGACTTTCTTAACAGGCTTACCTTACTTTTTTGTCCGATTTATCATGACAACAGAGAATATGACTAAGCCCATACCGATTGCGTGCCAAACGGTGAATAATTCTCCTAAAATCAGCACCGCACCTGCCGCGGTGATGGCGGGGCCCAGGTTATTAGTTAAGCTCAACTCGGTCGGCGAGAGACGCGCCATCGCTGCGGCGACAAAGTAAGAAGGCAACACTGTACAAAATAGTCCCAGAGCGACGCCAATACTTATTAGCTCCACTGACCAAGTACGAATATCGGCGCCATTGAAATAAAGATGAATTAGGATCGCTATACCCGCACAGCCCATACCGACACTGGTAAACAAGGAACTCCCTAAAGCCCCTATCAGCGGCTTGCTAGCAACCAGATAAATAGCAAATACAAACGCTGAGCTAACGGCAAGCAGCGCCCCCAAACCCACCGAACTTCCAAGAGTTTGTAAGTCCTGCGCTAAGATTAGCGCGGTTCCAGCATAGCCAACGAAGGTTGCCGCAATGATGGTTCGTGTTGGTGGCTGCCTATGGATGACCCAGCTGATCAGCACAACAAAAGAAGGGAATAAGAAGATAAGCAAGCGTTCTAGTTGGGCTGAAATATAAGATAATGCGGAAATATCAAGAAAGCTGGCCATGTAATAGCCCAAAACGCCAATCATCGCCGCTTTAAAGCCATGAGAACGCAATTTTATACGCGTAGTCTGCTTACGGCACAGAAAAACCAAAGTCACAAGGTAGAAAGGCAACGAGCTAAAGGCCCGCAAAGCCATGATTGAAGTGGCATCGCCGCCCGCTTGATAAGCGAGTTTGACAAAAATCGGTTTGAGTGAAAAAAGGACACAACCGACTAAAGCAAACAGAAGTCCAGTCTGATATTGGGACGAAAACGCTGACAAATGGTGGGATGGCGTATTGGTCGTGCTTGTCGCAACGGACCTTGCTTTTGATTCGCGAGTAGACTCACTGGTATCGCTCATGGGATCGTATCCTTACCGTTATAAAAATTGATAAGTAATCAAAAATAACAAGGCTACGAGTGATGCGATCTGGCTGCAAAATTCGCAGCCAGACAGAGTATTACCTACCGGCTACGGGCATTCAGGAGGAGGAGCCATTGTTGTGTTAACAATGGGCTGCTTATCTGACGAAAAGTAGAGTAAGTAAGACTAAGTTGCATTTAATACTATTCCTATCGGGTGAAAATTTAGACTAACGAGTGTGCAACTATAATGCAACTTATTTGATACTTAGTTTGCAAGAGACTTGTTTAAAGGCTTTTTGATACATCAACCAAGCGCTGAATCCCGCGCCAATATTGCCAATGAAGGCGCCCCAAAAAATGCCTTCAATACCACCGAGTATTGAGCCGATCCATAAGCAAGGTAGGAAAAACACAAATAACCTTAGTACTGAAATCGTCAGGGCGGTGTAGGATTTTCCAAGTGCATTATTGATAGATACCATCAACATGCAGATCCCTAAAGGACCTAAACTTAAAGGGACAATCATTAAATGCCACATGAGGATTTGCTTCACCTGATGATCGCTGGTCATCACAGTCGTAAGAAAATCAGCGCTGAACCACGTGATTGCGGCGACAACAACCTGAAAGCCGAGAACGTATTTGCAGGCCAGAAACACCAATTGACGAATTTCTTCTAGTTTGTTAGCACCTAATAGGCGGCCGACCATTGGCGGCATCGACATGGTTAAGGCCAGTACTGAGACAATAGCAAAAAACTCAAAACGAGATCCTAGCGCCCAAGCTGCGACCGCTGCTGTACCGAAGCTTGCGAGCAATTTGGTGGCGAGCATGGAAGAGAGTGGTGGCAATAGTTGACTGACCATCGCAGGCCCCATGATATTTCCAATAGATGCAAGACTCTTAGCCACATTTAGATCGTGCCAATCGAAACTCATCCATTGCTTTTTCACTACCTTAGGAGCGACGAACAAAATGCCTAAGCCGAATGCAATTATGGTTGCCAACGCAGCGCCATTAATGCCCATGTCGAAAGTGAAAATGAACAGCGGGTCGAGAGCGAGGTTAAGTAAGCTCGTGACTACCATCATGCTCCCAGGCAGCATAGTATTGCCGTTGGCTCGGCAAACACTGTAGAAAAAGTAGAGCAACGCGCCAGTCCATGAGCTGACTAACCAATAAAGCCAATAGCTATCGATAATGGTAAAGACGCTTTGTGGCGCGCTGAGCATTAATAAGATTGGTTCGCGGATCAAATAGAGAAGTACACAGAAAATAGCAACACCGACGGAGCCAAGCGCAACAACCAACCCGCCGAGCTGTTGTGCATAGCGCTGTTGGTTTGCGCCAATGGCTCTGGCAATCACGGCCGTGGTTGCGATACCTAACCCCACTTGAAGGCCGATGATGATCATTTGGATCGGTAGGGTAAAACCTTGCGCTGCCAGAGGTAAAATACCTAGCTGGCCGATAAACGCACTGTCAACCAGTTGGAAACTCATTAAAGAGAGTACGCCAAATAACATTGGCCAAGTCATAGAAAACAGTTGTTTGCCAAGATCGTTAGAATGCATGGTGTAACCACTACTGGATTGGAAATAAAAATAAAGCTGAGACAGGCTCAGCTTTATTAGGTTAGTAAAGACTAGTTTACTTGATTGAACGATGAAATCGAGCGGCGCTTGCTTGAAACTCTTTAAACATTTTCTTTAAAGTCGTCATCATAGCCTTTTGGTGGAGGCGTCCAGCCTCGCTCATCATTGTTGTGTTTATCTGCTCGGTCAGTGGTAATCGCGAGTTTGATCTGCTCTTCCAAGTGCATGAACAGTTGTCGATAGTTGTTGTCGAAGCGCTCATTATCCGAATCATCCAACCAAGCTTGGTACAAGGCGTCCGATTTTTTATCTTCTACTCGCTTGTAGCTGGCTTTTTGCTGCTCAACTAAGAACGGGTGTTGGCCTAGTTCACGCAAAGCATGCGCACCCAACTCTAAGGCTGAATGGTAAGTTTCAGATTCAATTACGTCCGCACCGGCTTGACGAAGCAGGTAGCCATCACCGCGGTCAAAAGCACGAGCGAGAATCGTCACATTAGGGTAGGTGTGCTTAATGTATTTCACTAACGCAAGGGAGGCATCACGATTGTCAATGGCGACAACAATCATAGCCGCTTCCTCTATGCCCGCTGTGTGCAATAAATCGGGGCGTGTCGCGTCGCCAAAGAACGCTTTAGTATTAATCTGACGAACCACATCCACTTGATCTGCTTGGTGATCCAACACCACGGTTTTAACGCCATTGGCGACCAGCAGGCGGTTGACGATTTGACCAAATCGGCCAATGCCCGCGATGATTACGGTGCCTTTTTCATCAATTTCGTCAGCTTCTCCCTGATTAGAAGCCTGCTCGTAGCGCGGCAGAATAACCTTATCAAATAGGATAAACAGGCCCGGGGTTAAGAACATCGAGAGCGCGACAACCAAAGAAAGTGTTTGCGCTAACTCGAGCGGAATAACATGGTTTTGCGTGGTGAAGCTGAGTAATACAAAGCCAAATTCACCGGCTTGAGCCAAACTTAATGTAAATAACCAGCGATTGCTTTGGCGGATCCTAAAACAAAAGGCCAGCACAAACAGTACAACGGCTTTGAGTAACATTACGCCGAGCGTGAGGCCGACGATGAGGAAGAAGTCATCAAATAAGATCGCGAAATTGATCCCCGCGCCAACGGTGATGAAAAACAACCCAAGTAGTAACCCTTTAAACGGATCAATATTGGACTCTAGCTCGTGGCGAAACTCACTGTTGGCCAAAACGACCCAGCAAGGAAAGCACCAAGTGCGGGAGATAAGCCGATCAAACTCATTAAAGCCGCAATACCGACCACCAACATCAGGGCGGTTGCGGTAAATATCTCCCGCAGACCTGAGCTGGCAACAAAACGAAATAACGGCCGACTCAGATAATGCCCGCCGACGACCAATCCACTAATTGAAGCGACGATCACTAAGGCGTATGCCCAGCCAGGTAGGCCTGCGACAAGGCTTAATTCTTCATGATGCTCTGCAGCCGTTGATGCCATCGCCTGAGCCTGCTGAACCAGTTCTGGTAGTGCCAGTAATGGAATAAACGCCAGCATTGGGATCACGGCAATATCTTGGAACAACAAAACAGAAAATGCATTCTGGCCGCCTTCGGTACGGCTTAACCCTTTCTCGTTAAAGGTTTGTAAGACAATCGCAGTAGAAGAGAGCGCAAAGATCAAGCCGATGGCGAGAGCAACAGTCCATGTTTGGTTGAAGAACATGGCAATCCCCATCACCAGTGCCGCGGTGACACCAACCTGTAATCCACCTAAACCTAATAGTCGGTTTCGCATCCCCCAAAGCATTTTCGGCTCAAGTTCAAGACCGACGAGAAATAGCATCATCACGACGCCAAATTCGGCGAAGTGTTGAATGGTTGTGGTCTCTTCGCCCACTAAACCAATGATTGGGCCGATAACCACACCAGCGATCAAATAACCCAGCACTGAGCCTAAGCCGAGACGTTTTGCAATTGGCACCGCAATGACGGCTGCGACGAGATAGATGAAAGCTTGCAGAAAATATCCGGTCATGCGTTATCTCCTAAAATGAGCTCGTCTAAGTGGTGATTCAATTTTTCTACTTCGTAAGCTCGTTTGTAGTCGAATCGGTCGTTGACTAACGCTGTGAGCAGCCGTTTCCAACGTTGTTCGTGCTGGGTAATTCGTCCCTCTTCTTTGGCTGTGCGCGCACCAAATAAAGCAAGCGGGGCCATATATTTCATGCCAGTTAGTGCGGCCATTTGCTCCATCGGATAGAGGAGTTCTCGAATGGTAAAGTGATTATAGCCTTTGGTTTGATAAGCGTCGGCTTTGCCTCCGGCTGACAGTGCGCACATGAAATGCTTACCGTTAAGCGCAGTGCCTTGGCTGCCATAAGCGAAACCATATTCAAGCACTAAATCTTGCCACTCTTTGAGCATCGCAGGGGTGGAATACCAATAGAGAGGGAATTGGAAAATGATCACATCGTGATCCATCAAACGCTGCTGTTCACGATCAATATTGATGTTGTAACTTGGATATTCGTAATAAAGGTCGACGCAGGTGACCCCTTCGGTATTTTGAGCAACATTGAACAGAGGTTGATTGACCTCAGAGCGGTGTTGAGATGGATGAGCGTACAGGACAAGCACTTTATTTTTTGGCATGTTGGCATCCTATTGGCGGTAGTCGTTTATTATTCTAATGAGTTAATTTTGAACATCTTTTTAAATGTTTTGAACACTATTGTTGCGCTTTAGCGCTGCTCAAGCAACTGTACGAGGTCATTTAGCTGTTCAACGACCACCGATGCGCTATCCGAAAATACCGAGGATTGGCCGTGGGTGACCAAACATGATGGCATTTGAGCGTTTGCCGCCGCTTCTAAATCATAAAGATGATCACCTACATACAACAGTTCATCCGCTGTAATCTGCCAATCGTCCGCAAGGGCGAGTAATGACTGCGGTGAAGGCTTGGGCGGATAATGTTCACGGCTAATAATTCGAGTGATATTCAGTTGATTATGGATGACTTTGAGTTGAGCAGCTTGCAGGCAATTGCGAGTAATAATCGCAGTATGCAGCGCTTGATGTTCGATAAAATTGAGTAAGTAACGACAGCCCGGCATAGTGTGTGACTGTTGGGCATCGTTGATTTCATGGTTGAGAATTTGTTGCTGAGCGATGGCGCGTTGATTAGGGCAATTAATACTGTTGGTATAGCTAAGTAGGTCAAGATGTTGTGGGCAGCCAACTTGGCTTCGCAGCCATTTAAAATCCATATTGGAGCTAACAAGGGTATTGTCTAAGTCAAACACGATGGCGCGTAGACGCTTGGCGTTAAAGGGTACGACGTTAACTCTATCCATAATTATAACTCCAAAAACAAAACACCCCTCAATCAGTGAGGGGTGCTGCAATTAGGCGAATTCTTTTTCTAGGTATGTAACGATGTCGGATGATTCATATAACCATTGTACGCCTTGCTGATCTTCAATTCTCAAGCAAGGCACTTTTACTTTACCACCGCCAGTTTCTAATTCTTGACGATGTTGAGCGTTGCTTTTGGCATCGCGCAGCTCAATGTTGACCGATTGACGCTTCATGGCACGACGAACTTTAACGCAGAAAGGGCATGCTTCGAATTGGTATAGAGCAAGCTTCGCAGCTTTTTCATCGATTTGCTTTTGTTGCTCTGCGGTGCGCTTGATTCCGCGCGGTGAAAATACAAAATTGCCCAGCAAAATAAGCCGACCTAACAACCAACGAATAACTTTCATGATAACCCTTGATGAACTAAATTACCCTTTTATTGTAACAACTTGCCAACACTCAACAAGCATTAATAATCAATTTTGTGCTTCTTGGTGACGTTGATGCCGAGTCGCTTGGCCAAGCGGACTAAATTGGCTCGGTCAAGCTGCAGTTGCCGCGCCGCATTTGCCCAGTTGAAATTGCTTTGCGTGAGCGCTTGAATAATCAGTTGTGTCTGGTATTGGTCAGTGGCTTGGCGTAGTCCTTGCGTAGCATCAATAGAGATTGAGTGCTGATGTGGTTGCTCTTGTTTGATCTCGGGCATATCAGGGATATCGGTCAGGTTTAGGTCACTGGCAGAGACACTAACGGTATTGTCTGATAAACCCTTGGCTCGAGCTTTTAACGCGGCGCGATTGATCACATGTTCTAATTCACGAACGTTGCCAGGCCAGTCATAGCGAGAAAGTTGAAATAGGGCTTCGCTGGTCAGTTTTAGTTGCACGATGCTAAGTTTTTTACGCGCATGCTCAAGAAAATAGCCGGCGAGCAGTTCAACGTCTCTTTCACGCTCGCGAAGAGGGGGAACGGTGATTGGGTACACCGTGAGTCGGTGATACAAATCGGCGCGAAATCGACCTTGCTCTACTTCTCGCTTCAATTCACGATTGGTCGCTGCCAGTACGCGCACATCAATACTTTGGACTTGGTCTTGCCCAACGGGTTGAATTTCTTGGTTTTGCAATGCACGTAGTAGTTTACTTTGAGCGCTAAGGCTAAGTTCACCGATTTCATCGAGAAATAGTGTGCCGCCGTCTGCAAGCGCAAATTTACCTAAGCGTGTTTTATCTGCACCGGTAAATGCCCCTTTCACATGACCAAAGAGCTCACTCTCTAACAAGCTTTCAGGGATGGCTGCACAGTTCACGTAGATTAAGGGCTGTTGGCGGCGATTTGATTGATGATGCAAACTGCGTGCGACCAACTCTTTACCTACGCCGGTTTCACCGTGAATTAAAATAGTGAAGTCGGAAGGCGCCACAACCGAGATGTCTGTTTTAAGAGCGTTAATCAGTGGACTTTCCCCAATGATTTCCCCTCCTTCTCGTTCCCATGCTTCAAGGTTCAACTCTTCTAATTTCTGCTGGGTTCGTTTTGCCTGCTGTTCTAACTGAGAAACAGTGAGGGCAACTTTGAGATGCGATGCCACAATCGCTGATAGCGCTTCGAGGCTGCGACGTGGAATGGTGTCGAAGATATTGGGAGTCAAACTATCAAAGGTCAAAATTCCGAGCAATTGATCGGAATAATGCAAAGGTAAGCCCATGCAGGCATGCATTGGTAAATCACCATCATAATCGATAAGCAGGCCATCAAAAGGATCGGGTAGAGGCGAGTCCGCATCAAATATCACCACACCTTGCGCTTGACAGATCTGATCAAAGCGAGGGTGATCACTCACTTTAAATCGGCGGCCTAAAGTATCTCGAGTCACACCTTGAATCGCCAAAGGGGTTAAAGTGTCACCGTGTAAACCGAGTAACGCGATACAATCACATTGGATGACTCGACGTATCGCATCGAGCAGGCGATTGAATCTATCTTGTGCATTGTGTGCGCTTGCGAGCCCTGCTGTCATATCGAGCAAGGTGGAAACAGATATTTCTTGCATAACATCAGCTCTAAAAAAGTTATTTCACTATTGTAGTGTCTAAATGACATATTTCAAGTATGTCTTATTGACTTATTTTTATGTTGTAAATTCAATTAAATCAGGTAATTACAAGTGATTGTGTCTTGGCATGGTTCGTGCTCTCTATGTGGTGCATCTTGAATGCACTAAAAATAATAATTAGGAGAAAGCTCTTATGCTCAATGATCATCATATAGCGGTTGTTAAAAGCACCATCCCTTTATTAGAAACCGCGGGCCCAGCGCTGACGCAGCATTTCTATCAACGCATGTTTCTCCATAACCCGGAGCTAAAAGACATATTTAATATGACGCATCAGCAAACGGGCCGTCAAAGCGTCGCTTTGTTTGAGGCCGTCGCGGCGTATGCGAAAAATATCGACAACCTAGCTGCACTCTCTCAAGCTGTGGAGCGTATTGCTCATAAGCACACCAGCTTTAATATTCAGCCGCAGCATTATCAGATTGTTGGCCATCATTTGATTGAGACGCTACGTGAGTTAGCGTCAGATGCGTTTACCACTGAGGTAGAAGAAGCGTGGACACAGGCGTATCTCTTCCTCGCCAATATATTTATTGAGCGTGAGGAGCAAATCTACCAACTGAATGCGCAAGGTGCGGGCGGTTGGCGTGAAGGGCGTGAGTTTATCATCGATCGTAAAACGCCTGAGTCACAGCGAGTCACCAGTTTTGAACTGCGACCAGCAGATGATAAACCGGTGCTCAATTACCTTGCCGGTCAATACTTGGGTATTGAAGTGAAGCCAAGCAGTAGCGAGAATACTGAGATTCGTCAGTACTCACTATCACAAGCGCCAAACGGAATCAGTTACCGTATTTCAGTAAAGCGCGAAGGTGATGAACACAAAGGGCTGGTTTCCCATTATCTCCATGATGAGTTAGAAGTGGGTGATTCCGTGACCTTGTATCCACCCGCAGGTGACTTCTTTTACCAACCCACAGAGAAACCTGTGGTGTTGATTGCAGCAGGAGTTGGTGCGACGCCGATTCAAGCAATGGCGCATACATTATCACAACAGAAAAAGGTCAATGTAAGCTATTTCTATGCCTGTGAAGACGCCGATCAACATACATTTCGCGTGGAAAGTGCACAGCTTATTGAGGCCAACCAGTGGCAACAAAAGGTGTGGTATCGCGATCAGGATGGCATGATGGATCTGGCGTCAATTGCCGAGAAAATTCCGGTGAGTGATGGTGAATTTTATCTGTGTGGACCACTAGCGTTTATGGAGCATGCTGTACAACAGCTTGAGGCATTGGAGGTGCCGAGAGAACAGATCCACTATGAGGTATTTGGCCCTCATCGTTATTTGTAATTCGCATTCGTCTGATAAAGCAAAAAGCTCCCAAGGGAGCTTTTTGCTTATTTGAATAGGCTTTTTAACCATTGAATGATGCAATGGCTTTGCTGCTGGCTAGTCGCGGTATGCGCTTTACCTTGATAAAAGCTGGCCATCAACTGGCTGCGAAGCGCTTGGCTATCGCCCCCCTGCATTGTTATCAGGGCTTGCACGCTACTTTGCGCATGGTCATTAGCAAGGCTAAAGTCCATCCCCAGATAGCCCTGTACATAAAGCCACAGATGCGTAATGACTAGCAGCTGCTCGCCTTCTTGATATCGAAAGCGGCTATGGTGTTCGGCGCCCACATTCTTTTCTATGGCTTGATTCATCGCCTCGACAGAATCACGCTGCTGCTCGACACGACTTAAAGCTTCAATATGAGCTTTCGTCAAAATACCCAACAAGTGATGAGTGAATGCTTGCTCGGGTTTAGCAAGTTGAACTCGATTAAATAATGATTCATTGTGCTGGCAAAAGGCTTGCCATTCCACAGAGTCACTGCTGACGTGTTCAAGTTGATCTGCACCAATATTGATCAGTGCTTGAGCCAGATTACTCATGGCTTTGTAGTGTTTCCCAAGTCACTTCGTGTGAGGTTTTGCCATCGACAAATAAGCTGTTACCGGTGATCATCACTGACAGCTCCATGCCTCGCTCTACATCGGCAGCTAGTGCTTCAATTGCAGCGCCATCAAAACAATGAATGGTCGCTGGTAGCGCATTCAGCTTACTTTTAGATTGATTCCACCATACGTCCGCTTTGCTGTTGAATGCGTAGATTTGTACATGCTTTGCTAAGCGGGTTGATTTTTTTACTCGATCGACGGCTGGCTCACCCACTTCGATCCACTCTTCGATAGTTCCATCTAACGCTTTTAACCACAGGTCAGGCTCTTCAATTGAAGAGAGACCTTTGGTAAATTGCAATTCAGGTTTGGCATTCAAACAGTAAGCCAATACGCGAGCCATCATGCGACTAGTGGTTTCTGACGGATGAAGAGCGATAGTGCAAGAGAGTGAATCGTAATAATCACGGTTGGTATCTGAAAGGGAAATACGAAACTTGTAGATTGTTGGTTTTAGAGCCATGTATGAGTCGCCAATAAAAAAGCCAGCTAAATGAGCTGGCTATTACAATCTATTTTGGCAACAAGTTAAAGAACTTTGATGTTCTCAGCTTGTGGGCCTTTTTGACCTTGCGAGATAGTAAATTCTACTGGCTGGCCTTCAGCTAGGGTACGGAAACCGTCACCAGTAATTGCACTGAAGTGTGCAAAAACGTCTGGGCCGTTTTCTTGTTTGATGAAACCGAAACCTTTAGTTTCGTTGAACCACTTAACTGTACCAGTCACTGTATCTGACATGTGTCTTTCCTTCGTATATCTTAAATAAGCCTAAGGGCACGGATAGCGTGGAAAAGGAGACTGCTATTGCGCACGACGTAACGATAGAAGTCCATGAATTCCAACGAAACGCGTCTAGCCAAGAACCGTTTTCTAGCTAATAAGTAGTCTAAGGTTTAACCGATTGAAGTCAACTACATTTCCAGTGACTTCGGCCAATGTTTTGAACTAAATATCGTATTTTCAAATCTGTATTAAAATGACGGATTTTACGCCTTGTCATTGTTGCAACATGATGTTTTTAAAATTAATTATTGGTTTCGTGATTTCCCTTTAGTTGAGATAAATAAGCATGGCCCAAGTAAGCTCGGGTAACATTCATTGACGGGATTTTATTTTGATGACTGACTAAAAGGCGATCAGTAATTGCGGGTTATTTGGACATGATGTGTCAGTGGGGGATATCACAAATATGACAAGAAATTAAAATTATTTTTCTGTTGCGGAAATGTTAGCAAAACCTCTCTTTTTCATTATTTAATGGCTAAGATACTTTAATCGAACAAAATAAGAGAGTTGCTTTTTTAACCATTGATTTACATCTGCTATGGATTAGATTTTTACTGCGAAAAGTGCTCAAAAAGTCACTTGAAATTAAAATTCTACCTGAGAAAATACCCGCAAAATGAGTTTGCATTTATGGAAGGATGCTTTTAACCACTTATCTATGGGGTAAATTCTATGAAACTGGTTCTAATTATCATGGCATCGTTATCTGCAGGTGTTGCATCTGCTGATCATCTTCATTCATTCATGCTTGGTTTATCAATTGCCGCTTTAGCTGTGGGTAGCTGTTACTGGTTTGCTTTTCGCTCGACACGTTTTCCTCAATTAGGATTACTGCTACTGATGTGTGGCATGCTGGCCAAATTAACGGTCACAATCGTTGGGGTGAGCTGGGGGATGTCAGCTGAGCTGATTACCTCTCCGTTTATTTTTGCACTGTCTTACTTATTCTTCTCCTTAGTGGTGACTTATTTGTGGTTTAGTTACCGCGATGCCATCACTTCGAAGGCAAAATCGTTGCAAGTTGCGTAACGCATTTATTATTTGTATGGAAAGCCAGCTTGAATGCTGGCTTTTTTATACCATTCAACCGATATCACATTAATTTGCCTCAAACCTTGTATAACCGTAACTAAGCGTAACAGTAGTGCTGCAAGTAGCTACGCTTTGAATATACTGAGTGAAGTCTCCTAATTGGTAGAGTGCCATGAACAAAAAACGTTTCATCAAGACGGTTTGTATTACAGCAACTTTAGGTTCAACTGCTGCGATTGCCGCACCGTCGATCACGCCTGATGCTCCAGCACTAGGTGCGAAGGGTTATATTTTGATGGATTACAATACCGGACAAGTATTGGTAGAGAAAAACGCCCATCAGACTTTAAACCCAGCGAGTTTAACTAAGTTGATGACGGCTTATGTTGCGGGACAGGAGGTTAATTTTGGTAATGTCAGCTTAGACGACCAAGTTACGATCAGTAAAAAAGCGTGGGCTAAGAACTTTCCCGATTCTTCGAAGATGTTCATTGAAGTGGGTACTGAAGTCTCGCTAATGGATCTGTATCGTGGATTAGTTGTGCAATCTGGCAATGACGCCAGTGTGGCGATTGCCGAGCATGTTGCGGGCAGTGAAGATGCTTTCGTTGGCTTGATGAACAATTGGGCAGAAAAGCTAAACCTGGACAATACCGCTTTTACTAACCCACATGGTTTAGACAGTGATGGGCTGTATTCTACGCCGTATGATATCGCGTTATTGAGCCAAGCAATCATTCGTGATTTGCCAACCATTTATCCGCTATACAGTGAAACGGAGTTTGCTTATAACGGCATAACGCAATACAACCGAAATGGCTTACTTCGTGACCGAAGCTTAAATGTGGATGGCATGAAAACAGGCTACACTAGTGGCGCGGGTTATAGCTTAGCGACGTCTGCGACGAACGGTGATATGCGTTTAATTTCGGTTGTGATGGGCTCGTCCAGCACCAAAAGTCGTGAATCGGAAAGTAAGCAACTGTTGAGCTACGGCTTCCGTTTTTTTGATACGGTCTCTGCGGGTGATGCAGGGCAAGAGATTGCTAAAGCGCGAGTTTGGATGGGGGACAGTGATGAGCTCAGCGTTGGTGTCGCCAATGATGTGTTTATTACCCTACCAAAATCCCAAGCGAGCAAGGTTAAGGCTGAACTGCTTTATGATGGTGATTTGATTGCGCCAATTCAGAGCGAGCAAGTGATTGGTAAAGTGATTTACAGTGTCGATGGTGATGAAGTGGCTAGCGCTGAATTAGTGGCATTAGATCCCGTTGAAGAGGGCGGCTTCGTTAAACGCATTATTGATTGGTTTAAACGCTTAGTGGCGAGCTGGTTATAATTTACCCTCATCTCTATTACCCTGAATGATCATTCGAGCGGGCAAGAGCCCGCTATTTTCGAGACTTGTTTCACTTAGTTACATTATATCCTCGCAGCTTATTCAATAAGCCGCAATTTGCTTGAATCCTTAAACTTCGCTTACCTTACACTGACATTATACCCGTTGAAAACGCCACAATAACGTCAAAATGAATGCGCCCGAATCGAGGCGAAAGCAGTGTAGGAACTCATCATGGAATTTACCGTAAAAGACAACGAAGCGTTATACCAAGTTTGGATGTCACAGAAATCTAAAATGCGCCTAACCCAGATGGAGTTCGCCAAGAAACTGGGTATGAATCAATTAGAGTTTTCGAGTATTTTGAGAGGTGAACGACCACTTTCGATGGCGTTCGTATCACGATTTTGTAATTTGCTTAACTTGGAATCTCACCGAGTTGTCCCATCACTGCGCACACAGCCGAACGTGAAAGAAGTGTACTTAGAGAGCCGCATGACAGTGGATGGGGAAATCAAGCGTGCCTATATTGAAGGAAATCAGGTCGTGGTGGAGTATTTACATACGGTATTTCAACCCGCATAACGGGCTCGTCCAATGAGCGAATAAACGGTTAAATAATCAGCATGGACAATTCATTTAAGGTATGATGTACCAATAAATAAATTGGAGACCAGTGCTGATGAGAACAAAACGAGTTTGGTGGCTATTCGCAACATTGTTATTACTGGCTGGTTGCGCTTCGGGCCCGTTAACTAAAGCCACCTCGTTTACATCGTATCAAGATTTTTGTCCCGGCCCTGAAGGCGGTGTCGATCTTGTGTGGGTTAAAATGGGGCTACGTGATGCTTCGCGGTTGCAACGTAAGTTGGCCGAATATGATTCGGTAGTGATCGATGAGGTGATCGTGATTGTCGAAGATGAGTCGCTTAGCCAAGCGGAGATTGATGAGTTAAGCCGTTATTTAGTCGATCAAATCAAGCATAAGATTTCGGCTTACAAGTCGGTGGTTGCTCAACCGACCAAACACTCTTTACGACTCAGTATCGCACTGAGCAATGTCGAAACCCCTAATCCAATCTTAGCGGTCACAAGCAGTGTGCTGCCATTTGGCTTAGCGATCTCAACCATTTCAAAAGTCACAACCGGTGAACACACCAACGTCGGTAGTGCGAGTATTGAGTTGTTGGTCAGTGACGCTATGTCCGGTAAACCCTTATTCGCCGCCATTGACCGACAAGCGGGAAATAAAGATATTTCGACCATGATTGATTCCCTTGATGATGCCAAAGACGCGATCGATTACTGGGTAGATCGATTAGGTATCACTATGCAAGGTTGGCAGCAGCCGTAACCGCTATGTTTATGAGCGAGAGAGAAAATACCTCTTTACGTTATTTGAGCTAGAATACCTCTGCCGAAAGAGGTGTTTGTCTGTTAATCTTAACTCAATATAACACCACAGTTAGAAGATCTAATGCTCGAAAAACAAAACCTCATCAAGTTAGCGCGTATGCAGATGCCTTTTGGTAAATATGCAGGGCGAGTGTTGATTGATTTACCAGAAGAATATTTGCTTTGGTTCGATAAGAAGGGTTTTCCTGAAGGGGAGTTGGGGCGTCTGATGCAACTGTGTTTAGCCCTTAAGGTTGAAGGTCTAGATAGTGTGGTACAACCTTTGAAATATGACGATCATCCACGGTATTGATCACCATAAGAAATTGAATTGATTGTTCGTAACAGCTCAATTCACTTCTTCTATCGAGTAGCCCACTAACGCCTAAAATGCCCCCATCAATGGTGCTTTTTAATATACAAAGGACAGGCACCGATACAAAAAGGGTACAAACAGGACAGACACTATATAGAGAAATCATGATGCTGAGATGTCGAGCAGTATCAAGGTCATCGATACTCTTTAAATTACTGCTCATTTAGCGTTTATCTGGTGGAAAAATACGGTATTGGTTAAATGGAGTTGGGTTGGCGCGAACGGAGGTAAACGAAGATGGTCATTCGTTGGCTGTGGTCGTTTTATGAAGAGAGTAAATCGGCGATATTCAACCATCTAAGCGAAACAGATGTATCCGTTTTTTGTTTAAGTGACTTCTGGCTGGCTCGACAGTGCAGAGACAACCAACGGCGGTACTGCGATGGTGCTCTAGTTCAGTACAGGCTTTGAGCCAATTGCGCTGGTTTAGGTTGAGTCGTTGCAGTATCGGCGGCACATTGGCCTCTAAACAAGCTTTACCCTCTCGAAATAGGCGCGCACTCCAATCCACCAGTTCAAGATAATCCATTAGCCGAAAGGGAATGCCATCGAGTTTTTCATTGGTTGGATTACCGATAAACGGGTACAGGCAAGGAGCGGTTTCTTGTTGATGGTTTAATGCTTTCAATCTGGCTTGTATCGAAGTGAATTCTGAGGTTTCTGGCGTTTTGGCAATGCCCGCTCTCAATGGGTTTAAATCGACATAAGCCATCGCCGCAGCGAGTGCTTGTTCATCCAGCAAAGCCTGACTTTTAAAGCGGCTTTCCCAAAAATGCCCCTTACAATCTTCTTCTCTATTGGCTTGGCAAGCAATATCAAAATTGAGCTCTTTCATAAACCAGCTAAGGCTCCATAAGCGAGCGCGCCAAGCGTCAATGATTAACAGACAAGCTTCGGTTTCCGCCTCACTGGTTAGTTGCCCCAATAACCAACGTGACACAAGGCTTGGGAGTTTGTGCTCTTGCTGCCAGCGCTCGACTACTTCATGATCAGAAAGAGCTGCAGCCTTGTCTCGATTGATATGTACGACCAGATGATAGTGGTTACTCATAATCGCATAAGCACAAATATCGATGCAGTAGACTTGCGAGAGTGCATATATTTTGTTTTTTATCCACTCGCGTCGATGCTCAAAGTTTTGCTTTGTTAGCGGGTCAATACCACACAATAAACTACGTCTGACGCAGCGAGAAACGCAGTGATAATAGGGTGTCGCATCGATGGATATCTGTTGCCTTCTGGCTGTCGTCATCGTTGGCCTCGAGTGGTGTTTAACCTCTCAAGAGTAAAAGACTTAAATAAAGCGGCAAGACTCAATGTCCGAACTTACCACGAGGTTATCAGCAAACCATACTTTGGTTACTTTATGATGTGTGTCCTTCTTATTCAGTGTCCTTCTTATTCACTATCGGGTAATTTGCTCAACATCCTATGTGTTTCAGTTTGAATGCCTCTAAAAGATAGGGGCATTTCTACTATTGCTCAGTAAAACATGAATGAGCGGTTTTCTGAGGTCTGTTTGACTAAATCAGAATTTCTTTTAAATCAATAGCTTTCATTGTACAAAGTTAGTTTGAGCATATGCTATATAGTAATTATCTGACTTACTTACTATCTTGTTAGTGTTCCGCATAACAAGAAAGGAATTAAGTGATGAAAAAAGTAACGCTGATTATGGGGTTGATGGCGGGACTCGCGTCAAGCCAAATTTATGCGACACAAATGCCGAGTGGTGAGATTGATTTAATGGGGAGTGACCTGCAATCCGCAACGATTAACAATCTAAGCTTTAAGATTGCGGATTTTTCTCAAGCCTCTAAAGCTGGAGAGTTAACTCAGGACGGATTTGTTTTTGAGCGTGGCTATGATGATGGTTACGTCGGGCCTGCTGGGTACTTTCAGTCTCAAAGCATTGTGACGTGTTCAGAACCGGCGACTCGGATTACTTCCCTAGCGGATTTTTCGGCTTTTCCTCAAAGTGAAAACCCTTTTCCTACCTTTGGTTTAGTTTCTTACAATAAAGCCGACTCTGCAGATAAAGATGGTATTCAACGGATTGGTTTTCGTCTATATAAAGACCAGTCTGTGATGAACTTTTCTGGATTGGAGCCTTTAAAACAGGGTGATAAACGCAAAACACTGGGTGCGATTACTCAGCAATTTGGCTCGCCATCGATGGTGTTAAAAGAGAAAGATGGCTTACGAGTATTGTATGTCGATAAAGGCGTGGATTCCGCAGCGCTTCAATTAGCCTACGAGAATGCGTTAAACCCCCAGAAAAAAGATAACCTACTTAATATGACACCATCGACAGTACTTTATGGTGTGCTGCTAGATGCGTCATTAAATAGTGACTTACCTCTAAACATCAAGGGCAACGCTTTAGAGTTCTATATCGGTGATGAGTATATGGTTTTCACCAAATATGCTGAAACAGGCAAGTTTATCGATCGAATTAACACTGAACTCGAGAAGTGTGATTCGACGGCGTTGTAAATTAGCATGTGTAAATAGACAGTAATATGCAAAAGCTCAGACAGTGTCTGGGCTTTTTTGTAGCCATAAATTAGCATCGCGTGAGGTTATTTTACTGCACGCTATTTTGATAAATAAAATGGTGTGGGATAACTCATATCTAATGAGAGCGTTACTTACTGTTAGAGTAAAGACACCAATGTGATGTGTAAAATATCACTGACCACTCAGATTTATACCATGTCGAAATGATATTCTCGCTAGGCGAGAAAAGTTGTTGATTATTTTTTGATATAAATCAATACAAATTGTAACTTATTAGTGACAGCCTTCTGTCTATTCATAAATAAGGAGTTACATTTAAGTGTGGTTCTATAAAAAATTAAAACAAGAAAATCACCAGCTGAGACAAGAAATCGAACAGTTAAAGAAACAGTATAAAGAAGAAGTAGAAGATTTAACTGCTCAGCTAGATCAAACCAATTGCTTGCTCAAGGAAACCAACAGTACCCAGAGTTTAGATGCCAATATCATGTCCAATGTGCTTTCAGGAGGACAGTTACTGGATGTAATACGCAATAGTATGGCCGAAAGTGCGGAAATTTTGGTCAGTGAAAATCAAACGCTCAGTATAATGAGTGAAATGTTTAGTCAAACCAACCAAGCGCTTGAACGCTTGATTCAGCGTACTGAACGTATTAATCAACAAACACAGACAAGCCAATCTTCATCTGTCATTTTGGATGAAACAGCCCTTTCAATTGGTAAATTAGTCGGCTCGATTAAAGACATTTCTGAGCAAACTAATTTATTGGCACTCAATGCGGCAATCGAAGCGGCGAGAGCAGGAGAAGCGGGCAGAGGTTTTGCGGTGGTTGCCGATGAAGTGCGTAAACTGGCCAGCAAGGCGCAAGATGCTAGTGGCCAGATCGAAAACCTTGTAAAACAGATACTCTCTCAGGTTGAAGCGATTAAAGAATCGATTCAAGTTAGCCAAGATTGTGCGATTGATGTGTCCAGTTCAACCGAACAAATCAGCAGTGTGGTGAATGATGTATTGGGCAAATCTAAGCACATGCAAGAGATTATCCGTTCAGCATCGTCACATG
Organism: Vibrio scophthalmi LMG 19158; assembly: GCF_000222585.1. GTDB lineage: Bacteria > Pseudomonadota > Gammaproteobacteria > Enterobacterales > Vibrionaceae > Vibrio > Vibrio scophthalmi. Next base: position 42,811 of record NZ_AFWE01000196.1, on the reverse strand, counting down.
CTTTCTTAAACACGGTTAAGCTGGATCATGTCGTGTGGAAAAATAACGTTTATCAGTTGGTGAACAAGCGTGAGTACGCTTGTGCGGTGAATAACCATAAAGAATGTCGCTTAGGTAAATGGTATTTTGAAGGTGCTGGAGCGCAGTACTTTAGCCAATTGCCAAGCTTCAATAGTATTAATTCACCTCATGAAGCGGTGCATAATTCTGGTCGAGATGCTTTGCTATCTGGTCAACGTGAAGATCTTGAATCCATGATGCAACACCTTCAAAGCATGGAAATAGCAAGTGAAGGGGTGGTGTATAATATTGACCGATTGTTAGATGAATCAATTAAGCGCCAAATCGGATAAGCAGAGATAAAGGGTGGAACATCACCCTTTATTTACTATTTTGCTTAGGAGGATCTTGATTATCGGTGTCGATTGAGCTTGTTCTGCCAACTAACGTTTTAAAGTGTTAACTCAAAGTAAGGCAAACTTGAAGTTGGTCGATATGTACAAATCGATTATCTACTTAGCCTAAATGTGATTATTACGATGAAAATCGTTACAATAAATACGATGCAACTATTAAATTTACGCCCGTGTCATTGTATTAAATAGAGCAGAATACGATATGATTTATCGGTAGCCATTTTTCGACGATAGGTATTTGCTTTTCATGCTCAAGAAGCTCACTTTTGTGTTGTTAACGATCGTGCTGTCCATTTTATTTATGGTAACGATTGAGTCTTTCCTATTTCAAACTAGTGGCCAGAGCGAGAAAGCCCCCACAAAGCCTTTGCTTTCACCTGAATCGCAATTATTGCTAATTGCCCCTCAACATCCGTTGATTAATTTTTTGCATCAAGCGGAAACGAAGCCCTCCACCGCTAAACAACAATTACTCGAGTGGCAAACGTCACAAACGCAAGATACAGCCATTATCGAGCAAATTTATATACTTTGGATTGAGCAAGAAATTGCCAAACAACAAAACCTTGGTCAAAAAGTGCGGGACTACCAACAAGAGCTGGCCGAACTGGCGCAAGAGGAAGGTATTTATTGGTTGCAAGCTCAGCTAGCCTTAGATCAAGCAGTTGCTTCATTAAAGAGTGATCGCTACAGCGATGGTCTAGAGAAAATAGAGCTAGCGATAAAGTTGGCTGAAACTCATCAAGCGGAGTTTTTGTTGCTTGAATCGTATAATACTGCTGGTATTTTATATAATGCCTCCAATCAGTTAAAACAATCGCAACGTTATTTTCTCCAAGGTGTTGAGCTTGGCAAGAAATATCCACAAAGTGATTTCAATGGCCGTTTTTACAATAATCTTGGTTTGCTTTATGTCCATTTGGAGCTTTGGGATAAGGCACTCGAGCATTTAACGAGTGCAGAGCAGTTCTATCTAAATTTTGAACAAACAACAGATAATGTTTTGATTATCATCTATCTAAATAAATCTTACGTTTATAATCAGTTACAAGATCCTCACTTATCGCGCCAATCTTATCTTAAGGCGATGAGTTACTTCTCCAATGAAACACCTAACTATTACTCTATTTTGGCCTTAAAGGCGAAGGCGAGAATGGAGCTATTACTCGGCAACGCATCAGCTGCAGAACAAGACGCATTGCAGTGCCTGGCATATGAAGGAGTTGATAAGCGGCCAAAACAGGCGGCTATCTGCCAATACATACAAGCTAAAGCGCTACATGCTCAAGGGCTAAACTCTGAATCGATCAAGGTGATGACCGCTAGTATTGATAAATTTCAACATATTGCTCACCACAGATGGTTGATTCGCAGCAACTTGGTTTTGGCTAGTGTGTATGAAGCTGATGGCCAGTATGAAAAAGCCTTACAGCTATATAAACACTATCACGGCAAAGAACGCAGACAAATCATCGATGAGTTCCACGTTTTAGAAACGGCATTTGAAGTGAGGGAAGTTGAAAAAGAGCGTGATTTACTTAGCGTCCAGAATGAATTGATCGACCTTGAGAATCAACTAAACGACAACCGGATGAGAATTTTAGCCTTCTGGTTTGCGGTTATTTTATTGGTTACATTGTGGTTTATCTCACGTTCGGTCATGGATCGTCGTCAAAATAGATATTTGCAGGATCTTTCTTATCGCGACCCTCTAACAGGGGGTGGCAATCGACGTCTCTATTATCAGGAATTGAAAGCGCCTTATGCTCTTAATACCAAGCATTCGTATCGCGTTGTACTGGTGGATTTGGATTGGTTCAAGAGTATCAATGATGGTTATGGTCATGAAGTTGGGGATGAAGTGTTAGCAGAGGTCGCTAAGATTCTGCGTAGTCAACTTAAAGAACATGAATTGTTTATTCGTTGGGGTGGGGAAGAGTTTCTCTTATTGATACAAGATCAGCCGGATTTTCGTATGCGAGCACAATCATTGGTAAACTCAATCAGTAAATCCCCTCTGGCTCTTCCGCAACATCAGCTACCCGTCTCAATCTCAGTCGGAGTGAGTGCAGCGTGTTCCATCGATGATTTACGCCAAGACAGTGAAATGTTCATTGTCGCCGATAAGTGCCTCTATCGAGCTAAGCATCAAGGTCGCAACCAGTTTGTGACAGTGGAAGACCTCTCGGATTAAACTCTCCCTAGCATCAGTGAACAAGGTATATGGTTGTGATATTTGTATGCTTTGTTCACTCTGCGCCAATCCATTTAGTGTTCGCTTACCTTGTCTGTTAATAAGATCATAGCGTAACCATCTCATCGGCATCCGTTCCACTTACTCGTTTACTGGTATCGGTGTCATTCATAAGTCTGGATGTATTCAGATTGCGTTGAAATAGAAATAATCATAGTGTCGGCAGCATAAGATCCGCCAACTTAGTGGTAATTGTATGAAATTAATTCGCGAAACTTTAGCGTTGCGGAGACTGAGTGCAAATGTTTTTCTGCGACCGATTATGATTGAGATGAAATAATGAACAAAAAGTAACCACTGAGCTTTGGTTTTGTACAAACTTACTCCGTTTATGAATAAGAGCTCCGATCTCTACCTATTTACTAGAAAAAATTGTGATGGATAGCACAATAAACATCGATTGAAGCACGTCTTTTTTGCTGCATATACTCGGGTATCAACAGTATTCCTAAGTAGCCTAATTTTAGTGTCAAAGACTTGGAAAGAGATGACGCTTCATATTCTTATCTGAAATGGGTGATACAACTCAGATGCCTAAATCATAAAGTCACTTGGGATATTTTTCTGTTGATAGAATAATTATTACAGGAAGAAAAGAGAATTTTATGATCGATTTATGGCCATTGATTGGCATAGTAATAATAACCGTGGGATTGGCGTTAAAACAAAACACGCTATTGGTTATTTTGGTTGCTGGTGTCACTACGGGTTTAGTGGCAGATCTTGCGGTGAAGGACATTTTATCGACCTTGGGTCAATCTTTTACACAAAACCGCTATATGTCACTGTTTATTCTTGTACTACCAATGATTGGTGTGCTTGAGCGCTATGGCTTGCGTCAACGTGCAGAAGCGCTGATTGGTTCGATGAAAAAAGCCTCGGTAGGTAAAATCTTAATGACTTACCTAGCATTACGTAAGATTACCAACGGTATGGGTTTAAACATTGGTGGTCACCCTTCAATGATTCGTCCTCTTATTGCGCCAATGTCAGAAGCGGCGGCTGAAAAGTCGACGCCAGAATTCAGTGATGAAAAACGTCAGACGATTCGTGCTCTATCTGCCGCAAGCGAGAACTTTGGTAATTTCTTTAGTCAAAACCTCTTTATTGGTACCGGAAGTTTGTTGCTGATTAAAGGTGTGATGGGCGATAACCAATTAGATGTAAAACTCGAAACCATGGCTCTTTGGGCTCTGCCAACCGCGATTATGTCTTTTGTTGTGTTCGCTATTTACAGCAAGTTTATTAGTGCTCGTATGAATAAACACACCACCACGAACGAGGCGCAAATCTCGACGGAATCTCAACCAGAAAAAGAAGGGCATTAAGCATGCTTGAGTATGTATATCAAGCCACCGGTCTTTTGCTGTTGGCATTCTCACTACAAAGTTTTTTAGATAAGCAAAACCCAAAACGTGTCGGCAGCGGTCTATTTTGGTTGATTTATGGCGTTACCTTTATTTTTGGTGCGATGATCCCCCATTGGATTACGGGTGTGATGGTATTGATGCTTACCGCATTAGCTGCGGGCGGCTTCATGGGCATTGGTAATTACGGTACAACCTCGGATGAAGAACGTCGAGACAGTGCTTCAGTACTGAAGAACAAATTGTTTTTCCCTGCGATTGTAGTGCCAGTTGGGACAGTCGCAATTAGCCAACTGACCTCTTTAGGCGCTTTAGTTGGCTTGGGCGTGAGCTCTATTGCGGCGATTATTGTTGCGCTTATTGTGACTAAAAGCCGCCCAATGCACAGCCTTAACGAGGGCCGACGTCTAATTGATTCAATCGGTTGGGCGGCAATTTTATCGCAGTTTTTGGCCGCGTTAGGTTATCTATTCAATCAAGCTGGTGTTGGCGAAACCGTCGCGGGCTTGGTGAAGATGATGATCCCTGAAAACATGCTGCTGGTGAAAGTGATTGCTTACTGTGTGGGGATGATGCTGTTTACCGTGGTTATGGGCAATGCATTTGCGGCATTTGCTGTGATTACAACTGGCATTGGTATTCCACTGTTAATTCTTGAAAACGGTGGTAATGCGGCGATCATTGGTGTGCTTGGTATGTTGTCAGGTTACTGCGGTACCTTGATGACTCCAATGGCAGCAAACTTCAACATCGTGCCTGCAGCCTTGTTAGAGTTAAAAAACAAACACCACGTGATCCTTATTCAGATTGTCCCTGGCTTGGCTATCTTGGCCTTTAACATCTTTGTTATGTATACCTTCGCCTTTTGAGAGCATTTATGAAAAAAGTACTGATTACCGGTTTTGAACCTTTTGGTGGCGCAGCGATTAACCCTGCATTAGAAGCGGTAAAAAAACTGCAAAACGCAACCTTAAACGGTGGCGAAATTGTTATTTGTGATGTGCCAGTGACACGCTATGAAGCGGTTGATACCGTGATTGCTGCGATTGAAAAGTATCAACCTGATTACGTAATCACTGTCGGTCAAGCAGGTGGTCGCGCAGCGATTACACCGGAGCGTGTTGCGATCAACGTCGATGACTTCCGTATCCCTGATAACGGTGGTAATCAACCGATCGATGAGCCAGTTGTTGTGGATGGCCCTGATGCTTACTTTACCACTCTGCCAATCAAAGCGATTACACGTACGCTACAAGAGAATGGTATTCCTTGCCAAGTCTCTAACACGGCAGGCACGTTTGTGTGTAACCACTTGTTTTACGGTGTTCAGCACTACCTACGTGACAAAGAGATTGGTCATGGTTTTGTGCATATCCCACTATTACCAGAGCAAGATACGCTAGGAAATCAAGCGACCATGTCGTTGGATGTGATTGCTGAAGGTTTGAGATTAGTTGCACAAGCGACGATCGATAACCCGCACGATGTGGCGATTGGCGCTGGTCAAATCTGCTAAACCGCTCATTTATTGAAAACATAATACCCGCTTAGTGCGGGTATTTTTTATCCTTCATTTTGCTTATGCTAATCTTATTGATAGGTTTGACACATTAAACTAATACCAAGAAACAATTAGAGCAGTAGTACGTCATTAAGTAAGCTATTGCCAGAATGAAATAATTGAGAAAACAGATGAGCAAAACAGCGTTGGTAGTGGAAGGCGGAGCGATGCGTGGCATTTTCGCCTGTGGTGTTTTAGATTCATTTATGGCGCAGAATTATAAACCTTATGATTTTGCGATTGGTGTTTCCGCAGGCGCGTCAAATTTATTGGGTTACCTTTCTCATGCGCCTGGTCGAAGCCACCATGTAATTACTCAACTCGCCACCAATAAACATTTTTTCAATCGTGCCCGCTTTGCTCGAGGCGGCGATTTAGTTGATGTAAAATGGTTGATTAAGGAATCTAATCGTCGTTATCCATTGGATAATGATGCACTGTTCAAAACGCCAATGATAGCCGCGGCTACTAACATTGAAACAGGACATGCAGACTACTTCCAATTGACACCGTCTAATCTGGAAATGGTTATCGAAGCCACCACCGCATTGCCAATTGCCTATCGCACACCTCCTTGCTTCTCTGGCGGCTGTTATACCGATGGTGGAGTGGCAGATTCAATTCCGGTTAAAGAGGCGTATCGACGTGGTGCGCGAGATATTACCGTTGTATTATCACATCCACTCAGTTATCACATGAAGCCGATGCGTGCAGCGTGGTTGATGAAGCGATTACTTGCTCAATACCCACGTATTGCGGAGTCTATGCTTGTCCGTGCGGAAAATTACAATCAATCGTTAGAATTTATCCATTCTCCACCTGAAGATGCGATCATTCGTGTCATTGCCCCACCAGAAGAGTTTTCAGTTAAACGTTTAACTATGAACCAAGCGGTACTTGAAGATGGATATCAAATGGGAATCAATGCAGGACAAATGCATATTGCTCGTGGTGAGGGGATTTTCTATTTTACTCACGAGAAGCATCTTTTTAGTGAATAGAAGTGGCAAGCGCGAAGGGATCAGGGAATGGAGCAAAGCAAGCTATATTATGTGCACGATCCAATGTGTGCATGGTGTTGGGGTTATAAACCTACATGGAACAGAATCGAACAAGCATTGATCCACAATGAAGCTCATCGACTTGATGTCGTCTATTTAGTTGGAGGATTGGCAGAAGATAACGACCAAGCGATGCCGATGGAAATGCAGCAGCAAATTGCTTCCTACTGGCAGAAAATTGAGCGCTATTTAGGCACCCAATTCAACTATGATTTTTGGCGTGATAACACGCCTCGACGCTCAACTTATCCCGCTTGTCGTGCCGTCTTGGCTGCTCGCCATTTAGGGGCAGAAAAGGCGATGATCACCGCTATTCAACAAGGCTATTACCTTCGTGCGCTTAACCCGAGTGACAATGCGGTATTAATTCAACTCGCAGAAGAGTTGCAGCTCGATGTCTGTCAGTTTCGACAATTATTGGCATCAAAGGCGCTTAATCAGCAGCTCCATAGTGAAATCGCTTTGGCTCGTTCGATAAGGGGATGCAGCTTCCCTTCCTTGTTTTTTCAACACAAGGGCGTAGTGAAAGAGTTGGCGGTTGAATACCAAGATGCAGAGCAAACGCTTAGAGAGATCCGTTTGCTATTAGATAAGAGAGAATAACCGTTTGAATTTGGACGAGTGGCGTGATGAAGTATCACGCCACTATCACGCCACTATGATGATTCGGACAACCGATTAGATCGGAGTGACTTGAGTCGCTTGAGGGCCTTTAGGACCTTGCTCGACGTTGAAAGACACTTTCTGTCCTTCTGTCAGCGTTTTAAAACCATCTGAAACAATTTCGCGGAAGTGAACGAAGACGTCTGCGCCACCATCATCTTGTGAGATGAAACCAAAGCCTTTAGTTTCATTAAACCATTTTACAGAACCTGTCATTTTACCAGACATACATACCTCAAATATCGTATTAGATTGCTAAACATTAGCGGTTAACAAAAGCTATTAGATGGTTTTGTAAGGTAAAGTTGTCGCAGTGCTTAAACGAAGAAGTTCGAAAGGTTTCTGTGAAAAAACTGTACATTTTACATTAATAGCTTTGTGTCTAGTTCGCGTAACCGTCACGCACTATCTATGCGTCATCACGAGAACTATTTAATAAGTCTAGTAAATCCACTTGATAAAGCAAAAAACCATCGCCGATAAATGCTAATTATTTTTAAAGAATTCATTAGCCAATTGTTCGACTAAGACGGGAATTTGCTCGAGCGAGGTGTTACCAAAGCCAAGCACCACTCCATGCCAGTCACGGCCTGATTTAGCGTGCGGTTGATAGTAGTTCAATGTACGCAGAATGAGGTTAATGTTCAGCGCGCGTTGGCGTAAAGTCTCTTCATCGATCTTCCCTTGCCAACGTAATGTAATATGCAGCCCGGCCGCTTGGCTGATGACTTCAACATGGTGACCAAAATACAGCGTGATAGCACTTAGCATTGCTTGGTGTTTGGCTTTATATAACCGACGCATTTTCCGAATGTGGCGCAGCAATTCTCCTTCAGTAATGAAATCGGCGAGGGCGTATTGAGTATGGACAGGTGAGTCTCCGCTTAATGCATCTTTCATTACGAGGCACCGTTCAACTAAAGAATCGGGTACCACCATATAACCTAGCCGTAAGCCATTGAACATTACTTTGCTGAATGAGCCAATGTAGATAACACAGTTATCGAGACCAATTTGTGCAGCGAGCCCTTGTAAGCTGGTGTGTGGCCGGTGTGCAAACTGAAACTCGCTATCGTAGTCATCCTCGATAATCCAACGCTTTCCTTGGCTTGCCCAATCAATCAGTTTTAATCGTTGTTCACTGTTGATTGTGGTGCCCATCGGGTATTGATTGCTGGGGGTGATGTAAAGCGCCTTAGCTTCGCTGGTAATGATTTGCTCAATATTCACGCCTTTAAACGGGGAGACATCAACATAGCATTTCTGTGCATCAACCAAACTCATCACTTTATCGGCTTGGACATAGCCGGGCTGCTCAAGCAAAATTTGTTCGTTTCGTTGGAGAATGGCTAATGCAGCAATGGCAAGCCCCTGCTGCGCGCCAGAAGTGATAATGATCTGTTCTGGACGGCAGACCACTGAACGGCTAGAGGCTAAATAACTTGATAAAGCACTGCGCAATTCAAGTACGCCTTGTAAATTACTATTACCTAAAATATGCGATCGAGAGCTGTGACGTTGCAGATAACGTTGCCATTTCTTCAATGGGAATTGGGTGAGATCTGGAATGCCAGGCGCAAACGATCGATTGATATCTTGTTTCAGCTCGCTATGCGATGCAGGAGTTTCGGCGGTGTTGTTAGGATTCAAATAATGTTCTGGCAGTTCGAGTGAAACGTAAAATCCACTGCCTCGCTGGCTCTCTATGTACCCTTCACACAGCAATTGTTCGTAGGTGGCAATAACGGTGTTGCGGCTAAGGTTAAGCTCTAAAGCCAGTTTTCGCGTTGAGGGGAGCTTTCCGGCTAATGGCCACAATCCGTGCACGATCTTATCGCGAATCGCATGAAATAAGCGCGCTTGTAATGTGGCATTACTCTCTGGTAAGCAAAGATCGCCAATATCAATATGAGGTGAAATTCGAGACATAAACTGGATCCACAAATTGCTTTAAACTGGCTCTAAAATTTAAACCAGTTTGGCAATATAGTGGTAATAAAGCAACGTTAGTTGACCACACAAATGTGAATAGGGAAGTTTATGTTATCTGCTACCTCTCGAAGTACGATAAAAAAAGGCGCACATAAAGCACGCACTCAATTAGAACTGCTGCACAGTATTATTGATGAGTCGTTGATTGCACACATTGCTATCAGTGAAGAGTCGGGGCCAGTGGTGATCCCGATGTTGGCTTGGCGAGTGGGTGACCATGTCTATATTCACGGGGCAAATAACAGCCGTTTGATGCGTAATCTTAAAAAAGGTCATTCAACCTGCTTAACCTTTACTTTGTTCGACGGGTGGGTATTGGCACGTTCAGCCTTTCATCACAGTGCGCATTATCGTTCTGCGGTGGTGTTTGGCCAGTTTACCGCGATTGAAGAACGAGCTGAGAAAGATAGGCTATTGAATCACTTTATTGAGCAAATCGCCCCTGGTCGATGTGAAGAGATTCGCTTGAGTAGCGATAAGGAATTGGATGCGACTATGTTACTGGCGATACCGTTAACTGAAGCTTCTGTCAAAGTCAGTGAGAATGACGTTGCCGATGATGAACAAGATCTGTCGATACCCGTTTGGGCAGGTTTCATACCTTATAAAACAGTAGTTGGCCCTCTAGTGGCAAGTGACACCATGACTGATACGCCCAAACTACCTGATTATTCCATGGCGTATGGTGAGCGATGGCGAGATGCATAATGTCATTTAAGTGGGACACTTAGGAGGCTGAGGTTGACGTTCAGCCTCAGTGAACCGGGGGAGAAAATAGACTGTGTTATCGGTGCGTTTCAATTTCCATACCAATGGAAAGATAGCCGCTGATTGGGTCTTTATTCATTACCGTGTAAAAAACATTCACGTTTTATTCTTGGCAAAATCCTTCTACAGGCCAATTACCATTGGCACTTGGTATTAGTGTGCTCAGCATCACACAACTTAAATAACTTAGTTGAATTGTGATCATTGTCACTAAATACCGTACTTCATCCATCCCTAAGAATATTGTCTTTAAATTTATGCGTTTAAAAAATGAACATTGACACTAGTGGTGGCTTTTTTGTGCTACAAGTGAAAATAAGCAACGTTTCGCATTTGAAAGTTACAGTTTCATTACTAAATTTGAATGGATAGCGCGTGTTGTATTTAGCACGTTTATAAAAAACAACTATCACATAGATAGGGATATAATGATGAAATTAAATAGCTTAGCCATTGCAGTGGCATCAACTTTACTCGCTTCAACCAGTACCTTTGCTGCACAAATTTACAGTGGAGATGGAACCAGTCTAGCCGTCGGCGGTTACGTTGATGTGGGGATTGGTAAGTATGGTTCTTATGGTGACGATCCCGAAGTACAAGTTCATCAGGTGTCACCTCGAATCAATATTGAAGGTAAAAAAGAAATTGGTAACGGCGTTACGGTTGACGCAAAGGGCGAATGGTCCCTCAATTATCTAGATGGAGGCGATACCTCGTTTAATACACGACTTGGCTATATTGGGGCGAGCCATGAGCAAGCGGGGCGTGCGGTAGTTGGTACACAATGGTCACCTTATTATGACGTAGGCGGTGTGGCTGATTTACCGATCGCGTTTGCCAACGACTTTCTATATTCAGACCAATATAATCTCGGGTCAGCGCGTGCAGAAAAAATGGTGAGCTATAGAAATACATTGGTCGTTAGTAATGATATTTCTTTAAACATCGGTTTGGGTTGGCAGGGTAAACAAAAGAGTAACTATGATACTCGAGGACAGATTGCGATTAGTGGTGACTTTGCCGGTTTTGGCGTTGGCTATACTTATAATGGCGGTGATGTAGATAGTGGTAAGGCTGAATCACACCTTGTATCAGTCAACTATGGGTCGTATGGTAAAGGAATTTATGTTGCGGGCGTTTACGGTAAAAATGAACATTTTTTCACTAACGCTAAGAAGCAATTACTTGCCGAGTCTTATCAATACGAAGCGTTAGCGGCATTTGGCCTAGATAATGGCGTGAATGTTAGTGTTAACTATGAATCGGTTGAAGACGATAAGACGAGTAAAACTCAATACAGTCAAAGCGCACTGCAAGTTGAATACACCATTACATCTGGCTTAGTTACGTTTGCTGGTTATCAGTTTGATTTAGGTAATGATATTGGTATCAAAGAAGAAGACTTCTACACCGCGGGTGTACGTTACTTCTTCTAACTTAATCTGCTTGATAGTTGATTAATACGAACTCGGAGTTTGGCTCATAATGGGCGCAAGCTCTGAGTTTTTCATTTCTAAAATCAATTTTTGTTTTCCGTCGAATGAGTTTGGCTAAAATGTGCCTTCATTAGTTTCCCAGGGACGAAGGCATGCACTCGATTATTGTTGACGGAAAAGCACTCTCACCAACCAAAGTTCTTTGTGTTGGCCGTAATTACTTAGATCACATTAAAGAACTGAATAATGTGATTCCGCAACAAATGGTAGTGTTTAATAAGCCTTCAACCGCGATTGCCACTCAACTTAATGCTTACCATCAAGAGACTCTGCACTATGAAGGTGAGATTTGCTTTGTGGTCACCCAAGGACAATTGTCAGCCGTGGGCATTGGTCTGGATCTAACGAAGCGTCAACTTCAATCGGAGCTAAAACAGAAAGGTCTACCTTGGGAGCGAGCTAAAGCATTCGATGGCTCTGCTGTGTTTAGTCGCTTTATTCCTTTAGCCGGTTTAACGATTGACGAGCTTGAGATTGAACTATTCATCAACTGCGTTCGAGTACAGCGTGGGGGAGTAAAACAGATGATTTATTCACCACAAACGATCGTCGCTGAGCTACAAAGTTACACGACCTTGTGCGATGGTGATGTCATCATGAGTGGCACCCCGCAAGGCGTGGGTGAAGTACAGCAAGGGGATGTATTTCTCGGCCGTTTGATCCACGCAGGAAAAACGTTAATTGAAATAGAATGGCTAGCAAACTAGGCCACTAAAATTAAAAACAACGCCAGCAATTATTGCTGGCGTTGTTGTCTTGGCCCTATGCCGCTTTTCGAATGACTAGGGATGTGGATTGGCGTTACTTACAACAGCAAATTATTCAGCAGTAAAAACACCACCATACTGACTACCGTTGTTAACAGCACATTGGCACTCTTATAGATCAATATGGCCGCTAATATCGCGCAAAGTAAGTAAGGGTTAGTCGGGGCTAGCCATAATTCCCCCTCGGGTAGAAAAACGATCGGCGCTAGAATGGCAGTCAGTACTGCAGGGCCTGAATAGCTCAGAATGCGCTGTACTTGAGGCGCGAGTCGTAAAGGCAACTTTGGCTCGAGAAAGACATAGCGGCTGAAAAATACTAACCCAGCCATGGCGAAAATAGAAAGTATGGTCATACTTGCTCTCCGCGCAAAGTTTCAACCAAATAACCTGTTAACATGCCGCCTAGGCTGGCGATCATTAATGCTCCTTCGACGTGAAAAAGGTTAAGTGCTACCGAAAGGATTAAAGCCACGATAACGGCTGCCAAAGTTGGCGAGTTCTTTACATTGGGGACAACTAAGGCGATAAATGTGGCTGCGACGGCAAATTCGAGTCCCAGCTCGTTCATCGCGGGTATATAGCTGCCAGCGACAATGCCCACAAAGGTAGCTAAATTCCAACATAGATAGAAGCTTAGCCCAGCCCCGAGAGCGTACCAAGGCTCAAAACGTTGAGTGGTTTGGTTGCCACAAATAGCAAATAGCTCGTCGGTGAGCAAAAAACCTAACGCTAGCCGCCAGCGTAGTGGAAGTTTACCAATCGTACTGCGCATCGATACGCTATAAAGAAAGTGTCTCGAGGTGATGAATAAGGTCGTCAGTAATAGCGTTGCGATGCCAGCGCCAGCTTTTATCATCCCTGTTGCGACAAGCTGGGCTGATCCCGCAAACAAAATTGCTGACAGTGCTTGGCTTTCGATGGGGTTCAAGCCTGAATCAATCGCATAGGAGCCTGCTAATAATCCCCATGGAACAACCGCGATGCTAAGCGGCACCATGGCGATGCAGCCCCGTAAAAAGAGTTGTCGATTGCTTTGGGCTGGTTGGTCAGTTGTTCTATTGTCGATTGAGACATTTTCTATCGAAGTTCGCTCTGACGAATTACTCTGGGTTGAATCATGCTTTTGGCTGCGATGCGGCTTGCTCATACATACTTCCTTATTGATTTTGTTTATCCACATTACGCCATGTTGAGATAAACAAACCTTGTACAAAATTGCCGTTAAAGTGATTGTTTATATTGCTTTGGAGTGACGCCCATTGCGCGTTTAAAATGTCGATGCAGATGGCTTTGATCATGGAAGCCTGACTCTTGTGCCACATCACTTAGGCGGTGTCCTTGTTTCATTAACGTCATGGCATAGCGCAAACGAGCTTGGATTTGATAGCTGTGCGGTGGAAAACCGAACTCTTTTTGGAAAGAACGCGCGAAGTGATAAGGACTGAGGTTGGCCAGTTTCGCCAACTCCGCCAAAGAGACATCCGCTTGAGGGAAGTCATCAATGAACTCTTTCGCTAGCATTAACTGACGTTGATTGCGGCTTTTTTCTTCATTGACGGTGTATTTCTTTGCATGACGAGCCATTAGCTTGACTAACGTGCCATAGACTAAGGTTTCCCTTAGTAGGCGGTTATCCGAGTTTTCTAAGGTATCGAAAACCAAACGTAGCTGTTGTGCCATTTCAGGGTCGTAAACAACCGGTTCAGGGAAATAGGGTACCATGGCCTCACGGCTGATTCCGTCCGTGAGCGATGAAAACTGCTTAGGTAGGGGATACATTGCCTTATATTCCCAACCATGTTCACTGGCACTTTGGCCATTATGCACTTGCTCGGCATTGACCAATATAATGCTATCTTCTGGTGCAATATGATTACCACCATTACGGAAAAAGCGTTGCGCGCCTTTTTGAATTACCCCAACGGTATAGCCCTCGTGTCTATGGCGAGAAAAATTTTGGTGCTTATATTTAGCGTCGATCAACTCTAAGCCACCGAGCTCTTGCGCTAGTTGAAACTTCGCACTCTCTTTAAAATGATTGTCGGCCATAGTGAACAGCGCTCCTTGCCAAATGGGTTGCTGACAGGATAGATGATCCCCAACAGAAGTTTTTGTACAAACTTGCTCTTTGCTCACTATATGATCGGCACGAATTTTAGTCACTCAAACTCTAGGCTATTGATAAATAGCATTTTCGACATTAGCTCAAACTCTGCCTTGATAGCTAATGCCTAAAATGTTTGTTATTTCAGCGATAAAATCTAGATATTAAAGTCAGGGCAATATAAAATCTCCGTCCTTTCGCTAAGCTGCAAATAATAATTATGATTGATATCTCTATTTTGCCTGTCTATTTAACGGCAGTGGTGGCACTTTTGCTTCTTCCTGGGCCAGATATGTTACTGATAGCTAGTTCAAGTATTAGCTATGGTCGTCGCGTGGGTATTTTTGCCAGTTTAGGTAATGCTACATCGGGCATTATTCTTACTTTGCTTGCCGCTTTAGGCGTGTCAGCTCTGATCGCGATGAGCCCAATGGCATTAAAAGCATTGCACTTACTTGGTGGGGCATATCTGCTAAAAATGGGCTGGGATTGTATTCGCACTCAAGGCATCGATGCGCCTGAACTCGAAGGTCAGAGTAAGATGGCGACCAAATTTTACCAGCGAGCATTGGTGAGTAACCTACTCAACCCGAAAGCATTGGTGTTCTTTGTGATGTTTTTACCACAATTTGTTTCCACTAAAGTTGCCGCGACCTCGGGTGAGCAAATGTTAGCACTCGGACTGGTGCTCAATGTTTTGGGGCTGATCTTCAATCTCTTATTAGTCGCTCTCGTTGGAACTATGGGGAAAGGTTTGCTTGAAAATGCTAAATTTAGAACCTATCAACACAAGTTTATGGGCGCGATCTTTTTAGTACTTGCTTTGTGGATGCTGAATAGCTTTTTTCAAGCCTAGTTAACACAATTATTGTATCGGCCAGCATCATTGCTGGCCTTTTTTATGCCTGGCATTTATGGTGACGACCGCATAATAGAGCAGTGGTACTCTGAATTGAGGATAGAATATGCAGATAGACTTTTTGATCGATCCTGAAGAAAGCATTAAACAAGAAATTCATGCAGGCCTTCATGCCTTCAATATGAAAGTATTCCCTCATGAAGATAGCCTCGATGTGGCGTGTATTGCGACCAATGATAATGGTGAGTTTTGTGGCGGCCTGTTTGGCGAAATCTATACGAATACCCTATTTGTAAAATATTTTTGGTTAGATGAGAATAAACGTAAGTCAGGCCTGGGCAGAGAAGTATTCAGTTTAGCCGAGAGCAAAGTTCAACAAATGGGTATCACGGATATCTATTTGGATACGTTTTCATTTCAAGCGCGAGACTTCTACCTCAAACTCGGTTTTGAAGAAGTCGGTCGCTATAGTGGTTATCCGATGGCGGGTGTCGATAAAATCTTTTTGCAAAAGCGAATTGGTTAGATAGAAAACTTCTAAGTCTGTTTGATAATATAAAAAAGCATGGTTTTACCATGCTTTTTTTTGCTTTTTCAACGATATTAGCGTCAATTTAAATCATATGTTGATGCTCTGCAATGAGCATGTCCATCGACAATTGAGCTTTTTCAAGTGATGCAGAATAGTCATCATTGCTCGAAATGGGTTCAATCACTTCATAGTAGCACTTCAATTTCGGCTCCGTGCCTGATGGTCGCACGATAACGCGAGCACCTCCAGAAAGGTGATAAATCAGTACATCACTACTCGGTAAATCAATCGTTTCAATACGGCCATCAGCATAGTGGCGGCGCTGGTGTTTAAGATCTTCGGTGATCTCTACGTTACGTCCGGCAATCGCGACTGGCGGTGCCGTGCGCAGTTTATCGCCAACGGGTGGCGTGTTGGGTGCTAGGGCGATGCTTCTTTGAGCATTAACAAATATACCATGCTGGCGATAGAGGCTTTCTAACTGATCCCAAATCGTTTTTCCTTGGCTGTAAAGTTCTGCACTCAACTGAGCGAAAGCGACGAGTGCCGATAAGCCATCTTTATCCCACACCTTGCTTCCGACGGTATAACCAAGCGCTTCCTCATAAGCGAATAAGAATTGATGTTCTGCAGATTGCTTTTGCATCGCGACGTTGGTGAGCCATTTAAATCCAGTTAAGGTTTGGAAATACTCAGCTCCATGAGCTGCGGCAACTTTACTGAGTAGGCTAGATGAAACGATGGTGTTGCCCACCAGTTGCTTGGACGATTCTGTTTTGCTGAGTAAGTAATGACCAAATAGTGCACCAACTTGATCGCCGGTTAACATTTGGTAGTCGCCGTCGGGTTTTTGAACCGCTACGGCAAAACGATCAGCGTCGGGATCATTGGCGCAGGCTAATTGCGCGTTGTGTTGTTTGGCAAGGGCGATCACCATATCCATAGCACCGGCTTCTTCGGGATTAGGGAAGTTAACCGTCGGGAAGGAACCATTAGGTTCGCGTTGCTCTTTTACACTGTAAACTTTACTAAAGCCGGCATCCGCAAGTAGGGTTTCTGCCATTCTTGCGCCAACACCGTGCATTGCTGTGTAAGCAATACCAATCGCATCTGGCTGGCTATGATTAGTTAGCAGAGTATTGCTATTCATGGTTTGCCGATAGGTTTGGTAGTAATCATCATTAAGCCACTCGAGTTTACCTTGCTGTTGAGCCTCTTCAAGTGACAGTAATGAAATTGGCTGATTAGCGACGGCGTCGATACAAGCTGCGATGCCGGAATCGTGTGGTGGAATGATCTGCGCACCATTTTGCCAGTAAACCTTAAAACCGTTATATTCCGGAGGATTATGGCTAGCCGTTACAACGACAGCAGCGACAGTATTGAGGTAATTAACCCCAAAAGCAACGATAGGCGTTGCTGCGACATCATGAGTTAAGTAAACTTTGATACCCAACTGTGCCAGCACGGCGGCTGTATCATGAGCAAATTGCTTTGAGTCGGTGCGGCCATCATAACCAATCACAACTCCTCGTTGATTAGCATCGCTAAATTGGCTTTGTAAGTAGTGACCAAGTCCACACGCAGTTTGCTGAATAACCAATCTATTCATTCGGTTAGGACCACAACCCACTTTGCCACGTAAGCCCGCGGTACCAAACTCCAAGCGGCTACGAAATCGGTCCGTTAATTCGTGTTGTTGATTCTCAGCAATCAAACGTTGCAATTCTTCACGTGTTTTTGGGTCTGGATCGAGTGCCAGCCATTGTGTCATTTGTTCTGTCATCGTGATTACCTATATGAGACGTTTCATTTATCTTAGGTGATATTGCTTATCATTTGCGAGAGCGCAATCGCTAAACCATTTTGTCACTGCACTTTCTTGCACATTTTAAAATCGATAACTAGCATTAATTAACATAAATATAACAAATCGCGTCAGTTTTAGGTGAACTCAAATGAATTAATTTTCCAATTTCATTTGAGATGTAATCTAAGTATTACGCATGGAAAGCACGAATAAAGCGCAAATGGACGTTGAGCAGAGTTTCTGATGTTCTACGTAAAAGTGATTGAACCTTTCGTTTTCGCGCTCGACTGGGCAGAAGCAGAGGAGAGCTCTTTTGAAGAGAATACCAGCATGGCTATGGCTAACATTGAAAGTCGGGGCTGCAATATCGGCATTTTCAGCAAGCGCTGAAGAGCCAGTACTAAACATGACGCAAGGCGTGACACAAATCAGTGGGCAGGTTTATGAGCTGCATATGCTGATTTTTTACATATGCTGCGCAATCGCCTTGATTGTTTTTGGCGCGATGTTTTATTCCATTTTTAAACATCGCAAGTCGAAGGGAGCGGTGGCTGCACATTTTCATGAGAGCACCAAAGTTGAAATTATTTGGACTGTCATCCCCATCATTATCTTGATCGCCATGGCGATACCAGCCACTAAAACCCTAGTGGCAATGGAAGATACCACCCAATCAGATCTTACCGTCAAAATCACCGGCTCTCAGTGGAAGTGGCATTACAGTTACTTTGGTGAAGAGGTGGAGTTCTTTAGTTTGTTGGCGACTAGTCAGAAGCAAATCGATGGTATTGAAGCAAAAGGAGCGCACTACCTACTGGAAGTCGATAACCCGTTGGTGTTGCCTATCAATCGTAAAATTCGCTTTTTAATGACCTCTGATGATGTGATTCACTCTTGGTGGGTGCCGGATTTTGCAGTGAAAAAAGACACTATCCCTGGTTTTATCAACGAAGCTTGGACACGCATTGATAAACCTGGGGTGTATCGCGGTCAATGTGCCGAGTTGTGCGGACGAGCCCATGGTTTTATGCCCATCGTGGTACACGCAATGGAAGAGGATGATTACGATGCATGGCTTGCCGATCAAAAAGTTCAGTTAGCGTTAGCCAAAGAGCAGGCGGCGCAAGCGCTAGGCAGTGTATTAACTCTCGAAGCGTTAATGCTGGAAGGCGAACAGATTTATGTTGAACGATGTGCGGTTTGTCACCAAGCCAATGGCGAGGGTATTCCTGGTGCATTCCCAGCGATTAAAGGCAGTGCAGTGGCAACGGGCGATTTGGATGCACACATCAGTACTATCGTAAATGGGGTTGCGGGTACCGCGATGCAATCATTTAGTAACCAACTGACCGAACAAGAGATCGCCGCTGTAATCACTTATCAACGTAATGGTTTTGAGAATAATACCGGCGATGTGGTTCAAGCCGCGGACATCAATGCCTTTAAGATGCAAAGCCAAGGCAAGGAGGCACAATGAAAACCCAGACTCCTCACCCAACCAAGTCATCGCCAGTTGCCGATGCTGATTTGAGTCGCGCAAATTCAACTGCCGCACTCGATCATGAAGAGCACCACGCACCTAAAGGGTTGGCTCGCTGGATTTACTCTACTAACCATAAAGACATCGGCACGCTCTATCTATGGTTTAGTTTGATTATGTTTTTCACCGGCGGCGCAATGGCAATGATCATTCGTGCAGAGCTCTTTCAGCCGGGGTTGCAACTTGTTGATCCACAGTTTTTTAATCAGATGACCACAGTGCATGGCTTAGTGATGGTGTTTGGTGCTGTGATGCCTGCTTTCACAGGGCTGGCAAACTGGATGATTCCGTTAATGATCGGTGCGCCAGATATGGCATTGCCCCGTATGAATAACCTCAGCTTTTGGATCTTGCCTTTTGCGTTTGCAATTTTAATTGGTTCACTGTTCACAGCGGGTGGTGGGCCTGATTTTGGCTGGACATTTTATGCGCCTTTGTCGACAACCTACGGGCCAGATAGCACCGCGTTGTTCGTTTTTTCGGTGCACATTATGGGGATCAGTTCGATCATGGGGGCGATAAACGTCATCGTAACGATCGTTAATATGCGTGCGCCAGGAATGACATGGTTCAAAATGCCGTTGTTTGTCTGGACATGGCTGATCACCGCGTTTTTATTGATTGCCGTTATGCCGGTGCTGGCGGGGGCTGTCACCATGGTGTTGACGGATAAGTACTTTGGTACTTCGTTCTTTGATGCGGCGGGGGGCGGTGATCCAGTGATGTTCCAACATATCTTCTGGTTCTTCGGTCATCCAGAAGTGTACATCATGATTTTGCCTTCATTTGGCATTATTTCGGCGATTATCCCAGCATTTAGCGGCAAAAAGCTTTTTGGCTATCACTCGATGGTGTACGCCACTTGTAGTATTGCGTTGTTGTCGTTCCTTGTTTGGGCGCACCACATGTTCACCACCGGGATGCCAGTATTTGCCGAGCTGTTCTTTATGTATTGCACCATGTTGATCGCCGTACCAACAGGGGTGAAGGTTTTTAACTGGGTGGCCACCATGTGGCGAGGAGCAATGACATTTGAAACGCCAATGCTGTTCGCGATCGCCTTTATTGTATTGTTCACAATCGGTGGTTTTTCAGGCTTGATGTTGGCGATAGTGCCTGCCGACTTCCAATATCACGATACCTATTTTGTGGTGGCTCATTTTCATTATGTGCTGGTGTCTGGTGCGGTCTTCTCGATCATGGCGGCGGCCTATTATTGGCTGCCTAAATGGACTGGGCATATGTACGACCAAAAATTAAGTTTATGGCATTTTTGGACTTCGATTATCTCGGTCAATGTGTTGTTCTTCCCGATGCACTTTCTGGGGTTGGCGGGGATGCCAAGACGGATCCCAGATTATGCGATTCAGTTTGCCGATGTGAACCAAATTGTCTCGATTGGCGGTTTTGCATTTGGTTTATCACAGTTGTTGTTCTTGTGGGTTGTCATTAAATGCATTCGTGGTGGAGAAAAAGCCCCTGCGAAGCCATGGGAACGGGCGGAAGGCTTGGAATGGACCGTTCCAAGCCCTGCTCCTCACCATACCTTTTCGACGCCGCCTAAAATAGATTGAGGTGATGATCATGGATGAACAAGAGCATATTCAACGCAAAGCGAACAAAACCTTAACGGCTAAGTTGTTGGTCGCCACGATAGCGATGTTTGGCTTTGGTTTCGCATTAGTGCCGTTGTACGACATTATGTGCGATGCACTTGGCATCAATGGCAAAACTAATCGTGAGGCTGTGGAGCAACCCGCTGCGTTAACACCTGATACGTCGCGCACGATTCGAGTTGAGTTTATTGCTCACCCTAATCCGACCATGCCGTGGGAGTTTAAACCTCAAGTTATGAGCATGGATGTACATCCTGGGGAGGTAATTCAAACCTCTTACTATGCATTTAATCGTTCCGATCAAACGGTGATTGGCCAAGCCGTCCCCTCGGTTTCTCCCGGAATGGGGGCAAGCTACTTTAACAAAGTGGAGTGTTTTTGTTTTAACAAGCAACCGCTTGATGCCCAAAGTGGCGTGGACATGCCGCTGATTTTCTACATAGAACGAGATATACCTCAATCGATTCATACCTTAACGCTCTCTTACACGCTTTATGACATCACGGCTGCACAAAATAAGAAGAGCAAACAAGTGGCGAAAATTGAGGCTCCGGCATCACGCGATATGACTAAACAAACAATGCGCGACAATAATTTGCAGGGTAACTGAACACAAATGCTTGGTCAGAAGCATGCCACAACCGCGAAACTCGTGGCTTACAAGGAGAAACAGCATGAGCTCTAAACCTCAATCATATTATGTACCGGCACAAAGTACCTGGCCGATCGTGGCAGCCATCGCCTTGTTTTTGATTGCGCTAGGGGCAGGGTTGACGGTGCAAACCATGGCAGAGGGTGGCAGTGCGAGTCTCTTTTCAAAAATTATATTGGGTTTTGGCTTTCTTTTTCTGCTCTACGTCTTAGCAAGGTGGTTCAGTAACATGATTACTGAGTCGATGACCGGTCTCTATTCTGCGCAAATATCACGCTCGTTTCGTCAGGGAATGAGCTGGTTTATCTTCTCGGAAATCATGTTTTTTGGTGCATTTTTCGGGGCACTGTTTTATGCACGTTTGATCTCGGTTCCTTGGCTTGCTGGAGCAAGTAATAATGCGATGACTCATGAAGTGCTGTGGCCGGCGTTTGAGGCAATATGGCCATTGACCACGACACCAGATGGTACGACAACCATGGCTATGGGCTGGGCAGGTATTCCGCTAAAAAATACGCTGATCCTGCTGTTATCTTCCGTCACTTTGCATATGGCGCACGTCAGTTTAGAGCGTAACAAGCGCATGGCGTTGATAGTGTGGCTCGAAATTACCATCGTATTGGCATTCTTCTTTCTATATTTTCAGGCGGCGGAATACATTCATGCGTATGAAGAGCTGGGCTTGACGTTAGATGCAGGAATTTACGGCAATACCTTTTTCTTATTAACCGGCTTTCATGGTTTGCATGTCTGTTTAGGCACCATTTTCTTGATCATCTTGTTGGCTCGGGTTGCGAAAGATCACTTTACTCCGAAAGATCATTTCGCGTTTCAGGCCGGGAGTTGGTATTGGCACTTTGTTGATGTGGTGTGGTTGTGTTTGTTCATCTTTGTCTACGTGCTTTAGCGAGAACCCATCGTTCTCAAATATCAAAACGATGGGTGAATAGAGCTGGATTGAGAGTGTGTTTAATCAATGGTTGGCATTGCTAATAAGGACGGATATTGGCTTCGATGATGCCGGTAAGTAAAGCCACAATGAGTAACACCACCGCTAGGGCGGAGAGAACGAGACGTTGACCTAGATAGTGACTCATAGGAGGCTGATCAGATTCGTTTGCTTCGTCTTCATTGGGCGATTTAACCATCTCAATTAAGGCTTTGGCGAGGTTGGCGATGATAAAAAGCAGTAGTACCACAAGCAGTAATTTGAAGATGAAAACCATAGCGTTGTCCTTAAGTGAGTTAATAAAACAACCGTCGTTTTGGTTGGCGCTTATCTTAACTGTGGTTGCGATATCGATATTGGTCAACTTGGGATTATGGCAATTAAATCGGGCTGAGCAGAAACAGGCGATACAGCAAGAGCTTGATAGCAAGCAGTGGCAAACTCTTCTGCCATTAGACGATGTACAGCCTAGCCAAGAGAGCTATTTGACCGGGCAAAGAGTGGACGTTCTTGTGACGCCACTACATGGAAAATACTTATTGCTAGATAACCAAGTATTTGAGGGCAATGTGGGCTATTTGGCGATTCAGTTGATGAAAACGGCACAAGGGCGTTATGTATTACTTGAACGAGGCTTTATTCCTGCGGGTGTGAACCGTTCAATACTGCCTGAAGTCAATTGGTTGGATGAGAGGTATCAAGGGGAAGGGCGATTGTATGTACGTTCAAACAACCCGCTCAGTGACGCATTGATGGCTGAGGATACCTTGCCAGTGCGTATTCAAAATTTGAACATCGCTGCGTTAAGCCGCCTTTGGCAATACCCAATTGAGAGGTTTGTCGTTCAACCACAATCGATTGATCAGCAGTGGGATTACCCACAGCCGTGGAACCCACTGCCAATGAGTGCAGGAAAACATATTGGTTATGCGGTGCAGTGGTTTGCCATGGCAGTAGCATTGGCAATATTAGCGCTTATTTGGCTGTCGTTGGCAGTGAAGTCAAAGCGAAAAGTGGTCAACGATTTACCTTGATTGTCATCGAGCTAAGGAGAGCAAATGAAAGCATCAGTTACTCGCGGTCGCATCATGTTATTGGCACTTATTTTCGTGTTTGCTTTGCCTGCACTATTAGCCAAGTTGATTCTACAGCAGCAGTGGTACACGGCTGGCGTGACTAATAAAGGTACGTTAATTGAACCCTCCACCAGTTATGCGAGCCTTGGTGTTGAGAATCCCTATGTTGGTCAGCGTTGGCAATTGGCCTATGTGATGCCAGAAGTATGCGACTCGCTCTGCCTAGAACAACTCTATCTACTGAAACAAAGCCATACTGCCTTAGGAAAATATCAACAGCGGGTTGAGCCTGTCGTGCTGGTTCGCGAGCGTAGTGATCAACAAGCGCTTCAGGACATTGGTTTGTCAACACTTACGATCAACAGCGCATTTGGGCAAGTGGTGGACAGTTTTGAATATGTGATTGTTGACCCAAGAGGTCAGCTCGTCATGCGCTACCCAAAGGTGGATTCGCAAGACCATTTAGTGGCTCAAAGTAAAGGATTACTGGCTGATCTGAGAAAACTACTCAAGTTATCTCGGGTGGGTTAAGGAGGCTCTATGCTATTAAAACGCATGTTACAACTGAGTTTGCTGCTGACGTTTATCGTCATTCTTTTAGGTGCTTATACTCGTCTAGCGGATGCCGGACTAGGCTGCCCAGATTGGCCCG
Organism: Vibrio scophthalmi LMG 19158; assembly: GCF_000222585.1. Classification (GTDB taxonomy): domain Bacteria; phylum Pseudomonadota; class Gammaproteobacteria; order Enterobacterales; family Vibrionaceae; genus Vibrio; species Vibrio scophthalmi. Next base: position 18,676 of record NZ_AFWE01000196.1, on the reverse strand, counting down.
GTTGTTATGGTCTGCTTAGCGTACCCAATAGTGAGCTGGAAATTGCTCAAGCCAACCATCTTTTTCCTGCTTTAACTGTCGAGACGGATAAAGCATGGCTGGAAATGATCCATCGATATTTTGCAGGTTCGCTTGGTTTATTGGTCTTTGCCATTTCAGTTATCGCTATTGTGCAAAAACAAGTGGGCCGAGTGTTGCCTGTTTTGATCAGTGTCGTGGTCGTATTCCAAGCTCTACTCGGAATGTGGACAGTCACGATGAAGTTGATGCCTTTAGTGGTGATGGGACACTTACTTGGCGGCTTTACACTGTTTAGCTTATTGGCTTTGTTGTATTGGCAGGTTCGAGCAAGTGAATGCTCACATTCCGCACTAGAACAAGAGCCTGAGCCCAATGTCGGCCATCTTGTGCATAATACCAAGCAACGGATATCGCCTAATTCTAGTGTGATAAAAATCATTGCCGTGTTGGCTTTAATACTGCTGGTAATGCAAATTGCGCTTGGTGGTTGGACATCCTCCAATTATGCCGCCTTAATGTGTACCGAACTGCCGATATGCCAAGGACAATGGCGTGATTATTTGGATTTCAGCACCGCTTTTCAGCTCATCCAACCGTCACAAGAGAGCTATGAGTTTGGTACGTTAGATTATGGTGCAAGAATGACGATTCATGTCATGCATCGCTTTGGTGCAATGGTCGTTAGTCTCGTATTGATTAGTTTGATTTGGCAGTTATTCAAACAGGAAAGTTTGCCCTGTCAGCACCAAGCTAAGTGGTTAACAGGATTGCTGGCGCTACAGCTTATGTTGGGGATCAGTAATGTTGTCTTTAGCTTACCCATCGTGGTTGCGGTTGCTCACAATCTCGGAGCCGCATTGCTTTTACTTAATGTACTTTATATTAATCATTTATTGTGGCAATCAACCCCAAAAACTTCTGCACTAGGTATGCGTGTTGGCAAGGAGGCCTACCATGAGTAAATCTCTAAGTTATGAATACAGCCAGAGCAAAGCCGTGTGGCGTAGTTACCTCGCATTAACCAAGCCAAAAGTGGTGATGTTGATGCTACTAACGGCGCTAGTTGGAATGTGTTTGGCTATGCCGGGTTCCCTGCCTTTGCAGCAAAGTATATTAGGAATGCTGGGCATTGGCTTAATGGCTTCTTCGGCGGCAGCTTTCAATCATTTAATTGATCGTCGTATTGATGCCGTGATGGCTCGAACGCACCGCCGCCCTTTACCACAAGGGGAGATGTCACCGATGCGTGTGGCGGGATTTGCCACTACCCTCGGTGTTGCGGGGTTTATGATATTACTGTTTACCGTTAATCCGCTAACGGCTTGGCTGACGTTTGCCAGTCTTTTGGGCTATGCAGTGGTTTACACCATGTATTTGAAACGTGCGACGCCACAAAATATTGTCATCGCTGGGATTGCAGGGGCAATGCCACCGTTGTTGGGTTGGAGCGCGGTGACGGGGGAGCTACATAGCCATGCTTGGCTGCTCGTGATGATCATTTTTATCTGGACGCCGCCACACTTTTGGGCGCTCGCCATCCATCGCCGAGATGATTATGCCAAAGCCGATATTCCTATGCTGCCAGTGACTCATGGGATTGAATACACCAAAACCTCTATCTTGCTTTACACCATTTTATTGGCCTTAGTGTGTTTATTGCCCGCTTTGGTTGGGATGAGTGGTCCACTTTATTGGATAGGCTCCATTGTGTTGAGTGCAGGCTTTATTGGTTATGCTTGGAAGTTGAAATACCAGCCAACAGAGAAAACAGCCATCGAGACTTTTAAGTTCTCTATTTACCATCTGATGCTGCTTTTTGTTTTACTGTTGGTCGATCACTACATTACTTAACGATATAAAAAATAACCAAAAATCAACAAAATGACCTTTGATATCACGAGGGGTTCACGTATGCTGGTCGTATTTTCATCATCCAGACAGCATGACCCCTTAGAACAGCAAGCATGAATAAACGTCCTTTATATTTTAATCGCCGAGTGGTACTGCTCATGGTTGTCGTATTGCTTGGCGGTTTAGCGTCAATGGCGAAGACGTTTAATGTGCATGGCAACAGCGTACGAGAAGTTGAAGTATTGCTTGGTGGTGATTGGGCTCTGCACAGTATCCTCTCATTTTTATTGGGATTTATAGCCTGTTGGGCGACCCCAAAATACTATTTTCGTAACGCCTTATTTCGCTTCCCCCCGCTGTTGATCTTAATGCTCTGTCTCGTCTCAGCAGATGAGGCTTTTCAAGCCGTTAGCCCGTTGAGAGAATTTTCATGGCAAGATTTTTTGATTAATATTTCCGGGCTTTTATTGGGTAGTGCTGTCTATCGCCTCTATTTGGCAACTCAGTCTAATTGATCGCCTATTCAGTCGAGAATTTGTGACCTTACCGCGTTCACAGATCTCATAATCCCTTTCAGATTGAACCTGCTTTAGGATGACGTATCTAGTAGTTTTTGTTGAATCTGCTCTGAATCTTGCGAGAAGCTTAAAAAGTTATTTTTATAATTCTTTGAATTTAATTAATTTTTGATTAGATTTTCCTTAGTTTCTTATCTTTGATAACGGGTGTAATCTTTTATTTACATTAGCTGTAAAGTTTAAAATGTGCAGAAATATTGCCTTTTAAATAAAATAATGGTTGCAAGGTTTGTTTTTGATAGATAAGTTACAAGGAACAGGAACGTAAAGGGTCGAATCGGCAAGCACGTAATAATGCCAATCACTCGAAATAAACAGGAAGAAGTAGCGATGTTTCAAACAGATGATGTACGAATTCACAAAGTAAAAGAGTTATTACCACCGGTAGCTGTATTAGAAAAATTTCCGGCAACAGAAACCGCTTCTTCTACAACATTTCGTTCACGCGAATCAATTTCAAATATTTTAAAGGGCACTGACGATCGTCTATTGGTTATTGTCGGTCCATGTTCGATTCACGATACTGAAGCGGCGCTAGAGTATGGCAAGAAGCTGAAAGTACTGCGTGATGAACTGAGTGAAGACCTTGAAGTGGTTATGCGAGTTTACTTTGAAAAACCACGTACAACGGTGGGTTGGAAAGGTTTGATTAACGACCCATACTTGAATGATACCTTCAAAATCAACGATGGACTGCGTATTGGCCGTAAGTTGCTACTCGATTTAACTGATCTTGGTATTCCAACGGCAAGTGAGTTCCTAGACATGATTACGCCGCAATACGTTGGCGATTTAATCAGCTGGGGTGCAATTGGTGCTCGTACCACGGAATCTCAGGTTCACCGTGAGTTATCATCGGGCCTATCGTGTCCAGTTGGCTTTAAGAATGGTACTGATGGCAACATCAAAATCGCCTCAGATGCGATTCGCTCCGCTGGCGCTTCTCACCATTTCCTATCAGTGACGAAGTTTGGTCACTCGGCGATCATTGAGACCAGTGGAAACCCAGATTGCCACATCATTTTACGTGGCGGTAAAGAGCCGAACTACAGCGCAGAGCATGTGAGTGCAATTAAGCAAGAGCTTGAAGCATCAGGTTTGCCGCAGAAAGTGATGATTGACTTTAGCCATGCCAATAGCTCAAAAGAGTATAAGCGCCAGATGGTGGTTGCTGAAGATGTGGCAGGCCAGCTAGCGGCAGGTGAAGATGCCATTTTTGGTGTGATGATTGAATCTCATTTGGTTGAGGGGCGCCAAGACCTTATTGATGGTAAAGCCGCGACTTATGGCCAATCGATTACCGATGGTTGTATTAACTGGGGTGACACTGAACAAGTGCTGCGTCAGCTCGCTCAGGCAGTGAAACAGCGTCGTAACGCCTAGCCACTCATTTTAAATGAAAAAGCTCCTATCTGTAGGAGCTTTTTTTATGCTGTCTGTTTGTTTTGGTAGAAGCTAGATTTAGGAAAACATTTAGTTTCTGTGCTTATGATTTCATCCTCTACACTTATCGGTAGCTTTCAAGCGATGTGTCTATTTGATGTAGTCATAGCGTTGGAGTAAGAAAAGTGTGGCGGTTGACCCAAAACTGGTAATTATCAGGCGCTCTACTCGGGTTCGCATTGAGCATTTATTCAAAGCAGCTTAGCCTAGTGGCAGGATAATTTAGGAGTGATAGAGATGGTGTCTAAAGTGGTAGTTGGCCCACAAGGTCCGGAGCTTTCAGAACTGGTACAAGGTTACTGGCGACTAGCGGAGTGGGGCATGACGCCTCAACAACGTTTGACGTTTTTAAAGCAGCACATAGATTTAGGGATCACGACTGTTGATCATGCAGATATTTATGGTGGCTATGAGTGTGAGCAGTTGTTTGGCGAAGCGATGAAGTTGGATCCGTCTGTTCGCGAGCAAATTCAAATTGTCACTAAGTGCGACATTCAGTTGTGTGGTGCAAAACATCCGCAACGTAAAGTGAATCATTATGATACCAGCTCGGCGCATATTCATGAGTCGGTGAATAATTCGTTGTCTCGCCTCAATGTTGATCACATCGATTTATTATTGATTCATCGTCCAGATGTATTGATGGATGCGGATGAAGTTGCTGAGGTTTTTTCTGAACTGCATAAAGTTGGTAAGGTAAAATACTTCGGTGTCTCTAATTTTACGCCAAGTCAGTTTGATCTGCTTGAGTCGCGAACGCACAAGCCACTAGTGACGAACCAAGTCGAAATTAATCCACTGAATTTTGATGTTGCTCATGATGGTACGCTAGATCAACTACAAATGAAGCGCGTAAGACCGATGGCGTGGTCATGCCTTGCTGGTGGGGAGTTGTTTACTGGCCAATCCGAACAAGCAAAACGTGTTCGAGCTGAGCTCGAAGCGATTCGTGTAGAAGTTGGTGCGCAGTCGATTGAACAAGTGATTTATGCATGGGTACGACGCCTACCCTCAAAACCGCTGGCAATTATTGGTTCGGGTAAGATTGAGCGCGTAGAAAGCGCCGTGAATTCTCTATCAATCGAATTGACTCGTGAACAATGGTATCGCATTTGGGTGGCTTCTAAAGGTCATGGTGTTGCCTAAGCCTGATGGAATAGAAAACGTATAAGCCAACCACAAGGTTGGCTTTTTTTGGCGCCACGTTTGTGATTAAGCGGGGAGTCGGCTAACTTGGTCGAACTTGATTTCGCTGCCTAATTCGATTAGCGCCGCTGGTTTGATCGGCCGTGAGTAATAGAACCCTTGTATATAGCTAACATCGAGCTCTTTCAGCAAATCGATTTGGTGCTTGGTTTCTACCCCTTCAGCAATGACTTTCATTTCCAACTCTTTTGCAAGTTGAATCATCGAAATCAAAACCGGTGTAATACTTGAATCGTTTTGTAGGCTCTTAATAAACACTTGATCGATTTTCATGACTTGAAAGCGGTGCAAACGGATGAAGTTGAGACCTGAGTAACCAGTGCCAAAATCGTCAATCGCGAGCTGAAAACCCATTTTTTGAATTCGCTGGAGATTGCGTAATGCTACTTGTAATTGCTGCTGATCAAAATCCAAATTTTCGGTGACTTCAAGCAGCAAGCATCCAACAAGCTTAGGGTACCGTTTGGTAAACAGCAGTAAGTGAGTAATAAAATCATCGTCAACCAAACAAACACGGCTGAGATTGACGCTGACATAATTTTTGGCTTGATAGCTGGGATTATTGGTGAGAAATCGAGCTACATTTGATAGTGTTTTTTTGGTCAGCAAGTCAATTATGCCGAGGCTCTCCGCCAATGGAATGAAGATTTCAGGTGAGATTTGACCTTGTGTCGGGTGATTCCAGCGCACAAGGGCTTCACTACCAACCACTTCGTTGTTATTTACATCCACAATTGGCTGTAAATACAATTCAATTTGGTCATTCTCAATGGCGCTGACTAAGTTAAATTCAATCGAACGCTTAGCCAACAGTTGATAGCCAATAATCAAATAAATTAAAGAAAACAGAGATGCCACTAAAATGGTCTGCCAAATATGGCTGAAATAGTGATATTGATATGTGCCAGCGCTAGGGCGTAGTTCTATTTGCAGTGGGTAGATTTCAGAGTCGAAAATAAACTGGTCTTTTTGTTTTAGGTTACTTGGTATTTCTCCATTGAGATCCCTACCTAATATACTGAGTCGATATTTGTATTGTTTGTTATCTAAATTTTGCGCAATGAGATTGATAAAGCGTTGCGGGGGCATCAGAGCATTTAGGCCATAGTGATCATTGATTGAGGCATAAATGAAAAAGGTGTTTAACGCACTGTTGGAGCGGCTGACTTCAATTGTAATATGTGTTTTAGAAGCATTGATTCTTTCTACAATCGCATTGGAAAGGTCAATATCAGTCAGGCCTTCATTACTTGTACAGATTATTCGACCGTTACTATATATCCCTACTTCTTTAATGAATTCAGAATGGAAGACATGACTACGTAATGCCAACTTATCTTCTTCGCTGCATGTTTTACCTATTTGTTTATTCAAAACATAGAGTTCACTAGCCGTTTTTTCGATATAGCGTTCCAATGCGAGAATGAGCTCTTTCCCATCTTGATAGGCCGCTTTTTTTGTATGGTAGTAATTGCCTAAGATAGAAAATGAGAAGGCAAGGAAGAAAATGACGAGGACAGGGATTAAGTTTGGCAAATGGGAACACATCTCTCGAGTGAGTGTGTAGATTTTGCGTAAGTTAAACTTTGCTGAGTACATTAGAACCTGCTTGTCATTGCTTTATGCAACTATAAATAAATTTAACTGAGAGTTTATGAATTACTTCAGTTTTTTTTAGCATGTCTCAATACTAATACATCTCAAGTTGTCCCATTCTAACGTTGAAAAGTCTGCTCTTTAGTCAGATTTTCATATGTGTGTATTTTCATTTGTGCGTTATTTGATTCCATACAACCAATTTTGTGTTCAATGACTATACTTACTTTTGAACAACGAAAGTCACTAAATGAGTGAAAATCAATGCAAAATCGTTTCTTATTTGGTAAGTTTCTGGTGATAAAATAGTAAATAAAATGATAAGAATTACTAGTTACTTGCAAGATTTAAGAAATTTCGGGGGATGAGATGGACAATAAAGTGGGCGACGGTGGATTCAAGGTTGCTAAACTGACCGGAGATGCAATTGTCATCGACGAAAAAGGGAATGCGCGAGATCTAAAAGTCGGCGATGTTGTCACGAACAAAGATACAGTCATTGTTGTTAATGGCGCAGAGGTAGAGCTTAAGTCTGGAAACGAAGTCGCCGTTATCACGCAAAACTGCGTTGCTTGCTTCGACCATAATACTGTCTCTCAACAAACTATCGCAGATGCGCCGATTGGTGGCGAAATTAACGTTGATTTGTCGAATATTGAAGATACAACGTTTGCCATCGACGAGATAGAGGCTCTGCAAGCTGCCATCTTGGCGGGAGAAGACCCGACAGCTATTTTAGAAGCCGCGGCTGCGGGGGGCGTGTTAGGTTCTGCCAATGCAGGGTTTGTTACAATTGACTACACCAACGCTCAAACACTCGCTCAAACCTTCTTTGAAACCAGTGCTCCGCGCCGTGATATATTTGATGACCCAGAAGAGGATGGCCGCTCAACGGTCTTTGCTGCTGGGGGAGAAAGCATAGCAGAGCTAGTGGTAGAGGGGGATCTAGACCCTGATACTTATCCTTCTATTGTCACTGCCTCCGTATTTATTGAAGCTGGCGACTTGCCGCTTGATCCAACCAGTTTTGTCCCTGACCCCATCTCTCTTGCCACCCTGCTGGCTGAATTAAACAACGATATTAAATCGGCAAACCAAGACGTCGCGTTTACTTATGACGCGAGTGAAAATGCCATTATTGGTGTATCTGCGGCTGGTGAGGTTATACGCATCGACTTGGATGTGACCCCTATAGGAAAAGATCTCACACTAACTATTACCACGACATTATCGCAGCCTATTGACCATCTACCTTCTGTTGGTAGTGGCAATGTGGCCTTGGTTAATGATCAAATCGTGGTGAATTTTGATATTACGGGCACCGATAGCGGTGGTAATTCGATTCAGGCGCCAATCAGTGCCAGCGTCACCATCGGCGATGGTATTGATCCACAAATCGTGGATGTGCCAAATATCACCCTGAATGAAGCAAACTTAACGGACGGTACGGCAACCGATCCCTCAGCCACAGTAGCTGGTAATGTAGTGGATATTAATTTAGGCAGTGACACCATTGAGCAATATCGTTTGGACGTTACTAACTTTAACGCCGATGGCCGTTTAACCTCACAAGGTGAACCACTGGCGATTAATGAAGTTGCAAACAGTGATGGTAGTTTTACTTATACCGCTTCGACCAGTGCAGGTGATGTATTTGTTCTGACGATTAATACCGCAGGTGATTACGAGTTTTCATTGAAACTGCCAATTGATCATCAAGTGGGCAGCGATAGTACCACTATCGATTTCCCATTAACGGCCACCGATTACGACGATGACACCGCCCAAGGCACATTGCCGATCACCATTCTTGATGATAAACCCGTACTCAATGGCTTTACTGGCGAAACCAGTGTTGATGAAGATGACATTCCAACCATTGGTTCAGCTCTTGATGGAAGCAATCAAATCAGCGGTAACTTTGATATTGAAGAAGGTGCTGATGGTATTAAAAGTTATCAAATCACCAACGTTGATACGTTACTGTTTGGTTTAACCTCTGGTGAGCTAGCACTGGAATGGAAGTCGGGGAGCCCAGAGCAGAGCGGCACTGAGTTTACTTATACTGCGCAAACCACCGCAGGTGACACAGTCTTTACTCTTGTATTTGATACCAGTGATAACAGCTACCGATTTACCTTAGATAAGCCATTAGACCATCCCGATGTTCAAGGTGAAAACACCATCACATTGAATGTGATGATCAGCGCAACGGATTTTGATAACGATACGACCGCAGCCAAATCGCTCGATATCGTTGTGGTCGATGACATTCCGTTGATTAACGAGATCTCCCCCCTATCAATCGATGAAGATGACCTGCCTGGTGGTATTGATGCTGGCAATGATCCTCTGATTGATTCTGGTGTTTTTGATGCCACTCAAGGTGCTGACCGTGTTGTGACGTATAGTCTTGAATCGCTTACCGTTCCGGTGTCGGGTCTTGAATCGCAAGGTAAAGCAATCACGATTGCCGAGTCTTATGATCCTAATACGCAAACTTATACCTATACCGGCTCGACTAACGATGGTGAGGTATTTGTTTTAACCCTCAGTGGCAACGGTGCGTATCAATTTGAACTCAAAGCGCCGATTGATCATGCAACCAATGAAGATGATAAAGATCTCACCTTTGCCATCGTCGCTACTGACCAAGATGGCGACACCAGCACCAAACCGCTGGTGGTGAAATTAGTGGATGACGCGCCAATTTTAAACGGTTTTACTGGCACGACTACAGTTGATGAAGACGATATTCCAGCGATAGGATCTGCGCTCGACGGCAGTAACGTGATCGGTGGCACCATTGATGTTGAAGAAGGCGCCGATGGTGTTAAAAGCTATCAAGTGACCAACACCGCTACGCTACTTAATGGTTTAACCTCTGGCGATGAAGCGTTGGAGTGGAAAGCGGGCAGCCCTGAACAAGATAGCGGCAAGTTTACCTATACGGCGCAAACCACGTCAGGAGCGACAGTCTTTACCTTGGTATTTGATACCAGCAATAACAGCTATCAATTTACTTTGCTCAAACCTCTCGATCATGCTGATTCGCAAGGTGAAAATAACCTAGAGTTAGCCTTCCAAGTCTCCGCGACGGACTTTGATAATGACACCACGGGCGAGCAACCGCTGACGATCACTGTGGTGGATGATATTCCGCTGATTAATACCATCGCACCATTGAGTGTTGATGAAGACGATTTGGTCGGCGGTACCGATGAGGGCAATGATTCGTTGACCGCCTCTGGCGTGTTTGATACCACGCAAGGTGCTGATGGGGTCGTTACTTACCAACTGGAATCATTAACTAGCCCTGTTTCTGGTCTGTTATCACAAGGTAAACCGGTCACCATCAGTGAGTCGTTCGACACGGCGACAAAAACCTACACCTACACAGGTGAAACCGCCGATGGCCCTGTATTTGTGTTAATCCTAAGTGGCAACGGTAACTATCAATTTGAGCTAAAAGCGCCGATCGATCATCCCGACAGTGAAACCAACCAAGATCTGACGTTCTCGATTGTCGCCACTGACCAAGATGGTGATACCAGTACGAAACCACTCGTCGTCACTCTAGAAGATGATGCGCCGATCCTAAATGGCTTTAGCGGCCAGACCAGCGTAGATGAGGATGATATCCCAACCATTGGTTCGGATATTGGGCCTGGGCAAGTTGGCAGCAATATTATTGGCGGCACCGTTGATATTAGCGAAGGCGCTGATGGCGTTAAAAGCTATCAGGTGACTAATATCGGCACTTTGCTTAATGGCCTAAGCTCTGGCGATGATAGCCTAGAGTGGAAAGCGGGCAGCCCTGAACAAGTTGGCACTCAGTTCACCTATACAGCGCAAACAACCTCGGGTGAAACCGTGTTTAGCTTGGTGTTTGACACCAGTGACAATAGCTACAGCTTTACGCTCGATAAGCCGCTTAACCATGTTGATGCGCAAGGGCAAAACACGCTTGATCTGACCTTTGAAGTAACAGCAACGGACTTTGATAACGACACCACAGCGGCTAAGCCATTGGTGATTACGGTCGTTGATGATGTGCCGCAAATAGACACCATTGCGCCACTGAGTGTTGATGAAGACGATTTAGCCAATGGCACCGATGCAGGTAGCGATTCACTGATCGATACTGGCGTGTTTGATACCACGCAAGGCGCTGATCAAGTGATCACGTACCATCTTGAATCATTGACCGTTCCTGTAAGCGGCTTGATGTCACAGGGTAAGGAAGTGAGCATCAACGAATCGTTTGATTCAGCGACAAAAACCTACACCTATACCGGATCAAGTGCTGATGGTGATGTGTTTGTGCTGACGCTAAAAGGCGACGGTAATTATCAGTTTGAACTAAAAGCACCGATTGATCATGCCGCAAATGAAGATGACAAAGATCTCACCTTCTCAATTGTCGCCACCGACAGAGATGGCGATACCAGCATAAAACCATTAGTGGTCAAACTGGTTGATGATGCACCGGTACTGAATGGCTTTACTGGCGAAACCAGTGTTGATGAAGATGACATTCCAACCATTGGTTCAGCTCTTGATGGCAGCAATCAAATCGATGGTAACTTTGATATTGATGCTGGAGCCGATGGGCTAAAAAGCTTTCAAGTCACCAATATTGATAGCGTACTCTCGGGGCTCAAATCGGGCACTGAAGCGGTAGAATGGCAAGCGGGTAGTCCGGTGCAAAATGGCACACAGTTTACGTATACCGCTCAGACCACTTCAGGGGCGACGGTGTTTACCTTAGTTCTTGATACCAGCGATAACAGCTATAGCTTCACTTTGCTTGAGCCTTTGGATCATCCTGTAGGACAAGGTGAGAATAGTCTCGCGCTTGATTTTATACTGAGCGCCACCGATTTTGATGGCGATACGACCGCAGCCAAGCCACTAACGATTACAGTGGTTGATGACATTCCACTGATTAATACGATTTTGCCACTGAGCGTGGATGAAGATGATTTAACCGGCGGCTCTGATCAGGGCACTGATTCACTCAAAGACTCTGGCGTTTTCGATGTGACGCAAGGGGCTGACCAAGTGATCACTTATCACCTTGCCTCATTGACTGATCCGGTTGCAGGTCTGCAATCACAAGGTAAAGCGCTCACGATTAGCGAAGTGTTTGATCAAGCGACACAAACTTATACTTATACTGGCTCTACTGCGGATGGTGAGGTATTCATTCTTACCTTGAATGGCAGTGCTGGTAGTTATGAATTTGAGCTAAAAGCGCCGATTGACCACGCCGACACAGAAGACGACAAAGATATTACTTTCTCAGTGGTTGCCACTGACCAAGATGGTGATACCAGCACTAAACCATTGATTGTTAATTTAGTCGATGATGCACCCGTGATTAATAGCTTCACTGGCGATCAAATCGTTAATGAAGACGACATTGCTATCGTCGGCTCTGATCCAGATAAAGAACCCATTACCATTGGCGGTACGTTCGATATTACTGAAGGGGCAGATGCGCTCAAAGCGATCACCATTGCCAATGAAGCATCGGTACTTAATGGCTTAAAATCAGGCGGCGAAAACTTAGAGTGGGCAACCACAACCACTGTGGGCGATCTCATTACCTACACCGCGCAAACGGAAACGGGTAACGAAGCGGTGTTTACCATGGTGTTTAACACTCAGACGCAGCGCTATGATTTTACCTTGTTAAAAGCACTCGATCACCCAACGGGTCAAGGTGAAAACCAGCTTGATATCAACTTCCAAATCAGCGTAATTGATTTTGATAACGATGAAAGTTCAGCGATTGCGCTGCCGATCACCGTCATTGATGACGTGCCCACCGTAGATGACGTTGAGCGTTTGGCGGTTAACGAAAATGATCTCAGTGATGGTTCTAGTCCTAGCGCGACAGAACTTACGGTCGATGGCAGCTTTACGACGGTACAAGGCGCCGATTCAGTGGTTAAATACAGTTTAGAATCGACCACTTCTCCGGTTACTGGCTTGCAGTCCGGAGGCATCGATGTGGCGATGTCCGGCCCTGTTATTGATCCCGCGACTAACCAACATACTTACACAGGTAGTGCTGGCGGCGTTGAGGTGTTTGTTTTAACTCTTAAAGCTAATGGTGACTATAGCTTTGAACTCAAAGCGCCAATTGATCACGCTCAAGGCTCAGATCTCACTACATTAACGTTCCCCGTTATTGCCACTGATTTCGATGGTGATACCAGCGCGAAAAGTATCTTGGTTGATATCAGCGATGATTTACCCACAATGACCGAGATAAGCGGTAATAAGTTAGTTGATGAGGATGATCTTGCGCGCATCGGCTCTGATGGTAACAAAGAGAGTACCACTGCGGCGGGTAATTTTATTGTAGAAGAGGGCGCTGATGGCATCACAGAGTATGAGATCGTTAATCTTGATAGTGCATTAGATGGGTTAAAATCAGATGAGCAAGACTTGGTATGGGCCGCAGTGCAAACCGATGGCACTAAGGTGACTCATACCGCGCAAACCGCAACGGATGGCGATACGGTCTTCACCTTGATTTTTGATACTGCAGATAACAGCTACGCCTTTACTATTGAGCAACCTTTTGACCATCCTGCCGGACAAGGTCAAAACGATATTACAATTGGTTTTGATATTCGCGGATTGGATTTCGACAAAGATCCAACCGCCACTCTGCCACTGGATATTGTGGTACGTGATGACGTTCCTAATATCATCGACCGAACAATCACGGTTATTGAAGGCGAGACGAATAGCACTCGATCGAATCTTTTTGGTAAACCGGGCGCTGATGGTGCTGAAATAACGCTAGTGGAAGGTAACGATACTCCAAATGGGGAGATTCGTTTTCTACTTGCCGACGGAACTTACGTTGATGCCTTAGATCCGGCCGGAGCGCGTACAACAGTGACGGTTGTCGAAACCATCCGTGATTCTGGCGGCACTATCACCGACAACATTGTACAAGGGACATTGCAAGTTCGCCCTACCTCGGGCGATCGAGGCCAGTTCCGCTTTACGCCAGTCGATAACCTCGAGCATGAAAGTGGCCAATTCACCTTTAGCATGACGGTTACCGCGACTGATGGTGATCAAGATACCTCAGTCAAAACCTACACTGTGAATATCTTAGATAGAGACGCGATAATTGAATCTTCAAGCGTGGTGAGCTTTGAGGATTCAGGCCGAGACAGTTCACTGACCTTTAATCCGCCTATAACCAACAGTAATGTCGAAGACAATCAAGGTTCGTTAGCGATAACGCCAAGCAAAGTGGACTTAACCGTTAAGTTGTTCGACTTAGATAATGGTGAGAAAGTCGGCACGGTTATTATTGAAGCGGGCACGCATAACGGTAAATTCTACTTCTTCGATGGCACGACTTACACTGAGTTAACCACGCAACCAGATGGCCGTGTGGTGTTAAATGCGGATGATGTACAACAAACTATCGATCCTACGACGACGATTGCCAGCATTGATAATCTTTACTTTGTGCCCGATCGAAATTATTCGTCAGGTGATGGTGGTTTCTCGGTGCCGATAACGGTTGAAATACTCAATGGTGTAACCCCAGATCATGCCATTGGCGGCAATTTGAACATCGAGGTTGAGGCGGTTGCTGATATCGCAGAGTGGAATGATGCGAACAGTCTCTACACTTATTCGCTGTTTGAAGATGGTGAAAATGCCAACCTTGCCTTGCAAGCTGTAACGCAAGATGGCAGTAACCCAGAAACGATCACTTATCGCTTAGAAGTCACCGCAGGGGAAGGTAAATTCGAACTGCTGGATGGCAATGACCAAGTGATCAATGAAGTTTCTCCGGGCGTGTATGAAATTACCTCGGGCGATATTAATTCGGTGCAAGTGAATCCGATTGATCACTTCTCAGGTTTCATTAAGTTTAATGCCACCGCATTGACAGAAGAGACCGACAACGCACTCGCAGGCAAAGAGCAGGCTGAATCCGTCGTGCAAGAGTTGGTGATCAATGTTAATCCGATTGCTGACCAAGGCTCTTTCAGTGTCAGTCGAATCACCATCTTTGAAGATAACGCGAAAACGCAAGACACGATTGATCCAGAAACCGATCACGAAGCGTTTACGCTCAATAAGGTTATCTCGTTAGGCTCAACAGATGATATCGACACGCCAAACGATGATTCAGAAGCACAGTTTGTGCATCTTGATAATTTCAAATCAGAAGATGGCTCTGTACTGGTTGGCTATGAAGTGCGTTGGATCGGCACCGGTGATAGCCCAATAGTGGAACTCTCGCCGGGTGTGTTTGAGATCCCTGAAGCGGCATTGCCATTCGTTGAAATCCAACCGCCACTGCACAGTAACGTTGATTTCAGTTTTGATGTGGTTGGTATTGTTAAAGATACCGCCACCTTAGCCGATGGCTCACAAGTGGTGGATACTAAGCCGATGGGCGCGGCGAAAACCGTCAATGTCACCGTGAAAGGCGTCGCTGATATTCCATTTTTACCGGATGTACCAGAAGAGCCTGCAACGGGCGGCGTGCTGGGAACATGGTACGAATATGATCCACCGTCTGGCTTGGTTGGCGCACAAGTGACCATCAATGAAAGTACCGAGGCCGATATTAGTTTCGCGGTGTTATCGGGCGAGGAAGATGATAGCGTCTTTGACGGCTCTGAGAGTTTGTCTGTTCTGTTATCTAATATTCCAGATGGTGTTGAGCTGTTTGATGCTAATGGCGGTGCGATTGACTTGGTCTACGTAGGCCAAGAAGGGGGTAAGCCAATCTATCAAGCCAACATTACGCAAGAGAACTATCAATCAGGCATCACCATCCGTCCTCCTAAGTACTCGACGGATGACATCACCATCGATGCGAAAGTGGTGGTGACAGAAAATGATGGCCACGTGCGTGAAGTGAATGGTGTCCTAAAGGTCAATATCGAGCCTGTGATTGAAATGGGGGGCGCGACGAATAGCTACAGCAACACCTCGGCAGGCAATGAAGATACCTTTATTCGGGTACCTTGGCCTATCGAAACCAATGGCGCTTCGCCAGATAGTACCGCAACCACCAATGGCCGTGATTACGAGTTTGTCACTGAAATCACTATCTCTGGTTTTCCTACTATTGCCGGTGAAGAGGTCGACATCCGAGTTGATGGCAACGATGTCGTGATTGACGGTGTTCTGCAATCCGGTTTTAGTAATATTTCTTACACTAATGGCGTATTGAATATTACTGGGCTGGATCAGAGCTCAACACCACCGAAAATCTTTGTGCGCCCAGGGGAGGACTCCAGTAAGGACTTTACCCTAACCAGCGTATTAAAAGTCAAAGAGATCGATGAAGATGATCCATCGCTGACGGTGGAAGCAGATGTCACGGGGCAACTAAGTATTGTCGTGCGTCCTGTTGTGGAACCTGATGGTACTCTGAGCATTGAAGACAGCAATGGTAACGTCGTCACGTCAATCAATGATGCCGATGATGGTAACAGTAACGGTCGAATTGACTTTACCATTAATGATCAAAATGGTGATGCCAACATCGTTAAGTTCCAAGATCTCGACCCAAGCTCAACGGAAAATGTCGATCAAGTGGTGGTGCGTTTTGCAGGTTTTACTGGTGGCATTCCAGATGCCGATCTCGAAGCGGTAATGGATCAATTGATCGTGTTTGGCGCGGTCAATAATGGTGATGGTTCGTGGACGATTTTGGATGAAGAAAACTTCACCATTTCAGCGCCAAAAGGCCTCACTTATCCCAATGCTGGGGCGGCTGAAAATAGCATAAAAGTCGAGTTCGTTGCTGAAGTGCGAGACGCCGGTGATGAAGGCGAAGGCAGCGCGCCACGCGAAGTGAAAACCATCGTCGACTTAGTATTCCCAAGTGATGTATCCACCCTAACCAGTGAAGCTGCAGAGGTTGAGGAAATCACGGCGCCTACCGCGATTATCTTAGGCCAAGAAGATAACCAGTTTGATGTTAGTAGCCAATTATCGAACGTGATCAAACTGAAAGCGGGCACGGCGGATGGTATCGCAGACCAAGTCACCATCGTCATTGCGCACAGTGACATTCCGGCGGAAGTGTCGGGGCTGGTGATCAGTGGCGGTACGTATGATTTCGCCAATGAAATGTATATTTTTGAAGCGCAAGTAACAGCGGGTGGCGATCTGATTATTCCGGCTGGTTGGGAGTTTATAACTCCGGAAGATTACGCTGGTGATTTCATTATTCCTATGTCGGTCGTGACCACTGATACCATCTCCGGTGATGAGAAAGTGTTACCGGTTGATGTGAAGTTTGCCGTGACGCCATTGGTTGATGTGCCAGTCTCATCGGGCGGTAGTCCGCAACCGGAAGATACCGACGTCACGCCAAGTTTCACGATTGATGCAAGCTCTGTTGAAGCGGGTACAGGCGCAGAGCTCTCCGCTGACGCTCTAGAAGATAACTTAATCAAACTTGAGCTTGATATCGCGCTCGCAGATGAACGTGATGCACCAACGCAAGGGCGTGAAACGTTAAGTAAAGTAGAGATTGAACTGGTTGATAGTGACTTAGGTTTCTTTGCCGACATTAATGGCGATCCAATTACAACCACAACACCAGGTGTGTTGGTGATTGAATCGAGTGATCCCGCGGTGATAGAAGCGGCATTGCAAGCAATCTATTTTGTTCCAAAACACAATTACCCAACGGGCAATAACAACAATACCGTTGAAGTGCGAGTCACTGGAACCGTTAGTGATAAAACCATCTTTGACCAAACGGGGACCACACAAACACCAGATGAACAGGCCGACAAGACCTTTAGTGCCGAGATGTCTTTCGACATTACACCGGTTGTTGACCCAGTGACGATGCCAGAAGCGTCTGACAACATTGTCGTGGTTGGCGATGAAGATACCGATATTCACCTGGAAAGTAACGGCAGTGGCTTACAGATCTCCCTTACCGATACTGATGGTTCAGAGCAGTTCTTATCTGCCAAACTCACTGGTGTACCAGACGACTTTATTGTTGATAGTACTTCGAGTGATTTTGTGGTGAAAAACAACGGTGGCGGTGAATGGACGATTCAATTAACCAATCCAAGTGTTACCTCCATCGATTTATCACAAGTAACGATCACACCGGCCAAAAACTTCAGTGGTAAGGCTGATATTAATATTGTTGTCTTTACTCAAGAACAACTGCTGGGTGTTCCTGTGGAACATACTGGTCAATTTACGATAGATGTAACTCCGG
Source organism: Vibrio scophthalmi LMG 19158 (assembly GCF_000222585.1). Lineage (GTDB taxonomy): Bacteria > Pseudomonadota > Gammaproteobacteria > Enterobacterales > Vibrionaceae > Vibrio > Vibrio scophthalmi. The sequence goes on along the minus strand of NZ_AFWE01000196.1, from coordinate 724 downwards.
TAGGAGATCCTGTCGATACCGATCCAGTTGATTCGGTGACGGGTGATGAAGGGCAGAACATTGACATCACCATAAACGCCAGTGTGATTGATAAGATAGATTTATTGCCATCAGATAGCGCTCAAGATCAGCCAGAAACCTTGTTGATTACGGTGGAGAATGTCCCTGCTGGTGGTCAGATCTTCTTTGATGATGGCATTACGCTCGCGACCGATTTAGGTGGTGGAGTATGGCAACTAGAGGTGAATGCGCAATCGATCGATAAAGTGGTGTTTAACTCGGGTGACCAAAACCAAGGCACGTGGGATCCAGACCAACTGACGATCAAAGTGCAGTCCGTTGATACGGGTTATGATGGCGTTAAACACCTTGGCCCAATCAGCCAGTTTGAAGTGGGAGTGGTTGTAGAGGCTGTTAACGACCGCCCTTATTTTGAAGATATCAATAACCTTCAAACCGCAGAAGATACCTCGGTGTTCGTTAAAGGATTCACGATTAATGATATCGATGCCACATTGGATGACCCGAATGCGAGCTACACGTTAACACTGAACGTTGATAGCGGTACGTTGGCGCAAGATGCCACGGTGGCGAGTAACAACAACCTCACCGTTAATGTCACGGGTGGGAACACCATTACCATTAGCGGTACGGTGAGTGAGATCAACCAAGCGCTCACGCAAAACCTAGTGAGTTTCACCCCTGCGCCAGATAGCAATGACTT
>NZ_AFWE01000197.1 GCF_000222585.1 Vibrio scophthalmi LMG 19158 | reverse complement strand
CTGCCATTTAAAGTTAATTCGCTGCCCCAGCAGTTTGAAGTAATAGCGGATAGTGCACTCGCGCTGGCCCTGAATGCCGCGGCTAAGCGCTATGAAACCGGTGTTGAGTTGGTGCCGCGACAAATTAAGGTTCGAAATTAAGCGCAAAACGCCCCGCGAAAGCAGGGCGTTTTTGTGTCTAGCGACTTGCTAACTGGCCATTAGTGTTTGAACATCTGAACCTGGCGATTAAGGCGCATCGCGATAGATTGAAGGTCCTCTGCAACGGTACGGGAATTGACCGCTTCTTCAGACAGCTGATTGGAAACATCATTCGCCTGTTGAATATTTTTGCTTATCTCTTCCGTTACCGTGCGCTGCTCTGAGGCTGCGTTGGAGATTTGCATCGCCATATCTGAGATCTCTTGAATCGAGATGGTGATTTTTTCTAAAGCATCAGTGGCATCGTTGGCATCTTCAACACTTGAGGATGCAAGCGATTGACTACGGTTCATCGATTCTACTGCTTCATGACTGTTTTTTTGCAAACTTTCAATCATGTCACGAATTTCTACCGTTGAACTGTGAGTTCGTTGCGATAACACGCGCACTTCATCTGCGACCACAGCAAAGCCACGACCTTGCTCAACAGCACGTGCTGCTTCAATCGCTGCGTTCAAGGCCAACAGGTTGGTTTGCTCGGCAATATCGCTAATGGTTGAAAGAATGGTGTTGATCTCTTTTGAGTTTCGCTCGAGCTCGCTGATGGTATCCGATGCATGTTGCAACTGTGAGGCGAGGTTAGTGATAGACTCTTGATTGCGTTTTATGACCAATTTACCTTGGTCGCAATGTTCCGTTGAACCAAAAGCTGAATCTGCCGTTAAGCGTGCATTGCCGGCCACTTCCTCCGCTGCTGCCGACATTTCATGGACAGCAGTCGCAATTTGTGAGACTTCGTTAAGCTGAACTGAAAGGCCATCGCTAATTTCTGTCGCGACGCGGGTGCTGACTTTCGATTGTTCGTCAATACTCTGCGCTGATTGAGAGATATCCGTTACCACCTCTTGCAGCTTGGCGATAAAGGCATTGACGTGACCCGCTAACAGGCCAATCTCGTCTTTACTATCGACGGTTATACGTTTGGTTAAGTCACCATTACCTTGTGACAGATCACGCATTGACTCGCTCAGTGAATGAAGGGGAGCAAGAGCCTTTTTCACAATGAATAATGAAATAAGCGCAATAATGATCACTTGCATCAAGCCTAGAATCATCGACTGTTGAACCAACGATTGATGCGATTGGAAGGCATGATCTTTATCGATGACAATGGTGTAGTACCAATCGGTATTGGGCACCTTACGCACAGCCAGTAGCGAATCAACGCCCGAAATAGAGAGCGGTTGTAAATGATTAATTGACGAGAGCTCGACAATCTTGTTCATGGTTAAATCAGGCGAAATGCGATCAAGATTTTTGAGCGTCAAATCGCTATTGGCATGGCCAACGATATGGCCTTGGCTATTGACTAAAAATCCAAATACGCCCGCTTCATCGGACTCTACGATATCGTCTACTAGCGTACTGATCTCAACATCTGCACCAAGGACACCTTCAATACCGGCCGTATTAAATGGTTTAGCAATAGAAATAACCAGTTTTTGTGTGCCGATATCGACATAAGGCTCGGTGATTTGCATTGTGCCAGCCGCCATAGCCTCTTGATACCAAGGGCGAGTGCGAGGATCGAATCCATTTGCGTCAATTAGTGGCACACCTTGTAAAAACTGGCCATTCGCAAGTCCCGCGTACACAATTTGAAAATCACCTGCCTTAGTTAGGTAGGCTAGATAGGACTCTAGATCACCATTTTCTTTAAATACACCGGTAGCCGCATCAACAACTTTTATCTTGGCCGAAAACCAGTTGTTCATACTGGCGATGTTACCTTCTAATAAGGTCATACCGTACTGTGTTGTTGAGCGCTGAGTTTCGTCGAGAATTTGACGCCCTGTAAGATACGTTTGCGCTGCGGTCATCATGAGTACAGCTGTAACAAACGCGATAGTTAATTTTGTTTTTATCGATAATGCTGACATATACAACCTTTTCCCTATATCAACTGTTAAGCGCGCGGAGCATATCAGACAGCGTTCTAAATAAAATTTTAAATTCTATGAAAATTTGATTTAGGTCGAAAGAATAGCCGGTATTTATCTATACGACAGAAAAGAGTAATGAATATTTAACAATCTGCTCGCCATTATCTAGCGTAAATACGCGTCTAATTAGAAGTGGTAGAGGAAATGACTATTTATTTGAGTGGATAGTGTAATTGTCAGAATAATGACGAAAAGTTAGAGCTGAGCTGAATAACATCATCAAAAAAGCCCACGAATCATCGTAGGCTTTGAATGTAAAGTCACCTGTTTAACGGAATGTGTGCGCTTAAACGAAAGGTTTAAAACTGGAAGCGTACTGATAGCGCAAGCTGTGGACCGTAAATACCCGAATTACGTGTTTCAGCCGATAGCGAAAGCTGATCGGTTGAATGAAAACGAACGCCAGCGTGAAACACAGAACGTTCATCAAGAACACCAACACGTGTTGTTGCTTCAATCTGCGCTGCTAGCCATACCCGTAAACCAATATTGAACTCAGGAACGGTATTACGCTCTTTATGTTCATCTTCTGGGTAAGTAATGGTGTGCAAAAGAGCTTGACCAAAAACGTCAGCAAATTGGTTAATTGGCCCATTAAAACCAAAACCAGCAGCTAAGTCCGCATCCCCTTTAAATTGGCTATCTGCATGAGCGACAAAATGAACGCTTTCTAATAGCTGTTTGCTGACCTCGATACCGGAAAATTTTGGGTTAATTGCGGTACGAAATTCTAAATAGTTATAGTTAAAGTTATTAGCAAACGCAGGTTGCGCAAGCAATAAGCTGGCTAGCAAGCCTAAAAGCCATTTTTTGTTCAAAGTTTTTCTCCAACTGACAGCGGCGATGCTGAAAGGCCCACAAAATGTGGGCCAGATGTTGGTTATTTTACCTATTAATTTTATAGATTTACAGTACTTGAATACGATCTACCTCGATCTCGGGCGTATTGCCACCCTCAAACTCACCATATAGGCGAACTCGAGTTGTTGCATCAAGTGGCGCGGCAAGATGAACGTCATCATCAATCTCTATTTGAACTTCGGTATTACCATCGGTAAATATAAATTTATCGCTACTTAGTTGGCGTACAATGTTGCCTTCTACGACCACGTGTTGCTCGGTAAACATGTTGCTGTCAGCGACTAACTTTGTCATGTTACTTAACTCTACAGGGCCGTTGAACTGAACGCCGTCCGATATTTTATGATGTCCACCATCTGCGAGGGCAATGGATGGGATAAGAATGACAGCAGCAGCGATAGCTAAAATTGTTTTTTTCATAATAAGTTCCTTCATTGACGCTATTATGGCGATGTGCCTTTATTTGATGATGCTATTAAACAACACCTTAGGTGAATCAATGCTGAGCTAGGTATTCATTTTCAATTCATGTTTTTGTTAGAAATAGCCGCTTAAACTGGTTATCATCGCGAGAATCAAAATTCACAAGTCAATCCGTTATGTATTCAGCTTTACAAGCTCTAATGGTTCAGGGCACTACGTCTGACGCAGGAAAAAGTGTTTTAGTTGCCGGTTTATGCCGTGTTTTGGCAAGACGCGGCGTGCATGTTGCTCCTTTTAAGCCACAAAACATGGCCCTAAATAGCGCAGTAACCCAAGATGGTGGCGAAATTGGTCGCGCTCAAGCGGTGCAGGCGGCAGCTTGTAACGTAAAGCCAACGGTTCACATGAACCCAGTATTATTAAAGCCAAATTCAGACACCGGGGCACAAGTGATCTTGCAAGGTCGTGCTCTTAGTAATATGGAAGCCACGAGTTATCACGACTACAAGCGAGTCGCGATGGAAACCGTTATGGACTCGTTCAATAAATTACAAACCGAATTTGACTCGGTAATGATTGAAGGTGCTGGCAGCCCCGCGGAAATTAACTTGCGTGAAAACGACATCGCCAACATGGGTTTTGCTGAGCAAGCGGATGTACCGGTTATCATCGTTGCAGATATTGATCGCGGTGGTGTTTTTGCCCACCTCTATGGCACATTGGCACTGCTGTCTGAATCAGAGCAAGCTCGTGTAAAAGGCTTTGTCATTAACCGTTTCCGTGGCGATATCAAGTTACTCGAGTCTGGACTCGATTGGCTGGAAGAGAAAACGGGCAAACCGGTTATCGGTGTTTTGCCGTACTTGCATGGTTTCGATCTTGAAGCAGAAGACGCCATCAATAACGATCAAGCGGATAAAAGTGCTGCTAAGCTGATTGTTAAAGTGCCGGTATTTACTCGCATCAGCAATCACACCGACTTTGATATTCTCCGTCAAAATCCAGATATCGATTTACAATTCGTCGGCAAAGGACAATCTCTCAATGGTGCGGATGTGATCGTCTTACCAGGGACTAAATCCGTACGTGCCGATCTCGATTATCTACGTAGCCAGAATTGGCATAACGAAATTGCGCGTCATTTACGTTTTGGCGGCAAAGTGATGGGGATTTGTGGCGGTTACCAAATGCTGGGGATGCGCATTGATGATCCTCTCGGTATTGAAGGCGAACCGGGCTCAAGTGAAGGGCTTGGGTATCTAAATATAACCACGGTGCTTACTGAAGACAAAGCGTTGGTTAACGTGACGGGTAACCTCGCACTAAACGGTAAAGTCGCCAAAGTTAAAGGTTACGAAATCCACGCAGGGCGTAGTGATGTACAAGAAGCACAACCAATCACGTTAAATAGTGGCGCTCTCGATGGCGCGGTGAGCGAATCTAATCAAATATTGGGAACCTATCTGCACGGCGTCTTTGACCATACGGATGCGTTAACTCTTTTGTGTGAGTGGATGGGGCTAGAAAACGTTGCTATTGTCGATCATCATGCCAATCAAGAACGTGCAATTAATCGAATAGCTGATGCGATAGAAAAGTATCTAAAGTTGGATTTATTATGGCCAGAATTAGAGTCAAATGAAGTTACAAATTAAAATCATCGCGCTACTGGGGCTACTCGTCATGAGTTCCCCACTTTTTGCTGCAAGCAAAATCGCACCAGAGAAATTACGTATTTACGCAGCGTCGTCAATGACCAATGCGCTCAACAGCCTGATTAGTGATTATCGTGAGGCGCATGATGTGAGTATCGTCCCGATTTATGGTGGTTCTTCATCTTTAGCCAGACAAATAGAGCAGGGCGCACCGGCTGACATCTTTATTTCTGCCAATACTTTGTGGGTTGATCGTTTGATTCAGACCGGTGTTGTAACTCCGGAGGATGTGGCAGATTTTGCAAGTAATCAACTGGTTGTCATTGCACCGAGTGATAGTGATGTGATGCTCAATCCACTGCAGAATGAATCGTGGCAAACCGCGTTAAATGGTGAGCGTCTCGCGATTGGCCAACCTAATGCCGTTCCTGCCGGGATTTATGCTCAGCAAGCGTTAGAAAACATCGGTGTATGGTCTAGCGTTAAGCGCTCGCTTGCCCCAACCAATAATGTTCGAATGGCCTTAACGCTCGTCGAGCGTGGTGAAACGCCACTGGGTATTGTTTATCAAACCGATGCACAAGTGTCTGACAAGGTGAAGGTGATATATCGCTTTGAACCATCCACCCATCAATCGATTCGCTATCCAATGGTGACATTGTCTGATACGCCTGCAGTCAACAATTTCTCGAACTACCTCCAGACCGATGCCGCTCATAAAATTTTGCGCCAATATGGTTTTGAGGTGACGTCGGCACCCAGCAGCAATTAAGCATGATGGAAGAATGATATGAATAGGAGCGTAGGTCTTGTTATCTGAGTATGAATACCAAGCGGTAATGCTAAGCCTTAAAGTGTCGTTTTATGCCATCTTGTGGCTGATCCCGCTTGGCATCGGGATTGCTTGGTTATTAGCTCGAAAACAGTTTGTTGGTAAGAGCCTCGTCGATAGTATTGTCCACCTACCTTTGGTGTTACCGCCAGTCGTGGTTGGCTACCTATTATTGATCATGATGGGGCGGCAAGGCGCAGTCGGCGGTTGGCTCTATCAAACGTTTGGGCTTTCATTTGCTTTTAACTGGAAAGGGGCGGCATTAGCCTGTGTGGTCGTTGCGCTACCACTCATGGTCCGTTCAGTTCGACTCAGTTTAGAGAACGTCGATACAAAACTGGAGCAAGCGGCATCCACGTTGGGCGCTTCACCATTGAGGATATTCTTCACCATCACTTTGCCATTGACCATACCTGGTATCATCACCGGTGTTATGTTGTCGTTTGCTCGCAGCCTTGGTGAATTTGGAGCGACGATCAGTTTTGTTTCCAATATTCCAGGTGAGACTCAAACCATTCCATTAGCAATGTACACCTTCATTGAAACGCCTGGAGCTGAGAATGAAGCGATGCGTTTATGCATTATTTCCATTGTAATTGCACTGGCCTCTTTGCTGGCATCAGAATGGCTAACACGCCGTTGTACAAAACGTTTGGGAACTAAGCTATGAGTAAATTGGCCATCGCCTTTGAACAAACGTTAGGCAATAGCAACTTTGATATCAATGTGGAGCTACCAGCAAAAGGAATCACGGCGATTTTTGGTCGCTCAGGTGCGGGGAAAACATCGTTGATCAATGTGGTTGCGGGATTAACTCAGCCAAGTTCAGGACATATCGAAATCAATGGTCGCGTGCTCTACAGCTCAAGTAAAGCCATTAACCTGCCGACACGAGCGCGTCGCGTAGGTTACGTGTTTCAAGAATCACGCCTGTTTCCTCATTATCGAGTTAACGGCAATCTTCTCTACGGCGTTAAGCAACCTGATCATGAGTATTTCAACCAAGTCGTCGACCTACTAGAACTGCGCGCATTGCTGTTACGCTTTCCGATTGAACTTTCTGGTGGTGAAAAGCAACGTGTAGCGATTGGCCGGGCGTTATTGTCTAAACCGGATATCCTGTTGATGGATGAACCGTTAGCGTCGCTAGACTTACCACGCAAACGTGAAGTCTTACCCTTTTTGGAACATTTGGCAGACAACGTTAATGTGCCTATTTTGTATGTCACTCATAGCCTAAATGAAATATTACGCTTGGCCGATCATATTGTCGTGATTGATAAAGGTCGAGTCGTGAATTCGGGTTCAATTGAGAGTGTCTGGTCATCGAATGCGATGCGACCATGGCAATCGTTTACCGAGCAAAGCTCGTTGTTTGAAGCGCTGTTGGTCGAGCAGATTGAAGACTACGCGTTATCAGGACTCGAGTTAGCGGACGGTGTGATGCTGTGGGTGCAAAAAGTGGATGCAAAGATTAATAGCCGAGTTCGTCTGCAGGTTAGGGCGAACGATGTTTCGATCAATTTAGAAAAGCCTGCACGCAGTTCGATTCGAAATGTTTTACACGCTGAAATTGTCGAGATAGAAACACACAGTCACGGCAACACAAGGCAAAGCGTCTCGGTGAAACTGAAATTAGCGGAGAGTTGCTTTATGTGGGCCACCATTACCGCTTGGGCAAGAGATGATCTTCAGTTAGTGATTGGTATGAAAGTCTATGCGCAAATCAAAGGGGTGAGTGTGACTCAACGCGATATCGCCTTGTCACATGAACATTAGTCCCGCTTATTGTTGCCATACCTTGTTGTCATACCAGAGGGATGATATGCCGCGATAAAGAAACACAGGTATAAAAAAACGCCGCATTATGCGGCGTTTTTGATCTCTAAACGTAGAAATTACTTCGCGTATACGTCAGTAAAGTCACGTTTTAGAATTGGGTCACGACGAGCTTTCTTAAGCTGTTTAACCATATCTTTTACACAGTTGTGTAGAACTTGATCAAGTAGAGAAGCGCGGTAATCGTCTTTCTCGGCATCAGTCATGTCTTTTGGTAGGTTAAGAGTTGGGAACTCTTCCATTACATTTAGACCAGCGAATGCTTGGCTAACAGATACTAGTGCGTGAAATTGCTCAAAGTTATCTAGAATGTTTTGCGCACTTTTTGGTAATTCGTCCCAAGAGCCACGAACTGCTTCTTCAGAAACTTCATGAATAGATACGACCATTTCGTACATTGCTTCTGGAACACCATCAAATTCGATTACTTGACGAAGTTCTGCAGAAACGGTTGAAAGATCGACGATTTTTTTCTCATTCGGAGTTACGTCAGACATAGCGTTTTCTCTTTTAATTGTATATTCCGCGCTATGCTAGTTTTTCTGTAAAAAATGTCAACCTCAGTGGATGAATACAAGGTCCTAATGTATGCTTATTAAGCAACTGATTTAACAGATCGTTTCATAATAGGAATAGTGTGTGGAAAAAACAGGGTCTACTATGAAAATACTGCTCGTAGATGATGTACAGATGGAGCGCATGCAATTAGCCGTAAGGCTTAAACAGCTTGGTCATATCGTCGAGATGGCCAGTTCAGGTTCGATGGCTTTAGAGTTATATCCACAATTTTCACCCGATCTTGTTTTACTCGATATCACCATGCCGGATATGAATGGTTTTGAAGTCTCGGCAAAAATCCGTGAACAATATCCTGAATGGATCCCGATTATCTTTTTGAGCGGCCATGATGCACCGCAAATGATCGCCGATGCTATCGAAGCTGGCGGTGATGATTATTTGATTAAGCCCGTAGATAGATTGGTTCTCAAAGCCAAGCTCATCGCGATGCAACGTATTGCTTTTATGCGACGCCAATTAAATCAAAAATCGGCCGACCTTGCCAAAGCGAATCAAGAGCTAGAAAAACTGGCCAGTGAAGATGGTCTAACGAAGGTACGTAACCGTCGCGACGTTGACCAAAAACTCAAAGAAATGATTTCAGTACACGGGCGTCATGGTGTCTCTTTAACCGTAATATTATTAGATGTAGACTTTTTTAAACTCTACAACGACAATTACGGCCATATCGAAGGTGACAAATGTTTGGTTCAACTAGCGGCAGCGTTAAACAGTCTCTTCGTCAGGAATGGCGAAGTCGTTGGGCGTTATGGTGGTGAAGAGTTTGTTGTATTACTAGGCCATAGTGATGTCTACCAAGCTGAAATCCATGCACAACGGATTAAAGACTGTATTGCTGAGCTAAATGTGAGGCATGATTTCAGCAAAGTTGCTGATTTCGTTACGGTGTCACAAGGGGTCGTCAGCATACAACCCACTGGACGCGAAAGTATCGAGCAGCTTTATCACATGGCAGATTGCGCGTTGTATCAAGCGAAACATAATGGCCGTGACCACTACGTCGTGTATGACCCGTCGATGGAATATCAAGAGTCATAGTCAAACGACGTAATATAAGCTGATTTATCTAAAGTAAGCATGAAAAAAACGACCCTGATCGCAAGTGCATTGATATGTACTGCGCCGAGCGTGTCTGCACGTGAAGGCCACAGCGAAGTAAAATCATATTTAGAGCAGGCATTTTCTGCCGCGATCGTAATGACGGACAGTGACGTATTGACGCTGGGTGTCCACGATTTTGATCCTAACGAATGGCTCAATATTGATAATGAAAACCTTGGCTCTGCTGACTCAATTGATTTGCGTCAGCGTTTTGCGGTGTCCGCAATGCCATTCACTATCGATTTAAGTGAGGAAGAGGCGGTAAATAAGTCGCAACTATTTTTCCGTCTATCGGCATTAGTGTCTCGCCAGGACGTCGTGATTCGTGGTGTTGAAGAAGACGATAAACAGAGGGAAATGGTACTAGGTGCATTTTCAGCTTATCGCTACCAGTACCACATCGACAGTGAGTGGCAAGTCACGCCGGGTTTAGGTGTGCATTTGCAGTATTTTCGCAATGAACACAATTACAATTCCGCTGAGTCTAACCAATACGTTAAGCCTGCACTTGATGGCGTGGTATTTAATACCTCGGCATGGGCAGCAACGTTAGAGCCGCATGTGGAACTGAAATATAACCGAGAGCGTGATTGGGGCAGTTGGAACGCCACTAGTTCGGTTCACTATTTTTATGGTCGAGGTTGGGGTGAGGCAAACTATGGCGATGTCGGCAATCCACATGGTTGGTATGTTGCCAACGGCTTGGAAGCATTTTACAACATGACCAAATGGGGCAGAAGCGTACAATCTCTTTATTCGAGCATTAAGCGCATTGATCTTGGTGGTGACACTGAAGAACCTATGGGCACCAACTACTATTATGAGACATCGGTGGGCTGGCTGATGACACCACCATTTAAATCAAGTTGGATTGATAACATTGGTATCGGCTTTAACCTAAATTACGGTAGTCGCTTAAAAGGCGGCAGTATCGTATTGTTTTTCAATCAAGACTAACTTGAACGTCGCATAAAATCCGCTCAGCTTTTTTGATTGGTTGTCTATGCGGCTTTGACACAGTTTCGGCCACCTTTCTTGGCTTTGTAAAGCGCTTGGTCGGCCGATTTAAGCACCTTCTTTGTGTCTCGGTGTTCTGTGCTGTCGGCGACGCCAATGCTGATAGTTAGAGATACGGTATCTTTTTCTTTTTTACCACCGCGTTTTTTATGACCTTCTTTATTATCTTTAGGGCGGGTCGGGCGGTTCCTCAAGACCAATTCATACTCTTCAATGCTGATGCGTAGCGATTCCAAATAATCCCACGCATCATCTACCATCTTTCCTTTGAATAGAACCGTAAACTCTTCGCCGCCGTAGCGATAAACACGGGCGTTTCCGCCCACTTCACCAAGTTTAGTTGCCACTAACTTCAATACATCATCACCAGTATCATGACCATAAGTATCATTGAAGGATTTAAAGTGATCGATATCGAGCATCGCAATAGAGAATTTACGGCCTAAATGCTTCATATCCGACTCTAGTGCTAAGCGACCAGGAATGCCGGTTAACCGATCATTAAACGCAAGTTCATAGCTGGCCGAGATGAGGTAGACCAACAGTAAAATGCCCGATATGACATACATGGCACTGGAAACGAACGAGATATGAAAAAAGATAAACGTCACGGACGTGAGCAAGATAGCGGAATAGATAGCGGCGTCAATAATACGGTTTTGTCGCAGTACAATAATGGCACTCGAAAGAGATATGGCGACTAGGTATAAAACCAAGACAAACGGTAGACGAGAGATTTCAGGAATGACAAACAAGAATGTTTCACTGATATCGCTAAATCCGCCGGCATAAAAATGACTCAGAATAAGCTCACACCAGAGTAGGAATAAGCCTAAAACGCCAAGATAAATCAAAAAACCACGGCTTCTTACACTCGTGTCTTTGAACAGATAGATCATCATACACGCGATAGGCTGCAATAACGCTAATAAGGAAAGCTCTAAAAGCGTGGTACCTGTCGATAAAGGGCTTTGTAAACGAGTTTGGATAATCCAATAGGAAACCAACAATGCCGTCGCCACCATGGCACAACGACTTTGTTTAAATGCGTGACTTAAGGCAATTGTCGCGATAAATAGAATGTATGGGAGACTTGTGCTGACCGTCTCGTTAGCTTGGATTAAAGCAGAAACATTATTCATGCCAACGGCAATCATTAGTAACAGCAACAGCGGAAACGCAAATCGGAACCAATTTGACGTGACCAAAGAAAACGACATGTACTAGGCCTTTATCATGAAAGATGCAATGTTAACAACAATGAACAAGGATAACGTTATCTGATGATATTCCAAGTATTTTGGCTATTTAATCAGTGAAAAATGCGTAAGAGCGTAAACAATTGCGAAGATTCGCGCACAAATTGATGAGCTAAGCTAAAGTTTGAGCAACTAGGTTATTGCTATTAATTTGGTTTTAAAGCATTTTTATATGATACAGATGTAAATTAAGCAGCTTGTTTACGGGGGCAATGTGTATGCAGATAAGTGTAGATGTACACAATTACATGGAAACGTTGGTAGGGCAAGTCTTAGCCCAACCAGAGTACACCGAACATTTTGATAACGACCAGTTAGCCGATTTAGCGTGTTTGTCATTAAATCAATTACGGCCAGTATATATACGCCACGACATCGATTTTCTCGCCACCTTATCTGAAGATCGTCTGGTCATCCTTAAGAACTATGCTCATGTCGCTGTTGAAGCCGCGAAAACGATGATTGTTGATGACAGACGTAAGTTACGCCAAGATGATCTTCCGGTTATTTCAAGCCAATATCGTTTTGATGAAGACGCTGAACTTGAATGGTTTGAGAAACCATTGTTACCGACAAAATCGCGCAATTAAGGTGTATTTACCACTCGTTCCATGCCAAATTGCTATCGTGCGCAATGTGCCGTTAAAATAAGAGTAACAAGTAGATAATCAAGGAGTCAAAGTGGGGTTATTTTCTCGCTTATTCGGTAAAAAAACAGCAAAGGCAGAGCCTGTAGTTGAACCGATAGAATACAAAGGCTTTTTCATCTATCAGCAAGCAATCGCCGAAGGTGGGCAGTTTCGCATTGCAGGTAAAATCGAGAAAGAGATCGATGGTGAATTAAAGACGCATCGTTTTATTCGTTCCGATGTTTTGTCTAGCCGAGCTGATGCCGATGAATTCATGTTGAAAAAAGCGCAAATGTTTATTGATCAAATGGGTACTAATATTTTCGATTAGATCTCCCCGTACTTGATAGATGTCATACCTTGAAGAACCATTAGCCGCTATGCTGATGGTTCTTTTTTTGTGTCACAAAAGTAAGTAACTGTTTTTTTGTCCATTTTTTGCGACCTGGTTTGACCTCTGTTCAGGTTGAATGGTGTTGTTTCATTACACGCAAAATTGCAAAATAGGCCATCACTTTCGGTTATATGTAATGAAATTTTGTTTTTTTATTACAAAAAGCTTGAATTTCATACACCCGTTAGATAAAAACAGAATAATCATTGTGCCAATAGTCAAGGAATAGCTATGCAAATTGGTGTGCCAAAAGAAATACTCGCTGGCGAAACGCGAGTTGCTGCATCGCCGAAATCGGTTGAGCAGCTAATAAAACTGGGATTCGACGTGGTTGTTGAATCGCAAGCAGGGGCGTTAGCAAGTTTTGATAACGTCGCTTTTGAAACAGCGGGAGCTAAAGTCGTTTCTACAGAAGAAGCTTGGTCGTCAGACATCATCTTCAAAGTAAATGCTCCTATCGCTGATGCTGACAAAGGTGTCGATGAATTCGCGCTTCTTCAAGAAGGTGCAACCTTAGTCAGTTTCATTTGGCCGGCACAAAATGCTGAGCTTATGGAAAAGCTTTCAAGTAAAAACATCAATGTGATGGCGATGGATGCCGTTCCTCGTATTTCGCGTGCACAAGCACTCGACGCATTATCTTCTATGGCAAACATTGCAGGCTACCGTGCGGTTGTTGAAGCGGCGCATGAGTTCGGTCGTTTCTTTACCGGTCAGATTACCGCCGCGGGTAAAGTGCCACCAGCGAAAGTACTGGTTGCAGGTGCGGGTGTTGCAGGTCTTGCGGCTATTGGCGCAGCAGGCAGCCTTGGTGCAATCGTTCGTGCATTCGATGTTCGTCCGGAAGTAAAAGAACAAGTGCAATCAATGGGCGCTGAATTCTTGGAAGTCGATTTTCAAGAAAACTCAGGTTCAGGTGATGGTTACGCCAAAGAAATGTCAGATGACTTCAACAAAAAAGCAGCAGAGCTCTACGCCGAGCAAGCAAAAGATGTTGATATTATCGTTACGACCGCACTTATCCCAGGCCGTCCAGCGCCAAAGCTAATCACTAAAGAAATGGTCGATAGCATGAAAGCGGGCAGTGTGATCGTTGACCTTGCTGCGGCAAACGGCGGTAACTGTGAATACACGGTCGCTGATCAAGTGATCACCACGGCGAATGGCGTAAAAGTGGTCGGTTATACCGATATGGTTGGCCGTCTACCTACGCAATCTTCTCAGTTGTATTCAACTAACCTCGTTAACCTAATGAAGCTGCTTTGCAAAGAAAAAGACGGCAACATTGATATCGATTTTGACGATGTCGTTCTACGTGGTGTAACGGTTGTTAAAGCAGGTGAAGTGACGTGGCCTGCGCCACCGATTCAAGTCTCTGCACAACCTGAGCAAAAGCCACAAGCGGCAGCCGCGCCACAGAAGAAAGTGGACGAACCGGTCTCTCCTGTTAAAAAAGTGATTGGTTTAGGTGTTGCTTTAGCGACATTTGGTTGGATTGCCTCGGTTGCGCCAGCATCGTTCCTTGCTCACTTCACCGTATTCGTATTGGCATGCGTGGTGGGTTACTACGTTGTATGGAACGTTAGCCACTCGCTACACACTCCTTTGATGTCAGTAACCAATGCAATCTCAGGCATTATTGTTGTGGGTGCGTTGCTACAAATCGGTCAAGGCAATGGTGTGGTGACATTCTTGTCATTCATTGCGGTACTGATTGCCAGTATCAACATCTTTGGCGGATTTACCGTTACCAAGCGCATGCTTGAAATGTTCCGTAAGAACTAATAGGAGTTACAAGGAATGTCTGCAGGACTAGTACAAGCAGCTTACATTGTTGCTGCCTTATTCTTTATCATGAGCCTTGCGGGGCTATCAAAGCAAGAATCAGCTCGCGCCGGTAACTACTACGGTATTGCTGGTATGACGATCGCTTTGATTGCAACGATCTTTAACCCAGAAGCAAGTGGTACAGTATGGGTGATCATTGCAATGGCAGTGGGTGGTAGCATTGGTATTTTCTACGCTAAAAAAGTAGAAATGACTGAAATGCCAGAATTGGTTGCAATCTTACACAGCTTTGTCGGTATGGCAGCGGTTTTAGTTGGCTATAACAGCTACATTGATCCGCCAGCGATTGCAAACGCAGCTCTGATCTCACCGTCTGAACTCCATGCACACCATGTTATCCACCTCGTGGAAGTGTTCTTGGGCGTATTTATCGGTGCAGTGACGTTTACAGGTTCAATTGTTGCGTTTGGTAAACTGCGTGGTGTGATTTCATCTTCAGCACTAAACCTACCGCACAAGCACAAAATGAACTTGGCAGCGATCGTCGTTTCAACATTGTTGATGATCTACTTCGTTAAAGCGGATGGCAGCATGTTTGCGCTGCTCGTCATGACGTTAATCGCATTCGTATTTGGTTACCACCTTGTGGCTTCAATCGGCGGTGCCGATATGCCAGTTGTGGTATCAATGCTGAACTCTTACTCAGGTTGGGCAGCGGCAGCGGCAGGTTTCATGCTAGCGAATGATCTTTTGATCGTAACAGGTGCATTGGTCGGTTCGTCAGGTGCGATCCTTTCTTACATTATGTGTAAAGCAATGAACCGTTCATTCATCAGTGTTATCGCTGGTGGCTTCGGTCAAGAAGTCGTTATCTCGAGTGATGAAGAATATGGTGAGCACCGTGAAACCAACGCGGAAGATGTGGCTGATATGCTGAAAAATGCAAAATCAGTGATCATCACTCCGGGGTACGGTATGGCAGTTGCGCAAGCTCAATACCCAGTTCACGAAATTACAGAGAAACTTCGCGCCCAAGGTGTTGAAGTGCGCTTTGGTATTCACCCTGTAGCGGGTCGCTTACCTGGCCACATGAACGTGTTACTTGCAGAAGCGAAAGTACCATACGACATCGTATTAGAGATGGACGAAATCAATGACGACTCCCACAAACGGATGTTGTTTTGGTTATTGGTGCTAACGACACGG
>NZ_AFWE01000198.1 GCF_000222585.1 Vibrio scophthalmi LMG 19158 | reverse complement strand
AAAAGCAATGGGGTCAGGTCTTTCTTCTTGCCAATATGGAGCGCACCTTGAATTGTGAGGCGCTAAAATTCACGATTATCAATGGAAATGGCCTCCAATATCATCCGCTCGAACTACCCAATTGTCACATCCGGTGATCCTGTCGCGACCATACCACCACAGCCAATCGCATCACCAACTCGAGCTGCGGGTAAACCATTGATGAAAACACAACCAGAGCCCGCTGAAATGGCGCGACCATGAAATCCATGCGGTGTTTTCGGGCATGGGCAACCATGCGGCGCTGCCGCATCACCCAGACGCGCAGCAGGGATACCGTTAATAAAGACATCGCCACTACCGGCGATAATCGGTGTAGGTGGAAAACATCCATGTGCTGAGGCGATATCGCCGATACGTGCTGCTTTTGGCATTATTTGTCCTTAAATTATGTTTCGTTCAGGCATCTAATTTCGCATACATCAAAAAAGCCTAACCCTCTAAACAAGAAAGCAAAAGGAAAGACCTGACCCCGTTCATTTAGAGATTGCAGCTGCCGTTCAAATAACGTATTCACCGTAAAACACGCTGAACTAGAGCCTTTAGTCCCCCTTGAGACCATCATAGGAGAGCTCAAACGCTACCAACGCGATGGTGAGTTAACACCACAATCTGCCAAACGTATTCTATCCTGCCTACTTGATTATGCGGTCATAACCAAACAAGAGAAGCAGCAACTGAAGCAATTAGGCCTCAGCCAAGCAATGCCTGCATCGTGGTATCAATCGGAGCATAAAGATCCTTACGAGCGATTTGCTCTGGCAGGTATTCATCTTACTAAGATAAGTCCGTCACGTTTAACCACTTAGCCTATTGTCACATCCGGCGATCCTGTCGCGACCGTACCGCCGCAACCAATCGCATCACCAATTCGAGCTGCGGGCAAACCATTGATGAAAACACTGCCGGAACCCGCTGAAATGGCGCGGCCATGAAATCCATGCGGTGTTTTCGGGCATGGGCAACCATGCGGCGCTGCCGCATCGCCCAGACGCGCGGCAGGGATACCGTTAATAAAGACATTGCCACTACCGGCGATAATCGGTGTGGGTGGAAAACATCCATGTGCTGAGGCGATATCGCCGATACGTGCTGCTTTTGGCATGATTTGTCCTTAAAATATGTTTCGTTCAGACATCTAATTTCGTATACATCAAAAAAGCCTAACCATCCAAACAAGAAAGCAAAAGGAAAGACCTGACCCCGTTCATTGGTACTACTCGACTACTCAATAATCTCATTTATTCGATTGTCTATTCACTAGCTAAACATTAAAAATTAGGCACTGAATTCTAACTCTGGTATTCCCTAAGGATTTTTTGAACTTTATCATCTTCCCACTTAATCCCATGAGCATACAGTTTTCTTACTTTCTTATTAGCTTCGGTTAGCGGTTGAGAGAGTTGCTGCCACTGCTCTTCAGGGATTAGCGCTGACCACGCTTTTACATCCTCACGATTAAGTACTTTTTGTTGATTCACTTCAATTTGATATTCTAAATACCAATGCGCAAAATAACGAAGACTCACCTAGTTCCAAACTCGCCAAATGGGATAAAACAAAGGTGTTTTTCGCATCCGTTTAAGAATAAGCCGCTTATAACCTGCACGATTGTACCCCCCCCCCCCGATAATTAGAGATTTTATTCGCCGCGGTATGCTCGATACCTTGAGCACCATTCTCCATATAGTCACAGAGTAATTCATAAAGACATAACGCTTCTTCTTGGCTATAAACAGGTAAGCTAACCAGTGCGCTATCACCATTTGGGTCATTAGGTATTGGCGCTGTAAACGTTAAGTTATTTAAACTCACCATACCCGTGTAGTTAACTCCGGTAAACGATTGAAACTCGATATTAAGATCTTCCCAATCAACGGGAAAAACCTCAACGGAACTAACGTAATTTTTACTGGCTTTAAAGTAACAAAACCACGGTTTGACAGTATAGTAGAGAGGATATGCACCTATCATCAATGGTATAATCCACAAAGTATGGTCAGATAAATCTAACAACCGTCGACTATAGAACATTTGAATGAGCATGGCACTTCCCAAGCCAATACAAATAAAAGCCATAATAAACATAAACGCAGAAATATCACTAACCATAATGTCAGGCCGCACTGGTGTTTTGCCATTACTTTTAATCCAGGAAAACAATACCTCTTTCTTCTGAGGGTGAAAACATATTGGAGGTGAACAACTAATCGAAGTATGACTATCTTTGAAAAAACAATAAAACAACCCACCAAAAATGATAGTCACCGGTAAAAGCATAGGATACATAAAAAATGCATGTCCAAACTCAAACCACATTGGAATAACGATACTGCTCATTGCCAACATCCAAAAAAACATTAATTGCAGAACATGAACATCGATGTTTAGAGCGCGTATCTCCACCAAACCATCAGGCGTTTTAGTAAAAAAACCACTCACAACCATGGGTTTACGACCACAACTGATTGGCATAGGAGATAAACCAATCCGTTGAATTTCGCCATCAGTGGAACACTCACCATGTTCTAATGTTTGCTGAACTTCACTTAATTTCACCTCTATACTACTCACTCCATGGTGTCATGGGATGCTCGGGTAATTTCCCCCATTCCTCTGATATCGATAACAAGAAAGGCAACGACAAAGGCAACGGGTTCAGGTCTTTCTTCTTGCCAATATGGATCTCACCTTGAATTGTGAGGCGCTAAAATTCACGATTATCAATGGAAATGGCCTCCAATATCATCCGCTTGAACTACCCAATAGTGACATCCGGTGATCCTGTCGCGACCGTACCTCCGCAACCAATCGCATCACCAACTCGAGCTGCGGGTAAACCATTGATGAAAACACTGCCAGAGCCCGCTGAAATGGCGCGGCCATGAAATCCATGCGGTGTTTTGGGGCATGGGCAACCATGGGGTGCGGCTGCATCGCCCAGACGCGCGGCAGGGATGCCGTTAATAAAGACATCGCTACTACCGGCGATAATCGGTGTGGGTGGAAAACATCCATGTGCTGAGGCGATATCGCCGATACGTGCTGCTTTTGGCATTATTTGTCCTTAAAATATCTCTAAACTCAGGTACGTCCTACTTTTAGTCAAACCCATGCCTCAACGATCAATAATGAGCGTTCATCTCCCTAACATGCATAGGAAATCATACGTATTTTGGTTTCACTTTTTGTATAACATCAGTTCGTTCTATCAATCCAGTTTGTTCTTAGGGTAAAATTATCTATGTAAACCATCGGTGTAATTTTATTATATTGCTTGTCAACTTCAATGTTTAACAACTGAATTTCATCATCAGTGAGCGAACCTTTTTCGTAATCAAAACGCAACATCGTGTTATCGCCTGTTATTTTCCAGTATAACCTTGAAAAATAATACACTTCTGATGGTGTATAAATCCTTTTGTCATCAAAATCTGCAAATATAATCATTTGCCAAGTAATTGAACCTTTAGAGCCTAACCTAACTCCATGTTTAAATAACTGATCGGTTTTTTCTATATTTTGATAATTATACTCAATTAGCTTCTTTATGGCTGGTATATAATTATGATTGGCAGCAATGGTCAGCAGACTGATAGCTGTAGATTCTAGTTCTTTACTCTCTGATTTTAACTGATAAGAACCTTTTTCTTTAACCAAAATTGTTTTTACATAATCAACCAATGGTTGGTAATAGTAGCCTTCAGCAAAACGAATAACTTCTTTAAGATAATGTTCATGAGCTTCAACTGAGTCGTCGGGTTGTTGAATTCTTTCCATGCTCAATAAAAAATACTGTGACCGTAAATCGCCTTTTTGTGCCAACTCGTTAAAGCCCTCCATTGCTATTGCCCAGTTTTTTTTTGAACATGTTTCTATCTTTGTATTTACGTTGATACCTATAGATTTGGCGGCTTGACTACTCAACGAGCTGTTACCAAAATCCCAGCATTCCTCTCCACCAGATGACAATGCTAACGCAGCGAACGGATCACCCGCTTCCATTGCGCGCGCCAAAAGTCCAAGGACTTCACCGCGCATTTCTAAATCATTTGAGTTGGTACGAGCCATCCACACCATAGCATCAGTGTTACCAGCCTTGATTAGCGGTTCAAGTAGACGCTCGTCCCCAGCACCTTGTTGCAACTTCGTCAGATACTCATACATCGCGTCACCAGGCTTAACTGAGCTGGAGATATATGGGTCGTCTGACTTTTTATTGATATTCTCTTCTATATAATTTTTAAATAATGGAATATCATCTTGCGGGTTGGGGCCGCACGCTGTAATACTTAATAGGAGAAAGATACTTGATAGTAATTTCACTAACAGCTTAAAATGTAATTTCATCGAGACTCCAACTTATAATGACTTCATTAGTTTTCTCTAAACGCCAGTGATTTTCAGGTAAATCAGTTTTTCGACTAACAATAGCGAGAGTTCCCTTACCTAGCGACGCATTAGGCACGCATCTCGTCGGATAGGCGGAATATTCATATTGCTCAACGCCACCAATAATTCCCGTCACAGTATATAATTTTTGTTTAGTTAACACCATGTTGGCACAAAGCTGATTTGAGTATTGATTAAACCTTCGAATAACTTCAAGATCCTCTGTGGCTTTTATAAATTCAGCCAACTCAAACCACTGCTTCTTATACCCATCCCACTCTGCAGAATAATCTTTACTGTATTTGGGCAAATCGGCCATGGCAATTAACGCTTCCTTCCATTGGCGTTGATTGGTTTCATCGCTTTCGCTTACGTCAGTTGCCAACCACTGCATGATTTTCACTATTGCCGCCGCTTGGTTTTGATTATCAGTTGCCGCTCTTATCGGTCTTCCTTCACCATCAAACCTTGTGTTGTATTGCTTCTGAGATAGCGCGGTAAGCAAATTTGATAATGTTTCTGGGGGCAGTTTAACTACCCATTGTCTAACTTTCTCAGATTTACGTTTATCGTCTTCTTCGTTGATATTACGAGCCAAAAATGGA